>NZ_JBSWXV010000007.1:0-220343 GCF_056160765.1 Microbulbifer sp. ABE4_465
CCACCTGATCCCTTGCCGAACTCAGAAGTGAAACGCAACATCGCCGATGGTAGTGTGGGGATTCCCCATGTGAGAGTAGGTCATCGTCAGGCTTCTAAATACAAAAAAGGCCACCCCGGATGGGGTGGCCTTTTTTGTATTTAGGATACGATGAATCACTGCCACTACCTCGCAGCGCAAAGCGCTGCCATGTGAAAGGTCGTGCGCGACCCCGGCCGCTCCGAAGGAGCGGAGGCACGGGCGCCGAAAGGCGCCGGGATGCCGTATCACGCACAGCGATGGCGAGCGTAGCTCGACACCCAGTGTAGGCCATTGTCAGGGCTTTTTTCATTGGGCTCTTTTTTGTACCCAAGCCTACGGGGAGCTTCCTGCGTTTATTTACTCCCGGCAAACCAACCATTACAGCCAGCCGAAATTCTTGAAAGAAGTGGCGAGGGCTACCGCCCAAGGCTCACAAAAATATCCGTCCCGCTGTTGCGGGAACTTTTTATCGAAAAGTCTCCGCTGAACAGCTCCACCCGATCACGCATGCTGCGGAGTCCGAAGCCGTCTCGCTCTGCTGCACAAGCCTTATCCACGTCAAAACCGACACCGTTGTCTGCGATACACAGAGTGACACGCTGATCCGTGCAGGTGAGCCGAATATCGATAATGCTCGCTTTACTGTGCTTCTGCGCGTTCGTCAACGCTTCCTGCGCAAGTCGGAAAAGCAGGGTTTCTATGTCTGGTGGAAGCCGGTTTTCCAACCCGGAAATACGCAGTGCTACCTGGATTTCAGTCTGATCCTCAATAAGCTGGCAGAGCCATTCGAGTGCGTGGGACAAGCCAAGGTCATCCAGCACTGCTGGACGTAACAATCGCGCAAGCTGGCGGGCTTCACTCAATGCAATTTCGGTAATTTCCAGGACTTCGGTTTTTTCGGCAGAGGCTTCCATGGTCGCGAGCCGAAGTTTTAAGGCCGTCAGTGTCTGCCCGATACCGTCGTGAAGCTCGCGTGCGAGCCTTTTGCGCTCCTCTTCCTGCACAGACCAGACACTGCGGGCCAAAGCGCGAAAGCGCTGCTCCCCATCAATCAGCTTGCGTGTTAATTTGTCCTGCTCGATGGACAGGCGTTGCAGGCGATCCATTACTTCAAGCTTATCCATCGAGTGATCTCCACGCTTCTGGAACCCACGGCAGTTTTAAAAACTCTTTGAGCTGGTCCTGTTTGATTGTACGGAGAAACCAGTGAGGAAGCTCCGAGCACGACCCGGAATTACACTCTCGCGCACTCTGCCGGATAGCGAACCAGGATTCAGCCGGAATCGTTTCAGGTTCCAGCCCCCGAGCCCAGCGCCAGATCTGGTTTGCAGGATCTATGGCATCCCGCTCGAGCTGCAAGCTATTTACGAGATACTGTCGCCAACTAGATTCCCAAGCAGGTAATGGTTGACCGAGCAGCTCCCTGATGACCGGTTCACTTTCTGCCGCGCGCCCGTTTTCAAGGAGCCACTCCGCTTTAATAAGTTGTTGGCGGGCGAGTTGGTCAGGAGTTGCACTATCCGTTAAAAGATCAAATTTGAGTTTGCCGCCATAGCGCAGAGTCAGCTCTGCGCGTAGCAAGGTGATTTCGTGTTCGGCTCGGGAATCTTGGAGTTCCGACGCCACCGAACTCGCTCTTACAAGCTCCGCTTCGGCCTTGGCCGGCTGGCCTCGCCATAGACTTAGTTGTGCGAGGTGAATTGATGTTGCAAGTTTCGCCTGCTGGTCTCCAATTTCTTCCGCTTCTCGTCGGCTCTGAAGCCATGCTCTGGTAGCCTGAGGCCAGCGCCCTTCCCGAGTATCCAGACTGGCAAGATATTGGCTGACATAGAGCATGCCTCTGCGATCGCCAATATTCTGGTGCCCCAGAAGAGATTGCTGAAAGTAGACCCTCGCACTTTCGTTGTCACCCGCCAACATCGCGATATAACCTACATTTGCCTGACTTTCCGCGATCAGGCCGAGATCGTCCAGTTCGCGGCGCAGCCCTAGCGCCTTCATATATTCTTGCTTGGCTGCGCTGTAGTTGCCGGACTCTTCGAGCAATACACCTTTATCGTTGTGAATACTGGCTTGAAGTCGTGGTGCATTCTCTAAGGCGAGTAAAGAAAGTGCGTCGTCGAGGTGCTGTTGTGCTTTATCCGGTGAGCCTGCGATGGCATTTAGGTAGGAAATATTTGCCAGCAGCCCTGCCTGACCAATCTTATCCCCAAGTGACCGCCTCTTTTCCAGAGCCTCCTGATAATATTTATCGGCGTGCCCCAGTTCACCTAGCCGTTCCTGGGCAACACCAATCGCCGCGAGGGTGTCCGCCTCAAGTTTCAATTGCCGCTGACTGCGAGAAAGCACAAGTGCGCGGGACAGCGGCTCTTCGATTGCCTTTAGTGCCGCGCCACTTTGAATCAGCTGGCGCCCGAGTATGTACCAGCCTCGCGCATCTGTGGGACTGTTGGCGAGCCAGCTTCGTAAATAGTCAATGCTCGCTTCCAAACTCTTGTGGTCTGCCAGTAGATCCGCGTGTAGGTGTGCTAAACGACTGTTGAAAGGCAACCGCTCGCTAAGAATTTCAAGAGAGCTAAGTGCTTTTTTACTGTTACCCGCGAGCCTCTGTCGCTCAAACTGGATTTGCAAGGCGAGTGTTGAGCTCGGGTTGTCGAGTAAGCTGTGGGCTTCATCTATGGCTTTTGTTGCTTCGCGGATATCACCGAGCCCATCGTTTGCCCTGAAGTGCAGGTACGAGCTCAAAGCGTGGGGCCATGTTACCGTTAGCCATTGTGAGAGTTTCGCGGCGAGTTCAAATTCTCCCATGTCGAGGTGGCGTCGTACCTGTACAACCTCGGCGCGAAACTTATCTGGAATGGCGATGGCCTGGGGCGCGCGCTGGTCCAATTGCGTAAGTAGCCTACTCCCTGCCAGATCGAGCGCAGAGAGCACATTCTCTGGCTCTATCATCTGGTGTATGGTGTGCGCCTTTTTTTGCCCGGGTGGACCGTAGCTGACGGTGAGGCTCCACTCATCCCCTATAGGTCTGATTTCAGATGTCACCACCCACACGGCCCCAAAGGCCTGTAGTAACTCTTCCTGCTGACTGGTTGAAAGAGGGAGTGGCCAACTGACCTGGCTGATGTAGTTCAAAACCGGTTGCTGCTCTGCCAGCCTCACATTCGGGGAAGACGCAAGCTGACTGTGTAACTGTTCCGCCGCTGTGCGGGAAAGCCAGGCTGGTACCGGTGGTGAGTATTCTGCGGGCAGCACCAGCAAGGTGGGCGAGGTGTGTTTACCTGTATCGGACGGTGCAGGTTGATACTTCCAGAGTGATAACCCCAAAATCACGACGAGCGGAAGTGCCCAGCCCCAGCGATAATTGCGGGGCGCCTGCGCAATACGCAAGCGAGCGTTACGAGCGCTTGTGGGGCGCCTGCTGGGACGTTTACTGAGCAGCTGGAGGATAAATTGACTGAGTTGTCTGGGCACCTCTTTACACCTTTCACAGGGTGCCAGCGGACGGACGCTTAACCGGGCGATCATCCGAGCACTACTTTCTTCACCGTCAAACGGAAGAAATCCGGTAGCTGACTCGTACAGAATCACCCCGAGGCTGTAGAGGTCACTGCGGCCATCGAGGGCTTTTCCCTGAATTTGTTCGGGAGAAGCATAATCTGGCGTGCCAGACGGGGCATCGGCTTTTTCACCCAGAGCGCGAGCGACGCCAAAGTCGGTAATAAAAGCCTGCCCTTCCGGGTTGATCAAAATGTTTTCTGGCTTCAGATCGAGGTGTACGACATTGTTCTGGTGCGCTTGATCCAGCGCGTCCAGCAAGGAGTGTGCGAGTGAGACTACGACCTGCGGTTTAAGTCGCTTTTCCCGGTCGAGCTTGGTTGCCAGGCTTTCGCCGGGAATATAGTCCATGGTGTAAAAGTAACCGTGCTCGGACTCGAAAATATCGTGCAGGCGAACCACATTCGGGTGGCTGATTTTTCGCGCAAGCAAAACTTCTCTGCGCAAGCTTACTCCTGCTTGCCGGTCGAGAAGTTTTAAAGCCACTTCAATCCCAAGTTGCTCATCCATTGCCAGGTACACTGAGCCGTAACCTCCACGGCCTACCAAGCACTGGATAACAAAACGATTTGCAAGGCGCTCACCGCTTTGCAGGGGATGGAAAAGATTGCTTATTGTTTTTGTTGTATCAGGATCTGTTTCCACTAGTGGAAAAACCTCATTTCCAGGCTGAAAGACTGGGAAAATGCGTTTCAGCAGTGCTCCGGTTCAGTTGATCAAGATCCGCTTTAAGCAATGTTGCCGCAATTGCCATGGATGCATTGTCTGCCATGGCCTCGAGAATACTTAAATCAAGCTCAGTAATCCCTTTTCCCATTAACAGGCTATCCGTATAGAGGACGCCAAGTTGTCTATCGTCCATCACCAGCGGCAAGCAGGCAAGGGCACGAATGGCATTGAGCTGGATACTGGGCTGGCTGGAAAGAAACTGATGGTCAAGACTGTCAGAGGTTACCAGCGGGCGGCCGGAGCTGAGCACTTCGGCTACCGCACTGCGCGACCCGGCAAAGTCAGCGCGTTGCAAAACTTCGGGTGTTACTCCATGCATTGCACTAACCGATAGATTACCGGTAGTACCTTTAAGTAGGATAAAAGCGCGATCGGTGCCAGCCAGCTGGATGACGCCTTCCAGTATTCGGGCGAGCATCTGCTCCAGGTCACCGCTGTTGGACAGTTGCTTGCCTATTTCTTCACAGTGCTTCCAACGCTTGTCTGCTTGGCCTTCGAGGTGATCCAGCTGCTGTATCCCCAGGAGTTGGAAACGCGTCTGAATCTCACCGATTGATAGCCAACAGTCATCCGTTAAATTGGCGAAACTGACATTTGCGCCGTGAATTCTCGTGCCATTTTTAGATCCCAGATCACGAAGCGTCCAGACATTATTCACCTGTTTCAGCTCAGCGTGACTCCTGGATACGGAGGGATTATCTATATGTAAGTTGCAGTCTGTGCTGCGGCCCAGTCTGTAAGTCCTGTTATCCTCTAGGCAAATTTCTTTCACTGGACGGCGAGGATAGTAAATACTGAACTGAGCCGGCACAGAATTAACCTTGAGAGAGACTGAAACGCAGGGTTGAACTTGCGCCGAGTAAATCACCAGCGGTGTTGGTCAGCGGGGAAGTGGCATGCCAGACATTACTGATTAATGAGCCGGCGAGGCTATCTATCAGGCCAATCACCAGGTCCAATGTGGCGATTGCAAGTAGGATATTTCCCTGTTCCCAAAAGAGCCGGGAAAGATTTAATTGGCCCAGCAGGCGGTTAGTGGTCAACCAGCTCAGCTTACTGGAGCTGATCGCGTTGCTTAACCTTTGATACTTGAGCGCTATTACGTCGTTTGGGTCTCTGTTGTCGCGGACCACCATCCACTCGGAGAAGTTGCCAGTTCTGAGGCGGGCGCGGTACGAGCCTTCACTGTGCTCGGCGGTTAAATCCTGAAAGGTCTCACCTTCGTGCGACTTGAATACCCTGAAATTGTTGTCAAAGTGAATATCGTGGGTATAGACCATGACATCGGCGGCTCCGCGAAAAGAAAGTTCTTCACTTGCGGGAGGTTCAATAACAATCATGACTGGGAAATCTGCAATCGGCTCGACGCCCTCGGGTAACCTGGCGACGACATTGGGGTCCGTCACGGAGAAGATATAAGAGTCCACTCCTGCGCTCGTTGCATCCAGGTTTTTTACTGAGTCAAAAGTGAGGGTGAGTTCAACGGAATTGCTGCCTTCGGAGATGGTGAATTGCGCACTATTCTCCGTAATTTCCGTTTCGGTAATGGTGGCCAAAGACGGCAGGCTCAAGGTACATCCGAGAATAAATGTAAGTAAGCGCGACATGCTGTGCTACCCCGGAATCGTTATCGGAAATATTGTGTTCATTTTGATCACTTTTACATCTAACTACATCCGAAAATAAAAATAAAGCCAATTTGAGAGGTGTGTCATGGAATTTTGTCAATAGTGCGACATTGATTCTCATCACTGAAATTAAAACTGGAAAGTGCAGATATCGAATCACCGCAAAGAAGTCTGCCTCTGTTCTCCGTTGAAATTTTAAGCGCCGCCTGTAGCGTAATAGCCGCGCCATTCCGGTCATATATCCCAAACTTATCCCCAGCTCTGTCCAGTGTTTCTGTGAGTAACCGGGTTGTGCATAACCCGGAAAACTCTTAAGAAATCAAATTCTCCACTCACACCGACGAGAGGCATCTGCCGGGGCTGAGGCTTGTGGATCGCGCCAAATGAGTTGGGCTGTGCACAGTTCAAATGGCAGGTGCGCTAGAAATGAACACTCCAGCCCAGCGATGCGGATTCCACCTGATATTCTCCCCGAAGTTCCTCGCTGCCGACTTCAGGGAACAGCTCCCACTCCGCGCGAATAGTCCAACGATCTCGCAGTTGATAACTCACCCCTGCGCCATACCCCCAATGAAAACCACTGCCCGTTTCCGAAAACACGCCTTCCACGGGAATGGCCACCGGTTGCAGAGACCCGTCCTCAAGCTGGAATACTGCCAGCGCGTCTCCTCGCTGCAGCGAACGCAATTCATTAAACCAGAAGCCGCCACCCAGCTTGCCAAAGACACTGAATCCCGAGCGCCCCACAGGCAGGTGGCCGACAACAAAAGCATTGCCCATCCGGTTGGTTATACGGTCCTTGATGGCGAGTCGCGGAAATTGCGGATTGCCGACGACGAAATTTGATGTGGATGTTGCCGTCTGTCGTAGATCGGCTTCTACCGCGAAATTAGGGCTCCAGCGCCACCCCGCGTAGAGTTTGGCTCCCTCGCCCGCGTCACTGCAGTTGGATAGCGTTGCGACCTGACTCTCGCTGTTGAGCCGGTCAACGAAGCTACTCGTGTCACTACATATATCATTGAGGGCGGTTGCCTGGAGTGCGAGACCACCGTAGCGATGGGAATAGAAATCGGCACTGGCAAGGCTGCTGCCCAGCAGTGTAAGGGGTACCACAAGCAGAAGGAGGGGCCTGACCATGGCGATACCTGCTCTGGAGTCGGAAGAATCGTGTCTTGATGGCCGGCTTCCGTAAATCCGTGGAAACTGGCCTGTGCGCTGAAGCTCAGCCCACCCATCACATCATATTTTGAGGTGCGCGCGCAATTCCGCCAACTTCTTGGCATTTTCAGCTTTCGACAGCGGTTTCGCCGCTTGATGTTCCAGCTGGACCTGTTTTGGCGCGGGCAAGCTTTCGCCCGCCATCAAGCGCTCGCAAATTTTTTTATAGTGGCTGGCGAATACGGGATAAGCGGAAGCTTCCGGGTTGTTCGCCAGGAAAAACCAGT
Organism: Microbulbifer sp. ABE4_465; assembly: GCF_056160765.1. NCBI lineage: Bacteria > Pseudomonadati > Pseudomonadota > Gammaproteobacteria > Cellvibrionales > Microbulbiferaceae > Microbulbifer > Microbulbifer sp. ABE4_465. Next base: position 7,382 of record NZ_JBSWXV010000007.1, read on the forward strand.
CGGCGGCGCGGCCCGCGTGGTATACGGCGGGATGACTCCACTTGTGGTTGGCCTTGGGGCTGGGGGCATTGCAGGCCTCGCGGTAAGCGGCGCGCGGATCCGGAAGACCGTTATCGCCCTCGGCGCAGAACTGCAACATCTTGTGGATAGTAGGCAAATATTCGGATTGCTTGATGGCGCGTTTGGCACCGGCAACCATTTCCTCGGGGGAGAATCCGGCCAGGGACTCCAGCCACAGGCGCTTGGCATGGTTCAGCGTCTGTACGTCCTGAAAAGCGGAGTTGAACTGGTTGTGGTAGCTCAATTTCAGCAGCCCGAAAACTTCATTCAGTGCCCGCTTGCGCGCTTCCAGCTCGGGATTACCAGTTTGTGTCTGTGACGATGTCCCAGACTGACGTGTCTCTGGTGCGCTGGTTACCTGTGTTCCCGGATTCTTGTGGCTTGCCATGTTGTTGTCCTATCGCGAACTTGTTGCGTTCGGCCCACTTGTGCCGCGCATGGCGCACAAATACCGCGTCCCAGCTTTTGCGGGCGGCATTCTGGCTGCGCCAGTAAAGGATGAATTCCGGAACCAGCGATAGTGCAAAGTCCCGATCAATTTCACACTGGTTCAGCAGGTGCCCGAGGCAGTCGCTGGAGGGCTGCCAGTTGCGGGAAATGGGTTTAGCCACCGGGTTCTTTTCGATGCCCTGGCAGTAGTAAGCCCACTCCGTGCGCGCATACTCGATAAACTGCTCGCCCCAACGGGCGCTGTGGCCGCCACGCTCCAGCCATTTGTAAATGAACTCGGGCAGTAATTCTGCAGCAAAATTGGGGTTGATGGCCAATCGGCGCAGTTGTTCCCAGGTATTTTCGCTGGGCTGCCAGTCCCGGGTCATGGGCTCCGGCTTGCGCTTTTCGATAAACGGGGTGTCCTGCTTTTCCCAGTCCTCGGTTACCCAGTCGTTAAATTCAAGATCCCAGGAAACGGATTGCTTGGCACTGTTGCGGTGGTATTCCACAAAACGCTGCAGGCAGCGCTGAACGAAAGTACTGGGCACCCCCTCGTCTGAAAGCTTGCGCAGGGTTTCCTCCCCCGGGCGCCAGTGGTCAGGCAGCGGTTGTTTGCGCCCCTGGGTAGCCCGGAAGGACTCCCACTTGTTTTTTACCTGCTTCAGAAACAGGGAGCCGAAAGAGTGCCGGCTCTCACCGCGGTCTCGCCAGTAGGTCACGAACTCCGGTAACTGCTCCCGCACGAAGTGCTCCGGCACGCCCAGCTGCGCGATGCGCGCCATGGTTTCATTATCAGGCTGCCAGCTGGGCGAAATGGTATTGGCCGCGCGGGGAGCGGGGGCCTGAGCTATTGCAGGCCTGTTGGAGCCCTGCCCAGCTTGTAGCGAGAATTTGAGCATGGCACTGCTGCCGTAGGGGGCCGCGCCAAGTAAGAGGGCCCCCTGATTACGTAGACTGGTGGAGACCCGCTGGATATCCACAGGCTCCCAGAATGGCAGCAATTGTTGAAGCTGCTCGCCCCCTACGGTGTACCAGTCCCGACCGGGGTGTGACTCCACGGGCAAAAACGGTAGCAGGTCGCCCAGTGCGCCCAGCAATACTGCCTCCTCCAGGCCGAGGGTGGTGGCCAGAGTGGGGGAGATCACGAGGGGGCGTTCCGGGAGCAGGGGGTGTTTCATGCCGCGATGATACCACCCGAGGGGATGTCACCGGGAGGGTAAATGGCCCCTGGACCGAGGGGAATCCCCGACTCATGGGTTCCCACATCGCGCCTGAGACGTCCGGAAATAGTCTCTGTAACGCACATTCGGTCGGCGGCAGCTCGGGCTCGGGTTAGACGCCCTGCGCCGAAATACGGTAGGCGCAGCGCCTTGCTCCGTTTAGCAGGTATTCGCATCGATCCACCTGCGCGCCGGGCAGACACTGGCGGAAAATTTCCAGCTCCGAGCGGCAGAAGCCCTGGCACTGCCGGGCGGCCGCGCAGATCGGGCAGTGGTTTTCCAGCAGTAGCCATACGCCGCGCTTCTCGCGTACGGCCTGTGCCATGTAGCCTTCCCGATCGCGCAGCTCCGCCAGTTTTTTCACCCTGGCGCCGAGGCTGTGACACTTGGCCAGCGCCGATTGGTACTCTGTCAGAGACTCTTTCTCGCGCTGGCCAATCAGCGCGTCCAGTCCCTGCTCACCAAAGACTTCCCGCACGTTGTCGATCAGCCGCACCGTGAGGTCGCCGTGGCGATCGGGAAAGCGTTGCTGGGCCTTTTCGGTCAGCTCCCAGTAGCTGGTGGGGCGACCGACCTTTTCCACGCGATCAAAGCGGCTGAGGAGCCCACCGTCTGCCAGTTGATGCAAATGCTGGCGCGCGCCCACGGCGGATATCCCGAGGCTTTCTGCAATAAATGGTGCTGACTGTGGCCCGCGGGTTTTCAGCAGGTAGAGGATCTGCTCGCGGGAATCGCCGGCGGAACTCGACGTCGACTTTTTTGATGTTGCCCTGGTCATTGTGCGTCCGCCTTTTGCGGCCATGCATCCGCTGTGCGCTGAATAAATGCAAACCAGATCGCGCCGGCAATACACAGCAGGCCGCCAAGCATCAGCGTCCACTGGCTGCCGAGTAGCGCCACACTACTCCCCAGCAGCGCAATCATGGTGCTGGTCAGGCAAAAGTTGGCGGTGAGCAATCCCATCACGCGGCCCTGGCCGTAGTGTTCGAAGCGTTCCGACATGGTAGCGGGGAAGACTCCGTTTACCGTCGCGATACCCACGCCAATCAGGGCAAACAGGGCAACGGTGCCCTGGGCGCTGGTTAGAGGTAACAATATCAGCAGTAGCCCGAGGGCGAGCGCACCCCTGAATATGAGGGGCTCGCCACCGAATCTGCGTTTCAGCGCCGGTATCGCAATGACGCTGGTGGCAATCATCATGCCGGTGACCACGACGGTATTCCACGCAATCTGATGGGGCTGAAAGCCAAATTTTTCCACAAGCCAGAAAGGATAAAACTGGTAAAAGGCATTCACCCCAAGGGTGAACAGAAGATTGAACAGTGCCAGGGTACGAATCGCGGGCTCGCGCCAGAGTGCGAGGGAGTTCTTTGTGCGCACCAGTTGCAGCAGGCTTGTTTCCTCTACATTTTGTGCCACATCTGCCGGTATCAGTAGCCGCGAAATAAAGGCACAGGCGAAGACCGCCAGAGCACCCGTCCAGAACACGGTGACCGGGCCACTGGCCGCCAGGTATCCCCCTGTCAGCGGCCCCAGTAGCCAGCCGGCGTAAGAACAAGCCATTGCCAGCGACAGCGCGCGGGTCCGATCAATCGCGGGATGCAGGTCTGCGGCCATGGCCCGCGCTATCGCAATATTGCCCTCACACAGGCCGGTAACAAAACGCGCAAAGGCAAACAGCAAGTAGTTCTCCCAGCTGAGTGCCAGCGCCGACAACGCATATCCCGCAGCGGCCAGTACAAGGGTAAACACCAGCGTGCGCCGGCGACCATACTGATCCGATAAGGCACCCACCACACTGCTGCCGATCAGTAACCCCAGTGGAAACAGTGCCAGCAAAATACCGAGCAGCAGTTGGGGTGGCAGCCCCATAAACCGCGTCAGTTCGTTCGCCGGTCCGTCCAGAAATAGCGGCGCCAATACCGGGTAGGGCAATGCGATACCGGCGGTGCCGATTAGGGTGACCAGCATGACGGCGAAGAGAGTAGCTTTGGGGTTAGGCATGGGCATGGCGATATAAAATAAGTAATTGCTTTTTATATTACGGTAGCACGTCTCTTTGATAAGAAAAGCAAATGCTTATTTATTGTGGCCATAGCGCTGAGCAATAACCCTGCGCGATGATCTCACTAGTCTGCTTTCCGCTACCCTGAGTGGGATCAAAGGTTTGACTACCTGATGCTTGCATTCCCCCTGCGGTAAGCTTTTACCATCACTGTTAACAAGCTTTGAGAAGCGCGATCGCACTTATTCATTGAATTCAGGCACGAGGAACTCATGACCAACAAAACCGCTTCGCCCGCCAAGACCTTTCAGTTACAGGGTGTCAGCTGCGCCGGCTGCGTGAAAAAAATCGAGTCTGCACTGGCGCAGGTGGAGGGGGTTAATGACGCGAGGGTGAACCTGGGGGACAAAACCCTGGTGGTTCATGGCGATGCTGAAGCGCAGGCCTGTATCAGCGCGGTGGAGTCCGCCGGCTATGGCGCGGAAGTCGTGCAGGCAAATGCACGGGAGCTGCGTGAACAGCAGCGGCAAGAAGAGCAAAGCCATTACCGGCAGCTGCTCTGGCGGGCGGGCATCGCGCTGGGTATTGGCGTGCCCCTGATGATCTGGGGACTGGTGACCGGCGAAATGGGCGTGCACAACAGCTTTCAGCAACTCGCTTGGGGAGCAGTCGGCCTCGTCACTCTTGCGGTACTGATTTTCTGCGGCGGCCATTTCTATACAGGCGCCTGGCGGGCCTTCCGCCATCACAGTGCCACCATGGATACACTGGTCGCACTCGGCACCGGCACCGCCTGGTTGTTTTCCATGCTGGTGGTCTTGCTGCCACAAGTCCTGCCTGAATCTGCACGCCACGTCTATTTCGAGGCCAGCGCCATGATTATCGGCCTGATTAATCTCGGCCAGGCACTTGAGGTGCGCGCCCGCGGCAAGACCAGCGCGGCGGTGGAAAAACTATTGGAGCTGCAGGACACCAGCGCACGGGTAATCCGCGATGGGGAGGAAGTGGATATCCCCATCGAGCAGGTGCAGGCCGGCGACAAACTGCGGGTACGCCCGGGAGAAAAAATTCCCGTGGATGGCAGCGTGCTGGAAGGCGAAAGCCGCGTCGATGAATCCATGCTCACTGGCGAACCGGTGCCGGTAAAGAAAGCGGCGGGCGATGGACTCAGTGCGGGTACCCTGAACAAAAATGGCAGTCTCGTATTCACCGCGGAGAAAGTGGGCGCGGATACCCGACTGTCGCAGATTGTTCAGATGGTCAAAAACGCCCAGAGTTCACGGGTGCCCATCGCGCGGCTGGCGGACACCATCTCTGCCGTCTTTGTACCCAGCGTCATGATCATCGCGGTGGTGGCCGCCCTGGTCTGGTACAACTGGGGCCCCGATCCAAAAGTCGTCCATATGCTGGTGGTGTTGACCTCGGTGCTGATAATCGCCTGCCCGTGCGCCTTGGGGCTTGCCACGCCCATGTCGGTCATGGTCGGGGTTGGTAAAGGCGCTGAGAATGGCGTACTGGTGCGCAATGGCAAGGCACTGCAGCAGGCTACCGATCTCGATATCCTGGTGGTGGATAAAACCGGTACCCTTACCGAAGGTGCACCAAAGCTGACGGATATCGAAAGCGAAGGTGACGAGGACGAATTGCTGCAACATCTGGCGAGCCTGGAAAGCCGCTCCGAACATCCACTGGCGGAAGCGATTGTCGCAGCGGCAAAAGAAAAAAGCCTGCCGTTGGGTGAGGTAAAAAATTTCGAAGCGATAACTGCCCACGGAGTACGCGGCGAGGTCGATGGCAAAACCATTCTGCTGGGTAATCGCAAACTGATGCAGCGTGAAGGCATTGAAACCGGACAGTGGCCGGAGAAAGCAGAAGCGCTTGCCGCACAGGGGCGCACCGCCATGTATGCGGCAGTGGATGGGGCCATGGCCGGTGTGATCGCCGTAGCCGATCCCATTCGCGAAGACGCACAGGCTGCGGTAAAACGTTTGCAGGAACTCGGCCTTCGCATCGAAATGCTGACCGGTGACAACAAGGCTACGGCAGAGGCGGTCGCCAAACAGCTGGGTATCGAGCATGTGCACGCGGACCTGCTGCCGGAGGACAAGGAAAAGATCGTGGCCGACCTGCAAAAGGGCGGCGCCAAAGTGGGCATGGCCGGTGATGGTATTAACGATGCGCCAGCATTGGCGCGCGCCGATGTGGGCTTTGCCATCGGTGCCGGTACCGATGTGGCGATCGAGTCCGCGGATGTCACCCTGATGCGCTCGTCCTTGCACGGGGTTGCCGATGCGGTGGAGTTATCCCGCGCGACCCTGCGCAATATCAAACAGAACCTGTTCGGCGCATTTATTTACAACACCCTCGGTATCCCCATCGCCGCCGGTGTGTTTTATCCAATCACCGGCACACTGTTGAGCCCGGTGATTGCCGGTGCCGCCATGGCGTTTTCCTCGGTGACTGTGGTGAGTAATGCCAATCGGCTGCGGTTGTTCAAGCCGTCTCACGACTCGGCAAAATCCAACGGAGGTGACGCCTGATGGAATCCGTGCTGATTAATTCACTGGGTCTGGCCGCCATCGCGTTTACCCTGTGGTGGTTCTGGTTGGCGCCCAAGCAGCAGAAATCGCAGGCCGCTGAAGCCAGTGAAAAACTGGAAATCCTGGTCAAGGACGGTGTTTACGAACCGGAGCGGGTGCGCGTGGCCGCGGGCAAAGAAACGATACTGCATTTCCGGCGGGAAGACGCGTCGCCCTGTGCCGAGTGGGTGTTGTTTCCCGACCTTGAGGTGAGCGTGCAGTTGGCGGTGGATAAAGTTACCCAAGTAAAAATCCCCGCGGCGGACGCGGGAGAGTATCCATTTCACTGCCAGATGCAGATGTATCGCGGTAAGCTAGTCGTCGAATAAGGATCACTTTCCTGTAGGAGCCTGTTTGTAGGCGAACTATTCCGACACCGCGGGTGTCCGCCTGGCAGCAGGCTCCTACAGATCAGATATTAAAACCAGGCATGCAGCCCGATCACCCATAAAGTATCACTGACCGATTCTCCGTCCTGCCGCACAAAGTCTGCGGTATTGCCGAATTTCTTTTCGTAGTTCACGCCGATATAGGGCGCGAACTGCGGGGTGAACTCGTAGCGCAGGCGCAGGCCGGCTTCAATATCAGAAAGGCCGGAGCCGGTGTGCTGTTCGGGAGAATTCTGGCCGAAGAAATTCACTTCGATTTCCGGGCTCAGGATCCACTGCTGGGTAAACAACAGTTCGTACTCGGCTTCCACTCGAAACGCGGTATCTCCGTCTTCGCCGATAAACAGTGACGTATCCACTTCGAAGAAGTAGGGCGCCAGACCGTTCAGGGTAATAACGCCCCAGTTGCGGCTGTCGGTTTCCAGTTCAAAGTCGTGGCGCACGCCCAGCTGCAAATCCCAGTAGGGGGCGATGGCACGGCTGTAAAGCGCCTGTAGCTCGCTTTTCTCTGTTGTTCCATCTTCCCGTTCAACCTCAGTTTTCAGCCACAGTTTATTGAAGTCGCCACCAAACCACAGGCTGCCCTCCAGTGCGCTGCCATCGTGCTCGCGCGCTTCCAGCTGGTCGACGGTGACCTTGGTTAGTAGCACCTCGTGATCCATTACGTGATCCGGCTGGTTCGGCGCATGTTCCAGGTTCGATACGGCTGGTGCCGGCGAACGGTCGTGATGTTCGTGTTGCATGTGGTGATGCTGATGTTCGTCTTGATCAGCGAGGGCGCAGGCGGGAGCGATCGCAGCCACCAACAAAAAGTTTTTCATTGACCTCATCGTTAAACCACCCTCACTTCGCGGAACATCCCCGGCATGTGATACAGCAGATGGCAGTGGTAGGCCCAGCGACCATAGGCGTCCGCCGTTACCAGGTAGCTGATGGTGGAGCCGGGCTGCACGAGTATCGTGTGCTTGCGGGGAATAAATTCCGGGTCACCGGTTTCCAGTTCACTCCACATGCCGTGCAGGTGAATGGGGTGGGTCATCATGGTGTCGTTCACCAGGGTGATCCGCAGGCGCTCGCCGTATTTCAGTAGCAGCGGTTCGGCATTGGCAAACTTGATCCCATCCATGGACCACATATAGCGCTCCATATTGCCGGTCAGATGTAGCTGGATTTCCCGCTGCGGCTCGCGCCGGTCGATGGTGGGGGTGAGGTTACGGATATCCGCGTAGGTGAGCACGCGGCGGCCGTAGCGGCTCTGGTGATCGCGCAGGCCGATACCCGGGTCATGCAGACCATTCGTCGGCATGTCCGCGCGCATATCGACACCGGGGCCGTACTCGCTGGCGTGGTGTCGCACCAGCGCGTTGCTGCCGAAGCCGGCACGGCCGAGGCCGCTGGTTTTTCCCGGCATCTGGTGGCCGGCGTGCTGGCCCATATGCTGGCTGTGATCCATGGCGCTCATATTGTGGCCAGAGTGATCCATCGAACTCATGTCAGTCATGTCATGACCGCTGTGGTCCATACCCTGCATGTTGCCCATCTCGTGCGCAGAATGATCCATGCCCATATCGCGATGGGTCAGCACCGGAGCGTAGTCCATCGCCGGTACTTCGGCGCGCAATTCTGGGTGCGGTGTCAGCGTGCCGCGGGCATAACCGCTGCGATCAATGGTCTGGGCGAACAGGGTGTAGGCGCGGTCGTCGGCGGGTTCCACCACCACGTCATAGGTTTCCGCCACGCCGATGCGGAATTCGTCCACGCTCACCGGTTCGATGTTCTGCCCATCGCTCGCCACCACGGTCATTTTCAGCCCCGGAATACGAATATCGAAAATCGACATGGCGGAGCCATTGATAAAGCGCAGGCGCACCTTTTCGCCCCGTTTGAACTGCGCCATAAAGTTGGCGTCCGGCGTCTGCCCGTTCATCAGGCAGGTGTAGGTGTAACCGGTGACGTCGGAGATGTCGCGGTCGGACATGCGCATCTCGTTCCACATCTTGCGGTCGCGCCAGGTCTGGGCCACGCCCTTCTGGCGGACTTCCTCCCACAGGTCGCCGGCGGTGCGACGGCGGCGGTTGTAGTAGTGGCCTTCCTTCTTGAGCTTGGCGTAGATGTCGTGGGGCGACTCGTCGCTCCAGTCGGTGAGCAGGATCACGTGGTCGCGATCATAGGTCACCGGGTCCGGTTCGGCCGGGTCAATCACAATGGCGCCGTAGTGACCCTGTTGCTCCTGGAAATCCGAGTGGCTGTGGTACCAGTAGGTACCGGACTGGGTGATCGGAAACTCGTAGGTGAAGGTTTCCCCGGGACGAATACCGTTGAAACTGAGCCCGGGTACGCCGTCCATATTGCTCGGCAGGATCAGACCGTGCCAGTGGATGGAGGTGTCGTGAGCCAGGTGGTTGGTGACATTGATGGTGACGGTGTCCCCTTCCTTCCAGCGCAGCACCGGCGCCGGTACACCACCATTGACCGCCACTGCGGTGCGCTCGCGGCCGGTGAAGTTGACCGGCAGATAGTTCACGTGCAGACCAAAGCGATTGCCACGTAAAACGTCGGGTAGCGGGTTGACCGTTTGTGCCGCGGATTCCCGGCTCGCGGGCAGTCCCGCGAGCGCCGCACCGGCGGCCATGCCGGTGACAAAACGCCGCCGGGAGACCGGCAGCGTGGTGACGGACTGATCAAAAAGATGCTTCATTACGCGACTCAGAACTGTTGCTCGGCGTTTTCGATGCGGGCGTAAACGCTGTGTCCACCGTCCTTGTGCAGCAGCACCACGTCATAGGGGGTAAAGCGGTCGCCCACTTCCATACCCGGACTGCCAAGCGGCATGGCCGGAACCGCCAGACCTCGGGCGTTGGCCGGTGGGCTTTGCAGAAACTGGCGGATAAATTTGGCCGGTACGTGACCCTCAAAAACATAGTCGTTGTCGGAAACACTGGTGTGGCAGGACTGGAATTCCGGGGCGATATCGAAGCGGTTCTTCACACCGTTCAGGTCATCCACATCCTTTGCGTCCACCGCAAAGCCCTGTTCGTTGGCGTGATCTACCCACAGTTTGCAGCAGCCACAGGTGGCGGATTTGTACGTGGTCAGTGCAATGGACGGTTGAGTGGAAGCCGCTTTGGTTGCCGGGGTTGATGCGGTGTTCTGGGTCTGATGCGCGCGGTCGCAGCCGGCACTGAGCAGGGTAGCGCCCAGCAGTAATGCAGTAAAAAATTTCACGGTACTGGTCTCTCAAATTGGAATGCGATCGATTGCCGGATTTCCGGCGAGGGATCGGATTGTCAGGAAATCAACAGAGAGGCAGCATGCGCCAGCGGTGGGCGCACCTGTCCTGTGTCAGGCAGGGATGGGTGGGCGAATGTCGGATTCCGGCGCCGGGGAAGAACCCAGCGGCCGGTAGGCAGTAGAGGATAAATTGCGGATAAGGAATTCGGTGTCTGCCGCCGTGGTAGGCAAGGCGCTGGCACAGTGGCCCGGGCAGCAGCTGCAAGCCTGGTCACAGTCGTGTGGCGCGCCCGTGGCAGAGGCATCCTCGCAAGCGCGATTACTGCAGAGAGCAGCTTCTGCGGGCTGGTGATGCTTGGGGGAGGAAATACTGTGGCTGACTTCGGCGACCGGCGTTTCGACCTGTTCGCCCTCATGGCACGGCTGCGCCAGCGCTTCGCCACCAAGGGCAAGCAGTGCGAGCAGCAGGAATGTGCGGAAGACGTTGGTCATTGTGCTGGTTGATAGTATTGGTTGAAAGCGCCGGTTGAGTGAAATTTATCCGACGGGAATCTTAGGTGGGAATACCTGCTGGTGCAAGTCGACGGCTTCCTGTGGCTCAGCCGGGAAGGCCCCGCAAGATACGCTCCTGACTGATCTCGCCAATTCCGCCATCGGTGCCTGCGACCGCCAGGTGCAGGTGGGTTGCATCCGGCAGCGGCAGCATGGCGTAGTGAAATTGCCAGGGGTCGGCAGCGCCCGGGAGGTCGTCGGCAAACTGGATACCCTGCCCCAGGTGGAACCCCGCCAGATTAATGCGCGAGAGCCCTTCAGAAATGCCGGTACCGCGGCCCTTGAAGAACGCCTCTTTCATGGTCCACAGGCGGTAAAAGTGCACGGGTAACAGTTCGGGCGGTGAGGATGTCAGCAGCGACTGTTCGTCCGGGTGAAAATAGTGATTGGCGATACGCAGAAAATTGCGCGGCCTGACGGGCTGCTCGATATCCACACCGATATCGGATTCGCAGCTGACCGTCAGTGCAATCCACTGGCCACTGTGGCTGAGACTGAAGTGCAATTCGGGTACTTCAAGGAGCCGGGGCTTACCGGACTCCGCCACCTGAAATTGCAGGCTTTCCGGCGCCTGCCCACTGATATTGCCCAGTACCCGCCGCAACAGTGCGCGACTCAGCAGGAACTGGTAGCGGGCTTCCTCGCTCTTGTAACGCTCCCGTCGCGCGTGTTCATCAATGCTCAGTAGCGATTCAAGGGCGCGGGCTTCAGCGCTGCCCGCGGGAATATCGTCGGTATGTAAAAGCCAGACTGCGGGTAAGGTCATCGCGCTCAAAAAATCAGAAACTGTGAAGTCATGCTAATACCTGATCGGGAGGGCTGCCAGTGCTTTGAGTATCCCTGCGTTATTTGTTAGCTTTGCTGGCTCTATTAACAGTCCTTCCGTTTTGACGGTTTTTGCGACATGCCAAAACTTTCCATTAATGCCCTGTTTGGCTATCTGCTGCTGACGCTGCTGGTGATCCAGCAGGCGACGGCGTGCTATGACGGCCATGGGGATTTGGCAGAGCCAGTTGCAAATGCGGTCGCGGCGCAGCCGCTGGTGGACTGTAGTGATTCAGACTGCGGCAGCCCCTGTGACACAGCGGAGCTGGTCGGGCTGGATCAGGAATGCAATCACTGCTGTCACTGCCATGCCGGTACCAGCCTGTGCCTGCCCGCGGGTAACTATACCCAGTGGAGCATTCCCGGTATGCGCTGGCTTGCTACGGCAGACAGCACTTTCCCTCACGAGATTATCTCCGCCCTCTATCGACCTCCCATTGCCTGAGTGAACTGAAAATTCCGCGGATTCAAAGCGTTTCCGCTCACTGAACTTCAACCCTCACTCGGGAATTGTTTTATGTCTTGTTTTGCGACACCACGCTGCTGGTGTCTGTCTTTTGCTGCGCGTGCACTGTTTGCGCTCGCTGCGTGCATCCCCTTCTTGTTTATTCCTGTGCAGCCTGTGTCTGCTCAGAGCCACGATGCGCGGCCGTCGATCACCCTGTCCGAGGCCATCGCCAGGACCCTGGACCACCACCCCTCGCTCGCGGTGTTCGACTACCGCCAGCAATCTCTGGATGGCCGTGCGCAAACGGCGAGTCTGCGTCCTGCGCTCAACCTGGATACCGAGCTGGAAAATTTTGCCGGCACCAATGGTACGGACAACACCGAATTTACTGTCGGCCTGTCTTCAGTGATCGAACTGGGCGGCAAGCGCAATGCGCGCGGAGAGGTCATCGCCAGTGAACGGCGGTTGCTGAATCTGGAGCGTGAAATTCAGGCGCTGGATCTGCTCGGTGAGGTGACTCGCCGCTACGTTCAGGTGCTCTCGGTTTCCGAGCAACTGGTGCTGGCAAGAGACAGCGTGCAGCTCGCCGAGGGCGCGCTGGCTTCGGTGACGTCGCGGGTTCGCGCCGGGGCCGCACCCACAGCAGAGAAACTGCGCGCATCGGCAGCGCTTTCCCGTGCACAGCTGCAGCAGCAGCGTCTTGAAAAACAGTTGCAGGCCGAGCGGATCGCACTGGCGGCTATGTGGGGGGAGACCAATGAGGACTTCTCTGTAGCCGGAGGGCAGTTGTACCGGATGCCGCAGGCCGACGATTTCCAGAACTATCTCGACCGCGCCAATCGAAACCCCATGCTGATGCGATTTGCTTCCGAGGCGCGCGTGCAGCAGGCGCAGTTGCGGCTGGCAAGCAGCGCCGGCCGCGCGGATGTGAGCTGGGGGCTTGGGGTGCGCCAGAGCAATGAGACCGACAGCACCTCGCTGGTGGCGGGGCTAAGTGTGCCACTGTTCAGTGGCCGTCGCGCCCGGGGCGAAATTGCCAGCGCCCGCGCCGCCCTGCAGGGCACCGCTGCTCGAGAGGACGCTGTGCGTTTGCAGTTGCATACCCAGCTGTATCGCGCCTATGCCGGCCGCGCCCAGGCGGTGCAATCTGTGCAACACCTGCGCGAGGAAATTATTCCGACACTGACCCGCGCTATGGGAGAAACCGAGACCCTGTATCGCGCCGGTCGCTACACCTATCAGGATTGGGTTGCGGCGCGGGAAGAATTACTCGATGCCCGCCGCGCACTGATCGACAGTGCCACGCAAGCGCTGCTGGCGGGGGCTGAAATGGAACAGCTTACCGCGGCACCGCTTCTCGCCAATCATCCTGTGCCCTCGATTGCACCAGCGACAGTGAATGAAAAATGATTTCAGGTAACACCATGTTCAAAACAGCACACATTGCCATGTTTCTGCTCGCGCTCTCTGTTCCAGGCTGGGCCAGCGACGACCATCACCATGAAGGCGACGGTCATCACGAAGAAAGCCACCATGACGAAGGCGTGGTAGAGCTATCCGATGCCGCGCTTGCCCGCGCCGGGGTGGCAATTGCCGTGGCCGCGGCCAGAGAAATCGAATCCACCGTCACTCTCTACGGAAAACTGCAACCGGAGCCCACGGCGATCAGCCATATTCGCGCGCGCTATCCGGGGCTGGTTTCCAAGATTGCTGTCAGCATTGGCGACCCGGTGAAAAAGGGACAGCTGTTGGCTTCGATCAATTCCAATGAAAGCTTGCAGGAATACACACTGCGCGCGCCCTTTGACGGGGTGGTGATCGAGAAGCACGCGGGACCCGGGGAATTTGTCAGCGAACAGGTGCTGTTTACCGTGGCGGACTACAGCAAGCTGTGGGCAGATTTGCAGGTGTTTCCCGAGCGGCTTGGCAACGTGCAGCGCGGTCAGCCGGTCGAAATTATTGCCGGTGAACAGACGTTTCAGGGAGAGGTGCAAAACCTGGTGCCCGCTGCCAATGGTGCGCCTTTTCAGCGCGCGCGGGTACCATTGGATAACAGCTGTGGTAGCTGGTCATCGGGGATTTTTGTTCAGGGGCGCGTCACCGTTGGTGAAAAAAACGTGGCAGTCGCCGTCGACAATCGCGCACTGCAGACCCTGGACGGTGAGACAGTGACTTTTCTCGAAACCAAACCCAACCACTTTGAACCGCGCCCGGTGCACCTGGGTTTGCGGGGAAGCGAATTCAGTGAAGTACTGGACGGAATCAAGGCGGGTGAACGCTATGTGGCGGAGAACAGCTATCTGATCAAAGCCGAGCTGAAAAAATCTGCCGCCGGCCACGCGCACTGAGGAAATACTGCATGATTGAATCCATATTGCGCTTTGCCATCGAGCGGCGCTTGCTGGTGCTTTGCAGCAGCCTGATTATCGTTGCCCTGGGGTTGTGGAGCTATCAACGACTGCCTATCGACGCGGTGCCGGATATCACCAATGTCCAGGTGCAGATCCTGACCGAGGCGCCGGGCTATTCACCTCTGGAATCGGAGCAGCGGGTGACCTTTCCAGTGGAAACCGCGCTGGCGGGTCTGCCTCAACTTGAATATACCCGCAGCCTGTCGCGCTACGGTCTGTCTCAGGTCACCGCGGTATTTCGCGAAGGCACTGATATTTACTTCGCACGCAACCTGATCGACAACCGGCTTACTTCCATTCGCAGCCAACTGCCCGCAGGGCTGGAGCCCACCATGGGCCCTATCGCCACCGGCCTCGGGGAAATTTTTCTGTACACCGTCAGTGCGGCGGACGATGCACGACAGCCGGACGGGACGCCCTACGACAGTACCGCACTTCGGGAAATTCAGGACTGGATTATCAAACCGCAGCTGGCACTGGTGCCAGGGGTGACAGAGGTAAATGCCATCGGCGGATTTCGCAAGCAGTATCACGTCACACCGGATCCGCGGAAGTTGCTGACATTTGGCGTCACTATGGAGGATGTGATTACCGCGCTACAGCGCAGTAATCAAAACCGTGGTGCCGGCTTTGTTGAAGTTGGGGGAAATCAGTTACTGGTGCGTTCTCCTGGGCAGTTGGCGTCGATTCCCGATATTGAAAGCGTCGTCGTGAAACCCGCTGCAGGCAGCGAGCGCGATGGCTTCCTGGCCCCGGTCACCGTTGCCGATATTGGTAGCGTTGCGATCGGCAGGGAATTGCGAACCGGCGCTGCCACAGAGAATGGTCGTGAAACCGTGCTCGGTATGGCGATGATGCTGATGGGAGAAAACTCCCGCAGGGTTGCCGCTGACCTGGGTGAAGCCGTGCATAAAGTGCAGCATTCTTTGCCTCAAGGGGTAAAAGTTGAGGCCGTCTACGACCGCACGCGACTGGTAGATCGCGCCATCGATACCGTTCAGAAAAATTTGCTGGAAGGCGCGCTGCTGGTGATTGCGGTGCTGTTTCTGATGCTGGGGAATTTCCGCGCGGCGCTGATCACTGCCGCGGTTATTCCCCTGGCGATGCTCGCCACACTCACCGGAATGTTGAGTACCGGTATCTCCGCAAACCTGATGAGTTTGGGTGCACTGGATTTCGGGTTGATAGTGGACGGTGCAGTAATCATCGTGGAAAACACCACCCGGCGTCTGGCGCAGGCCAGTCATGGCCGCGACTCGGAGCTTCCACTCAGGCAGCGTCTGGACATAGTGTATAACGCCACCAATGAGGTTATCCGGCCCAGTGTACTGGGGGTGCTGATTATTACTCTGGTGTACATCCCGCTGTTTTCACTGACCGGCGTGGAGGGCAAGATGTTCCACCCCATGGCGGCCACTGTGGTTATGGCGCTGCTCGCGGCTATGGTGATCTGTTTTACCCTGGTGCCGGCGGCAGTGGCGATATTCCTGCGCGGGAACATTCGCGAGCGGGAGAATGTCGCGGTGCGCAGTCTGAAATCTCTGTACAGGCCGATATTGATTGCCGCCCTGCAGCTGCGCTGGCTGGTAGTTTCTGTGGCGCTGCTATTTGTGTTGTTTTGTGGCTGGCTCGCCACCACTCTGGGTTCGGAGTTTGTGCCACAACTGAACGAAGGTGATATCGCCACCCACGCCCTGCGCATTCCCGGCACGGGTTTGGAACAGGCGGTGAAAATGCAGAAAGAGCTGGATGTGTCACTGGGCGCAGTGCCTGAAGTCGCACGGGTATTTTCCCGTATAGGCACCGCGGAAGTCGCAACAGATCCGATGCCGCCCAATGTGGCGGATACGTTCATTACCCTGAAACCGCAATCGGAATGGCCCGACCCGAAGCTTCCTCGAGAGGAGTTGATCGAGCGTTTGAAGGCCGCGATTGAGGCGGTGCCAGGAAACAATTACGAATTCACCCAGCCCATCCAGATGCGTTTCAACGAACTGATTTCCGGGGTGCGCGCAGATCTGGCGGTGAAACTCTACGGTGACGATCTCGTCCAGCTGCGACGCTCCGCTGAAGAGATTCTTGCACAGGTGCAGCAGGTCGAGGGTGCGGCAGACGCCCGCCTGGAGCAGGTGGATGGTCTGCCAGTGCTTTCCATAACGCCGCGACGTATGGCGCTCGCCCAATACGGTTTGGACGCGGAATCTCTACAGGGCTACGTGGCCGCTGCTATCGGTGGCACCAGCACGGGACTCATGTATTTCGGTGATCGCCGTTTCGAATTGATGGCGCGGCTGCCGGAAGACATTCGACAGAATATCGACGATTTTTCCTCGCTACCGGTTCCCCTTCCCAATGGTGGCTTCGTTCCACTGGAAGAAGTTGCCGAGCTGACGTGGACGGAGTCACCGGCCCAGGTGAGCAGGGAAAACGGTAAGCGACGCATAGTGGTTACCACCAATGTACGTGGTCGCGATCTGGGATCATTTGTGCAGGCGGTGCGTGAGCGTATCGACTCGGAAGTGTCACTGCCCGCTGGCTACTGGCTGGATTACGGTGGCACCTTTGAACAGCTGCGTTCCGCCGGCGACCGGCTTTCCATTGTGGTACCGGTGACGCTGTTGATGATTCTGCTGTTGTTGATGATGGCGTTCAGCTCTCTGCGCGATGCATTGATTATCTTTACCGGGGTGCCTCTGGCGCTGACCGGTGGTGTGCTGGCGCTGTGGCTGCGAGATATGCCGCTATCGATTTCTGCAGGTGTAGGCTTTATCGCGCTTTCGGGGGTGGCGGTGTTGAATGGTCTTGTGATGTTGTCGTTTATACGTGAGCGCTGGCGCGAGAGTGGGGAGTTGTATACCTCAATCGTAGATGGCGCCATGTTGCGGCTGCGGCCGGTGTTGATGACGGCGCTGGTGGCGAGTCTGGGTTTTGTGCCGATGGCGCTCAATACCGGAACCGGTGCGGAGGTACAGCGGCCACTGGCGACGGTGGTGATTGGGGGAATTATTTCGTCCACACTGCTGACACTGCTTGTTCTGCCTGTGTTGTACCGATGGGTGCATGGGCGATCCCGCAAATTTTCCCCTGTGGCAGAGGGAGGGTAGAATTGTCGACTTTCCGGGGTTCCTTGTCTGAGAACTCCGGGCGCCTTGACCGGTATCTTCTCCCCGGGACACGCCGTAAACCCATCCATGGGGGCTCGGCTGCGGCCATCCGGGCCGCAGACGGTCCCGGGGAGAAGATCCCGATCAAGGCTTAATTTCAAACCCAAGTGCTACTTGCTACCAGTAGATATCTTGGGATATCCGGTACAGAGAGAAACCCTTGGCCAAAAAATCCAAAACTGCGTTTGTCTGTAATGACTGCGGAGCCGACTACACCAAATGGGCGGGGCAGTGTAATGCCTGTGGGGCCTGGAACAGTCTGAGTGAAGTGCGGCTGGGGCCTGCGCATACCGATAGCCGTGCGGCGAATTTTACCGACGCACAGGCGGGCTACGCGGGTGCCGCGGGGCAGGGCAAGGTACAGAAGCTTTCCGAGATTGATCTCAGTGAACTGCCCCGGATTCCCACCAATGCCAGTGAACTGGATCGGGTACTGGGCGGTGGGCTGGTGCCGGGTTCGGTGGTGCTGATTGGCGGACATCCCGGCGCGGGCAAGTCCACGGTACTGCTGCAGACCCTTTGTCATCTCTCGCAAAAGCTGTCGGCACTGTATGTGACCGGTGAAGAGTCCCTGCAACAGGTAGCCATGCGCGCGAAGCGTTTGGGGCTGCCGGCAGATCATCTGCAGATGTTGTCCGAAACCAACGTCGAGCAGATCTGTCTCACCGCCGGTGAGGTGAAGCCCAAGGTGATGGTGGTGGATTCCATTCAGGTCATGCATATGGCCGAAGTACAGTCCGCGCCCGGCTCCGTGGCGCAGGTGCGCGAGAGCGCGGCGTATCTGACGCGCTTCGCCAAGCAGACAGGAACCGCATTGATCCTGGTGGGCCATGTCACCAAAGACGGCACCCTCGCAGGGCCAAAAGTGCTCGAGCACATCATCGACTGCTCCATCATGCTCGAAGGCACCCACGACTCCCGCTTCCGCACCCTGCGCGCACACAAAAACCGCTTTGGCGCGGTCAACGAGCTGGGGGTGTTTGCGATGACCGAACAGGGTCTCAAGGAAGTCTCCAACCCCTCTGCGATCTTCCTGCAGCGCGCCGATGAAATCGCTGCGGGTTCGGTGGTGACTTCCGTCTGGGAAGGTACTCGCCCGCTACTGGTAGAACTGCAGGCATTGGTGGACGACAGCAGCCTCGGCAACCCGCGACGCGTTGCGGTGGGGCTAGATCAAAACCGCCTGAATATGCTGCTCGCAGTGCTGCACCGCCACGGCGGTGTCCTTGTGGGCGATCAGGATGTGTTTATCAATGTGGTGGGCGGTGTAAAGGTGATGGAGACCAGTGCCGATCTGACCCTGCTGATGGCCGTGGTGTCCAGCTTCCGCAATCGCACCCTGGACCGGGATCTGATGATATTTGGCGAGGTAGGTCTGGCTGGTGAAATTCGCCCGGTACCTTCTGGTCAGGAACGGCTGAGAGAAGCGGCCAAACATGGCTTCCGAAAAGCTATTGTTCCGGCAGCCAATCGGTTAAAAACCGATATTGAGGGGATGCAGGTGATAGCGGTGAAAAGCCTGTCAGAAGCACTGAGTGCATTGGATATGGCTTAGTTTTCTCTGGTACTGAAAAACCTAATTAGCAAAAAAACCAATGCTTTTAAGTAGCGCTAACAATGCCATGCTGAGGCCAGAAATCATGAAGGGCCAAAAAAAAGAAATTGCCAAAATCTTATCGAACCGGTTTGTATGTTTGTTCAATAGCTCGGAGTTGGCGTGGAGAAAAGAGACGGGGCTATTTTCTAGAATTTTGTGTATTTTTCTTGGTGTTGCGAGAGCTTGGGCGATGTTGATAATGTTCCAGCCGCTCATAAATTCCATGCCTAAATGCTGCTGAAGATCTGGATTTTTTCTCAGCTTTCGCCCGGTTACTTGTCCGAAAATCACAAAAAGAATACAGCTGATGAAGCCTGGGATGAAAGCGATTCCGAGTAATGCCGAAAATGTACTCATGACTATTTTAGGGCCTCCATAATAAAGTCGTACCAGCTTCCGCCGCTTTCTTGAACGAGACTATTCATCGCCATTGACGATCCTGCAGATACTGCCACAACGGCAACGCCGCCGACTATCAACCCCACCCAGCCGACGGGTGTCGCAATCATAAGGAGCCCAAGTGCTGCGGCACCAGCCTTAGCTGTAGCTACTCCTGTTATAGCACTCGCAGCGAAGCTGCTCGATTCGACGAAAAGGTCTCGCTCCCAATGCCCCCCAGCCTGATAGCTATTGTGGACCTTACCAACGCGGGACCCAAAATCAATCACGGCCAAGCCATTACCCAATAGTTTGGTGTGTTGACTAAGTTTGACTAACCTGTGTGCCTCAATTTCACTACTCAGCTGCAATTTCGCCACATTCCGGCTGCTGCGAGCGATATTGGTGCCGCGCTCGGCACTGGTCAGCGGTGTGCCACGGCGTGAGCGAATATGGCTGGTTACTACATGTAATTCCGCGCGAAACTGTGTCTGCATCCGGTTGAAGGCGGCGTGCGCGCTCTGTTTCAGCTGGGCCTGGTTACCCGCTTTGCTCTGCTTGGCATCCCGATAGGTGAGTAGCGCTACCTGGTACTCCTTTACCGATTTGGCAAAAGTACTGATTCGCTCGCCGTAGACACTAGTCGAAGCGCCAGCCAGGGCGATATTGTAATCCTTGAGTTGCTCCATCATGGCTGCTATCGCCAGTGTATTATCTTCACCAAAGGTTAGCGACAGCTCGGTAACGGGCTGGGATATGTGCTTTGGTGCCAGTAGCGTTTGGATTCGCTTGCCCTGAGCGTCGCTGTGGCCATTTAACAGGTACGGGGTGTTGGCTTTGGCAAATTTGGGCGTGGGGCAGTGCAGTTCGGTGAGCTGCTGGATGTTAACGCTACATGCCTGTTGAAGGGCGGGCGAGCTGAGGCTTTTGTTGCAGAGGTATACGGTACTCACTTTCAGATCCTTTGAAAATGTGCGAAACAGGAAGGCTGAAAATTTTACCGTCAATAAAATCGTTGTTGAAGCGAAATTCGGAGTATGAGCGTACCAGTCAGCGGTATCTGTGAGGGGTAGGCCGCTCGCAATTCGAGCGGCCTTCGGGCTCTGCTTTACATTTTCCAGTTAAACCGCAGCCCCGCGGTACGGGGTTGTCCCCATACCCCGTAACCCCAGTCTGCCCCGAGCGTATTCTGGTAAGTAAAATACTCTTCGTTGGTGAGATTACGGGCGAAAGCTTCCACGCTATATACATCGGAAGGTGAATGCCAGCTGACCTTGGCGTTTGCGAGGCCATAGGCGGACTGCATGGAATAGGGGTCGTTTTCTACCTGCAGGTAGTGATCATCCTGCCATGCATAATCGCCCTGGAATACGAGCTCGCCGTTGCTGCCCAGGCTCTGGTAGTAGCGTGCGACCAGGTTGTAGGTGAAACCCGGCGCGGAGGGAAGTTCGTTGCCGTCGAGGGTGTAAGTATCTGCGGCGACGACGAAGGACTGTTCGGAATCAAACTCGGTACTGAGCCAGCCTGCCCCGGCAATCACTTCAAAGTTTTCGGTAATCGGCGCGGTCAGCTCCAGTTCCGCACCGCTACCAGTGACATCACCAGCGTTGGTGATGACACTGCCCTCGGCGACGCTGATAAATACCTGCGCCTGAAAGTCCTGTACCGAATAGTGGAAGGCGGCGGCGTTCAATCGGTAGACATCGGCAATGGTGGTTTTCAGGCCCAGCTCGAAATTATCGATGGTCTCTGCGCCGACGGGATCGGTGGCGAGATCGTTGCGGTTGTAGCTGCCAGAAAAGCCACCGCTTTTAAAGCCGGTAGAATAGCTGGCGTAGGCCAGTGTCTTCTCGGACGGACGCCAGTCGAGGCCGATGCGGCCGGTGGTGGCCTGGTCACTCAGGTTCTTTTGTGTATCCACGGCATCGGCGTAAAAGCTGGGGCCGACATCCTGTGAAAAATCGCGCTGTTCTTCGGTATAGCGCAAGCCGCTCACCAGTGTGAAGGTGCTGCTGAGATCGTATTCAACCTGTCCGAACAGAGCCCAGGAGGTGCTGTCGAGGGTGACAATTTCCTGGTGCCACAAACCGTCCGCTGTTGTCGGTGCCTGGGTATTCAGACCTCGGTCATCCTTGTAGTAATAAGCCCCGGCTACCCAGTTGCTGTTCTGGGTTACACCATTCAGCCGGACTTCTTGTGTATATTGCTCCGCATCTACTGCGTACTGTTCGTCAAACCAAACTGCGGGGAGGCCGTCACCATCATCCTGCAGCAGCTTGTCCAACTCTTCGTAGGCGGTAATCGAGGTGAGGGTAAACCCTTCAAAGTCGTGGATGAGTGTGGCGGATGTACCGAAGGTGTCGATTCTGGTTGTCAGTCCATCGGCGGCGCCACTGGCGACATATTCGGGTCCGAAGTTCCCGTCTACCGCCTGTTCTCCCGAGATTCCTCCCAATCCCGGGTTCGCGCTGAAGCACTTTCCGTTTTGAATGCGCACGATAGAGCAGGTTGCAGCGCCAGCGTCCGGCGATTCCAGATATCCCAGATGGGCAAACCCAACAGATTGCTGATCAGCACTGCTGCCGTGAAGGTTTAACAGCAGGCTACTGTGATCCGCGAGGTCGATCTCAAGCTGTGTACGGTAACCGTAGCTGTCGGTGTCGTTGAGTTTCTCTCCAGTTACCACATTGGTTTGCCAGCCGTCATTGTGTGTGCTTTTGACGGCGACCCGTCCGCGGATATTTCGGTGCAGTGGGCCACTCACAGTACCTTCGAGGATACGTTCGGAATAGCTGCCATAGCTGGCGCTCGCGGTCGCCTCCAGCGTTTCAGTGGGTTTGCGCGATACATAGTGCACCAGACCACCGGTGGTATTGCGGCCGTACAGGGTACCCTGGGGGCCGCGCAGCACTTCCACGCGCTCCAGGTCAAACAGTTGAATGGCGGAACCCGCGGGGTTGCCGCGATAGACATCATCAACATAGATGGAAACCGGAGATTCCCAGGAGTCGGAGAAATTCACCAGACTGATGCCACGCAGGCTGACGGAGGGGCTGGACGCTTCGCCGAAGATGGCGAAGAAATTCATGTTCGGCACTTGCTGGGTAATATCCAGCCCTTCCTCGAAGCCCATTTTTTCGATGGCATCACCGGAAAAGGCGCTCACCGCAACGGACACGTCCTGCAGGGACTGTTCGCGCTTTTGTGCGGTGACGGTGACTTCTTCGAGAACGGATTGCTGGGAGAAGGCGCCGCTGGCGGTGAGTGTGCCGGCGAGTGCGATGGCTACGGTGAGCAACTTGCGGCCGGGCAGGGTGCATGGAAAAGCTTGTGCGTCAGAATGGTGATGGTTGCTGCGTTTTGGTGCAGGCATATTGTTCTCCTTGTGATCGCGCGCGTTCCGTAAGAATCCGAGCTGGATTGCGCGATTGAATAGCGGGCGTCATTGCCCAGAGTGCACGGTGATATTGCATCGCCGCAATGGTGCTGGAAGTTTTCTTAAATGAAATCCAGAAAAAAGAGCGCCAGACTGGCTAAGCTCTGGAAATACCCTACCAAAAATTACGGTTTTATCGCAATTTTGTTTCGGGTTTGAGGGGGCGGGCTTGGAGGGAGAGATATTGAAACCGTATTGCGAAGGTGAAATTTATTCCCTTCGCAATACGTGGAAAATCAGGTGCTTGCGTTACTTGGTTAAACGCAGCATCAGCTTCATCATTTTATTCGCCAGATTGCCGTAAGGTGGCATCAGCAATTTCAGTGGATCCAGCGGGCCCTGATAGAACACCGGGCGCAGTTTGGAGAAGGTCAGGAAACCTTCGTAGCCGTGGTAGTGGCCCATGCCACTTTCGCCCACACCACCGAAAGGAATATCGTGCTGGCCAACGTGCAGTACGGCGTTATTCACGCTGACTCCTCCGGACATCACGTGATCAATGTAATAGTCCCGCAGTTCCTTGTCTTTGGTGAATGGGTAGATCGCCAGCGGACGGTCGCCGCTATTGATGTAGCTGGCCACTTCTTCGCGGTTTTTGTAAGTCTTGATCGGCAGTAACGGGCCGAAAATTTCCCGCTGCATTACGTCCATGTCTTCACTGACATTGACCAGAAGGTGCGCGGGGAATTTTTTCAGGGTGTCGTTGCGGTCACCCTGTCCGTCGGTCAGGTCGATTGCGGTCGCGCCTTTCGCCAGCGCATCGTCAAGGGTGCTCCAGATACGCTGGAAGGATCGATCGTCGATTACCGAGGTGTAGTCCGGGTGCTGAATATCCGGATAGCGCTTTTTGAAAACGCGTTTCGCTTTTTCCACAAACGCATCGACCTTGTCTTCCGGCAGTAACAGGTAGTCTACCGTCGTGCAGATCTGTCCGGCATTGAACAGCTTCCAGAACAGAACCCGCTCTACGGCGGTATCGGTGTCGTAGTCGGGACCGACGATCGCCGGGGATTTGCCGCCAAGCTCCAGGGTAACCGGGGTCAGATTTGCTGCCGCTGCGGCCATAACCTTGCGCCCGGTTGCTCCGGAACCGGTAAAGATCAGGTGGTCGAATTTGAGGGTGGAGAACTCTATGCCGACGCCGCCGGTCTCCTCGAGAAATACCAGTTTATCCTGGGGGAAATAGTCGCTGCTGATACGTTGCAGCAATGCAGTGAGGTTGCGGGAGTTTTCCGACATTTTCACCATGGCGCGGTTGCCGGCGGCAAAGATATTGATCAGCGGCCCGAAGGACAGGTTGATCGGAAAATTCCACGGCACGATCACGCCCACTACACCCAGTGGCTGCGGAATGACCTTGGTCGATGAGGTCGGAAACGCGGTGATG
Source organism: Microbulbifer sp. ABE4_465 (assembly GCF_056160765.1). Taxonomy (NCBI): domain Bacteria; kingdom Pseudomonadati; phylum Pseudomonadota; class Gammaproteobacteria; order Cellvibrionales; family Microbulbiferaceae; genus Microbulbifer; species Microbulbifer sp. ABE4_465. The sequence continues at coordinate 31,496 of NZ_JBSWXV010000007.1, forward strand.
TCGATATGGCGTCGCTGGGGCTTCATCCACTTCTTCAGGCGCTTGATGGTGTCCTTGATACCATCCAGCGCGGGAAAGATTTCTGCGAACAGGGTCTCATGATGAGAGCGGTTACCGTAGTCGCTGCTTACCGCCTGCACCAGTTCGTCCTGATGGTCGCGGATCATCCGGGCCAGGGATTTCAGGTCTTCAACCCGCTGCTGGTAGTTGGGGGCGGGGTTGGCCAGGTAGGCCTGGCGCTGGTTGGCCAGCAGGTTTTCCAGGGTTGCGGTTTGGGCGCCTTCGCTGGTCAGGGTCTGGGTATTCATCATCGCTTACCTAACTGTGTTTCCGGTGATACCTGGGGCGGTGTTCCGGGATAGATGCTGGTCAGTTTTGCACAGGATACGGGTTTTCCCCGGAAGAGAGTTGACCGAAGGCGTCGGCAAATTGACAGATCGCGCAACCTCGAGCCTCGCTGACTGTTTAGTCGGACCTTTGGTGCAGCCAGGCTCTGGGGCTGGCGCCCATGATGCGCTTGAAGGCACGGGTCAGTGCACTGAGCTGACTGTAGCCCACCAGTTCCGCGATCTCGGTCAGTGAGCGGCTGCCTTCCAGTAAGTAGGTACACACCTGCTCCACGCGGGTGCGGTCCAGTAGTTGCTGAAAACTGGTGCCCTGCTGGTTGAGACGCAGCTGCAGCGTGCGCGGTGCCATGTTCGCGCTGTCGGCGACCTTTTCCAGGGTCACTGGCCCTCGTGGCAACAGGTTGGTAATGGTCCAGAGTAACTGTTCCTGGAAGTCATCCAGTTGCTTTTTCTTCAGAAAATCATTGATCAGGCCGAGCATTTCCGGGTTTGCACCGGCAACGGGGCGCTGCAGCAGTTCCCTGGCAAACGCGATCCCGTTGTGCTCCTGCCCGAATTGCACCGGGCACTGGAACAGTTCACGGTAGGGTGCGAGTCCTGCGCTCCCTGTCGGGGCTGTACCGCACAGCTGGACCGAGCGCAGGGCGACGGGCTCGGCGAGAAGAAAGCGGATCAGATTAAATCCGCTGGCCACCAGATTGTCACTGTGCTGGCGGGAAGCGGCGGAAGGACCGGCGAACTCGTAGCGTGAACACAGGTAGGCGGTATCCGCCGACTCCTCCAGCCATACCTTCAGCCCCTGGGCCGTCTGTCCAATGGAGGAGGTGATCGTCTCCATGGCATCGCGCAGGGTCGGGCACTGTTGCAGCAGCAGGCCGATGGTGCCGAGGGCGGCAATACTCTGCTGTTGGGCCAGCTTGAGGCCGAAGTGCGGGCAGCCACTCAATTGAGCCCCCAGTTCCAGCAGTTCAACCTTGCTCTCCATCGGGATCATCAGGTCCGGACGATCCAGATAATCCGCAGGCAGCGCAAGGCGTTGCAGCAGTGCCCCGGCATCGACGCCGAAACTGCCAAGCAGAGACTTATAACCGGTGAGCGCGCTGGCGCGGACCATTGGGAGCAAGGGGGGCCTCTCGAATTCTGAATCTCGAGGCATGATACCCAACCTGCTCCCAATATTGCGATAAATAGCGCCTGCGCAGTTTACAGCTGCTATTCGCTACGTTGTGGCTCACCAGACTCTTCGGCGACCTGTTGCGCCAGCGCCGCGAGCAATGGCGAAACACGGGATTCACGCATTTCCCGGCCGATCTCATCCAGTTGTTGTTGCAACTGACTGCGCTCCCCGTTCAGATTCAGGGGCTCGTCCCCAGAGGGTGAGGACTGTAACGGAGATGGCAGAGGCTCCACTTCCGGTGTCCAGTACGGCGCGCCTGCCGGCAGTTCTGGACTGGCTGCAGGCCGCTGGAAATCACCAAAAATGGAGTTGTCCCGGAAGCCCGCGAAATCGCGGTGCATTTGTAGCGGGCTGGATTTGTGTGAATCCTCCGGGGTGCTGGTATCGATACTCAGATCATTGCCAAATACCCTCGACCAGTCGTTGGGGTAGTAGCGCCCTTCGACCGAGCCAAATGCCGGGTCGTAGTGATCGCCACTGCGCCCACCCTGCAGGTTGCTTGAAACATTTTCCGTTTCTTTGGAGATCAGGCGGCCGTGCAGCTCTGGTGCCTGTCGCTGCCACTCCCGCGGCGGGTAGATATATTCCGGATACAGCTGAGAAAGGGTGATGTTGTCGACGTTGGTGTCGTTCTCGATTTCTGTCTGGTCCGTATCGATATTGTCGTCCGGATTCTGATCCCGGCCGTGGTTGCCATCGTCGCCGATAGTGGCCGTGTTTTCCGTCTGCTGGATTGTGGCATCCAGCGGGTAATTCACGGTGACGGCAAAGGTGATACTGCCCTGCTCGCCGGGTGCGAGCGTTCCCACATCAAAGGTGTAGGTATCACCGGAACGGACCCAGCCCGGGGTTGAGTTGGCCGCATCAAAGGTAGAGTTGGGTGGCAGGGTTTCCGTGATCACCACGCCCGTCGAAGTGGCGTTGCCGCGGTTGCCATAAGAGAGCGTATAGACGATGGATTCCGTCGGGCGGGGCTCGACGTCTTTGTCATCCTTGTCGATAAACAGGTCGACAAACTCGATTTCAAATGTCTCGCTGTCGGAGTTGTTCGATGGGTCGGGGTCTGCACCATTTGACCCGTCGTCGGTGATGGTCACGATATTGGTCTGTGCGCCGACAGTTGCGGGAACCTGATCCTGAACCGTTGTGGTCAGTGTAAGACTGACACTGTCACCGGCATCGAGATTGCCAATATTCCAGGTCACGGTGCCCGCTTGCGTATCGACGATTCCACCGTCACTGGCCACGAAGTCGGTGAATAGCGACTGATCTGGCAACTGGTCCGTAACCACCACGCCGGTGCCGTTTTGATTCCCCACATTGCTCGCGACGATGGTCCAGCTGATGGTATCGCCAGGGTTTGCCGGGTCTTCAAAATTCTCGATCTTGTCGATTTGATAGTCCGGCGCTGCGAGTATGACAACAAACGGATCATCACGGTCAAGAGTAGTATTGTTTCTGATGTCCTGATCTGGGCCACTTTTTCCATCGTCCTGTATATTTGCAATGTTGGTAAAGGATTGCAGGCCGGACGGTAGCGGATCTGGAATGATTACCGCAAACTGAATTGACCCGGTCTCCCCTGGAGAAAGCACTCCGACATCGAAAAATAGCTCGTCACCGATGCGAGACCACCCCGGTGTGGAGTTACTTGGATCAAAGGTAGTTCCTCCCGGAATGGTTTCGTTTATGGCCACTCCTGTGGCAACTTCCGTTCCTAAATTGGCGTATTGAATGGTGTAGGTAACAACATCACCGGGGAACACGACGCCGTCTTCATCATTGACCGCTTTATTGATTGCTACATCTACATAAGTAATGTCGAATTCAGCGGTGTCTGTATTGTTTGCCGGTGAGGGGTCAGGTCCATTGGCGCCATCATCGTTTACCGTTACGGTATTGGTCTGGGTTGGGACAGCCTCTCCATCAGTTACAGGAAGCTCCCGAATTACCACCGTCGACAACGTAAGTGTGACGGTTTCCCCCGCCTCCAGTTCACCAATATCCCAGGTTACAGTTCCCGCTGCGCGATCGACGACACCGTCATTACTGGCAGAGAACACCAGAAAATATTGAGTGTCAGGTAGCGTATCGGTGACCATTACACCGGTACCGTCCTGGTTGCCTTGGTTAGTAATTTCGATCGTCCAGCTCACCAGGTCGCCGGGGTGTGCGGGGCTGATGAAGTCATTGATTTTGACGGCCACGTAGTCCGGGGCTGCGGCGATCGGGGTTACTTCGTTGTCCGTATTGTCATCCGTATTCTGATCGGGGCCGTTTTCGCCATTGTCATCGATGCTGGCGGTATTGCTGGTTTCTACCACGCCGGTTGGAATCGGATCGTTAAAGATCACGGCAAAGTCGACACTGCCGGTTTCGCCGGCGGCGAGAGTGCCGAGGTCGAGGGTCAGGATATTGCCGTTCTGCACCCAGCGGGGATCCGAGTTGGCGGCATCGAAGGTCGAGTACTCCGGCAGCGTTTCGGTAATGACTACACCGGTCGCTTCCTGCGTACCGTTGTTGGCGTAAGTCAGGGTGTATACCAGCGTATCACCCGGCTCTGCGGTAGCCCCGCCATCGTCTTTGTCGATGGACAACTCCACATAGGTGATATCGAACTCGGCATTATCGGTATTGTTGTCCGGCGTGGGATCCGGACCGTTGTTGCCATCGTCGTCTACAGACACCGTATTGGTTTGCGTGGGAATGGTAACCGGCACCGAGTCCACCACATCGGCGCTGAGTGTCAGGGTGATAGAATCACCGGCGGCGAGGTCACCGATGTCCCAGGTTACGGTGCCGGCATTCAGATCAATCACACCGCCGTTGCTGGCGGTGAAATTGGTGAGCAGGCTGGTATCGGGCAGAGTATCGGTAACCACTACACCGGTACCATCCTGATTGCCCTGGTTACTGATTTCGATTGTCCAGCTAACGCTGTCGCCAGGTTGCACCGGGCTGGTGAAGTCGTTGGTTTTTACTGCGACATAGTCGGGCATGGCGCCAATGGGGGTTACCTCATCGTCGGTATTATTGTCGGGATTCTGGTCGGGGCCGTTGCCGCCATCATCTTCGATACTGGTGCTGTTGCTGGTTTGCGTCACCGTCGATGGAATCGGGTCGTCGAAGATCACGGCAAAGTCGACACTGCCCGTTTCTCCCGCAGCGAGGGTACCCAGATCCAGAGTCAGGGTATTGCCATTCTGCACCCAGCGCGGGTCCGAGTTTGTGGCATCGAATGTAGTGTAGTCGGGGAGTGTCTCGGTAATGACTACACCGGTCGCTTCCTGGGTGCCGTTGTTGGCGTAAGTCAGGGTGTATACCAGCGTATCACCCGGTTCCACAGAAACGCCGCCATCGTCTTTGTCGATGGACAGATCCACATAGGTGATATCGAACTCGGCATTATCGGTATTGTTGTCCGGCGTGGGATCCGGACCGTTGTTGCCATCGTCATCCACGGTCACCGTATTGGTTTGCGTGGGAATGGTAACCGGCACCGAGTCCACCACTTCGGCGCTGAGTGTCAGGGTGACGGAATCACCGGCGGCGAGGTCACCGATGTCCCAGGTTACGGTGCCGGCGTTCAAATCAATGACACCGCCGTTGCTGGCGGTGAAGTTGGTAAACAGGCTGGTGTCGGGCAGGGTATCGGTGACCAGAACACCGGTGCCATCCTGGTTGCCCTGGTTACTAATTTCGATTGTCCAGCTCACCGGATCACCGGGTTGCACCGGGCTGGTGAAGTCGTTGGTTTTTACCGCGACATAGTCCGGGGCTGCGTCGATGGGGGTGATATCCGTATCGGTATTGTCATCGGGCGTCGGGTCGGATCCGTTGCTTTCGTCGCCGTCGATGGAAACGGTATTGCTCGTCTGTTCAATACCGGCCGGAACCGGATCGATGATGGTAACTACCAGACTGACGGAGCCGTTCTCGCCGGCGGCAAGATTCCCAACGTCAAACGTCAGCGTGTCGCCGTTCAGGACCCAACCCGGGTTGAGAGACGGGTCATAGGTGACATATTCCGGCAGGCTTTCAGTGATCACCACTCCCGTGGCCGGGAGATTGCCGCGGTTGCCGTAATTGATGGTGTAGGTAACAGTGTCGCCGGGTGCGGCGGGGTTATCGGCATCGATTCCGCCGTCGTCTTTCGTGACGAACAGGTCGACCGCTTCGATATCGGCGGAGACCTGGTCGCTGACGTTGTACTCACGCTCGATATCGCTGTCGTTACCGCCTTCGGGTGTATCCAGTGACGTGTAATCTGCAACGGTGGTATTGGTGGTGGTCTGACCTATGGCTGCGGGATCGGTGGTTACCCGTGCATCGATGGTGATGGTGACGGTGGTGGTGCTGTCGATTTCACTGATACTGATCGACAGCAGGTTCGCCGCGGAGTTATCCACAATCGTCGGCGAGCCGCCGGTCACATCAATCTGTACATTGTCTACCGAAGCGATAAAGGGCGGAAGCGTATCGCGAATGACCACGTCGTACGCATCGGCGCCGCTATTCGGGTCCAGTTCCACGGTGATCTGGTACTGTGCCGGCCCTCCCAGTGTCAGGGGGGGGCTGGTCAGCAGTTGCTTGTCGATCATCAGCAGCGGTTCCACTACATCGACGGATGCACTGGCAGTGGCGCTGCCATCAAGGGTGCCTTCATTGTCGGTAACGAATTGCAGCTCCACATCGTTGGGGAGAGTGGTGCCCTGAACATTGGTGGGGATATCGGTGACGCGCAGGCGATAGGTGAACGTAATGGTTTCTACGGTGCTGTTATCCGTGTCGGTGTTCTCCACGGTACCGAAGTCCACGATTAGCGTGTTGTTGGCGGCATCGTTGACCATGGTGACCTGATTCAAATCGATCGACACGGCATCCGGATCGCTGGCGACAATGCTGACCAGATCCACGAACTCGAAACCTGGGCCATAGACATCGGTAATGCGCCCGGTAATGGAGGCTTCGGGCAGTGCAACGGTCACCGAAAAGGTAACCACTTCGCCGATGGTGGCCTCGCTATCACTATTGAGGTCGTCATTCTGCGAGGTAGAAACCAGCACTTTTTCCACGGTGGGAGAATTTACCGTGATAACGGTGTCATCACTGACGGCGTAATTGTTGAGCCCATTGCCCTCGCCGTCACTCCCATCGCGCTCGCCGGCGTCCCCATCAGGGCCGTCCGCATCCAGGCTGCTCCAGCGGAGGTCGGTGTCATTGAAAATTTCTCCACCCGCGATGGTGTTGGCGAGTGTGCCCGTGATGGTCAGAGTCACGGTGGTTCCGGGGAGAATATCCAGCTCCGATTGCGGATCGATTAACAGTCGATTATTTACATCGTCATGAACGAAAAAGTTGGTGACATCGGAGCTGCCGCCGGCCAGTTCCAGCGTTGCACTGAAACCTGTAATTACGAATTCGTCCGGCAGTTGATCTGTGAAGGAAACATCGTAGGCGGTAGTGCTGCTGCCGTCATCAGGGTTTTCCATCACGATGGTGTAGGTGATTGGGTCGTCGTTGTCTCCCGTACTGGGGGTCGCGGATTTATCGATCAGTAACCGAGGCTCGATCACGGTAATGTCGGCGGTCTGGGAAACCGCCTGATCGTCAGGGTCGATCTCACCGTTGTCATTGGAATCCCAGATAAAGGTGGCGGTGTTGGTCAGGACCGTTCCGTCCTGATTGCTGGCGACATTCAATACTCTGACCGTATACTGCAGGGCGATGGTGTTGGCACCCGGGTCGTTACTCGCATTACTGTTGGTCAGGTTGCCGAGGGAAAAGGTAATTTCCCCGGTGGTACCTTCGGGCGGAGGGTTCAGGGTAGCGGGATCCGTCAGGTCTCCCGGAAGGTCGGAGGTAATATTGCTGCCGACAATCACCTGGTCGAGACTGACAAATTCCAGTCCCGGTGGCAGCAGGTCGGTAATGGTGGCCAGAGGGACCTCGCCTTCCGGAATATTGAAATCGGATTCATAGCTGGCGGTTTCCCCAATGACTACTTCGGTGAGGCCGTTAAACGGATCCTCTATCGAGCTGCTGGTGACCTGCTTTCCCTCGGCCAGAATGGATGTTGTGGTGAACGAATTGGAGCCGATTGCGCGGTAGTCGTTTAGATTACCCAAACCGTCAACGCCGGTGCGCTCATTCGGGTCCTGTCCATCGATGCTGGTCCACTCGGCAAAAGCGACGTTGGTGATGGTGGTGCCGGGAACAATAAACGCGTCCACCGTTGCGGAGAATTGCAGGGTCAGGGTTTGTCCCATTAACAGGTCAAAGGTCTGGTTCGTCGCCATGGAGATGGTATTTCCGTTCACCACGAACCGGTTAAATACATCCACCCCATCCAGTGTCGCGCTCACCAGGGTAACGCCGCCCAGCTCAGACGGCAGCGTATCGGTAAAGGTCGCGTCCCATGCATCGGTTTCCGAGGTGCTGGCGTGGGAAATGACCACGGTGTAATCGATCTGGTCATTCGCATCGATGCGCGAAGACGCCGATGAAAAGGTCTTTTCGACCTGAAGTTGCGGTTCGATTACCGTAATATTTTCCGCCGAAGCAGTCGCTTGTACAGTGGGGTTATCATCCCCATCAGCGGTGCTGTCCCAGGAAAATTCCGCGCGGTTATTCAGCGTGTCGCCACTCTGGTTTTCAATAATATTTTGTACCAGCACCTCGTAGGTGATGGTGATGGTTTCGCTGCTACTGTTATCCCGATTGACGTTGGTAAGGTCGCCGAGATCGAAGGTAATCTGCTGGCCGTTTTCGTTAACGATCAGGTCACTCTGACTCCAGGGATCGCCGCTGCCATTCTGGATGTCTCCTGACGCGCTTACCGAAACGATATTGAGAAATTCCAGCCCCAGATCCAGGGTGTCCAGTATCGAAGCGCTGGGTGTTTCACCTTCGGCGATTGTCAGGGTGAGGGTATATTCGGCGGTTTCACCGATAACCGCCTCATCGTCAAGATTGTTTGCTGAATTAATGCTGGTGCCATCCAGTGATTTGCTCACCGTATTTGCACGGATAGTAACCGCAGCATCGTCCTGCCAGTTGGCGTTTGAGTTACCCTCGGTGTAATCGTTGCCCTCATCCACGCCACCGTAAGCTTCAAGCGTGGCGGTGTTTATAATTTCCTGATTAGACTGGACATCGCTGACGGCCTGTAAGTCATAAGTAATAACAATAATATTGCTGCCGTCGGCGGTATTGCTCGCGTCCGGGTCCCGACCCTGGTTTAGTGCGCCCTCGGTCGATGAAGGATCGTCGATGACGATGCCACTGCCAAACAGATCCCCGCTAAACGTGAGGGCAGTCCCGCTACCGGTGTACACCTGCAGATTAAGGTCGGCCGCGTTGCCACCGGGGTAGTCGAAACCGGGAGGAAGAATATCGCTGATTGCAATATTGAACGCATCGGAGCCGCCGGTATTTTCCACGGTGATGGCAAAGCGCACCAGGTCGCCGGCATCTACCTCACTGAGGTTGGAGTCGATAGGAATCGCGCCGAGGTTATCACTGGTGATCAGCCCTCCAGTCCAGGGTGGTGCTGTAGCAGTACCGGGCTCGGCGAAATCCACCGGCGCGTTCGGGTCCGGATCAAACACACCATTGCTGTTGTTGGTGGAGACAACGCCTTTGGTAAGGCTCAGCTCCGGCGACAACACCTCCAGCTGCACCGCATCCGGATCCAGCACCGTGGTGCCGTTGGTGTTGGTGATGGCAATGGAGGAAACATTGGTCAGCGACAGACCGTCGGTGAAGGGCTGATCCTGTACCTGTACGGTGAATAGCAGCTGGACGGTGCCGCCATTGGAGTTGTCCAGACTGGAAGGATCGAAATCCCAGGTAATGGAATTGTTGCCGGTGTCGGCGCTGGTGGTGGTGCGGGAGCCGTCGAGATAGCCGGGCGGCCAGTTACCGAAGTCCGTGTTGGGGCCAAACCCCCACTCGTTGACCCCGGGAATACTGGCGCCGTTACCGGTATCGATGAAGGTTGGTGCCTGTGCCAGAAACACAGGCAGTGGCAGGTAGTCGGTTACACTGATTCCTTCAAAGTCGATGGTACCAAGGTCGATTTCCAGGGCAAAAGTAACGGTATCGCCCACACTGATGTCATTGAGATCCGCTGGGTCAGTACTGTCATTGACCGCGAATACCGATTTACTGGAGTTTGCGCTCTGGATAACGATTTCTTCGCTGCTGCTGTTTTCTACCGTCTCACCATTGGCGGAAACCGCTGTCGCGGTGAGTGTTGCCTGGTTGCCGATTACATCCAGCGCATCGACCGAGCCACCGGGACCCACGTACTGTTCGCGAATGACCGCTTCATAGGTGATGGTGATGGTGGTAGTACCCTGGGTGACGCCATCGGCAAATAGATCGCCGTCGAGGCTGCCATCGGTGAGGCCCTGGTCGATCAGTTGCTGGGAAATATTCACGTCCACAGTGGTGGAACCATCACCGTTGATCACGACCGAGGAGTTGCCCGCAGCCACCGGCGACGGGCCAAAATTGCTGCCATTGAGTGACAGGCTTATGGAAATAGAGGCGGGGTCCACTTCAATACCGTCGCCAACCAGGTCACTTACCGACAGATTGTCCAGCGACATATAGTCGGAGACCTGCATGGTCAGGGTGTACTCGATCGTATCCCCCGGGGTATAGCCCGGTGTGCCCGTGTCGTTCACCAGGGAAACATTTTTTTGCAGAGCGCTGGCGGTGGCAACGATCTGTGCATCGTCGCTGCCACTGATATTCATGCTGTCGTACACACCGGTGGCGGATGCGGTATTGAGTACCACATCGTCTGCCGCATCATTGACCACAATCGGATTGCCGTTGGCATCCACCTCCGGCACGTAACCGGAATAGGTGATAACAATATCGTTGTCCGCCAGGGTGCCCTCAACGGGCGTCAGAAATGTGACAACCAGTTCCGAACCTACCTGCGCCCCTACCGGCGGTTCCGAGATTGTATAGTCGGTACCTTCGACCAGGGTGCTGCCGACTGCGCCACCGACGCTAACGGTCCCCGGTTGGTAGTAGAAATTTTCCGGAATCTGTTCGGTGACGACGAGGTTTTGCACCGGGGACATATTGGCGATGTCCACATTTACTCGCCAGGTGACAGGCTCACTGGGGCCGGTAACGGTTTCGCCATCGTCGCCGATCGATGCGTTGTCCCCGTCGCCATCCACCGCCACTTTGTCCACCAGCATTACCGTGGGGGTAATCTGGGTTTCGATGGGCAGAGCCACGATCGCCTGATCTGTGTCCGGGTTATTGAGCGGGTCGTTGCCGTAGGCAAATCCCGGGCGGACATAAATTGGAATCGGCACGCCCACCATAGCGCCGGCAGCCTCATCAATCAGCAGGGAAACATCGAGTTCGTAGGCGGGCTGGTCCGGGGTAAACGAACCGAAGGGCAGCTGGATTGCATACCAGGTCGCGCCCTCCTCACCGGGGGGCAGTGAAATATCCCCGGTCTGATTGAAATCGTAGGGGTGGTAGTCCACCGGATTACCGCCACTGTCTACCCACTGGCCGTTTTCATAGGTGTAGGTTTCTACCTTGGCACCGAGCAGCCCACTGACATTATCAACCTCGAGGCCGGGTCCGACGACAATGTCCATAAACGGACCGTAACCGGTGGTATCGCCGGCATTGTCGAAGGTGAATGTCATATCGGTGGACTCGTTGATAAAGTCCTCACTGGGCCCGTCCACCGTGGCGGTGGGGGTGGCAACCATCAGCCCTTCCCAAGAACCTTGAAGCAGCTTGGAAAAAATAATATCGGTTTCCACATCTCCCCGGTTCTGCTCCAGTTCCCAGTCACCGCCACGCAATGCACTGCCGGTGGCATCGTCCGAGGCGGCGACATCGGCACCGGTGAGATCCGCGATCTGCGCGATAAATTTTTCCCCAGTCAGGCTGTAGCCGGTATTACATCCGTACAGCAGGATATCGGCACCGCTACTCAAGCTGCTGGACCAGCTCTGTAATTGCGCGCGGTGGTTGTTGCCTGCTTGTTCAGGCGCGCGCTCGTAAGTGGCCTCGGAGTCGGTATCAGACAGCGAGGCGAGCGACAGGGTGTCCGCGCCGACATCAATGCCGCCGGCACCGCCATGGGAGATCAGGTGAATGGCATCAAATGTCTGGCCGCTTTGCTGGATCAGGTCGGAGACCGTCTGCAGGGTGTTGCTGGCGCCGAGCGTCAGTAGTGTCACACTGCGTTCGCCAATGGTGAGCTGCATCGCGTCGCCGTGGGTGTTCACCTCCGAAGACTGCTGCACCAGGTCGTCTACCAGCGCTTGCGCATCGTCGAGTCGCAGATCGATGACGACCAGCTCGGTTTTCGCCGCGTGCGATGCGTTTAATAGTCCGGCAGACATTTGCTCGGCAAAACTCTGCTGGCTGTTTTCCTGCTTGTCTTTGTGTGTGTCGCTGCGCAGGGTTATGTCATTCCCGTCCGCCGTATCGGCATCGCCAGGACTTACCGTCTGACTGACATCCGCAGCTACCGAGGCATCCAGTAGTACACGTTTTTCCAGGGTGCGGTGCAGGCTGCTGAGCCGGCGACCGTGCTGACTAATGGCATTGGCCAGGGATGATCTGGAAAACTCATTGAATTCCATGGAATACCTCTTTCCTTGCGGTAGCTGTCGGTCATCGTCCTGATGGCCGGGAAAATTGCTTCAAAATATCGTGCTTACAGCGCGCGGTCAGACACCGCTCTCGCGAATCAGTACACCGGCAACCCGCTGCGTCAGCAATTGCAGAAGACTTACCGGCTCGCCAAGCAGTACCAGATGGCCGGTACGCTGGGCACTCATCGGAACGGATGGCCCCGAACTGGCGTCGTCACGTGACGTTTGGGGTACATCAAAAAGAATCAAATGCAGCGCCTCGGCAGAGCGGCGCGGGTCGTCGGCCAGTGATTGCAGAGGGCCGCCGTTGACGGAGGCGAGCGCCGGATCCTGGATGCGCCGCGATGCAATCTGTTCCACCGCAAGTACCGTCACCGGAACCGGTTGCCATTGGCCAGAGAGAAACAGCCTGCCTTTCCGCTCTGCGGTGTCAGCAACATTCAGACGCTTATTCTGTTGTGCTTGCGCATAGGCGCGGCCCGCGAGGCTGCGACGATCGGCGATGGTCAAAAACGGCTGATTGAGATCCAGAAACTGATCTGTACCGAGCCCTGGCAGTACCCAGTCCACGACGCCGGAAATTTGTGCCGAAACTTGAAGTTGCCGCTGCTCGGTTTCCAGTGCGCGCAGCAACTGGCGCTTGCTCAACAGGTCCTGCAGGTAGACCCCGTCGAGGGCGTCCAGGGTTTCGGCAAACCCATCGCTGTGCTGGCGGCGTTGTAGCAGGTTCAATTCGGTGCGAGTGCGGGCAATACGGTAGGCCAGCTCGTCGTTATGAAACTCGGCGATGATCTGCCCCTCGGTCACCGCTTCTCCGCGCCTGACGAAGCGGCCCAGTGTCGCGCCAGCGGGGGCCATGGCCTTCTGCTCTGCGGAGAAGTAAGTGGCCGCGGGAATCTGCACCGGCCAGGGTAACGGGATCAGCAGCAGGGCGAGAAGTGTGAAGATGGTGAGCAGCGCCCAGGGCCGGAATAAACTTAACCATCGGCAAAGACGCGGAATCAGTGGTGTCTTACCCTGTGAACTCTGCATCAGTTCCTCTCCCGATTGTGATCTCGACTGGTCGCCGTCGCGCCTGGAATTCTGCTCCTTCAGGTAACCCAGAAAACCGGAAATCTCCCGGAAGGCGGGCACGCAAAGCAAAAGGCCAATACACAACAGGAACACCAGTATGCCGGCGGCCTTGAACAGTAACTGGTAAGCGGCGTAACTGATAAACGCAAACACCATCAGCCGATATACAAGACTGGCGAGCCCAAACAGAATTAGCAGTTGTTGCCGGCGACCGGAGGGGGCTGGGTAGTGGCGCACCAGCCGTGACCAGATCCAGTGACGCAGGCTGGTGTTTGCGGTTTGCTGAAGATTCTTTTCGCCGGTGTAATCACTCAACAGGTAGTAGCCGTCGAATTTCATCAGCGGGTTGGCGTTGATCATCAACGTGGTTAATAGCGAAGCGGTAAACAGGTAAAACATCAGCGCACGCAGTGGGCCGTCGTCCAGCAGGCACCAGGCCAACGCGGCGGCGACACCGAGGGCGCACTCAAAGGTTACCCCGGCGGCGGAAATGTGCAGGCGCGCTTTGCGAGGCAGGCGCCAGGCATCGGTGATTTCACTGAACATGATTGGCATCAGCGCGATCAGCCCGACGCCGATACTGTTGGCGCGGATGCCGTACAGGCGCGCTACGCTGGCGTGACCCAACTCGTGCACCAGGCTGAGCAGCAGATAGCAGAAAAAGAAAATGACCGCGCCCACCGGATTCCAGCCCGCGTCGAAGTAGGCAATAAATTCAGACCAGTGCTGACCAACAGAGACGGCACAGAAAAGCACCGTGCACGCCAGCAGCGCGTAAAACCAGCCTGCGGCGGTGGCGCGGGCGAGGGGCAACAGTAGCCGGCAGCTCAGGTCGGGGACAAACAGCGGACGCCGCCAGAACAGGCTTTTTTGCAGTTTCACCAGCCGCTGCTGTGCCCTGCTCACCGATGCGAGCTTTGCAGACAGCGCATCACTACTGGTCTGCAGAAGTTCATTGTCTTTGACAAAACGCACCACGGATTCAATTTGCCGTGGATCGATTTTGCAGCCCTGCTGAGCGGCAATTTCCGCCGCAACCTTCTCTGTACTGCCCAGGTGCCAGAGCTGCAGCACCAGTACTTCCAGCTCGCCAAGTTCCAGGTACTGGCCCCGCAAGGGGTCGAATAGTAGCCAGGTGTGAAAGCGATGATGCTCGAAATTCCCATGATGCTGGTCGCCCTGCTCGTTGCTGCGGTGAATTTGCAGGTCGCTGCGCAGCGGTGCCCAGCAAGTGCACGGTGTGCTCCCCGGAGAATCTCCGTTAGCGGTGGTGGAGGCTGGATCGTCGAATGATTGTGACTGCACCGGTGCGGTTACCTCATTGCGGGTGTCAGACTCCGGCCCAGCGACGGGCGGAGGCCAGCGGGCGGCGCAGCAGATAATAGATCAGCGGCACCCGTGCACCGTATACCCGCGCATGGCCGCGGGTATTGATATGGATCTGGGCGTGATCCTGCCCAATGGTCGCCAGCAGTCGGTAGCTCGCCGGCAGATTCTCGCCCTCACTGGTCAGCAGGCTGTGGTAGTGCAGTTCTCCTTCGATGGGAGCGAGTGGGTCGGACTCCGCATAAAACACCACTCGCGCATTGGGCGGAAGGCGGATCGCATCGCGGGTTGGCAGGTCTATCTGGATCTGGCGCGCATCCGGCTGCACGATCTCCATTACCTTTTCACCGGCGCGCACCCGCCGGCCGATCCATTCCGCCCGGTCGGTGTATATGGCCACGCCGGAGGCCTGCGCACGTATGCGGGTTTTGTCCAGCTGTGCCTGTTGGAATTCCAGGTCCAGGGTGCGGATGGATAGATCGGTTTCCGCTTCCGCAAGCTTGTGGCCGGCGGAGGTCTGCTGAAAATTATACTGGCGTGTCATGCGCAGGCGTTCGCTGTACAGGGCAATTTCCTGCTGTACGCGATCGATCTCTGCGTTGACCTCAGCATCTTCCAGGGTAAATAGCAGGTCGCCGCTGTGTACCGGCGCATTGGGTGGAATATTGATTTCACGTATCACGCCATCGGTGCGCGCGGACACGATACGCGGCTCTATGGCCGCCAGAGAGGCCGGAGCGAGAACACTCTGGCGCACCGGGATTACACAGATCGCTGCAATTGCTGCCGCGGCGATCAGCGGACGGCGCCCCAGCCATTTTTTTAACCACCCTTGTTTCTGCCCCCGCAGGGCCAGCAGCCCGTGACACAGTGCCGCACCGATTTCCCGGAAAATCTCCTGCTCCTGAGGTGAGAGTTTGCGCGCGCGCAACAGGGCCAGGCAGCCCAGTAGGTCCCCGTTGTTTTTTTCGATGGGTAACAGTGCAAGGGTTCGGGCGTTGAGGGTGGCGGAAGCCTCCGGCGGTGCGTCACCCGCGGTATGTATCTCCACCTGAACCGGTGTGTGCGGAGACGCTTGCTTGCGTGCCTCACCAATATAACCCTTGACTTCACCGCGCCAGCGCTGTGCTTCACTACTGGTCGGGTCAACACTGGTGACATTGGATGCCGCAGCAAGATTCAGTTGAGGGCCGCTGAAATACAGGCAGGCATCAAACGCGAGCAGGGACTGGCTATCGGTACAGACGATGCGGCCAATCTGTTGTTCATCGGCTGCGTCACGGAGTTTTTTTTGCAGGGACAGAAATCCGTTGAGCTTCTCCAGTAGCTTTGCATCCATCTCAGTTGGCTCCGCGATGATCGCTCTTACCGGAGCCGCCGGCGAGGAGGTCGCTCGTGCTTTTCGCCCGCTGGAACCGGGCTTCGCCGCTCATACCGGAAATCAACAGCCGGGATGTATTTATTGAGTCTTCGCCGGAATCAATAACACCGATGACCCGTACGGTACGGGTTACCGGGTCAACCACGGGGACAATGCGCTGCAAGGTGGCGGAGTAGGTCAGACCGGTTTCATTGATCATGACCTGGAAGTTGTCACCCAGGGAGAGCTTGGCGAGCCACGCAGAGGGAATGATGGCTTCGACTTCCAGCCCGCGGTTGTCGACCAGCTCGAACAGTGGTGCGCCGACTTCGGTGCGCTGGTGCGGTTCCACCGTGCGGCTTACGACATAACCATCAAAGGGGGCGCGCACTTCGCAAAGGCTGTTGCGGTGAGTGAGCACCTTGGCATTGGCAGTGGTCTCTGCCAGCTGTGCCTCGCTCTGCAGCATTTCCAGTTCGCTGATATTGCCGCCCAGCTGGCGCAGTGAAATATTGGCATCGAGCTGGCGGCGCGCAAGTGCGCGCTGGGATTCGGCGCCTTCGAGTTCGGCTCTCAGTTCTGTGCAGTCGAAACGTGCAAGCAGATCATTTTTGTTGAAGCGGTCGCCCGCGCGCACATGGACTTCGATGATGCGCGCGGCAAGTTCGCTGGATAGCTGCACCCGGCTGAGTGCGTTGAGCTTGGCGGGGGCGGTGTTCTGGTCCCTGTTGGTGCGTGGCTCGCCCGTGGTTTGAGCGAAGCCACCGGCACTGACCATTGCCACACAGGTTGCCAGCAGCACCGTGGAAATAACGGTTCGGATTTGCATGACGGGTACCACCTGTACATCTGTCGCAGCCACATCAACGCTGTGAGTGACCTTCAATTACTGAAAATTGCTGAACTTCAGGATTCTGGAAAAGCCCCGGTAAAAGTCTGCGGCGTTTACCAGTGCGCTGCGGCTTGCCCGTCTTCACGGATTTCAGCTTCGCGCTTCTCCACGCCCTCCGGGTTGTAGCCACCGATTGGCAGCAGTTCCATGCTGGCGCTCTGGGTGCGCATGTCGGCGACCTGCTGTTCGATCACTTCCAGCGGCTGGCGGTAATCGATATAAAACTCCGGCTGGAAACCCACCGCGTTGCTGAGTCGACTATTGGCGCTACGCCAGTCGGCGTAACTTACGTCCTGCTGTACGCTGGAAAGCAATGCCTGGGTAGACGCGTGGATATTTTCGAGCTCTGTTCCCTGGCTGGACTGCCAGCGCGCGCGGGACTGGCTCGCCATCTGGCGGTCGATATCCGCCAGCTCCAGCGCATAGCCGTGATTGAGTTGCGCGCGTTTTACATGGCTGTAGGCGAGGTCGACCTGGGTGAGCACCGCCACGGTCAATGCGGCGCGACGAACGTCACCGAGGCGCTCATTGTCGCGGGCGTATCCGATCAGGTCGCGGCCGGCGACCACGGTGCCGAGTAAATCCCAGGTCAGGCGCAGGCTGCTTTCGGCCCAATCGTTGTACAGCAGGTAGCTGTTGTCGTCGTAGAAATACCCGGTGCGCAGTTCAAGGCCGGGCAGCAACTGCAGGCATGCTTTGCGGATTTCTGTTGCGGCGATGCGCTCGCGGTAATCCTCTTCCAGCAGTTCCGGGCGGTTGCGCAGGCTGTATTGCTCCAGCTCCAGCACACTCATTTCCGCGAAGGGGCTGCGCAGTACATCGCTGGATGCGGCGCTGACCGCGAACTGAGTGCCGGGGGGGAGCCCCATCAGCGAGGCGAGTTCCATCTTTGCGTTGTGCATATCGCCTTCCAGCGCTAGCAGCTGCTGCATCAGGTCGAGCAGGTCGCGACGGTAGGCCAGGCTGGCCTCGGTCTGGCGCAACCCGCGCTCGGCGCTCTCGCGGGATTTTTCCAGTGCGCGCCGGGTCTGTTCGATCAGCCCGGGCAGTTGCCCCTGGGCGCGCTGGGCGGCGGCGGCCATCCAGAAGGCGTATTCCACGTCCATGATCACGTTGTGCATCAGCTTGCGCTGGCGCTCGATTGCAATCATCACGCCATCGGCGGCCTGTTTGGCGGAGAGATAATTGATACCGAAGTCGAGCACGTTCCACGACAGCTCCAGCCCGGCGGTACTGTAGGTTTTATCCAGGGAGGTGGACTGGGCGAGTGATTCGTTGCCGTTTACGTCCTCACTGCTGGCGAAGTGCTGTTTGTTGCGGTGGTTGTAACCGGCACTGGCGGCAATTTCCGGCAGCATGTCCCAGCGCGACAGGCTCAGGTTGCGGTTGGCGACCGCCGCCTCCATCAGCTTGAGACGATTGTCCATGTTGTAGGCGATGGCCCGCGCAATGGCTTCATTGAGATCGATGGGGCCGGTGACCGGTTGTTGATTGCCGAAGGCGGTTTGCCAGTCACCACTCGCGCGTTGATCTATGGTGGCGTCGTCCATGGCGGTCGGTTTTACCGAACAGGCAGATAGAGTCACGAGGGTGACGCCAAATGTTGCAATAAAAGCCGCAATTGGGGCCTGGCGCATATCTCTGAGTCCTTATAAATACTTATCGACTACAACGCGGTACATCTGCGCCCGTTAAATCTAGTACAAATGTTTCAGAACGCTGTGCGGGGCGTATTTGTCCTCCGGGTTTCGTCGCGGGAGGACACATGAGTTGTGGCGGGCGACGCCTGCGAACTCCTGTGCGGTGCCACTGGAGGATCAGGCGGGACGGTGTAGGATTGTGTGCAACATCAAATGATCGGGTTTGGTTTGGCCAATCCGTGTGTCATGGGGGGGAGGCGGCGGCGATGTTTCTGGGGCACAATCCGGTATCTGGTAGAGAATCCTGCCAGCGATAGAAAGACAATAATAAAAGCTGTATATCGACGATAAGAGAGACCCGTCCCATTGGCCAATATAGAGTTCAGCGGCGTCAGCAAGCGCTATGACGATGGTCCCGCAACCGTGCCCGGACTGGATCTGGAGATCCGCGATGGCGAATTTATGGTGCTGGTGGGCCCGTCCGGCTGTGGCAAATCCACTACCCTGCGGATGATTGCCGGGCTCGAATCCATCAGCGGTGGCGACCTGTATATCGGTGGTCACCGGGTCAACGACCTGCCGCCCAAGGACCGGGACATCGCCATGGTGTTCCAGAATTACGCCCTTTACCCACATATGTCCGTGTTCGAAAACATGGCATTTGGCCTGCGGGTGCGGAATTTCCCCAAGCTGGGCATTGATCGCCGGGTGCGGGATGCCGCCGAGACCCTGGGGTTGTCGGATCTGCTCGCGCGCAAGCCCGGCCAGTTGTCCGGCGGCCAGAATCAGCGGGTGGCCCTGGGCCGTGCCATGGTGCGCGATCCCCAGGTATTCCTGTTCGATGAACCGCTGTCCAATCTTGACGCCGAGCTGCGGGTACAGATGCGCGGTGTCATTCACCGGTTGCACCGCCAGCTGGGAACCACCTCTGTGTACGTTACCCACGATCAGGTGGAGGCGATGACGCTCGGCACTCGCATTGCCATCCTCGATCGGGGCGAGTTGATGCAGGTGGGCACGCCTCTGGAGCTCTACAACGATCCGGACAATACCTTTGTCGCAGGCTTTATGGGCTCGCCGCCGATGAATCTGCTCGCGGTGACGAATGACGGCACCCAGCTCACCTGTGACCTGCTCAAGTTGCCGCGCCCGCAGCTGAAAGGGCTGAATCGCACACTGGTTTTTGGGCTGCGCCCGGAAAAACTCGTGACCGCGGCCAGCGCGCCGGCAAACTGGCCGCGGCTTAAGGGCGAGATCGAACTGGTGGAAAGCCTCGGTGCGGAAATGCTGGTGCACCTGCGTGCCGGTCACTCACAGCTGGTGGCCCGGTTACCGGGGCTGCGGATGTTTGTCCTCGGCGACACGCTGGAGCTCGCGTTCGATCCCGCCGCGGTGTACCTATTTGATGGGACTAGCCAGCAGCGCATTCGCGGTGATGGCGTTCGCACCGGAGTGCACACGTGCTGAATCGTCCGTGCAGAAAGCGCCGGGGAATTTCCCTGCTGATGCCCATGTTGTTGCCCATGTTGTTGCCGCTGTTGCTGGTGGGCGCCGCCCCTGCCCACGGGGCGGAGACTCTCGTTCTCTGGCACAGCTACCGCGGGGCCGAGCGCGCCGCTTTTGAACAGCGTATTGAAGATTACAACCGCAGCCAGAGCGCGGTACAGGTCAAGGCGCTGGCGGTTCCCTTTGGTGGCTTTGCCGACAAGTTATCCGCGGCGTTGCCCCGGGGGCAGGGGCCCGACCTGTTTGTCTTTGCCCACGATCGTCTCGGCGGGTGGGCCAGCTCGGGGCATACCGTAGAGCCAATTGATCGCTATGTGAGTGAGCGTTTACTGCGGCGCTTCCCGGCAAACCTGCTGGATGCGATGACCTTTGCGGGCGACCTCTACGGGTTGCCGTTCGCGTTCAAAAGCCCCGCGCTGATCATGAATACCGACCTGGCGCAGTCGCCGCCGCCCACAACCGACGCCATGGTGCTAGAGGCGCTGCGCCACACCGACCGCGCTGTCGGGCGCTTTGGCCTCGCCTACAGCTACACCGAACCCTTTTTTCACGGCGCTCTGATGAACAGTTTCGGGCGCGGCCCGTTTGATCGCGGTGGCAACCTGGATCTGGATAGTCCGGCCAATATTGCCTCGCTGCAGATGCTCGCGCGCTGGGCGCGCCACGACCGGATATTGCCGGAGGATCCCAGCAGCACGCTGGTGACGGACCTGTTCAATCAGGGGCGAGCGGCGATGGTGATCAGTGGCCCCTGGATGCTGGGGGAAATCTCTCCGCAGGTGAATTACCGGGTGGCACCGCTACCGCTCAACAGCGAGAGCGGTAAACCCCTGTCACCCTGGGTGGCGGTTGAGGGGCTGTTCCTGTCGCCCTGGTCACAGCACCCGGAACAGGCCGTGGCACTGATGGAGTTTCTCACCAGCCGCGCCTCCGCGGAGATCATGGCCATCGAGGGGGGACAGCTACCGGCGAATATCAGTGCGTTTGAACACCCGAGTATCGCAACCAACCATGTGGCCATGGCGTTTCGCCGCCAGCTGGAGCACACGGTGCCGATTCCCAATCTGCCGGCCATGACCCTGCTGTGGGTTCCCCTGGAAAATGCGTTGAAAAAAGTCGTCAAGGGTGTGGCGCAGCCGGAAGCGGAGATGCATCAACTTCAGCGGCAACTGAGCGCGGACCTCGCGGGTCTGGAGCGCTCCCGCCGACGGGGTGAAACCCCGGCGCAGATGCCAATCTGGCTGTGGGCGATTCCAGTTGCACTGATGGTGCTCGCGGCCTGGGGCTGGCACCGTTATCGCAAGCGCCTGATGGCGAGCTGGCAGACCAACCGAACCGCTTACCTTTATATCTTGCCGGCCATGGTCGGCATGCTGGTACTGGTCTTTTTCCCGCTGCTGTACGGCCTGCTGTTGTCGTTTACCGATACTACGGTATTCAATGAGCACGCCCCCCTGTGGTCGCGGTTTGTCGGGCTGGACAACTACGCAGCGATTCTCGGTGATTTTCACTTGTGGCGGGGGCAGGGCAGCGAGCGCAGTCTGGACTTCGATAATTTTTACTGGACGCTGCTGATCACCGTATTGTGGACCGCCAGCAATGTGGTGCTTGCAGTGGGGCTGGCGCTGATTCTGGCGCTTGCCCTGGACAGGCCTATTTTCGGGCGCAGTTGGTTCCGCCTGATTCTGATTCTGCCCTGGGCCATTCCCAACTACATTACCGCGCTGGTGTGGAAAGGCATGTTCCACCCGCAATTCGGCGTGATCAATCAGGGCCTGCAGGTGCTCGGGCTGGCGCCGGTGGCGTGGTTCGATTCCATCGGCGCGAGCTTTTTTACCGGGCTGGTGACCAATGTCTGGTTGAGTATCCCGTTTATGATGGTGGTCATTTTAGGCGGCCTGCAATCCATTCCGCGGGAACTGTATGAGGTGGCCCGGGTGGAAGGCGCCGGACGCTGGTTCCAGTTCCGCGCGATTACCCTGCCGCTGCTGAAACCGGTGCTGATCCCGGCGGTGATCCTGTCGGTGGTGTGGACCTTCAATATGTTCAACGTCATTTATCTGGTCAGCGACGGCGCACCGGCGGGTGCCAACGATATTCTGATCACCAAGGCGTTCCGAATTGGCTTTGAAAAATACCAGTACGCCTACGCCGCGGCCTATTCCATGGTGATTCTGGCATTGCTGTTCTGCTATGCCATGTGGCAGGTGCGCGTGAGCCGAACTATGGAGGGCGCGCGGTGACTACCGCAAGAGAAGCCGGACCTATGCCCGGAAGGGTCAGCCTGCGCGGCAAGCGGCTGCTGCGCGATATTTGCAGCGCCCGTTTCGCGCTGCTGATTTTCGCCTCGCTGATCGTGATCTATCCGCTGTTGTGGGTTGTCAGCCTCGCCTTCTCCGGCCAGCAGTCCCTGACCCTGGTGCGACTGACGGAAGACGCCAGTATTACCGAGCAGTTAATGGCCCTGATTCCGCTGCCGGAACAGTGGACTCTGGCCAACTTCCGCGCGGTACTGACCGAGCAACCGTTTCTTCGCTGGCTCGGCAACAGCCTGGTGGTTGCCATGGCCACTACCGCTATTGGTCTGACCCTGAGCTGCACCGCGGCCTATGCATTTTCCCGCTTTCGCTTCGCCGGTCGGCAGCGCGGCATGATGTTGTTCCTTATTTCCCAGATGTTTCCCGCGGTGCTGATGTTGATACCGCTCTACGTGATTGTGGTGCAGTGGTTGGGGCTGGGGAACTCCTGGCTGGGGCTGATCCTGGTGTACTCCATTACCGCTCTGCCATTTTGTGTGTGGATGCTGAAAGGGTATTTCGACACGCTGCCGTTTGAGATAGAAGAGTCCGCACTGCTCGACGGTGCCAGCCACTGGACCATTTTTATCCGAATCATCCTGCCCCTGGCACGCCCCGCCATTGCGGTTACCGGCTTGTTCGCATTCATGACCGCGTGGAACGAGTTTATTCTCGCCTCGATCTTTATGGATGATGAATCCCTCTACACCGTTCCGGTAGGCCTGCGTTTTTTTGTCAGCGACTACGCCTCCGAGTGGGGGTACTTTGCTGCCGGCTCCATTCTCGTCTCTCTGCCCGTTATGCTCCTGTTTCTCGCCTTGCAGCGCTTCCTGATATCCGGGTTGTCGGCCGGTGCCGTCAAGGGTTGATCAGTAGGCAGTAGTTGCTCCCCGCTTCTCGCCCCGCACTGGTGCTGTAAATGGCTCACGCTGGTGCAAAAGCGCGTCATTCTCGTAAGTCATTGAAAAGTAAGTGCTTTCCCGTTCCCGCTTTGCGGGAATCAAGGTGGGATAGTCCATTTTTCACCAATTTCCCAAGGTGGGACGACGCAATTTGGCGCGCAGCGGGAGTATAGGCTCGCGCCAGATCGGGTTATCCTGTTGCGGTCTCAAGTGGTACCCACCCTGGCGAAAACCAATAAATAAAATGACGTGACGATGGGGGAGACAACTCCATGAACAGAATGACCGGATTCAAGAAGAATTCTATTGCGGTGGCCATCGCCACCCTCGCGGGTGTAAGCGGCGGCGCCCTGGCTCAAACCGAAGCAGATGCAGCACTGGAAGAAGTGGTGGTGCTGGGTATTCGCGGCAGTCTCGATAAATCCATGGATACCAAGCGCGACGCCCAGGGTGTTGTGGATGCCATCTCCGCGGAAGATATCGGCAAGTTCCCCGACACCAACCTGGCGGAATCTATGCAGCGGATCTCCGGTGTTTCCATTGACCGTGTCAACGGCGAAGGCAGCCGGGTCACTGTGCGCGGCCTGGGTCCTGACTTCAACCTGGTGACCCTGAACGGTCGCCAGCTGGCGCGTACCACCGGTGGCCGCTCGTTTGATTTCCAGAACATCGCCTCCGACATGGTGACCGGTGTGGAAGTGGCCAAAACCAGCGATGCCACGCTGCCGTCCGGCGGCATGGGTGCGACCATCAACCTGCTGACCGCGCGTCCGCTGGAAACTCCCGAGCGCACCATCCGCTTTGCGGCCAAAGGTGTGATTGATGAGTCCTCCGATGATGCGGATATGACGCCCGAATTCAGCGGCTTCTATTCCGATACCTTTGCCGATGGCAAATTCGGTGTGGCCATTTCCGGTAATATCTCCGAGCGCGAAAGCGGCAGCTCCCAGTCCACCACCCCCGGCTGGATGAGTGCCGAGGGCCAGACCAACAGCAACGACTGGGGTGGGTTCCTGCCACTGGAAGGCCAGGTAAACCGCCCGGGTGAGGGTGACATCTACTCCGCCCCGCGCAGCCTGGTGTACAAATTTGAAGAGCAGCAGCGCAAGCGCACCAACGGGCAGCTGGTACTGCAATGGGCGCCGAACGAAGACGTGACCGCGACTGTTGACTACAACTACTACCAGAACAAGATCGCCAAACAGTTCAACGATATTTCCGTGTACCACACCTGGGGTGAGTGGGGGGGAAGCCAGGAAGGTATCTGGACCGACGGCCCCATCTCTTCCCCGATCATCTACTCCGAATTCGGCACTGGTGGTGACGTGGCCATGGGCGGCGGCAGCACCGCCGAGGTGTTTGAAGGTGACATGTTCGGCGTGAATCTCGAGTGGCAGGCCAGCGACCGCCTGAGCCTGGAACTTGATGCCCAGCACTCTGAAGCCGAGCGCCGCCCGGACAGCCCCTGGGGCACCGGCGGTACCCTGAGTCTGGCGGCGCTGGTGCGCCAGGGTTCTACCATCGATTTCACTCAGGACCTGCCGGCACTGCATGTCATTACCGAAAATGGCCTGAATGCATCGGATATCCTGGTCACCGGTTCTGTATTCCAGAACAACCGCGATCACTCAGAAATCGACCAGTTCCGCTTCGGCGGTAATTTCGAGCTGAATGCGTCGAGCGATATCGATTTTGGTATTTCCCGCCAGGAAGTCAGCAATACGTCTCAGGAAACCTTTGTACAGCGCAACAGCTGGGGTGGTGCCGGCAGCCCGGCCGATCTCCCGGACGAGTTGTTCACCGCGAAAGATCTGTCGGACGAATTCGACATGTCCTGGGGTGACTTCTCCGAGATCGATGGCAACCAGACCGCCCTCGATACGTATTTTGCCTGGGACTTCAATGCCGTGCGCGCGATCGCCGAGCAGCAGTTCGGCAATGATCCCACGGATCTGTCCCAGGCCACTGCGCTGGGGGATTGTGGTACGGCATTCTGTGCCTCTACCGACTGGGGTTCGCAAACCGACCGCACCACGGTGGAGACTACCAACGCCGCCTACGCCCAGTACAACTTCCGCTCCGAACTACGCGGCATGCCCTATCGCGTGAATGCCGGGCTGCGTTTTGAAGAAACCGAAGTGGTATCCACCTCCATCGTGCCCACCTACGACACCGCGACCTGGTCTGGTGGTACCGAAGTTGTGCTGACCAGCAGTGACGGTGCACGGGACTACCTGACCCAGACCGGCGAATACAGCTACGTACTGCCGAGCCTTGCGTTCAGTATCGACCTGACCGATGAAGTGGTCGCGCGCGCGGCGATCAGTGAGGCGATCACTCGCCCGGGCTACAACGACATCAAGGGTGGCACCACCGTTGGTGGTCAGGCGAACAGTGGTATTGGCGGAGGCTCCTCCGGCAACCCGGGCCTGAAGCCGTTTGAGTCCCTGAATTACGACCTTTCCCTTGAGTACTACTACGGCGACACCAGTTACGCGTCCGTCGGGTTGTTCCGCAAGGAAGTGTCCAACTTCATTAGTGGCGGTATCACCGAAAGCACCATTTTCAATATCCCCAATCCGTCCGATGGCGCGCTGGTGGATGAGGCCCGGGCCGCAATTGCAGCGGGTGCCGATGTTTCCATTCATGAATACATCGCGCAGAACTACGCCGATAGCCCCTACGTCAATGTGACTTACACCGACGAGGGTGAGATCGACACCGTGCAGATCACCGGTAATCCGGAAACCGATAACGACATGGTGTTCCGCATCAGTCAGCCGGTGAATGGTGAACTCGACAACACCATCGACGGTATGGAGCTGGCGGTTCAGCACTTCTTCGGTCAATCCGGTTTCGGTATGCAGGCGAACTACACCATTGTGGATTCCGACCTGACCTACGATCCGTTCCTGATCATGGACCAGGAATCCATGATCGGCCTCAGTGATTCCGCCAACCTGGTGGGTTTCTACGAGAAAAATGGTTTCCAGGCGCGTATCGCCTATAACTGGCGAGATGAGTTCCTGAGTGCCCGCGGTCAGGATACTGGTGAGCATCCGCAGTATGTTGAGGCGTACAGTCAGATCGACCTGAACATCAGTTATGAGATTCCGCAAATCGAAGGTATGCAGGTATTCCTCGAAGGAATCAACGTAACCGACGAGTATGTACGTGTGCACGGCCGCGACAAGTACCAGTTGATGGGACTGTATCAAGGTGGTGAACGCTGGCAGCTCGGCGCACGCTACGCCTTCTAAGCGCCTTCACAGGATGGTTTGCTAAAGCAAAGGAAAGCCGCTGTTCCCAGAGGAGCAGCGGCTTTTTTGGCTAAAGAGTCTTACATCAGATAAAAACAATAACGGTGAGAGAAGCACGATGACGAATGCAGTATTGCTGAACAATGTGGATCACCGCGAATTGCGGGTGGTGACCGAGCGCTCCGCAGCGTTTGGCGATGATCAATGGTTCGCACTGACGTTTCCCCTGGAGTTTCGCGCACTGCAGGGGCAGTACCCGATCTTTTTCCAGAAAGATGCGCGCAGTGGTAATTTTTTTCCTCTGGCGCTATTGGGGCTACAGCCCGGGGAGAACCTGTTCCTGAATGAGTGCGGATGGGATGCGTCATACATTCCACTGGCCATTCGTCGCGAGCCCTTCATGATTGGCCGCCAGCACCACGTTGAGGATGGCGTGCAGAAAAGCCGGCGCGTAATTCATATCGACCTGGATAACCCCCGGGTCAATCGCGTCCGTGGAGAAGCGTTGTTTCTTGAATACGGTGGTAATACCCCCTACCTGGATCGCGTTGCAGACATGCTGGAGGCGGTACATCAGGGGATAGAGCAGGGCGAAAAGTTCGTACGCACCCTGCAGGTACATGGATTACTGGAACCATTTACGCTGGAGGTGACCTTGAATAATGGTGAGACCAATCAGCTTAAGGGCTTCTATACCATCAATGAAGAGCGCTTGAAGGCGCTGGATGCGGAAGACCTGCAGGAACTGCATGGTGCCGGGTTCCTCGAGGCCATCTACATGGTCATGGCTTCCCAGTCCCAGATGCGACGTCTGATTGACGAAAAGAACCGACGTCTCACGGCGCACTGAGGGGGTGAACCTTGGAAGCTCCATGTATTGAGGATGCGGGTGTTACTGCGGCGAGTGAAGTCCGGGGTGTGCACTCGGGCAATATTCTGGAATATCTCGCCGGAGTGACGCGCCCACTTGTTTTGCGCGGTTACTGCGCTCACTTTCCTTCGGTTGTCGCGGCGAAGGAATCGGATCGCGCTGTTGCCGAGTATTTACTGGGTCACTATAGCGGCCATCCGATCAATGGCTGCTACGGAAAATCGGAGACCGGCGGCCGGGTGTTCTACAACGAGGACATGAGTGGCTTCAATTTCCAGGTCCGGCAAACGGATCTGGGTATCTTACTCGACGAAATTCTTGCCGATTCGGGCCAGCCCAATACACCCATGCGCTATATGCCCTCCAGTGAAGTGGGGCACTGGTTTCCGACGTTCGCCGAGGTCAACGATGCCGGTGTGCGGTCGGTTTCACCGGTAGGGTCCCTGTGGCTGGGCAATAAGGTACGGGTGGCCGCACACTACGATTTTCCGAATAACCTCGCGTGCAATATCGCCGGGAAACGTCGCTTCACCCTGTTACCTCCGGAACAAATCAGTAATTTATACCCCGGCCCGCTGGAATTCGCGCCCGGTGGCCAGGAAGTGAGCCTGGTGGATTTTTACCAGCCTGACTTCGAACGGTTCCCGCGATTTCGTACCGCACTCGACCATGCGCTGGTGGCAGAATTGGACGCGGGCGATGCATTGTATATTCCGGGTATGTGGTGGCATCACGTGGAAAGCCTGGGCAACCTCAATGTACTCTATACCCACTGGTGGCGGGATTCCGAAGCCCATATGGGAAGGCCCACCAATGCACTGTTACATGCCGTGCTCGGGTTGCGCAATTTACCCGCGCATCAGCGCAAGGCGTGGAAGGCATTGTTTGACTACTATATTTTTGACGCGGAAGACGGTGCTTCCGAGCATATTCCGGCGGGGCGCCGCGGTGTTCTGGAGCAGCCCCTCTCGCTGGAAGCTGCGATGCAACTGCGGGCAAAACTTCAAAATGACCTGAAGCGCTAAAAAAATAAAGAAAACAATAAAGAAAACGTGAGAGATGTAATGAAAAGCAAGCAACGGGTTCGCAATGTGGTCATCGCTGGTGGCGGTACGGCAGGCTGGATGACTGCGGCCGCCCTGGCGAAACTTTTGGGAAAAAACCTCAATATAACCCTGGTGGAATCGGAAGAGATTGGCACCGTAGGGGTAGGTGAGGCCACCATTCCTTCCCTGCACCTGTTTCACCAGCTGCTCGGTATCGATGAGCGCGAGGTAATGGCCTTCACCAACGCTACCTTCAAGCTGGGGATATCGTTTGAGAACTGGAAGGATGTCGGGCAGGACTATATTCATTCATTTGGTGATGCCGGACAGGATTGCTGGGCGTGTAATTTCAGCCACTTCTGGGTGAAGGGATTACAGCAGGGAATCCAGCATGAAATCGGCGATTACTGTGTCGAGCACTACGCTGCCCGCCAGGGCCGATTTGCTACAGGTGGACAAAGGAAGCGCACACATGCCTATCATTTTGATGCAAGCCTGTACGCAAAGTATCTGAGAACGCTTGCGGAAAAATTTGGGGCCAGACGGATTGAGGGAAAGATTCGCAACGTGCAGCTGGATCACGCAACTGGCGATATACAGGCACTGAATCTGGAGAACGGCGAGCGACTCGAAGGTGATCTGTTTATCGATTGCACGGGTTTCCGCGGCCTGCTGATCGACAAGGCGCTGCACACCGGTTACCACGACTGGGGTCACTGGCTTCCCTGTGATCGCGCGGTCGCCGTGCAAACCACCAAAAGTCACAGCCCGGTGCCTTATACACGATCCATCGCCCGTGAGTCCGGTTGGCAGTGGCGAATTCCACTGCAGACGCGTACCGGGAATGGACTGGTCTTCTGCAGCCATTATCAATCGGACGATGAGGCTCGGCGGCAATTACTGGACAATGTCGAGGGTGATGCGCTGACCGAGCCCAGGGTTATTCCGTTCCGCACTGGAACCCGCCGGAAGCACTGGAATAAAAACTGTGTGGCGATCGGGTTGTCCAGCGGGTTTATCGAGCCGCTGGAGTCTACGAGTATTCACCTGATTCAGCGCAGCATCATTCGTCTGATGACCATGTTTCCGGCGGATGGAATCAAGCAGGTGGATGTTGAAGAATTCAATAAGTTGGTGCTGGACGAAACGGAGAATGTGAGGGATTTTATTATCCTCCACTACAAGCTTACCGACCGCGAAGACAGCGAATTCTGGCGGTACTGCCGGGGAATGGATATTCCGGATTCACTCGCGCACCGTATGGCCATGTTCAGGGAAAGTGGCCGTGTATATAAATACGGAGAAGAGTTGTTTGGAGAGACATCCTGGCTGCAGGTTATGCTCGGGCAGGGAATTATGCCGCAAAGTTATCACCCGATTGCGGATATGATGAGCGCAGCTGAACTGGATAAATTCCTTGCGGGTATCCGCAGCCAGGTTCGCGGCACCGTTGAGGGTTGGCCGCAGCATATGGAATTCATTGGTCATTACTGTAAGTCCATGGCGCCTGAGAAAATGTGATGGATTCGGCGCAAGTCTGCGCCGAAATGGTTTCTCAGGTGGGTCATATTTTCAAAATCCATAAAGTGGGACGACGGGAACTTAGTAAAGAAACTAGCTTCAACCTCGCGATGTACTGAGATGAGAGCTACAGCGCTCGCACTCCAATAATCAAGAATAACGATGAAGCGAGGTTTGACCATGCGTCTACTCCCCACATGGCGGAGCACCCTGTCGGTGCCCGCACGTTCCCTGATCACAAGCAGCGCGATTGCCCTGTCACTCGTGTTACCGCTTCCCGCCGCGGCACAGCATACCAATCTGGCGACAGGCTCCAGTATTTCTGCCAGTACCGCGGACCTCCCCGCAAGCAACGCGATCGATGGCAACAACGGCACTCGCTGGGCGTCGGCCGCGCAGACAGACCCATCCTGGATTGCCGTTGATCTCGGGCAGGCCTACGACCTGGACCAGGTAGAAATTTTCTGGGAAGCGGCCAATCCGGATACTTACGAGATCTGGGGGTCCAATAATGGTGTTGACTGGAGCACACTGAGTGTTCAGACCGGTGGTGTCTTCGGGCACCGCACGGACACGGTCAATGTCGATGGAATCTACCGGCATGTGCGCATTCAGGGTATCAGCCGCAGTGCCGGAAACCAGTGGGGGTATTCCATCTGGGAGCTTGCGGTGTTCGGGCAGGCCGCAAATTGCGATAACGGATGTGTGGTGGAGCTGGATGGCAACACGGCACAGGCGCGGCTCACCGGCGGCGATATTGTGGATGTGCACTATTCGATTAATGGCGGCGCGCAGATGAATGTGCGAATGTCCCACTCGGGCGGCTTGTGGACACACAATATTGCCAATCTGAACGCCGGCGATGTAATTACCGTGTCCTACACGAAAATTACCAACGGCGTGGGTGAGAATATTCCGGCCAGTCAGTATGTGTTTAGTGGCCAGGGCGGTTCCTCTTCGTCGTCTTCCTCTTCCTCTTCCTCTTCATCGTCCTCGTCGTCATCCTCTGGTGGTGGATCTGGTGGCAGTGGTTCAAGTAGCTCCTCAAGCAGTTCCTCCGGCGGCTCGTCCAGCGGTTCATCATCGGGTGCAGATCTGGGCAATATTGTCCCGCTTTACAACAGCGGCACCGCACTGGAGCCCGCCATTACGTTTGAAACCGCCAATGCGCTGGTTACCCGTTTCTCCGACCGCGCCCGGGATCGCCATGCCAAAGAAGACCAGTTCCAGGCGTATGACCATTACCTGAGTTTTTACTGGGAGGATCGCACCGCGGCGATCGAAATCATCGATGAAGTCGCCAAGGGCGGTAGTTCAGTGCGGATGAATGTGCGCACCGAGTTCAAGCTGAGTGATACGGAGGCGGAAAACCGCTGGTTCTATCGCGGTGTGGGTACCGTGGCGGAATATTGCGATAACGGCACTATGGTGGTTGTCGATCAGTACAACTATTACAAGGAGCGCACATATAACTGCCGGGAAAACCGCAACATCCAGGTGGGGGATCTGCTGGAGTTTGAAATCAGTCAATTTCTCGATCCCAGTGTGCCAAATGGCCGCGCCAATTATTACGGAACCACCTTTCTGTATATTGTCGGTGAAGGCCTGGTGCCCTGGGACGTTGGTGGTGCTACGCCATTTGGTGGGATAAAAGACTCGTTCAAGATTCCGCAAAGTGCGTGGCTCGGTGGCGATACCACCATACATGCGCTGACTTCCGGAGAGACCGACAATCACTATATGCAGATGGCGACCAACCTCGGCTATGAAAATGCGCAACCGTTTATGCGCGGACGCCGGGTGCTGCATAGCTCTGCCATTGATGGCGTGCACGATGAAAAACCACTGGAAAACCCGCCGTTTACCCCAATGGTCAATCTCGCAGGCCCCCATTACATCAACGATAGTTGTGCCAGCTGTCATGAACGCAATGGCCGTGCGGTGCCGGCCGCAATCGGTGAACCCCTGGATAAATGGACATTCAAAGTTGCCTCTGCCAGTGGTGACCCGGATCCATATCTCGGCTCTGCAATTCAGCCCAAGGCCCGCAATGGCGCCGCCAGTGAGGGCCAGGTCTCGATCGCCAGCTGGAGTGAGCAGAATGGACTGCGCTCGCCGAATTATGCGTTTATCGGCGTAGTACCAGAGCGTTTCTCGGCACGGATCGCACCGGGCATTGTCGGTATGGGATTGCTGGAAGCCATCGACGAATCCAGTGTAATCGCCAACGCCGATCCTGCGGACGCGAACGGTGACGGTATTTCCGGACGGGTCAACCGCGTAGTCGACCCTGAAACCGGCGAAACACGATTGGGCCGTTTTGGTTGGAAGGCCGGAATTGCCAGTATTCGCCACCAGCTGGCCCGTGCGCTCAACACGGATATGGGCGTGATGACATCGGTGTTCCCGCAACCGGACTGTGGCAGCAGTCAGAACGATTGCGGTGCGGCTGGTGCGGAGCTTGCCGACAATCATCTGCAGGATCTGACCAAATACGTCGCTTTGCTCGGCGTGCGTCCCCAGCGGAATTATGACAACCCGTCAGTGGTCAACGGCAAACAACTGTTCGCCAGTATCGGCTGTGCCGGTTGCCATACTCCTACGCAGCAAACCAGTGCACAGCATCCGTTTGCGGAACTGCGCAATCAGACCATCCACCCCTATACTGACCTGCTCGTGCACGACATGGGGCCGGGACTTGCGGATAACCTTGGCGAAGGTGAAGCCTCTGGTGCTGAATGGCGAACTCCCGCGCTTTGGGGGTTGGGTCTGTCCGCCTGTGTTACCGGTGGAGTGGAAAACCCGGTCGGTGGTCAGGGTAATGAAATCTGCACACCGCAGCATGGCTATCTGCATGACGGGCGGGCGCGCAGTATTGAAGAGGCGATTCTCTGGCACGGTGGGGAAGGTCAGGCGGCCAACAATGCGTACCAGAGCCTGAGTGGTGCACAACAACAGGATTTGTTGAGCTTCCTGAATTCACTCTGATGTTTTAAAAAATAATTGGCAAGCACTGATAGAAAGGCGCGGAAACTTTTCCGCGCCTTATTTATTGGCGGTGCAGGAAGTCACAGGGCTCAGGTTGTGTACCAACGGAATGTGGGGCGACGGATATTCATTGCCTGCGCTAAAAAGGTGCCGTTCCCTGTGGGGACCTGAGTGAAAAAATAAACAGTGATAAGAATAAACACAGTAAAAGGAGACAGCGATGTCGAGATTCCTGTTCCGCAGTACCACACTGGCAGTTGCCGTGGCCGCAGTCGGATGTGGCGGTGGCAGTTCCAATAACGAAGATCCGGGTGAGACTATTGTTGATCCGCCGGTGGTCGATACCCGCCCCGAACAATGCCTGGAGGACCCGGAAAACTCCGGTTACTGCCTGGTGTGGTCCGATGAGTTTTCCGGTAGTGCGATCGATGCTGAAAAATGGGTTCACGAAAAAAATTGCACCGGTGGTGGCAATAACGAAGCCCAGTGTTATACGGATTCCCCGGACAACTCCTGGGTAGCGGACGACATGCTGCATATTCGGGCCATTCGCGAAGATGCCACAGGACCTTCCTTGGTGGACGATGATCCGAATTACGACGCCAACGATACCTCCGGCAGTGGCACTTTTACCTCCGCCCGGTTGCGTACCAAGAACATCGGCGACTGGAAATACGGTCGTTTTGAAATGCGCGCGAAATTACCGTTCGGGCAGGGGAGCTGGCCCGCGTTCTGGATGCTGCCCACGGACTGGGCCTATGGTGGTTGGCCCCTGTCTGGCGAAATCGACATTCTGGAGGCGGTCAACCTGAAAGTCGGCGGTGAAGATCGAGTGTACGGCACGCTGCACTACGGCGGTACCTGGCCCGGCAACAAGCACACCGGTGAGGCCTACCAGATTCCCGGTGACCTCAACCCTGCCGATGGCTTTCACTCCTACGCCGTGGAGTGGCAAGAGGGGGAGATACGCTGGTATGTGGACGGAGACCACTATGCGACCCAGACCAGCGACGGCTGGTACACCACCGCGGATCTGGAAAATCCGCTGGCGCCTTTCGACCAGTCCTTTCACCTGATACTGAACCTGGCTGTGGGGGGCGACTGGCCCGCGAACGTGAATGACACCGGTATCGATGAAGAAGCTTTTCCACAGGACTTTGTCATCGACTATGTGCGGGTATATCAGTGCACGGAAAATTTTGATACCGGTAAAGGCTGTGCCAGCAGCGACGGTGATTTTGTCCACAACCCGGGGCTGGAGCCACCGCAGGCACCGGACAGTAGCGACGACGAGCTGGTGATTTTTGACGGTGAGGCCAAGGCCCCATACGCCTGGTATACCTGGACCGCCCATGGGGATATTGGCTACACCATCGAGAACATTGGTGGTGAGTATGGTGAGGTGGCGCAGATCACCTATAACACCAATCAGGGAATCGGCTTTTTTCAATCCGACAGCGCTTACGACCTGAGCGATTACACCTATGTGGAGTTTGACCTGCGGGTTCTCAACGAGCCGGCGGATGCCGGTGCTGCGGGTTTAACATTCCGCGCGGATTGCGGTCATCCGTGCTCCTCTGGTGATTACCCGCTGGATATGCCCGCGCCGGACCAGTGGACACATTTTCAGATCCCGGTGATGGCACTGGTCGAAGGTGGTCTCAACGCCGGTAGCGTCAATACGCCGTTTGTCATATCGCCCACCTGGGACAATCAGATGGGGGCAATATTGCAGATCGATAATATTCTCTGGACCCGCTAGCGGTTCATGCCCCCACATACCGTCCCATTTTCCCGAACCGCACAGAGTGGAAAGGTGGTCAGCTCCATTTTGCGATGGTTTGGGGAAGTGGGACGATCCCTTTCCCTGGATTCCGTACAAAGAAGCCTGGAATAACCGGGTGCTCCTGCCTGTGAGTATGGCTGCCCGGTGCTTACGTCAAAGATGGCACAACAAAAACAAGTGGGAACCTGGGAATAGGAGTAGCACGGTGATGAAAAAGCGAATTTTGCTGGGGGTCATCTCCGCACTGGTGGCCGGGGCAGTGCTCTCGGGCTGCGGTGAGAAGAAATTGACCGAGGCAGGTGCGGCAAAAACCGGGGGGAAATATGGGGGTGCACAGGCCGCCGTCTGGCCGTCACTCACTTCGGGTATTGCCAAAGACCCGGCTATCGAAGCGCGAATCGACGACCTTCTGAGCCGGATGTCGGTGGAGGAGAAAGTCGGGCAGATGATCCAGGCGGAGATCAAAAATGTAACCCCGGAAGAGGTCCGAGCTTACCACCTGGGCTCCATTCTCAATGGCGGCGGCGCCTTCCCGAATAACGACAAACACGCGAGAGTGGCCGATTGGGTGGCACTGGCGGATGCCTTTTATGCGGCCTCCATGGATACCAGTGACGGCGGTGTCGCCATCCCGATTATCTGGGGCACCGATGCAGTACACGGCCACAACAATGTCATTGGTGCGACGCTGTTTCCTCACAACATCGGTCTGGGCGCCACGCAAAACCCCGAGTTGATGCGCCAGGTTGGAGCGGTTACCGCAGCGGAAGTCTCGGCTACCGGAATAGACTGGGTCTTTGCGCCCACACTGGCGGTCACCCGGGATGACCGCTGGGGGCGTAGCTACGAGTCCTATTCAGAAGACCCGCAGATCGTGCGCAGCTACAGTGGGCGGCTGGTGGAGGGCCTGCAGGGCAGGCCCGGTAGCGATGAGCTGTTTGCGCCCAAGCGGGTAGTGAGCACAGCCAAACACTTTATCGCCGACGGTGGTACTGAAAATGGCATCGACCGTGGCGATGCCATCATGTCCGAAGCGGAGCTTATCGAAATCCACGCCCAGGGCTACTTTTCTGCCATCGAATCCGGTGTGCAGACGGTGATGGCATCCTTCAGCAGCTGGAATGGGGAAAAGCTACACGGGCATAAATACCTGCTCACCGGTGTGCTGAAAGAACGCCTGGGTTTCGATGGCTTTGTGGTGGGGGACTGGGCCGGGCACCAGTTTGTAAATGGGTGTTCCAATGTAAGTTGTCCACAGGCGGTGAATGCCGGTCTGGACATGTTTATGGCGCCGGACCCCAGCTGGAAAACGCTGTATGCCAACACCGTGGCACAGGCCAAGAGTGGGGAAATCACAGCTCAACGCCTGAACGATGCGGTACGGCGGATTCTGCGGGTAAAACTGCGAGCGGGCCTGTTTGATGCCGGTGCTCCATCCACCCGGGCCTACGCCGCGGATGAATCCCTGATCGGCGCGCCGGCGCACCGGGCCATTGCCCGCCAGACAGTGCGCGAGTCTCTGGTACTGCTGAAGAACAACGACGGGCTGCTGCCCCTGCAGAGAAACCAGCGGATTCTGGTTGCCGGTGACGGAGCCGATAATATCGGTAAACAGGCTGGTGGCTGGAGTATCACCTGGCAGGGGACCGGCAACGAGAACAGCGATTTTCCCGGCGCCACCTCTATTTTTGGAGGCATTGCCGAGGCGGTAGCGAGTGCCGGTGGTGTCGCGGAGCTCGCCGTTGATGGCCACTATACGGAAAAGCCGGACGTCGCCATCGTGGTTTTCGGTGAAGACCCCTATGCGGAGATGCAGGGCGACGTGTCGAATCTGGATTACCCCGGGGACGCGGATCTGGCGTTGATACAGCGGTTGAAGGCACAGGGTATTCCGGTCGTGTCGCTGTTTATTACTGGTCGTCCACTGTGGGTAAACCCCGAGATCAATGCGTCCGATGGGTTTGTTGTGATCTGGCAGCCGGGCACGGAAGGTGCCGGTGTTGCCGATGTCATTCTTCGGGATGGCAAGGGCGAAGTGAATCACGATTTTAAAGGCCAGCTGACCTTCTCCTGGCCCGATAGCGCGCTGCCTACGGTGCGCAACCGCGGGGAAAACGAAGCACTGGCGCAATTTAAATACGGTTATGGCCTCGACTACGGCCAATCCGTGCAGCTTGCCGCGCTATCGGAGAAGAGCGGGCTGGAGCTTTCCCATGGCAATGAGGCTCTGGCGGTATTCAATGGCCGCGCACTGGACCCCTGGAGCCTGCAGGTAACCGATGCCGGCAATAATCAGACGGTGATCGCCAGCAGTGTGTCGAAATTACAGGGAATTAGCGTGCAGTCCGTCGATCGCAACGTGCAGGAAGACAGTCGCCGTCTGCAGTGGACCGGTGAGGGCAATGCGGTAGCCGGGTTCTTTGCCAATAGCCGTACCGATCTCACGGGCTATCTGGAGAATCAGGGTGCGCTGGTGTTTGATGTGAAAGTCGACGGCGCACCCAGCAGTGCGGTCAATCTCGGCGTATTCTGTGGTCAGGACTGCGGTGCGGAACAGTCGATTACCGATGTCCTGAACAGTGCGGCACCGGGTGAATGGCGCACCATCAGCGTTGATCTTCAATGCCTCGCCAACGGCGGAGCGAAAATGGATATGGTGCTTTCGCCATTTTATGTGCGCACCGCAGGCGCGCTGGATATGACCGTGCACAATGTACGTATCGCATCCCAGACCAGTGCGGATATCCACTGCGGGTAATCGCACCCTGCCACTTACCCCGGTCGCCACTTTTCCAACCCCGGCGACCGGACTGGGGAGGCACGCCCGGTACTCAGCTAGTGGTCCATGCGGAAAGTTGTGTAACTGTTCGCTTCGCCAAAGTGCCCAGCTCTGCGTTGAGAAAGCTTGAAATAGAACCACTATTCCTGCGCTTTCTCGCCTTGATCTGAAGACTTTGGCTGTGCTCCTTAGTTACCGAACTTTCCGCATGGACCACTAGCAGACGGTCGGGAGGGGGTGCGGGCGGCAAGCGCCTGCTTCCGAAACTCGGTGGGAGACATACCTACCAATCGGCTGAAAAAGCGGTGGAATGCCGACTTGCTGTTAAAGCCAGACTCCAGCAGTACGTCCAGCACCGTCATATCGGCTTTTTCCGGATCGGACAGCAATGCCTTGGCGGCTTCCACCCGGTAGCTGTTCACGTATTCGAAAAAATTGGTGCCGAAGTGCTTGTTGATCACCGCTGAGACCTCTTTGGCGGGCAGATCGATTCGCTCGGAAAACTGTTCCAGGTTCAGATTTTTCTTGAGGAAAATCTTATCGCTCTCCATGGCGTTTCGAACCTTCTCGATGGCGGGCTCTGAGGGTTCCTCTTCTGCCGTTACTGCAGGCGTCTCTTCCTTGGGCTGGGTGACCAGCAGCTGGTGCGCGTAGGTCAGGCTGTAGGCAAAGAATGCGTTGATGAGGATAAACGACAGGTAGTTGTCGGCGATGCCCATATAGTCCGCAACTATTTCGCTGGAGAACTTCGCCACCACGTGCACCACCATGGTCCAGGCCCAGGCGATGCAGACTCCCCATACCAGTGCCGATAGCCAATTCAGTTCCACTTCGGAGTAGTGCGAGTACTCGTCTTTCAGTGCATGGCGATAGCGGCGCAGCTGGAGTAGCGCGGCCACCGCGTAGACGAAGGGTACCAGTGAGGCCAGGTCCCAGATCAGCTCGATAAACGTGGCGGGCAGGGCCTGATCCAGATTGTGCGCATTGCGCAGGTCACTGCTGGTTATCCCGAAAATCGCAATACACAGTAGTGCGAGCAGGGCTGGTGCCAGGTGGATCGTCATTCTCGGGGTGAAGTTCAGCTTCGGGCGGGTCAGCGAGCAGACATAGAGATAGATCGCCGGGCCTTTCAGAAGCAGAGTTGCAAACAGCAGATAGGGTAGCGCGCTCTGCTCAAACCAGGGGGCAACCGTAAACTGGTCGTTCCACAGCAGCAGGGTGCAGCCGGATGCGATCGCAATCACCAGCAGGAACGCCGTCAGCAGTCGGCCATCGTGACGGGCGCGTGTGGGCAGAATGGACTGGAACACCGCCAGCAGCAGGCACTCTGCTGCCGTCATCAATAGGACCACGTCGTGGATATTGAAGATGTATTGTTTCATTGAGACATCGCCGGAGAGTTCTTGTAGTTGTTGTTATGTTTTTATGGGTTTTATAGGGGGGGAGTATATGAGAATTCCCCCCGGGGGAGGAGCGTGCGCGGCCCCTATCCCGCCGCGGGGCCATCCCGGTTTGTCTATTCTGGCAAAGTGACACTGCCCAGTTTGGGGATTTTTTCAAAGTGGGGCGACGGATTCGGCGGCCGCCGAGCACACTCA
Source organism: Microbulbifer sp. ABE4_465 (assembly GCF_056160765.1). Lineage (NCBI taxonomy): Bacteria > Pseudomonadati > Pseudomonadota > Gammaproteobacteria > Cellvibrionales > Microbulbiferaceae > Microbulbifer > Microbulbifer sp. ABE4_465. The sequence continues at coordinate 70,518 of NZ_JBSWXV010000007.1, forward strand.
ATCTATCGGGTTCCCGGTTGCCGTCCTTTGTTGCCGTCCTCTATCGGTGTGACGCCACAGGCCGTCGGTGTCGCAGGCGGAACGCCAGCCTCGGGCTCGAATCATCTCTCTTTTCCCGTTGAAGGGACGTTTCTCGTCGACCTTCCGACATTGGTAGGGCCGGCAGGATTTACCTGCCGGGCTTTTTCCCCCAGATCTGCCCGAACGCCATGCCCAGGGGCTGCATGATCCCGCTGGCGCCTCATCCCCTCATATTTGTCTCTACTACGCTATCGAGGGCTGGAGTTTTTGCCGGCAAATCATTACCTTATAGCGCCATTTTTGGGGCGGTAAGTCCTGCCCAATCAAGGAATCTATTAAAGGAAAGCCTCATGACCAGAATCGTTGCGGACATCGGCGGCACCAATGCCCGCTTCGCCATCGCCCACCCGCATCAGGGCGGTTACCGGCTGGAAGCCATTCATGTGGTGAACTGTGCCAAATTTGACGACTTCTATAGCGCGATGGGGGAGTGGCTCGAAGGGCTGGACCAGGCGCGCCCCAGCGAAGCATGCGTCGCTGTGGCGGGGCCGGTGGAAAAGACCCCCGAAGGCGGTCGCGTAACCATGACCAATCTGGGCTGGGACATTCGCGCGGAGGAGCTGTGCAAGCGCTTCTCCCTTGATCGCGCTCTGGTGGTGAATGATTTCGCCGCGCTGGCGCTGTCCCTGCCGCGCCTGCAGGAAGAAGACAAGTGGGCCCTGCGAGATGTGCCGGCACAGGCGGGCGGACCTATGGTGGTCGTCGGCCCTGGTACCGGCCTCGGAGTGGCGGCGCTGGTGAGCGAGGCGGGTAAGTACCGCGTGGTTCCTGGGGAAGGTGGCCATGCCAACCTGTCTGCGGGCAGCGAGCGCGAGCTGGAGTTGTTGCGCATCCTGGCCCGGGATCAGATGCCGGTGTACAACGAGTATGTGCTCAGTGGTGGCGGCCTGGTGAATCTTTACCGCGCGGTCGCCGCCCTGCACGGCCGCCAGGCCGAAGAGTTAACCCCGCCGGACGTGAGCGGCCGCGGTCTGGATGGTTCCGACCCCCTGTGTCGGGAAACCCTGGTCGACTTCCTCAATTTCCTTGGCAGCGCCGCAGGAGACGCGGCCCTCTACTATGTGGCCCGCGGTGGCGTCTTCCTTGGCGGTGGCGTGCTGCCAAGGATCGAGTCCCTGCTGCCGGAAAGTGAATTTGAGCAGCGCTTCACTACCAAAGGCCGCCTCGGAGACTGGTTACAGGGGGTGCGTGTTGAGGTATTGAAGGCCGGTTACCCCGCGCTGGTCGGCGCTGCGGCCTGGCTGGAGCGCTGACCGCCGGGTTTTCTCTTATTCCCGCATCAATTAGGGCTGAACAAACTTTGCTCAGCCCGTATAATCTTTCACCTGATGGTGACCTGGGCCGGCCCTCCTATCCCTCTACTCCTCCGCCGGCCCCAACTTCTCCCCCCTCCTCCCCCCTTGGGGGTGGAGGATAAGGACTTCGGGTAAGCCTAGGATGGCATTACTCACCATAACGATAAGTCCAAGGGAGAAGATGATGAGTCTGACTAACAAACGATTCCGGCCGGCATTGCTGTCTGCAGCCATTGCCGCGTCCGTGACCTCCGTAGGCGTATTCGCCCAGGAAGATGCCAGCACCAGCCTGGAAGAAATCACCGTTACCGGTTTCCGCAAAAGTCTGCAGGATTCCATCGGCACCAAGCGCGATGCCAAAGGCGTTGTCGAGGCAATCTCTGCCGAAGACATTGGCAAGCTGCCGGATTCCTCTATTGCCGAATCTCTTTCCCGCCTGCCGGGCCTGGCGGCCCAGCGTCTGGACGGCCGTGCCAGCAAGGTATCCATTCGTGGATTTGGTGAAAACGAGAGCGCCACCACCTTCAATGGCCGCGAGCAGGTATCCATCGGCGATAACCGCGGTGTGGAGTTTGACCTGTACCCGTCGGAAATCATGGCTGGCGTAACCGTGTACAAGACCCCGCAAGCAAGCCTGGAAGCGGAAGGTATTGCCGGTGTTATCGATATGCAGACCGTCAAGCCTCTGGAGCGCGGCGAGCGTACCATCCAGTTTAATGCCCAGATGGAGCAGACCAGCTTCGGTAAGCTGAACCCGGACGGTGAAGACCAGGGCCAGCGCGCGACCTTCTCCTATATCGACCAGTTCGCTGATGACACCGTTGGTGTGGCGTTTGCCTATAACACCATGAGCTCTCCGAGCCAGGAAGAGCGCTGGAACGCCTGGGGCTACCCGGAGTTTGAAGTTGATGGTGAGAACTACTCCATCCTCGGCGGGGCCAAGCCTTTTGTGCGTTCCTCCGTACTCGATCGCGACAGCGCCATGCTGGTGGTTGAGCTGCAGCCAAATGAAAAACTGCACACTACTTTCGATGCGCTCTACGTAGACTTCGAAGATGAGCGCATTCTGCGCGGTATTGAAATCCCGTTTGCCTGGGGTCAGGGCAGTCTCTCTGCCGACTTCGCCGATGCAGACCCGGCTTCCGGTTTCCTGACCAGCGCCAATACTGACGGTCAGCGTGTTGTGGTGCGCAACGACCTGGAATCCCGCAAGGCTGAAATGAACTCCTTTGGTGTAAACACCAAGTACGAGTTTACCGATACACTCCAGCTGGAACTCGATGCGAGCCACTCTAAGGTTGAGCGTGAGATCTGGAGCTTTGAAAGCTACTCCGGTACCGGCCGTGGTGACAGCGAAGGTGTTGCTGATAATCTGGGCTACACCTTCCGTCCGGGTAACACCGGTGCGCAGTTCACTCACGAACTGGATTACAGCGACTTTGACCTGATTCAGCTCGGCGGTCCGCTGACCTGGGGCTGGAGCGCGGCGCTGAACGACAAGTACAACCTGGCGGGTACTGATTACGAAAACGCTGCTCAGGACGGCTTCCTGAACGCACCGGAAATTGACGATGAATTGACGCAGCTGAAGCTGGCTGCCACCCAGCTGGTTGAACTGGGCCCGGTAAACGAGATTTCCTACGGTGTGTCCTACCGCGACCGCGAGAAGGTGAAGCGTTCCGAGGGTTACTACATGACCCTGGCAAACTTCGATGGCACCACTGAAAACAGCACTCTGATTGTGCCGGAAGAGTACCGTCTGGGCAGTGCGTCTCTCGACTTCATCGGAATGGGTGACATGATCGCCTATGACGCAGCGGCGATGCTGCGCGATGGTTACTACGACCTGACCGACGAATCCCTTACCGGCATCCAGCATCTGACCAAGTCGTACAGCGTTGCCGAAACCGTAACCTCTGCATTTGCTCAGGCGAACTTCGAAAGTGAAGTGGCAGGCCTGGCGCTGACTGGTAATCTGGGTGCGCGCTACGTTTATACCGAGCAGCAGTCTGAAGGTTTTGGTGGCCAGGTGATCGATGGTCTGGTGGTAGCGGAAGCCACAGATCTGAGCCACGACTACGGACACTTCCTGCCCAGTCTGAACCTGGCTCTGGAGCTGACCGATTCCCAAACTCTGCGCTTCGGTGCCGCGAAAACCCTTTCCCGCGCACGCATGGACCAGATGAACGCGTCTGTCGAAGTAGGCTACAACCAGACTCCCGATGCCAATGGCAACAACTGGAGCATCAGCGGTGGTAACCCGCTGCTGGAGCCGAAGGAAGCGGTGGGTGTCGACCTGTCCTACGAGAACTACTTCAGTGAAGAGGGTTACTTCTCTGTCGCCGTGTTCTGGAAAGACCTGAAGCAGTGGCACTTCGACGGTAACTATGAAGTGGATTTCTCTGGTGTAGCTGATCCGGCCACTGGCGAGATTCCTGAGAACTCTACCGCGACTGCCTACGGCATGGTTAATGGCGGTGGCGGTACTCTGCAGGGCTACGAGCTGGCAGCGACTCTGCCGTTCAATATGTTCCACGAGAGCCTGGACGGTTTTGGTCTGCTGGCGAGCCACACCGGCCTGTCGTCCGATGTGGAAGATCCCAACGGTAACGAATACGAACTGCCCGGCCTGTCTGAAAGTATTCAGACCATGACCGCTTACTACGACAACCGCGGCTTGTCTGCGCGTGTCAGCATGCGTAAGCGTGATGACTTTAAAGGCGAAGTGTACGGTGTTGGCTTCGACAGCGTGCAGGTAGATGTGGTGGGCGAAACCATTGTCGACGCACAGATCGGCTATGACTTCTCCGAGTCCAACATCAGCGGCCTCGACGGTCTGTCTGTATTCCTGCAGGGGCAGAACCTGACCGACGAGCCGTTCACCACGCTGAGCGGTGACAACGCCCTCCAGGTACGTGACTACCAGAGCTATGGTAAGACCTACCTACTGGGCTTCAGCTACGAGCTGTAAGCGTCACTGAGTTGTCTGGAAAGCCCCTGTAATTTCGATTGCAGGGGCTTTTTTATTTCTAGCAGGGAAGGCGGTCACTCAATAAAGCAAAGCTTTAGGAATAAACCGTGAATCAGAAAATAATAAAAAGACTCGTTATTCTCGGCGGCGGTACCGCCGGTTGGATGACAGCAGCGTTACTGGCGCGCAGTATGCGCAATACGCTGGATATTGTACTGGTGGAGTCGGACCAGATCGGCACTGTTGGGGTTGGAGAGGCGACCATCCCACCGATTCAAAATTTCAATCGCGCTCTGGGCCTGGAGGAGCGGGAGTTTCTTCGGGCAACCAAAGGTACAATCAAGCTTGGAATTCAGTTCGAAAACTGGTCCCGAAAAGGCGCGAGCTATATGCACGCCTTTGGGAGTATCGGGAAGGATTTTCCTTTTTGCGACTTCTATAATTACTGGCTCCGTACGCGCTCCCAAGGGGATACCTCTTCGCTGTGGGATTACTCCCTGAACTATCAGACGGCGCTACAGAATCGGTTTGCCCCGCTGGCGAAAATTCCTAACACTAACCTTCCCGGAGTTTCCTACGCGTATCACTTCGATGCGGGGCTCTATGCGAAATTCCTGCGTCGCTATTGCGAGACGAATGGGGTAGAGCGCGTTGAGGGAAAGGTCGGCGATGTTCTGAGAAATAGTGAAAGTGGCTTTATTGAGGCTTTGCAGCTGGAAAATGGTGCTCGGGTTCACGGCGATCTATTTGTTGACTGCTCAGGGTTCACGGCTCTGCTGATCGAAAAGGTTATGGGGGCCGAGTATGAGTCATGGAGCCAATGGTTGCCCTGTAATCGCGCCATAGCGGTACCGAGCCAATCGGCGCAACCCATCGTGCCCTATACGCGTTCCATTGCCCATGCCTGCGGCTGGCAGTGGCAGATACCGCTGCAGCACCGTACCGGAAATGGGCTGGTCTTTTCCGGTGATCACTGGAGCGATGAGCAAGCGCGGGAGGTGTTGCTGTCAAACTTGCCGGGGGAACCACTGGCGGAGCCGCGGATCATCCCGTTCAAAACCGGACACCGCCGGGAGCAGTGGTGCAAAAATGTGGTGAGCCTGGGGCTCGCCAGCGGTTTTCTCGAACCACTAGAGAGTACATCAATACACTTGGTGCAGTCGGCGGCGACACGACTGATCAAATGCTTTCCCCATCGCGGTATTCGCGATGAAGATATCGCCGAATTCAATCGCCAGTCGCGGGTAGAAATGGAGCGCATCCGCGATTTTATCATTTTGCACTACAAGGCCAACCAGCGTCGTGACAGTGATTTCTGGCGTTATTGTGAAGAAATGTCGGTACCCGATAGCCTGCAGGAAAAAATGGAACTGTTCCGGTCTACCGGAAAAATTTTCCGGGACCACGAGGACTTGTTCACCGAAGTTGCCTGGCAGCAGGTGATGATAGGGCAGGGAATACTACCGGAAGACTTTCACCCTTTGGCGGGTGCTCTAACAGAGGGGCAGTTGGCCGATTTGATGAAAAGTTTGAAGACCTTAATACAGGGCACGATTAAACAGTTCCCTTCTCACGAGCAATTTCTTTCCGGTTTGAACTGATCTTTCCAGTGCCCGCCACCTGCTTCCAGCGAGGTGGCGTGTGCCCGTTGTGGCGCAGGGGGAGGGTTTATTAGAGTTCACATTGCGCATCAAACAGCCAGGTTACCGCGCGCGGAAACTCACCACGCCAGAACGCTTCATTGTGTTCCCCGCGCGGATCCAGCTCCGCATACCACTGAGTAACAGGAACGTTATTCTCTAGCAGCGCCTGCATTTTGTGGTGCCCGGCACTCATTTCCTCGCCCTCCAGCTCACCGGTTAGCAGGTAAGTGCGAGTCTCTTTCAGGCGCGGGTTTTTCTCGGTAGCGGCAAACATTTCCGGCGCTATCCAGTAGGAAGGGGAGAAGATGCCGGCCATGCCGAAGATATCCGGATAGCGATTGATGGCATGGTTGGAAATCAGTCCGCCCATGGAACTGCCCATAACGGCGGTTTGTTCTCGGTCTGGCTGTGTGCGGTATGTGCGATCTATTTGCGGCTTCAGTTCCTTTACCAGGAAATCCACGTAGGCGTTGCCTTCGCCGGGGCCGAAGCGCTCGTTGTCGTAGGGATTGAGTTCGGTCATGCGGTGCTCGCCGCCGTTGTCGATACCCACCACAATCAGATCCAGGCCGCATTGGTCGGACAGCCGGTTCAGGGTCTCGTCCACACCCCACTCCCCCGAGTAGGCGGTGGCATCGTCGAACAGATTCTGCCCGTCGTGCATATACAGTACCGGATACCGCTTGCCGGAGTCTTCGTAGCCTTCTGGAAGGTAAACGCGGTAGTTGCGTTCCCGCTGCAGCGTGCTCATCTCGATGGCTGGCATGACGTGAACATTGGGTTGTGCTGTGGACGCAGGTTTTGTAGCGGTTGGAGCGGAAGATGCGCTGGCAAGCGAGGATAGAATTGCGAATACCAAAGGTGTGGCCAAACTGAGTTTCTTGTGCATTGTTATGTCTCTCGAGATCTGGTGCGAGTGACAGTATCCAATGTTCGGAGAAAGGGTGCGTCAGCCTGGATTGGGGAGGAGGGGGAAATACAAGGCCCCGCGAGCGCGGGGCCCAGAAGGAAAGGCAATCAGTGCGCGGTGGTCGTAAACGCGTTACACACCATCACATCCGTTTCCACAGAGCCAATCACCCGCTCGGCGGTATTGCCGCGCAGCAGTGAGCCGGTCTCGCCGTACTGGTTCAGGGTGCCCATCACCACCAGATCGGCGTCGATCTCTTTGGCGATTTCCGCGACCACTTCATTGGTATATCCCTGCTTCACATGGATACGGTCGGTGGGTACGCCGGTTTTGTCGGCCAGCTTGGCCAGGGCGCCGCGGTCCGGGTAGAGCATGGAGTCCAGGTAGGCATTCACCAGGTGCAGCTCGGCACCGTACACCTCGGCAATGTAGCTGGAGCGCTCGGTGATCTGGCGGTTGAGCTGGCGCTGCTGGGTGGTCTGGGCCTGGTAATTGACGGTGGCCAGTACCACTTTGCGGCGATCCTTGGCGCCCGGGCGGATCAGTACCACCGGGCACTTGGCCTGCTTCAGTACCTGCCATTTGGATTCGGCGAAGGTGAAGCGGCGACTGCTGGTGCGGGCGTGTACCGGCAGATAGATCATTTCCGCGTTGTAGCGCTTGGATTCTTGAATGATCGCGCCTTGCCAGTCACTGGACCAGCAGACGTTGATCTCGAACTCCACGCCCGCCTCTTCGATGGGCTTGCGAATCTGGTCGCGGAACCAGAATTCGTCGCGGAACAGGTGGTCGTTCACCGCACGGGTGTCGACGGCTTCGCCATCCACGGCTACGAAGACCGCCAGTTTGGGCTGCGGATTGCGTTCGCGGGCGGTGGCCAGGGCGCGCTCCAGGGCGACATGGCGGTCATCGTTGGGGTCTACGACTACGAATACGACAGGTTTTTCCTGCATGTTCACTCCTTCAAATTAGAAATCTGTTTCCCTAAGTTCTCTCTCTGCGCAATCGGTATTCTTCTCCAACGCAGACGCTCCGCCCCATTGTTATTGGCGCCCTGATATTGGGGGATCAGGGCATCTGGGCGGCCCCGCGGACGGGTAGTCAAGACTATCACCGGCCGCTGCTTTTTTCATCTACGCCCCACCCCGGGAGGATGAAACCGGGGGTGAGGCGGGTACAGTAGGCTGCAGTGATGACCGTTCGATAACGACGGAGAGAAGATAATGAGAAAAATGAACGCACTGGCCGCGCTGATTTCCGCTGCGGCCCTGACAGTTACCGCCTGCTCGGACGGCGGGGCCAACCCGGCGGCCGATACCGCTGTTGAATCAAAGGTTTCTTCGGCGTCGCAGTCTGCACCCGCCCTGACCGAGGTGAAGCAGACAGCCGCGGACCCATTCTGGAATAACGCCACTATCTATTTCATGCTTCCGGACCGTTTTCACAACGGCAACCCGGAAAATGATCTGTCCTATGGCCGTGAAAATGACGCGGCCCACCTGCGTGGTTTCCATGGTGGCGACCTGCGCGGTGTGATCCAGAAGCTGGAAGAGGGTTACTTCACCAATCTGGGTGTGGATGCCATCTGGATGTCGCCGATCATCGAGAATGTGCACGGCTTCGATGAGGGCGACAAACGCACTTATGCCTTCCACGGTTACTGGCCCAAAGACTGGACCAACGTGGATGAAAACTTCGGTACCGAGGAAGAACTGGCAGAACTGATCCGGGTTGCTCGCAGTAAGGGTGTACGCATTCTGCTGGATGTCATCATCAATCACACCGGCCCGGTGACCAGTAAAGACCCCCTGTGGCCGTCGGACTGGGTGCGCACCAATCCCCAGTGTGACTGGAGCAGCTTTGCCCAGAACGTACAGTGCGCACTCACGGATAACCTGCCGGATATTCTGACCGAGAGCGAAACGCCGGTAGCGCTGCCGCCGCAGCTTACTGAGAAGTGGCAGCGCGAAGGTCGCCTAGACCAGGAAGTGGCGGAGCTGGACGCCTTTTTCGAGCGCACCGGTTACCCGCGGGCACCGAAATACTACATCGTAAAATGGCTGACCGACTGGGTACGTGAATACGGTGTGGATGGCTTCCGTGTTGATACCGTAAAACACGTCGAGCCGGAAATCTGGGCTCTGTTGAAGAAAGAGGCCAGCCTCGCTCTGGAAGAGTGGAAGGCGAACAACCCACAGGAAAAGCTGGATGACCGCAGCTTCTTTATGGTGGGCGAGGTTTACCACTACGGAGTTAAAGACTTCGCCAGCAGTGACGGCCGCCTGTATGACTTTGGCGACCGCAAGGTGGATTTCTTCAGCTACGGCTTCGACAGTCTGATCAACATGGGCTTTGCCGCCCACGCCGCCGACGATATGGAAACGATCTTCAGTGAGTACTCCAGCATCCTGCATGGCGGCGAACTGCAGGGCGTATCAGTACTGAACTACCTTGGCTCTCACGACGATCACCACTCGTTCGACCGCGAGCGCAAGCAGGTGAAAAGCGCAGCGTTGAAACTGATGCTGGCTCCCGGTGCGGCGCAAATCTATTACGGCGACGAAATTGCCCGCCCGATGATTGACGAACAGGCCTACGGCGATGCCTCCATGCGTGTACCCATGGACTGGAGCAGTATTGAGCGGGCGCAAACCAGCGAGATCCTGGATCACTGGCAGAAGCTTGGCCAGTTCCGTCAGTCTCATCTGGCGGTGGGGGCCGGTGTGCACCAGCAGCTGAGCGAAGCGCCGTATATTTTCTCCCGCACCCTGGACGATGACCGTGTCATGGTCGCACTGGATATGCCGGTGGGTAAAAAATCTGTGGATACCGGTGCGGTATTTGTGGACGGTACCCTGGTCAAAGATTACTACTCCGGCGTGGAAGCTACCGTCGAAAATGGCACTATTACGCTGGATACCGAATTTGACACGCTTCTACTGGGCCCTGTGGCGTCTACAGAGGTCAGCGCACGCTAATGCGTATTTGTCGATGCAGCGTCAGTGAGTCACCTTGATGTTCCCGCAATAGCGGGGATTCTGGCACCCCCTGGGTCAGGTAGGACCCGAACTTCTCTTTCTCGTCGAAAGGCTTGCCGGTATCAGGAAACTGATACCGGCTTTTTTTTGGCTGGTGTTTGGGTGACCCGCGATGGCGCATTTCGGTACTACGCCCCCGGGGAGGGGGGAGGTAATCACCGTGTAATGGCGTAACTTGAGGCTGTGCCAAAGTGTTTTTGCACACGAATAGCGCTGAGAGGTTGTCGGCGATTAAATAATAAAGGCCACGTATTTAAATAATATGATGGTTTTCCGGATAAAAATAATTCCCGGAGTTAGCGATGATTTCTGCCCCTGTGAACACCGGAGTGCCACACTCCGTTGCTGCTGTATTCCTGCGCCTTGCTGCTGCGCTGATTCTGCTCCTCCCTTTGAGCGCCTCGGCGCAAACCTGGTCTGAAGCCTGGTTCCGCGGTACCCCCAATGACTGGGGTACCACAGCGATGACTTATGATGCCACCGAAGGTGTCTGGGTTACCGAGCAAACCTTCGACGACGCCAATCCGCGCTTCAAAATCAGTCACTACCAGAACTGGGATGAAGCGTATCCGGGGGCTGACTACCAGGTGGAGAATGGCCACTATCGCATCACTTTCGATGACGACAGCAAGGCCATTACCGTAAGCGAAATCACCGAGCCCCCACCCGCCGGCACGGCAACCAGCATCTGTTTTGACAACCCGCAGAACTATGCGGCGCCCCATATCTATTTCTGGAATCCGGCACCCGGCGGCAGCGTCAACGACCTGCCCGGTTGGCCCGGGGTCGGTATGAGTGAGGTCGATGGTAATTACTGTTACGACTTCACCGCGCAGCTGAACAACGGCGCCATGCCGGATTCACTGAATGTCATTTTCAATGACAATGGCGGTGCGCAGACTGCGGATCTGCAATACAGCGGCGATCCCTGCTATGTCGATGCCCAGTGGCAGCCCGCGGCGAGCTGCGGTTTAGATGAAGAGCCCACCGATGACCTGCCCCCGAGTACCCGTCCGCTACTGGCGCAGCCGCTGAACTTCCCGATCAGCGGCAATGTCTCCGGAGGCAACTACCGCTTCGAGGTGGCCTACCCGAACCTGCAGGGGCAGTTTATGTCTCCGGTGATGGTGATTCCGGACGGCATCAATGACCTGCTGTATGTGGTGGACAAAACCGGCACCATTTTCGCATTCCCCAATCGCGAAGATGTGGCGCCCGGTGAAATTCGCGAGCTGTTGAATATCAACGGCGAGGTACGGAACTACCACGAACAGGGACTGCTGAGCATGGCCTTTGACCCGGGCTTTGCCAGCAATGGTCATATCTACATCTATTACATTCACGGTACCGATGATAATGAGCGCGCACCGGATGGCAGTTACGGTGACGCGATTCTCGAACGCTGGACCCTAGACAACCCCAACGATCCGTCTCAGGCGCTGGCTTCTTCACGCACGGAAATTCTGCGGGTTCCCCAGCGCGGGCCGGACCACAAGGGTGGCATGATGCAGTTCCACCCGGAAGACAATTATCTGTACCTGAGTATCGGTGACGGCGCCTACGGTCACAGCGCCACCATGAGCTATCCGGAAGATCCGCGGACCAATAACGGCGCCCAGGAAACCGATAACCTGCTGGGTACGTTTATTCGCATCAAGCCTCTAGAACAGGCGGTTAACGGCAAGTACTACGAAATCCCCGCGGACAATCCTTTTGTGGGCGTGCCGGGTTTCCGCGAAGAAATCTGGTCTTACGGCCACCGCAATCCCTGGCGCTGGAGTTTCGATACCGAAGCGCCCTACACCCTGTGGGAGACGGAAGTCGGCCAGGCGGGATTTGAAGAAGTAAACCTGATCGAAAAAGGCAAAAACTACGGCTGGCCGGTGTGTGAAGGCACCAACAACCGCGGTGATCTCGGTGGTGATCCCGGTAAAAACTGCAGTACCGATTTCGAGCCACCGCGGGATGGTTATGCCCACCCCACCGGTTATTCGATTATCGGCGGTGTGGTGTATCGCGGAGACGCTCTGCCGGGTCTCAGCGGAAACTTTGTGTTTGGCGATTACGTCACCAAGCGCATCTGGTCCATCGTGGATGGCGAAGCCAAAGAACTGATCAGCGATGCCTTCCCGGAGAATATCGCCTCCTTCGGTACCGACCTGAGTGGCGATACGCTGCTGGTTTCCACCTACGGTGTGGAGTACGGCGGTCAGTCCACTATTTACAAAATCGTGGACGACGATGCGGAAGCGGCGGTCATCCCGGCGAAGCTCTCCGAGACCGGCCTGTTCGCAGATCTTGAAGCCCTGGAGCCGGTAAGCGGCGTTATCGAATATGCCCTGAATACCGAAGGGTGGTTCGACGGTGCGGCACTGCGGCATTTTATTGCGGTGCCGAACGACCAGCAGATCGACTTTGCTGCGACAAGTCAGTGGGATCTGCCTGTGGGTACCGTGCTGGTAAAACACCAGAGCGTCGCCACCGTGGACAATCCGCAACAACCTTTTACCACCTCCGTCCTGTTCCGCCAGGACACCGGTAAGTGGCAGGCGGCTAACTATTACTGGAACAGCGCCGGCACCGACGCTGACCTTGTAACCGAAACCCTCACAGTGATGGACGGCGGCATTGAAAACCGCCAGCGGGCCGTGCAGTCAGCCGCTGACTGCGGATCCTGCCACATCGGAAGTGGCAGTCGCGAGCCCCTGGCGGTGCACACCCGTCAATTCAATCGGGAATTCCAGTACGGCGAGACCGAAACCTCGGTGGCCAATCAGCTGGATGTGTTCAACACCATCGCGCTGTTGTCGGCAGACATCGGCAGCGCCGATAGCCACAACGCCTTCGTGAATGCAGCGGATACCAGTGCCGATCTCGATGAGCGCGCGCGCACATATCTTGAAACCAACTGTTCCCACTGTCATGCCAGTGGCTTTATGGATCTGCGCTACGACACCCCGCTCGCGGACATGCGTATCGTGAACGTGGAAACCACCGGCGGTGCCGCCCGCTTGCGCCCGTTCGACCACGCCAACAGCCTGGTGTACATCTACCAGACCACCGATAACAACCGCATGCCCAAAGGCACCCGCTATACGAACCCGGTGGCAGAAGCGCTGTTTCGCGAATGGATCGATGGTACCGGCCTGCAGCAGGTGGGGATTCAACTGGATACGGACAGCGATCGCCTGAATGGTGGCGATGCGCTGGCCGTGGAGGTTTACTCCCTCTACGACAACGGATTTACCGCGCCGGTACCCAATGCGCCGAGCGTAAGTACCAGTAATAGCAATGTGCTCGCTGTGGAATCGGTGGGTGACGATGACTTTGTACTGCGCGCCGGCAATACCGGGTCTGCCATTGTCACGGTGCAGCAGGGCGGTTTCAGCAGCCAGCTGACCATCGCGGTAACCTCTATTGATACCGCCATTACCGGACTGGAAATTGCGCCCCAGGGGCAGTCTCTGGAAAGCAGCCGCCAGCTGGTTGCGGTGGGACTTCGGGCAGATGGCACACGGGAAAATATTTTCGGACAGGTCAGTTGGTCGATCGAAAGTGGCCCCGCCACGGTGGATCCAAGTGGCCTGGTGACGCGCACGGGAACCGGTGAAGTCGTTGTGCGGGCGACCCTGGGTGAATTCACGAAGCTGCTGACACTGGCAGAAGGCTTTGATGGTATTCGCGTGCGCTACGACAACCCGAACAACTGGGAGCAGGTGATGGTACACCTGTGGACCACCGTCGATGGGCAGGACCAACCGTTGACCGATTGGCCGGGACTGTTGATGTCCGGGCCTGATGCCGAAGGCTGGTGGACCCACACCGTTGAGCAGGAAGATCTGCACAATGGCCAGGTTAACCTGGTCTTCAACAACGGTAACGGTGAGCAGACCGGAGACCAGCGTGATATCGACGAGACCTCGAGCTTTGTCGGCGGCGCCTGGGAACCCTGGACGCCCGAAGGGCCTGTTGGCGGCGACACATCGCGGGTTTCCGTGATCGGCGGCACCACGGCGGACGGCGGGCGCGATTACGCCATCGGCACCGTGATCAGCGTCAACGCCGACGATGCGCCACTGGGAACTGTATTTGGCGGTTGGAGCGGCGATGCGGCGCCCTATATCGTCAGCGACCCGTCGCTGCCGCAGGTGCAGCTGCTGATTCCACAGCACGACCTTTCCCTGGTGGCACTCTTCCCCAGCGCAACCAACGAGTACGAGGCGGGGCAGAATTTTTACGCGGCCCAGTGTGCAAGCTGTCACGGTGACCAGGGCCAGGGCGCGGTTGCCCAGGTGCTGGCCGGCAGTGGCGCCAACTGGCAGTTGGGCGAGCTGACGCAATATATCGAAGACTTTATGCCCATGGACGCCGCCGCCAGTTGTACCGGCGACGAGGCCGGTGCCTGTGCCTATGAAGTGGCGAGACTGATTGTGGACGAAGCCTGGGACAGTGGCAGCTGCAGTGGCAGCGACTGCGATGGCAGCAATCTGGATCAGCGCAACCTGCGCCTGCTCACTCGCGAGGAATACCTCAACAGCGTGCGGGATATTTTCGCAATCGATTTCGACAGTTCGCTGATGAGCCCGGTACCCGCCGACGGTCGCTACCGCAATTTCGACACCGCTTCCTACCTCTCCGCGGACAACGACCGCACCCTGGGGTATGAAATGGTGGCCGAGCAGGTTGCGGACCTCGCCATCGCGCAGGCCGGTTTCATGAACCTGGTGAGCGGTTGTGGCGATGTGCAGTGTGTGGTGGATACCCTCGGCTTCCGCCTGTTCCGCCGACCGCTGCAGAGCGAAGAAATCTCTCGCTACGCAGGGCTTTACCAAAGCGACGATGATGGCCGCCTGGCACTGCAGGCGATGCTGATGTCACCGCACTTTATGTATCGTTCCGAGCTCGGTGTGCTGGACAGCGAGAGTGGCCTCTACCGGCTCGATAATTACGAAGTGGCAACCCTGCTGTCCTACACCTTCTGGGCCACTACACCGGATGACACGCTGCTGCTGGCCGCCACCGAAGCGGGCTTCGATATTGCCGCGCAGGTGGATCGCCTGCTGGCGGACCCCCGTGCAGAACGCGGTCTGCGCCGCTTTATCAGCGGCTGGCTGATCAACAATCAGTATCCCTTCCCGGCAATCACCGATACCAATCTGGTGGCGGCGTTCAAGGAAGAAACCGTCGGCTTTGTACTGGAGAACATCCGCTCGAATTCTGCCTTCGGCGAATTGCTCTCTGCCAACTACACCTGGGCCAACGGCGATCTCGCCGCGCATTACGGCCTGGATGCGAGCGGCGGCGACTGGGCCATACGCACCTTCCCCGCGGGCGATCCCCGCAGCGGCAGCGGTCTGCTCGGCCACGGCAGCTTCCTCGCCTCCCGTACCAGCACCGTTAACCCGGCGCCGATCAAGCGCGGCGTATACGTGCGCGAAGTGCTGATGTGCCAGGAGTTCCCGCCTCCGGCTGCCGCGGATTTCAATGTGGTATTTGAAGATACCGACAGCAACCGCGAAGCCACTGCCCGTCACACGTCCGATCCTGCCTGCGCCGCCTGTCACCAGTTTATTGACGGTGTCGGCTTCGGTTTCGAGCGCTTTGGCAGCGATGCCCTGTATCGCACCATCGAAACCATCGGTACCGGTGAGCAGCGCGAGATTGACGACAGCGGCAGTATCAAGAGTCTGTACACCCCCGCGACGGTGATGGATCCGACCAGCCCCAGCTACGACTTCTATTCAGTGCCGGAACTGGCGGGCCTGATTGCCGGCAGTGACCAGGGCGAGGCGTGTTTTGCCCGTCAGTTCTACCGCTATGTGGTTGGGCGTGAAGAGGGTGCCAGTGACGATGTGATCATTCACACTACCAGTGAAGACCTGCGCAATGGCGGTGGCATGCGCGATATGTTGCGGACCCTGGTTCTGTCCGACGCTTTCACCCAGCGCCGCTAGGAGATAACAATAATGAAGCTCTTCAAACAATTTGGTTTTACCTCGGTCAATGAATCCAGCCGCCAGTCGCGCAGAAAATTCCTGCGCAATCTGGCGCAGGCGGGCATGCTGTTACCGCTGGCGGGCAGTATGCTCGGCCAACGTGTACTTGCGCAGGGTGGCAGTGCGCAGCGGGTGCTGTTTCTGTACTACCCCAATGGTGTCGTCCCATACAACTGGGTGCCGCAGCAGGGGCCGGGCAGCATCAGTGGCAGCCAGGAGCTGAGTTTCGGGTTGGGGCCTTTGTCGTCCTGGCACAATCGGTTGATCGTGTTGCAGAACCTCACACTGGATATTGGTGAAGGTGCCGGTGCCCACTACAACGATATGCGCGGAATTCTTACCGGCAATAATCAGATCGGCTATGGCAGTGCCAGTGTCGACCATTTGATTGCCGAGCAGTTGGGTAGCGAAGGCGTGCTGAGCCTCGGCGTGCGCACTGGCAATCGCTCCGACATCATGATTTCCAAACCGCGCAATGTTGAGTCCGGCGCACGCCCAATTCCGAATAACGATCCGGCGGATGCCGCGCAAAAACTTTCGGTAGGGATTTCCGATGGCGGCGGTGGCGGTAACGATCCCGACAAGCAGGCCTATTACGACGCTATCCTGGAGGACTTCGACAGCCTCGCTGATGTCACTCTGGAGAATGCACAGCGGGATAAACTCACCCTGCATGAAAATGCGCTGAAGCGGTTGCGGGACCTGGCCGGCAACCAGGTGGGCGAATGCAGTTTTAATACCAACGTAATGAGCGATCCCTATTACGCATCCTCCAGCCCCCTGTCCCCTACCGAGTGGCAGATGTTCCCGCACCTGGCCCGCGCCCAGGTGGACAATATCGTCGGCGCTTTTTCCTGTGGCCTGAACCGCGTCGCCACCCTCCAGCTCTCCAAGGGCGACGAGAACGGCAACCTGGTCAATTATTCCTACGATGAGTGCTGGCAGATGGCCCAGGACGCCATCAGTCAGGGTGTTCAGCACAGCAACGGCAGCGGCCCTGTCGGCTCCATGACCCGCTGGTATAACGAATTTGCCAGCCACAGTGCCTCCCACCGTCCCGGCGATGTGCCCCACACCGCCCAGGTTCGCTGGTACCACTCACTCCTCGCCTACACCCTGCAGCAACTGGAAAACAAAGGCCTGTTGGATGACACCCTGGTGGTGATGTTCAGCGAAGTCGGCGACGGCTCCAAACACGGCGGCGCAGCCGGTGCAGTCACCCTGGCCGGAGGCGCCGGCGGCGCCCTGCAGATGGGCCGGATCATCAATTGCGGCGATGGCGTCAACAACGGTCAGCGAATCTACGGAACCCACCAATTGTTCGGGGATGTAGCGCGCTATTTGGGGGTGAATTCCTTACCGGAAAGTCACTGGTCTGGCGGGGTTGTTTAGAGGCTTGGGCTTATCGGTAGAATAAAACAAAGCCCCGACGTCGGGGCTTTGTTGTTGAGGAAGGGCTTATTGCTCTGAAGGCATACTCTGCAGCGCGCTTTTCAGCTCCCGCAGTTTTTCTTTCACTCTTGCGGCATTGTCGGGGCCGATGCGGATCATCAGTTTGTGCAGGCCGGGCATTTTTTCCAGTTTCTCGTCTTCAAACTTGTAGTAAACCGTGGGGCGGACCAGTTTGATCGGACCTTCGATTTCGGGAGCGGCGAGGGCCTGGTCGATGGCGGCGAGAAGGGCGGCGTGGAAGTTTTTGTTCTTCAGGCCCAGCTCACCGTAGGCCTGTTTCAGGCGCGGGTACCAGAACTGGTAGAGATCGACAGCGGTGTCGGTGTCCACCATGGCAAACAGGCGCACCGGCTGGTCGTAGCGCTGGTAGTTCTCCTGGGACAGCACATACACCTTCTGCCCGTCGTCTTTGATTTCCAGTTCCTTGACCGCGAGCTTGCCGTCCACGTTATTGAACGGGCGGTTCTTGTGCATCAGGTCGCCCTTGGTGGCAGTGTTCACCGCCGCGACCCATTTGCGCACCACTTCATCGGGCACTATCCATTTGGCCAGGGCGCCGTCGGAAGAGAGGCTTATGATGTCCTTGCGGGCTTCATCATCGCTGTCGTTCAGGGCGGGCAGCTGGCGTGGAGGGTCTTCCGGCTCGGCGGGTTCCGGCGTTGGGGGAATGACCGGCTCGTCTTCCGGTTCATCAAGGTCGACCTTGGGCTGGGTTTCGGGGGCGACCTCGGGCACCGGCTCGGGAACGTCCTGCGTGATGTCGTCGCGCACCGCAAACCAGTAGATACCAAAGGCAACCGCCGCTGTCACCAGCAGGGCGATCAGCCACTCTTTGATCGTGCCACCCATCTCGACATTCTCCCGTTGATTCCCGTGTGCCCGATTGTAAAACCAAGGCTGGCGCTTCAAAACTCAGTGTAAACCACTGACTGTGAAGTCTAGGACAGTATCAGGTCGGGAAGGTTTCGCCTATAGATAGTGGATAAGAGGAGGGGGGAGGCAGGGGCGCGAGCGCACCCCTGTGAGAGGAGGCGGAAAACTCAGCGAGTGACTTTAAAGATCTGGCCAGACAACCGCGGGGCATTCACGGACACGCTTGCGGAAAGGTCATCGGCGACAACCATCTCTACGGTGCCTTCGGTCAGCTGGTTGGTAAGGGTGTACTTACCGGCTTCCAATTGCCATGCGGTCGCCAGCTCCTTCGGCAGCTTTACGGTGGTAGCGCTGTCGTCGCTACTGAAGTTGGCGATCACCAGCAGACGATCCTCCCCCGCCCAGCGGGCGAAGGCGTAGTGCTTGTCGCTGTAGTTGTCACCCTGTTCCCGGTTATAGCGGTGCAGGTCGAGGTATTCTCCGGTGAGCGCCGGACTCTGGCGGGAGAAGGTCAGCAGCTTACCGTAGAAATCCCGCAGGGATTGTTCGGATTCGCTGAGTTTTTCGCTGTTGAACGCGCCTTGGTTATTCCAGCGGCGAATGCTGGGCACAGACCAGTAGTCGAAGATAGTGGTGCGGCTGGCCTTGCCAAAGCCCGCATCGCCAGCACCGGGTTCACCCAGTTCCTGGCCGAAGTAGAGCAAAGTCGGCGCGCCGCTGATGGTAGAGGAAACCACCATGGCGGGGATGCCCGCCCTGGGGTTGCCGGCAAATTCCGGGCTGGCGATACGCTGCTCGTCGTGGTTTTCCATAAAGCGCAGCATATGGTCCTCGATACCGCTGAGGCTTTCCTGGATGTCTACCAGCGGATCGGTGCCGGCCTTGCCTTCCATCACCGCGCGGATGGCATCGTAGGTGCCGACCTTGTCGTACAGGTAGTCCATTTTGCCGAGGTGGATATAGTCGCGGTACAGGTCCGGCTGGTAGATCTCCGCCAGCAGCAGGGCGTCATCCTTCTGCATTTTGATGGAGGAGTTCAGGTAGCTCCAGAACTCCACCGGCACCATGCCGGACATATCGTAACGGAAGCCATCCACACCAAAGGCGAGCCAGTAGTCGGTAATTTCACGGAATTTTTTCCAGCTGCTGGGCACGTCCTTGTCTGCCCAGAAGGCTGCGTGTGCGCGGTAATCTTTCTGTGCGAAATCTGCAGGCAGTTCGGCGAAGTCGTGGCTGCCATCTGGGCGCACGCCGAAATTGATTTTTACCGTCTCGTACCAGTCGCCCTGTGCCGGCTGCGGCGCGCGGCTGCCGTTGCCGGTCCACTTGGCCGGAACCTCGGCAAATTCACCGTCGATCAGTTCGTGGGCTTCGCCGTTCAAAGGCTGGTAACCATCGTCTGCCAGCGGTACCCGGAAGGGCTCGCCGGGTACGTAGTAGAAGTTATTGTCGCGGGCGTAGGCCACGCTGGTGTCGTCATCCACACCGAAATCGCGTACACCCTCGGGCTTGTCCAGGGACTGGTAGTTGCGCGCAACGTGATTGGGGACGATATCGATCAGAACCTTAAGACCGGCATCGTGTGAACGTTCGATCAGCGCCTTGAATTCTTCCAGTCGCTTGGCCGGATCGTCGGCAAGGTCCGGATTTACGCTGTAATAGTCTTTTACCGCATAGGGTGAACCGGCGCGGCCCTTGATGACATCCGGGTCGTCGTTGGCAATGCCGAAAGCGGTGTAGTCGCGCACAACCGCGTGGTGCAGGGAGCCGGTGTACCAGATGTAATCGGCACCGAGCGCGCGGATTTCTTTCAATGCCTTGGGTGTGAAATCACTGAACTTGCCTACGCCGTTTTCTTCGATGGTGCCCCAGGGCTTGTTGGTGGCATTGGTGTTGCCAAACAGGCGCGGCAGAACCTGGTAGATCACCGGCTTGCCGTTGCTTGCGCTGGCAGAAACATCTTCCTGCGGTGCGTTTACCGCAGTGCTATCGGTTTCCTGATTACAGGCGGTAAGGGTGCCGGTAGCAATGGCGCTTGCCAGAAGTAGCTGGATAAATTTATTCATAATCTTTCTGTTCAGGTATGGATTACAGGTTTACCGAAAGGGCCTGATTTTTCTCGGACCAGTTGAATTTCACGTGTAGGGTTTTCGCGCGCTTGTCGTACCAGGCGGTGTTCTCGACCAGTGCACTTTCCTTGCCGACCAGTGCGATCGCCTGTCCACCCTGCTGCACGGATGCAGGTTGCGCTACGTTGTGCAGTACCAGCTCGACGTTGCGTGCCTGGGGTGCACCGGTATAACCATTGCCTTCGCGATCAAACTGGAACTGAATTCCCGCGTCGGTGCGCTCGCTCGCAAACCGCAGTTTCTCGTACTCTCCTTTACTGAACGCATCGGCGGTAACGCCGTCGTCCTCGTAGACACTGCCGGAGGAGCGGGTTACGGAATCGTGGGCGTAGTAGTCCAGGCGCAGCTCCGCGCTGGAGTATTCACGGGTGTTCTGCATGTCTTTTACGGTGGGGATAAACGCACCGGCGCGTACCAGCACCGGGATGGTTTCCAGGTCTACAGCGATGCGCGCGAGGTCCCCCGCGTACTGGTTGTCATTCCAGTAATCGAACCAGACTCCGCCGGGCAGTTGCACCTCTACCTCATCACTGGCTTCCATAACCGGCGCAACCAGGAAATCGTCGCCCCACAGGTAGGCACTTTTGTTGTCCATCAGTGCGAGGTCGCTTTCATTTTCAAAAAACAGCGGTCGCATCAGTGGCATGCCGGACTGGCTATTTTCAAACGCCAGGGTGTAGTTGTAGGGCAGCAGGCGGTAGCGGAGCTTGATGAACTCGCGGGTGATGTCGCGGGTTTTGCGGTCGTGGAATACCGGCTCCGGGGCAATATGGCCCTGAGCATGAGGGCGGTAGACTGGCTGGAAGGCGCCGTACTGCAACCAGCGGATATAGGGCTCGCGCTCAAAGCTGTCGCCGTCGGCGAAACCACCAAGATCCGAGTGGGTGTAGCCAAAGCCGAGCAGGCCCATTTGCAGGGACAGTTCTACCTGTGGTTGCAGACCGCCCCAGCCGCGGGATACGTCACCGGTCCAGGGAATCATACCGAAGCGCTGGGAGCCGGGGAAACCGGCGCGCATCATGATAAATGGGCGCTCATCCGGGCTGTCTGCCTTTTCGTTTTCAAACAGCATTTGCGCCCAGCGGTGGCCGTAGGCGTTATGGATTTCGTCGGCCATGCCAATGGCGTGTACCGTGTCGGACGGGTGCACTTCCGGTTCGCCCAGGTCGCCCCACCAGCCGGAGACGCCCTGACTTTTCAGGTCTTTGTAAATGTTCCAGAACCAGTCGCGGCCGTCTTCGGAAAAGACATCAATCAGGCCGGTGTTGCCGAAGTAAAAATCAAACTGCTTGGGATTGCCGGCGAAGTTTTTCGCCAGCGCATTGCTGGCCACGGCCTGATCCCAGCGCTTGGATGTGGAAAGTACAAACGGTTCGGTCACCAGAATGGTTTCGATTCCCTGGTCTTTCATTTCCGCCATCATTTCCACGGGTGCGGGGAAGGCATTGGTGTCCCAATCCAGGTTACCCATATGGCCCTTGATATCCGGGCCGAACCAGTAGAGGTCGAGTACCAATGCATCGAGGGGGAAGTCCTCTTCGCGGAAGGCTTTGACGGTCTCGCGCACCTGGTCATCGGTGCGGTAACCAAAGCGGGAGGCGAAGTTGCCCAGCGCCCACCGCGGTGGCATCGGCTGGCGGCCGGTGACGTCGACATAGTTTTCGATCAGCTGCGGGTATGTTTCCCCCGCAACCACGATGTAGGCGCTGCGACCGGCCACTGCCTCGAACTGCATGACGTTTTCTTCGCTGGCACCCAGGTCCATGGCGCCGGTGGCGCTGTTGTCGAACAGCAGCACATATTTGTTGCTGCTCATCACCGCCGGCAGGCTGAAATACATCTGGTTGGATTCGGTGGAGTAACCGTAGTGGGCCTTGTTGTACAGCGGCATGCGGTGACCGCGGCGATCCATGCCCAGCACCCGCTGGCCACCGCCGATCAGCTTTTCATCTTCCGCAAGATTGAAGCGGAAGCCACGCAGTGTTGGGTGTGCGAAAAAGCCGTGCTCCTCGCTCAGCAGCGGTTTGCCGTCGCGCAGGTATTCGATGTGGAAGGGTGACTTGTGAATCACCGCGGTCAGACCGCCGAGGGAATAGCGCAGTGCCTCCTGGGACACACTCAGCTGCGCCTGCACATCGCGCAGTAATTGATCCGCACGGGCAAACGAGGGGAGTTGCTTCATACCCTCGCGCTGGTAGTGGACTTCCAGTGCGCCGGAATTGAGCGGCGTCAGGGTGACCTGGCTGTCGCTGGTTTCGATGATCAGCTTGTTATCGAGAAGCTGGTGGCTTTGATATTGACGCTCAGAGCTCGCAAGCGCCGGTTGCATGGCGGTCGCTAACAAAGTGGGCAGCAGGGTAGCCAGCCCGAGTTTTTTCAGCAGCCTTGTGGGCTTGTTGGTAATTACTTCTTTCATCGTCTTCGCTTTTTGTATCTGTAATTCTAATTGGGTATTTACGTTGTTTGCGCCGCACCTCCGTCATGCCGGACTTGATCCGGCATCCAGCTGCGCTGGATCTGGATACCGGATCAAGTCCGGTATGACGAAGGGAGGTGGTTTCGCTAGCGGACCTCAAGAACCGAGACATCCCCTGCAGGGATCACCAGCTCGCTTATCGGGGTTTCTTTACCGTCCATTACATTCACCGCCGCAGAATTCCTCTCAAGCATTTCCGCCAAATGCGCCAGCGGCAGCTCCCGCGCTTTATCGCTCTTGTTGATGGCCACCATGACTGTGTCGTTATCGTCATAGCGGAAGTACACATAGAGACCATCGATGGGGGCAAAGTGCTTGAGCTTGCCGCTGTGGATAACGTCTTTGTCTTTGCGCCAGTTGAACAGCGTGCGCACGAATTGCTGCGCGTCTTTCTGTTCCACACTCAGGTTATTGCCGGTAAACGCATTGACCTTGTCGCCGGCCCAGCCGCCGGGAAAATCACTGCGCACGATACCGTCGTCCCGCTGCTTGGGGCTTTTCGCCAGAATCTCGTCGCCGTAGTAGAACTGCGGAATACCGCGCATGGTGGCGATGTAGGCAATCGCCATACGGAACTTGCCCAGGTCTTCATCCAGTTGACTGTAAATCCGGCTCATATCGTGGTTGCCGGCGAGGATCACCAGATTGTTCGGGTCGGGGTAGAGCACGTCATTGGCCAGTGACTCGTACAGGGAAATCAGGCCGGTGCTCCAGGTCTCCGGCTTTTCCAGCCCCTCGCGCAGGCCGTAGAGCAGCGGGAAGTCCATCATGCTGGGCACGTGGGATACGTAGCCGTTGCGGTTGTTATTGCCCGCCTGCCAGTAGGCCACCAGTGCCGCCTGACGGGTCCACTCCTCGCCGACGATATTGAAGTTGGGGTATTCCCGCATCAGGCGCTCGGACCAGCGGGTAAGAAAATCCGCATCGGAGTAGGCATAGGTGTCCACGCGAATACCGGAAAGATCCGCGTACTCCACCCACCAGATCGCGTTCTGGATCAGGTAGTTGGCCATGCGCGGATTGCGCTGGTTGGGATCGGGCATGGAGTCCACAAACCAGCCGTCGGTAAACAGCTGGTGGTCCTTGTGACTGGCGTAGGGGTCCATGTGCACGGTGCGCGCGTGATTGGTGTATTCGAACTCGCCTTTCTCGACCCCCTCGCCATTCAGCCAGTCATCCCCCGGAAGATCGTTCAGCCACCAGTGCCCGTCGCCAATATGGTTCGGCACCATATCCTGGATCACCCCGATCCCTTTCTGTTTTGCCGCGGCGACAAACGCGCGGAAGCTTTCATTGCTGCCGTAGCGCGGGTCGATGCGGTACAGATCCGTGGCGGAGTAGCCGTGGTAGGAATAGGCCGGCTGATTGTTTTCCACCAGCGGATTGGGCCAGATCTGGGTGAAACCCATATCGGCGATGTAGTCGAGGTGCGCCTGCATACCGGCGATATCACCGCCGTGGCGGCCGCCGGGGGCAGTGCGGTCCGGCCCCTCCAGCATATCCGCGGCGCGGTCATTGGCGGTGTCGCCATTGGCGAAGCGGTCCGGGGTAATCAGGTAGATGGTGTCACTGCTGTCGAACCCCTGACGCTCCGCGGAGCCGGCGCGGCGCTGCTTGAGGGTGTACTCCACTGTGACCTGGGTGTCGCCGCTGCGCAGTGCGATGGGCAGGGTGCCGGGCCTGGCGTCGTCGCTGATGGCCAGATTGATAAACAGGTAATTGGGATTCTGCTCCCGCTCGGTACCGCTCAGGGTAACGCCGGGGTAGTCGATGGTGACTGCTGCGTCTGCAATATCGTCCCCATGCAGCATCAGCTGCAGATTGGGCTCCGCCATCTGCGTCCACCAGAAGGGCGGCTCCACACGCTCGACGGCGGGCTGGTCGGCGGCGCTACAGCCCATGGTCAGCGCCATCAACGCCGAGAACAGTGGGGCTGCCAGTCGTGCTCTGGGGCGGCGGGGTGTATCCATCATCATCGCGGTCACCTGTTTTTGAATCGGGCGGTCCATCCGGGCGGACTATTCGCACTTTTTTTCACCATTGTGCCCGCACTTCACCCCCCTGTTATCCCCCTCCCGGCGGGGGGAGTCGCCGGCGCTCCTCTCGCGTGGGCCTGGCGCGCATTTTTACCACGCCCCACTCGGGGAGGAGGTATCGCCGCGCCAGTTCGGCAGTATGTACAGGAGCCCGTACCAGCGCGAATCTGCAGTAGAAAGTTCGTTGGGCACACGTTTAAGAAAAATAATCAACCGAGATGATGAACATGAACAAGAGCTACCTGGCCCTGGCGGCGCTGCTGCTGGGTGCGAGTTCTATGGCGCAGGCGGAATGGTTCCTGCGCGGTACCCACAACAACTGGCAAGCGGAGCAGATGACTGATGTCGGCAGCAACACCATGGTCGCCGAAGACGTGGTGTTCAGCGCGGCGGGCCAGTTCAAGATCGACCGCTGGGGTGACTGGAGTGAGAACTACGGTGCCAATCAGCAGCAGAACGGCCCGGATATCACCGTGGCCGCCGGTACCTGGGATATCGAGTTTTACACCGACACCAAGGACTACAGCATTCAGCCCGCCGGCGCGCCCGATGCGGATAACGATGGCGTGCCCGACAGCCAGGATCAGTGCGCGAATACCCCAGCCGGAGCGCAGGTTGATGCCAATGGCTGTGAGGTTGTGGTCACCCAGCAGCTGCATATCCGCGGCACCCACAACGGCTGGGTTGCCGGAGACCTGCTGAGCGATATCGGTGGTGGCCTCTACAGTGCCTGTCGCAACTTCGCCGGCGGCGATGGTGGCGGTGGCCCGCGCTTTAAAATCGACCCGAACGGCGGCTGGGGTGGCGACGAGTTTCCCGCAGCGGACGTTACCGCCAGCGGCTGGACGGAAGTGGTGGTGAATGGCAACAGCCTGACCGTCGCCAGCGTGACCACCGATATGGCCGCCAACTGCGGCAGCGGTGGAACCGACTCGGACGGCGACGGCGTGCTCGACAGTGCCGATCAGTGCCCCAACACCCCGGCAGGAGCCCAGGTGGATGCCAACGGCTGTGAAGTAGTCATCGACACCGATGGCGACGGCGTGCCGGACGCCACCGACCAGTGCCCCAATACCCCTGCAGGTGCGAGCGTAGATGCAAACGGCTGTGAGATCTCGGCGGATCTCGCCCTGCACCTGCGCGGCACTCACAACGGCTGGGTAGCGGGCGACCTGTTGACCCGCGTTGCCGGTACCGACAACTACGAGGCCTGTCGGAACTTTACCGCCGGCGACGGCAACGGCGGCCCGCGCTTCAAGATCGACCCCGATGGCGGCTGGGGCGGTGATCAATTCCCCGCGGAAGATGTATCGGCCAGTGGCTGGACCAGAGTCGTCGTCGATGGAGACAGCAACGCGCTGGCGAGCGTGACCACCAACCTCGGCGAAAACTGCGGCGCTGCACCGCAAGACAGCGATGGCGACGGTGTACCCGATGGCGCGGACCTTTGCCCGAACACCCCCGCCGGCACCACCGTGGACGCCGATGGCTGTGAAGTAGTGCAACCAGAACTGAGCGACTTCCGCAACCGCAGCATGTACTTCGTGTTTGTGGACCGCTTTGCCAATGGCGACACCAGCAACGACAACGGCAACAACGCAGCCGCTACCTCCAGCACGAAATCCGCGGGCGGCCTGTCCGAGTGGAAAAAATACTGGGGCGGCGATATTCAGGGTCTGATCGACAAGCTCGACTATCTGGAAGCGCTCGGCGTTACCGCCATCTGGGTCACTCCGCTGAACGACAACATCGACAACTCTGGCAGTGACGGCGCCTACCACGGCTACTGGGGTCGCGACTTCTATGAAGTGGATGAGCACCTGGGGGACTGGGCTCTCGTAGACCAGCTGGATGCGGAAATGGAAGCCCGCGGCATGAAGCTGGTGCTGGATATCGCCCTCAACCACTCCAACCAGGACGACCAGTATGAGTTCGGCGCGCTCTACAAAGAGGGCACCTTCATCACCGACGTGAACCAGGATAACGGCACCTGGTATCACCACAACGGCGCCATCTCCGATTGTGGCGACAGCGATCCTTCCACCACTTGCGGCAGCGAGTGGGACGATCCCTGGTCCTTCACCAACAAGACCCTGTTCAACCTCACCGACTTTAACCACGGGATTAACAGCAACAGCGCGGCGGATCAGTACCTGATTGATGCGGCGATCAAATGGATGAGTCACGGTGTGGATGCTTTCCGTATTGACGCCATCAAGCATATCGAGCCGAACTTTATCAACCGGTTCAGCCAGGCCGTGCGCGCGGTGGATCCGGATGTGTATATCTTCGGTGAGTGGTATGGCGCCGGTGCCGGTGAAAGCCTGTCGATGACCTTCCTCAATGAAAACCGCGGCTCCGAGCTGTTGGACTTCCAGCTGCGCAACAACATCGAAGCGGCCATTGCCGGCGATATCACCATGACCCAGCTGAACACCCATATCGAGTCCCGCGCGGGTGCGATGGGCAACCGCGAAAGCTGGCAGCCCATCTTCCTCGACAACCACGACGCGACCCGCACCAGTGTGTTCCTGCAAACCACAGGGCCTGTGGACAACGGCCGTACCGGCAAAGGTTTCAGCAAGGCGCTTGCCGATGCGCGCCAGAACCTGGGCATGGCGCTGGTGATGACCCTGCCGGGTATCCCCACCATCTACTACGGCAGCGAGCAGAACAGCACCTGGTTCACCGCCAATGGTGACGGTCAGGTGGGGCACGACCCGTACAACCGCGAGGGTATGCCTTCCTTCAGCGAAACCACCCAGGCCTTCCAGTTGATCGGTGCACTGGCCAACCTGCGCTCGGTAAGCCCGGCATTGGCGTCCGGCAGCTACAACGAGCGCTGGGTCAATCAGGACGTGCTGGTGTTTGAGCGGGTTCAGGGTAATGACGCGGTAATGGTGGCCGTCAACCGCGGCGGCAGCACTTCCATCAACGTGAGTAGTTTGGCGCTAGCGGATGGACAGTACAGCAGTCTGGTGGGCAGTGATTCGGTGAGTGTGAGCGGTGGCTCCGCGATTCTGAATCTGGATGCCAACGAAGTCATCGTGTTGCACTAAACCGCATTGTCCCGTGCCTGCTCACAGGGCACTGGGCTAGCGGTCTTTTCCTGAAGCCCCGGGCAGCCGCTCGGGGCTTTCTATTTTGGTGATGGTGCCCCGGTCGATATGCACCAGAGAAATGCGTTGTGTCTGCAGCTTTGCCACCTCTGCGGGGTCCACGGAAAACCTGCGCGCCTGGGATTCCGGGGGGAGCGGTGAGGGTGGGTTTCTGGCATCGACAACCGACTTCAGGTATTCGCGGCGGCTGATCGCAAGAACGGAAAGTGATAGAGAAAACAATACGATCAGTTTGAAGAATGGCAGCAGTTCCTGGAAAAAAAGTTTCGCGTGAACCGGCGGGAGAGCGTCGCGCAGGCCAAGCGCCACTTCGGTAGCGTGCCAGGCGATAGTCAGCACTGGTTGCAGCAACCAGATCATCAGTGCCCACGCCAGAAAGGTGAGAGCACCATCGCGCAAACGGCACCACCTGGGAACCTTTGCCCGGTCAATAATCGGCGGCCAGACTGGATTCATCGGAATCCCCTGTCGGGGCTCGTCCAGGTACCGGTTTGATGTCGCAAGTAGAGAATGCTGCGAGGTAAACCGACGATTGCGGTCAGCGCCTGTACAACCCAGAAAATCAGTGGGTACCAGATAATCCAGTAAAGGCTGCGGAATATATCCGGTTCAACTCTCCGGTCGAGCAATGCGGCGATCAGCGCCTGCAAGAGGTAGGTCAGTGCAAGGGTCATCCCCCACTTGTCAGGCAGGACCCCCAAGCTGTTAAAACCCAGTCCAAACGAAATTCCCAGCTGATGCAGTAGCCCGACACCCATAAACAGAAGTATGGTGTAAGACCAGAGTATCGAGAGCACATAGTTGATCCAGATAGGCCACATACGCAGCCCTTTGCGCGAGAAAAGCTGAGGGAAATATCGGAGGATGACTGTGGTTCCCCCTTCGCTCCAGCGCACCCGCTGTCGCCACAGACCGCGAAATGTTTCCGGGGTCAGTATCCACGCGAGTGCCTTGGGTACAAATTCGACATTCCAGCCCGCCATCTGAACGCGCCAGGTCATATCCACATCGTCCGTCAGGGCGTGTGTATTCCACCAGCCGGCTTCCTGCAGGGCGCGTTTGCGAAACGCGCAGACCGCGCCCGACACCGTAAAGAAACTGCCGTAAATATTCTGTGCCCGGCGGATAAGGCCCACCATGCCGGAGAACTCCCCCACCTGCAGTAGCCCCACAATACTGCTGCGGTTGCGAATGCGCGGATTGCCCGCGATACCGCCGATCCTAGGACTGACCTGAAACTGCCGCACGATCCAGTGCAGGGCATTGCGATCCAGTAATGCATCGCCGTCGATACACACCAGGATTTGATATCGCGCAGCCAGAGCACCGGTATTTAGCGCGCAGGACTTGCCCTGATTGCTGCTGAGGTGTATTACCGACAGGCGCGGATTGGTTTCGCACAGGGTGTCGAGGGTGGCAGCGGTTTCGTCTCTTGAGCCATCGTTTATCGCGATCACTTCGAAATTCGGATAGGTGATGCGGCTCAGGTTCTCAATGGTCTCCCTGACCTGGAGACCCTCGTTATAACAGGGCACCAGAATGGAAACCCCCGGGTAGGTGGTCAGCTCGGGAGGAGAATCAAATTGCGGTTGATGCCGTTCGCGCACGATGAAAAACAGCACCGCACCGGTTATCCAGTAGTAGGCCATGACAAACGGGTAACCGAAACAGAAAATGGCCAGGGCCTGTTCTACATAGGTCCAGTTCACGGTGTTTTCTCCCCGGATTGTTTGGCAGAGGCGGGGGGATCCGTAACGGTACCCTGCGCAGGGAATGTCCGCGCGGAGTTGGTGGGGGCCAGCGAAGTTACCGGGGGGCGATCGTTGATAAGGTCCTGTGGGTCCCAGCCAAAGGTTGTGCCGCCGAAACTCTGATACTGCAGAATCGCATCGCGGATTTCCGCCGCATTCGCCCTGTCGCCAGTGTAGCCCCACAACCCCGTACGGTGTGCAATGCGCTGATAGGGCGAAAGCCCATAGGGGGGAGCCGGGTCGCGCTCGTCTTCGCTCAACGGAATGGGGTTACTGGTTTGGCCGGGTACCAGTGTGATATCCGCAAGCGCCGCGCCGCGCATCAGCGGATAGTATTGCGGAGCGCGCCAGAACAGCTGCAGCCCGGGGCGCTCCTGCTCAATTATGGCGAAACAGCGCATCGCCAGTCGGTCGGCCAGCGGCCAGTGGCTGAAGTCTGTGCGCTGACGCCTGGCACGCATTTGCCAGGGAGTATTCTGTGGATCGGCGGGTTGCTGGGCGAGGCTGGCAACATCTTCCAGCAGCAGTCCGTCAAAAGGTACATAGCGTCCCAGATCGCGGCACAGTTGTTCCACCGCCCGGGTAGAACCGAGGGTGCGCAGCGCCTGCCGATGGGGAAAGCGGATAATCACCCGCGTACCTGCGCGAGCACGCATCTGTGCTGCCAGCCGCGATAGCAGATCCTGTTGCATAGGCAAGGTGCGGGTAGGAAACCAACTTGCGGTAATGTCGCCGTTGTTGTCTTCCACCAGGGTATCAACCAGAACACTGGTGGTACCCAGGGTCTGCAGATTCTCCAGTGCTGCACCCAGTCGCAGATTTGTCACCTCCGCACTGTCGCTGGCAAAGGCTGCAGGATCGACAGGCACGATACGCCGGGTATTAGTCCATGGGTCGATAAATTGCATCGCCGAAACCCACTCCCCGAGGGGCGGATTTTCCGTAGGCAGATAACGGGCGACCTGCATGGGAATGGATGACGACGGCAAGGTAAGTTGAGCAGGCTCCGGGTTCAGCGTCAGTGAAAAGTCAAAACCTGCCGATCGGGCGATCTCCAGAGTTGTCTGGTTATAGCGTCCGTAGGGCCATACCAGTGCTCGGGGCGCACGGCCCAATTGTTTTTGTATTCCGTCGCGGGCGCGCTGTAGGTCTGTGCGGATACGGGCCCGATATTCCGTCTCGTTTTCGTACCCGCGTGTCGGGTCATACCGGCGGGTGACCGCGGCGGGCAAGCCGTTCCCCTGCGGATTGCCAATCTCTTCCCGGTGCAGGTTAAACGTGTGCGAGGCAAACTCGATCAAGCCCGATGCCTGCATTTGCCGCGCCTCATCCCAGGTGATAAACGCGCTGCGCGGCAACTGCTGGCGCCCGTAAGTCACCGTCCCCCCCGCAGGCGTATCCATCCACTGCCCCACAACGGCCGCTACCACCGGGTAGCGATAAGTCAGGGCAAGTGGGTAGACGCGGGAAAAAGTACTGCGGCGGCCGTCGTCTACAGTCAGCAAAATGGCACTGTCCGGCAGTGGCGCTTCCCCGCGCTGCGCGCGGGCAATATCGTCGAGGCTGATGGGCGTCCAGTCGTTACCGGCAAGCCATTCGAAAAAAGCCACCAGCCGATCACTGGTGATCCCCGAGTCGTCCAACTGATCTTCCGTATCGGCAATATCGTGCAGCGCCACACTGTAGAACACGCCGGGCTCCGCGGGATCAGCGTGAACGGAACTGCAGAGCGGCATAAATGAAAAAACGATTCCGAGCAGCAAACCTGGCCAATAGTGCATGATCAGAACCTCTGGCTGTAATCGAGAAACAGCCCCCAGGAATATTCATTTTCGCCGTCATAACGCCGCATCGACCGCTCGATACCATAATGCAGCCAGGTGCGTGATGAGGGTTGCCAGTACTGGCTATAGCGCAGGGTGCCAATAGGGCCGGATGAGTAATTTTCCTGCCAGTAGCTACCCAGCTCGACAAAAAACTGTTGCACCAGATCCGCGTCGTACCAGCGCCACAGACGGTGTTGAATCGCAGTGGATAGTGACACTGAATAGTCTTCTTCCGGGTTGAAGTAGGGTGCCCCCAGCAGACTGTTGTTCGACGTATAAAAGGTAGGGCGTAAATAGATATCCAGGGAGTGGCCGTCATGCACCTTGGACATGCCGCTCACAAACCACTGCTGGCGGTTATTGCCATCGGTAAAATCCGCAATGGCAGCGTTTACCGAAATACTGCCCGCCTCGCTAAAGGTATAGGTGGTCCCCAAGCTCGCGGAGTCCGCGCGAATACCCGCCTCCTGAGCGCGCAGTGGTGTCATTTCTGAATAGCGTTGTAGATCTGCCGAGAAACCCCAGTGGTCCGTAGGCTGCCACTCGGCAAGGAGGCTGGCGCCGCCACCATCCAGTTCGCCACTGTGGTTCCAGCCCGCCAGGGTAACGGTCAGGTCTGGCCAGCGCCCTTCAATACCTGCACCAATGGCATTACTTGTGAGTGAGCGCCCTTCGGGGGTCGAACTGGTGCGGATATCGGCGGCAAACAGGCGGTAGCGCTCAGCCAGCGGTGGGGTGTATATCTGGAGAGTACCATCAAGCCCGCCGCCCTCTGCATCGGGACCGCCGCCTTGGGTTTTTGACGGCCGTAATTCCAGGTGCAGTTCGGCCTTATGATAATTGGCCAGGTCCCGCTGCAACCGCCGCACCTGGCCATTGCCCGGTGCGATCTCGGCGAGCGCGGTGATCTCCTGTTCCGCGACACGCCAATGGCGTCTACGCAGCAGCGAGTCTGCGGTCGATATACGGATGTCGGTCGCCTCTGGAGACAGGCTGCGTGCGATCAGAAGCTCCTGATGCGCACGCCTTGGCCATTCCCGTGCCGCTGCCATTTCGCCCCGTTCTGCGCGCAGCCAGGCATTGGCCGGCGCGGCTTCTACAAGAGGCTGCAATCGCTGCCAGCTGGCTTTCGGCATGGCAACCAGACGACGCGCTTGTGCGGCGAGAGTCTGATTGCTCAGCCATTCGTCGTTTGGTGAGGGGCGGCTATCAATGCCCACCTTTCGCCAGGCGCTGCCCTCCGCCGCGAGCGCGTCCGCCGTTGCCAGTGCGGCATCCAATTGTTCCGCCTCAAGCTGAGCGTAAAAGAGTCCCACACGGGCATCGCGGTTGTATCCACCTTCGGCAATCACGGTCTGGTACAGGGGAATGGCGCGCAGCGGCAGCCGCACAGCCAGCAACGCATCGGCCTTTGCCTGCAGGACATAGAGCGGAAGTTCGTCGCCGTGCTGTTCGAGACGGGCGATTTCGTCTAGTGCCTGCTGCCACCAGCCCCGATCCCGCAGAGCGATAACCAGGTCCCGTCGCAGCCGGGTCACCAGCCCCTGGTCGACGGGTTGGCTGTTTTCGGCGCGCTGTAACTGCGAGCGCAACTCGACGATTGCGCGATCAGTCCCATCGAACTGATGCGCTGGTCCCCGAGTATTGATCTGCTCACCCCAGCGCACCAGCAGCGCCGCCTGGCGCGCATCGATACCGGGGTCGCTGGAGCCCCGAGCGCGCTCTGCAGCAAATGGCGCATTCAGCTCCATTACGATATCGGCCTGTGCGCGGCGAATATGCGGATTATCAGGCGCAATTAACCGCGCCTCACCAATCAGGCGAAGCGCGGTGTAATGATCGCCCTCTCGAAAAGCAGCACGACCCTCTTCGAGCAACGCCTCCGCCTTAGCTGGCAGTGGCGCTTCATTGTTCGCAAATGCACTAAGCGGCGCCATTGCCGCCAAATAGAGTGCGCCCAGAAAAGCTCGCATTCCTTCGCTCCGGACCAGGAGCCCCTCCGGCTCCAAATCCTGTTCTTCATTTTTTAGATCACAGCTTTAAAACTTAGCAGCTTCGGTGCGAGGTATTGAAAAGAATGAGAGCGTGGAATCGCGATGAGCGCTGGGAAAGTGGTATCGTGGCAGGATGGATTTGAGAGGAGCCAGATAGGTGAAGCGCATATGCTGGGCAGTTGCGGCAGTGGCCATGAGCGTGTTGCTGTCGGCTTGTGATGTTTTTAAGGATGAAGAGTCAAAAATGACAGGTGCAAAGCCAGCCCCCTTGGACTTTCTTCCGGCCTTATCCGGTGACTACTTCCGGTTCGACTCGGAACAGGTTGGTCGCCCATATCATATCTACATTCGCCTGCCAGAAGATTATGCAGCTTCTTCGCAGAAGCAGTATCCGATAATTTACCTTCTAGATGGTGATTCTCTATTCCCAATTCTGGCTGCCAACCACATGTTTCTGCACTACGACGACGATATTCCTGAAGCCATCGTAGTAGGGATTGCTTATGGCGGCTTCGACCCTGAAACCAATTGGCGAGATTTCGACTTCTCCACCTACGCTGCTGACTGGAAGCGCAGTGGTGGAGCGGAGGCTTTTCATAAATTTCTGGAACACGAGTTGTTGCCAGAGGTTGAGAGTCGCTACCGTGCGGACTCGGAAAGACGCGTACTATTCGGCCAAAGTCGTGGTGGGTTTATGGCGCTGTACTCTGCTTTCAATCATCCGGATCTGTTTTGGGGGCGCATTGCCAGTAACCCCAGTTTTCTGCCAGATGGAGAGCAGTTCTTTGTGGATCCGGTAGCAGCCACGCGGAATGACTTGCAGGTAATTGTGGCAAGTTCATCAAATGATCGGTATCGAACGAATCGCGCGCGTACCATAGAGTGGCATGAGTATTGGTCGGTGCGCGAGGACCCCCCTTGGAGTACCCATTTCGTGAACATCGAAGGAGGCACCCATGCGGCGAACAGTACTGACAGCTACCGGGCGGGATTGCGGCAGGTATTTAAAGCAGAAATTGAGGTGGCTCATATGGACTCTGCGAGCTCATCTGCCGCTCGCTAAAAGCGGCAGTTGGTAGAGGGCAGTTCTTTATTCCTATCGATGTTGGTCAATCAAAATAGGATTTCCATCCGGATCTTCAATTACAATACTGCCGGGGCCTGAATCACCTTTCGCGTCATCGCGGACGATCTGGACTCCGCGTTTGATCAGTTCCTCGCGCAGCTCGCGTACATCGGTAAACTCACCGGTATTCTGCGCTGACTGATCCCAGCCGGGATTGAAGGTGAGCATATTCTTGTCAAACATACCCTGGAATAACCCAATAATATGTTCGCCGTTTTTCAGGATCGTCCAACCCTGCCCGCAGTCGCCGCCCAGTGACTCGAAACCGAGGCTCTCGTAAAATTTTTTTGAAGCCTCAATATCTTTCACGGTCAAGCTGATCGAAAATGCACCCAGATTCATATCGCTCTCCTTATTTTGTAATTGGAAAAATGGCTACTCGATAATGCGACGGTCAGGTTCCAGAATCCAGCACCTTTCATTGTGCTCGAATCCAATGCTTTGGTAGTAAGTGTTTGCGGCGGGTGCCGCAATGAGAATCAGCTTACATTTTGGGCCGAGTTTCTGCTGGGTAAGTTTTTGTAGCGCTTTGCCGATCCCGCATTTTTGGTGGCTGCTCGCTACCGCAAGGTCGGAAAGATAACAGGCGTAGTGGAAATCGGTCACGCTGCGAGCGATCCCTACTAGTTCGTTGCCTGCCCAAGCGCTCACCGTCAGATTACTGTTTTTAAGCATTCCTTCCAGGCACGCAAGATCATCCGCCGGCCGGCGTTCCGCGAGGGTCGACTGCTCAAGTAGTTGCAGAAACTGGGTGACTGAAATCTCGGTGTTGATTCTGTATTCGATATCCCTATTCATATAGTCTACCGGGCCCTTGATATGTGGGTTATAGATCGATATCGAAATCCGGCCCGCCTTTGCCGGATACTGCACGTCCCAAGCCGCGCAAAAGCGATGCGATTAAACGAAATGGCAGTTCGACGATGACTTCGGCGACCTGTAACCAGACGGACTCTTGCTCTTTATCGTGCTTTGGCCAGATATAGTAGGCGGCGAGATAGCCCAGAATAGATCCCGCCAGCACAAACACGCTGAATCCACGCGCGAACAGGTCGAAAATGAGGTAAATGCTGGCACAGAAAAAGAAAACGGCCAGAAGTTGCCGAAATACATACATTGTTATTCTTCCTTGGTACGTTCAAGCCATCATAACGCCACCGGCGTCACGAACCAACGTGTGCTAGAGTGCGCGCCGCTACCTCCCTCCCACAGCGAGCTCAACTATGAAACCCTGGATTCAACTCGGTACTGCAGAAATTCCCAATGATGGCGGTACGCTGACCTTACGCCAGCGCGACCAGGAGTTCTCCATCTCCCTGTCCGGCCCTCGTGGTGAGCTGATGAACAGTCGCAGGTTCCACAGTGAGCAGCAGCTATCTGTGTTGGGCTGCGCGCACCTGAAGAATCGCAAGAATACCCGGGTGCTGGTTGGTGGCATGGGGATGGGCTACACCTTGGCATCTGCACTGGAAGCCGTGCATGCGTCGGCACAAGTGATCGTCGCCGACCTTATCCCCGAGGTAGTAGAGTGGAACCGTGGGCCGCTTGGGGATTGTGCCGGACGCCCCCTGGACGATCGCCGGGTCAAGGAACATATCGGCGATGTGGGTGAGCTGCTCGTAGGGCTGCGTGAAGAGTATGATGCGGTACTGCTGGATGTGGACAACGGCCCGGAAGGCCTGACCCATAGCGACAATAACTGGTTGTACTCTGTCGAGGGCACCAGCAGTATTTATAGAAGCCTCAAACCGGGCGGTGTACTGGCGGTGTGGTCCGCATCGCCAGACCGGGTATATACCAGCCGGCTGAAAAAAGCAGGCTTTCAGGTGGAAGTGAAAACAGTGCGCGAGCGACCGGGGAAGGGCGCTCGCCATGCGATATTTCTCGCCCAAAGACCGGGTACAGAAAACAAGACTCGAGGCCGCTAATCTGCACTCGGTAGTTTATGAGAGTGACCCGACCCGGTCTACTCGACGCGGCGCCAAACCTCATATTCAACGCGCTCGCCATCTTTCCAGCGCTCGTTATACCAGTATTCATCTTCAACTCTGGTGGTAAACACAAATTTTGCACCAGATTGCTCGCCAAAAGAATTGAAGTGGAGTGTTTCCGTATATTTCCCATCGGCGACCTCATAAGTCCCGGTACCCGATGCCCAGAACTCGCCGCCTTTCATCGACGTAAAGCTAAAATGACGATCGCTGATGATCTTCAGCGCCTTAAAATCGAGATCCTGGTAATCGAGTAGAGTCCCCTTGTTGTCTACATAATTACCGGAAACCAACTCCCAGGCACCGGTAAGGTTATCGGCGCTTGCGAAGGTACTAATCAGGGAAAGTGCGACAGCTAAAACGTTTTTTTTCATATTAATCCTTATTGAAAGTATTTTAATGTGCCAAGGCTGTTATCTGCTGATTATCGAAATGGATTTTACCGGCATCCCATCATTTTTCTGATGGGGTCGTATTTGGCTGTAGTAGCCAATGATGCAACTCGTGATTCCCTGTTTAGCAGCAAGGAAGGATTTGTAGCCGGTTTCCGGCACCCACTCTGTTTTGAGGCTTCGGAAGAAGCGCTCCGTCGGAGCGTTGTCCCAGCAGTTTCCGTGGCGGCTTAGGCTCTGCGTCATTCTGTATCGCCACAGTTGCTGCCGGAACGCGAGGCTTGTTTACTGGCATCCCTGGTCGGAGTGGAACATGATGCCCTCCGGTTGTCCGCGCGATTCGTATAAATGCCACCGGACCTTGAGCCGCCCGCTAGTGGTTGATTTCCGACCAGAACCAGCCTAGTATGGAATGCGCACTATTATGCGCATAACTTGGAGCGCCACTATGACCACTCTTTTTGACGCAAATGCCCCCAAGAAGGCAACAAACCTCAGCATAAATAGTGACCTGCTGGTCAAGTCCAGGTCGATGCACATTAATTTATCCGCGACTTTGGAGCAAGCGCTAAGCCAGGAGCTCGCAAAGCGAGAGGCTCAAAAATGGAAAGATGAGCATAAAGCTGGAATTAAGGCCTACAACGAATTTGTTGAAGAACATGGTTGCTTCAGCGATGAGTTTAGGAATTTCTGATGCCGCAGTTCGACGTATATAAAAATCCCAGCAAGACAACTCAGAAGACTTTTCCCTTTATTCTGGATATTCAGCACGAGTACATTTCTGATATAGGAACAAGGATCGTGCTCCCTCTCGGCCGGTTGCAGTATTTTAAAAATGAAAATCTCGGGAAGCTTACCCCCGTGATTGAATACGAAGGTGACGAGCTAATCTTACTCACGCCACAGATTGCCTCCATGCCAACGAATAGACTAAGAAACCCAGTCGGTACACTCGAGCATTTTCGAACAGAAATATTAGCCGCTCTGGATTTTGCTATTACCGGCATTTAACGCCCAGCGCAGGCGCAGCCAGCGCGGAGCGCATTTTGTGTTAATGTTTGAGCGCCAGCGAGTAACACAAAAGGTGCGTAGCGTTGGCTGTCGCTCTGCCGCTGTTTGTTACATGCTTCTAGCACGGGACCACCGAGAATGCTGAACCGACAGCGTTGGCGATACCATTGATAATCTCAGTTGTGACCCTACCTTTGTTCAATACTACATCCATCAAAAGTGCAAAAATAACAGCTATATAAATTATGTAACCAAAACCCATATAGTCGTTGTACAAGATTGTATAGAACCAATCCTGGCCAAGAATGTAGATTAAAGAAGATACTGTGGTTGCCAGCACAAGCAATATTCCAGGCAAGAATAAATGCTTCATCGAACTTGGCTTTGCGAATGATACAGCCAGCAAAATTAAAAACATTATAAAATTTGAACCAAGGAATATTCTAAGATCAAGTTTCAGGTTACCTATAATCTCAAGATACTTCCCTTTAACTACAGAAGCCAAAGTATTCTCGGCAACTTTGATACTTTTAATTCGATCTACATAGCTGGAAGCTATTGACTTGGCTACCATCCTCTTCTTTTCGCAACCATAACCACACATGGAAGCGATTACGCTTGCAATTTTTTCGGGAAGTTCATCCTCTAAACTAGATTGAAGCTGCTCTCTTTCCAGCCCCAGCTTTTCAGCAGCTTTCAGTGCCGCCTCTGTCACTGATGATTCATTAAGTTTCTTCTGATTTTCACGAATTTCTTTTTCAATTTGGTACTTAACAAAACCTTTTGCTGAACTTTCAATTTTCTCCGGCGACAAAAACGTCCCAGAAAATAGGAAACTGAATAGAAGTACCCCAACGATCCCAATTGTTCTCAATGTAGAGCTCATATTTTTCTATGCATGTAACGCCCAGCGCAGGCGCAGCCAGCGCGGAGCGCCTTTTGTGTTAATGTTTGAGCGAAGCGAGTAACACAAAAGGCGCGTAGTGTTGGCTGTCGCTCTGCCGCTGTTTGTTAGGGCTCGGAGGCGAAGTTCCAAGCCATTTTCTTTAGCTCTGCTCCAGAGCTACAACCACCTTCCCCGAATTCTCTGAAGCCGATTTTTGTGTACAAGCTCAATGCTGCTTTGTTATTTGAAGCTACATTCAATATGACGGTAGTAAAACCTTGAGATCTCGCGTGACCGAGCAATTCCTTAACTAGGGTTGCGCCAATACCACTCTTTCTTTTCTCAGGTTTTACCCACATAGAAACCAGCTCG
The DNA here is from genome assembly GCF_056160765.1 of Microbulbifer sp. ABE4_465. NCBI lineage: Bacteria > Pseudomonadati > Pseudomonadota > Gammaproteobacteria > Cellvibrionales > Microbulbiferaceae > Microbulbifer > Microbulbifer sp. ABE4_465. Next base: position 109,886 of record NZ_JBSWXV010000007.1, read on the forward strand.
TACTCACCTGCAACATGAACACCGCCAACCAATCCGACATGCTCTTCCTCACTACGAGCAAGGAAAAACTTTAGCCCTCTTTCTCCCGAAGCGATTGACTTCCATTTTTCTTCCGAAATTTCTTTTGCTTCTTGATATGTGATACCAAATGCATCAGGTGAATCATGAAGCGAGTCTAGCCGAATACTCTTTAGAGATTCCCATTCATTTTCAGTTACGGGCACGATTCTCATGACTTTGGAGCCCTAACGTCCAGCGCAGGCGCAGCCAGCGTGGAGCGCTTTTTGTGTTAATTTCCGAGCGACAGCGAGTAACACAAAAAGTGCGTAGCGTTGGCTGTCGCTTTGCCGCTGCTTGTTAACTTTGCTCTAGTTCAGGGTACTTTTTAAGTATTGGCTTTTTAACGATGTAACTTACCACGACAAACAATAGTGCATGCAATGGAATAACAATTGCCATTCCGAGAAAAATGTAGTGAATTGGGGTGTCGCTTACTATCAATGCGGGAACACCCAATAAAAGGCTAGCTATCACATCTCCCAACAAAGCGGCAAATACTAACTTCCATCTTTCGCCACCTTCGACGATTCTTGAATTGGCGACAGAATACGAGTAGAAGCACCAAAAAGAGATACCCATTAATACCGGTGTATTCAGACTGCTAGCTTTCTCGACACCCAACAGACCCATAGTGACTCCTACTGCTGCCATGACTAACGTATAGGTGATAGTGAAACGTGAAAAAAAACTAAAAATGCTCATTATTATTCCTCAAAAGTTAACGCCGCGAGCAGCGGCAGATTACTTTGTGCGCTTTATTGCGCAAAATGGGAGCGAAGCGACCGCGCAATAAAGTGGACAAAGTAAGCTGTCCGGTGGAGGCCCGCAGGGCCGGAACGAATTGCCTCGCCTTGTTAACTCTTTACCTTGCCGCATGCTTTAACTCTGTTGTGTCGGAGTAAGCGGATTTAAAATTTCTTGCCAGCTCTGGTGATATACCAATCAGAATAGTGGCACTACTATCCCAGCAGCCAATTTCAAAAAGCGCCTCGTTTAGCTGCGGACCTGGATTCGAGCCATTCCAATAATCGGGGTTATCATAGATATAGGGGGCCTCTTTTACTTCAAACCTAGTTCCAACTGGAAAGGCAGAGAATACAGCCCAGATAAATTGGATGTCATTACTCTGAATCAAAGACTCAATTGCACTGCCGCTATGCCACCCTTCATCAATCGGATGCCCATTTGTTTCTAAATCACTGACGTACCAGTCGTAGTCAGCACATCGAATCCTTAGTGCGGAAAATACCTCCAGCATATTAGTGAAGTATTTTACTTGCTCGGTTTTCTCAAGAATCAGATTCATGTGCTTGTAGAGTTAACGCCTTGCACACTGGACCACGTGGAGCGGACCAAATTTATGGTAAAGTGAGCGCAGCGAGCCATAAATTTGAGCCGCGTAATGTGGGTCCACGTGCTGCAACTTGTTAGCAGTTGCCAAGCTGAGCCTCACCCGATTCAAAAACACCCACAATACAACCAAGATAAGGATCATTGGCATTTTCATTAAGTGCCCACTGCCAATCAACCACCTTGGTATTGGTTGGGAATAATAACTTAATCCCGCTTTCAAAAGTAAGCTCCAAACTCGAATCAGGCAATAGAGCCACACCAGTTATACTCTTACGGAGCGTAGATGAAAGCACTATGCTCTTAGCTACATCCTCTTTATCTACAGCTTCAGATGATGGATGATACACAGCAGGTAATTGTTTATTTATTTCTTCTTCATCTGGAGAAACCACATTGTGAGCTATGAGCCAAAAACCATCGAAATACAAATCAAAGGCATCTCCTACTCTGAATATAGAGTAGAAATTCCCAAGTAATTTTTCTTTCAAAACTTCAATTACACTCATAATTCTCTAGTGACTGCTAACGCCCAGCGCAGGCGCAGCCAGCGCGGAGCGCCTTTTGTGTTAATGTTTGAGCGACAGCGAGTAACACAAAAGGTGCGTAGCGTTGGCTGTCGCTCTGCCGCTGATTGTTATGTGTGGGCAGCGCTCCGGAGCTTAGCCACTCCCACAAGAATTCCACCAAATCCGATTACTATTGGCACTGCCAAAATAAAGGCCTGCTTTACGCTACTACCCACATACTCCATATCTGATATTGGGCTGATTGCAACCGCTACAGAATTCAGTGCCAAACAGACAATTGCCAAATTTAGCTGCCCGAACGCTCCTATAACTCCAGCAAGCATGATGAGCGCAAATGAAACCAATACCATAGGGGTGAATGGAGCAGAACTAGCGATAATACAGAAAATGGAGACAGGAATTATCAAAATCCATGAAAATATCTTTATCATTTTCACAATTTATGGCTCCACTGAGACGCTTTGCAAGTGCTGACACATAACGCCCAGCGCAGGCGCAGCCGGCGCGGAGCGCATTTTGTGTTAATGTTTGAGCGCCAGCGAGTAACACAAAAGGTGCGTAGCGTTGGCTGTCGCTCTGCCGCTGTTTGTTAAGCGTGGCCGCCACTGAGAACGATATTAAAGCCCTCACTCTCAGACGGCTCCTCAAAGTACTTTGAAACTTGATAAAACATTTCTTTGGTATCAGTGCGCTGCCTTTCCGGATTTTCCGCTCTTCTCTGAGCTATACGAGCCAAGCAAACGTCATCTGGCTGATCCAGATAAACTAGCTCATGCTTTGTACCGACTTCGGAATAGATATTTTTTAACCATTCTCGCTGACCGGTAGTATTTGCAGGAAAATCTAGCACTACTGTACCCCCGGAAGCTAGAATTCGCTGTGCAATATCTTTGACAATCGGCTTTATACGTTGTGCGTAATTTACGTAATCTCGCAGACTCGTAATCTCACCCGGATAAAGCGACTCAAGCCAATCATCTTCAGAAATTAAAACAGCATTCCTTTCTTCTGCAATTTGGGAAGCTTTTGTCGATTTACCTGCGCCCATTTTTCCACAAAAAAATACAAGCATTACCTTTCTCTACCAAGACTTACTACGCTTAACAGTTTTATTCAAAAGCCCCAGATATAGACATAATGTCTATATCTGGACATATATTGCCATATCTACCCATTATGCCTATATCTACCCATTTCGGTATATGTCTATATCTAGGCATATTTGGTTTCATACTACGATTTACCGCCTGGCTCGCACGACGGATATGGCGCCAGATGCCATTGGCGGGGGTGGCAAAGCGGCGTCTCATTCCTTGCGCGGGTCTACAGCTGTAAACGCAGATTGCTTTCGATTTCCTCGATCAGTGTTGTCGGCACTTCCTGCTCGGTGGCCAGGCGGCGCCAGTGGGAGACCTGCTCGGTTACTTTATCCACAACGCTGTCGATTTTCCGCTTGCTAAACAGTGGGCTGATGCTTTCCAGGCTGTAGATGTCTTTTCGGGTAAATCCGTCCCGTTTGCCGTTCAGGGTCATCCAGTGGCTGTTTACCCAGCGGCTGCCTGGTTTGTAGCTGTATGCGAGGTCGTAGGCGGGGGCCAGTTGCCAGGTTTTTCCCTTGAGCTGGAAGGCAAAGTTCTTTGCGTGGTCGTCGTGGTTGCGTGCGACGATATTGAAGACCAGGCGGTGCAGCAGCTGTTCTGCGTCTCTGGCGGTGAGTTTGAGCTGGCGGGCGATGCCGAAGAGTTCGGCGTAGGAGTAGGAGCCCGGTACCTTGTAATCTACATGGGCGATGCCGTTCAGGGTCTGGATATGGATTTTGTCATTGCCGTGGCGGTCAAAGCGCTCCGTTACAAAGTGTCTGCGGTTGCCCTCGTGCAGTAAATGGCAGGGCATCATGTCGATCCCGCAGCGGGTGGCCATCTGGTGATAGACGTATTCCATGGCGCCGAACCCCATGGGGTCACCGAAGGTTTCCTGATTCTTGTTGTGTTCGCTGACGCCATCAAACTTCATCAGATAGTGGGTGAACCCGGTGGGCACGTCTGTCTGGCCGGAGCGCACCTGGGTGAAGTCCTGGTTGAAGGCGAGTACGGCTTTGGGGCGGGCGCCGCCGGCGCTCATGCCAACGGAGAGCAGGGCGACCATGGCTTCCCGGTTCTCACCGTTCTTCTCCAGTTGAACCTGAAAACCGGCGCGGCTATCGAGCACTTCCTGGGCGATCGCGACCAGTTCGTCGATGGCGATATCCTGGGAGGCGTTGAGTTTTTTGATGCGTGTGGCCGGGCTGTATTCCAGGGCGCCCATACCGCGCGTGCCGGTGTATTGCAGCCGTTGCAGTGGGGTGATGTCCTGGGGTTGTTTGCCCTGGGCGGCCATCCAGGCGTTGAGTACGGCATTGCCGAAATCGTCCGGGAGAGAATCGGCTATCAGGCCGGGGAGGCCGCGGAAGGTTTCAAAGCGCAATTCCGGGAAGCGGTAGATGCGCCGCGCCAGGGGCATTTTAAGTGGTGAGAGTTCGATGCCGGTGTCGATAAACGCGGGGTCGTATTCGAAGGCGCCGAGGCCGCTGTCGGTATCGAAGCTGACGGCGCCGGCGGTCTCGCCCTGATATTCGACGTTGATGACTTCCATTACCATTCCGCTTCCTCCCGGGTGTCTTCTTCACCCCCTTCCTCTTTACCGCGTTGACCGGACGCCCGTTGGCGCTGTTTGCCCTGGAGCTTGGCCAGCTGGATGGGGGAGGGCGGCTGCGGAGGCAGGAAATTGTCCAGTTGCTGGGTGAGTTCCAGGGCCTGGAGAATGGCGACCAGAACCTCCAGCTGGGCTTTGCCTTTTTCCGCGTTGAGCACCGCTTTGCGACTGACGCCGGCGCGCTCGCCGACTTCCTGCTGGGTCAGGTCCAGGTTCAGGCGCGCCTGCTTGAGTCGCTGGCCCAGCGCCCCGGCGATGGCGGCGGGCGATCTGCTGGTGTAGTCCATTGGGTAGCCCTCAGGCTCGAAATCGTAGCGATTGTGGTTAAGGTACGCTTTATGGAACCTTAATGGGTTTGTTCAGCATTATGTGCCCATTTTAGGACCTTGTTAACATCTATTTAATGTGCAGGAATAGGGATTTTACCGGCACTTTAAGCATTAAAGTCCAAAAAAGGGATCTTTATGGTGATTGTGATGAATAGGTTGTGTGCCCGCGGGCCGATATTCTCCGCCCCCGCCGGGGAGGATGGCCCCAATTGCCCCTGCTGAGACAATCCCCGCATAACCATAAGTCAGTCAGCGGTGATCCCAATGTCTCAAAATCCATCCACGGCGGCGGTTGCCGGCGCCAAGCCTCAGTTGAGCTTCTGGCAGATCTGGAACATGTGTTTCGGGTTTCTCGGTATCCAGTTCGGTTTTGCCCTGCAGAACGCCAACGTCAGCCGAATTTTTCAGACCCTCGGGGCCGAAATCGACGATATTCCGGTGTTATGGGTGGCCGCACCGCTGACCGGTTTGCTGGTACAACCGCTGATCGGCTATTTCAGTGACCGCACCTGGACCGGCTTTGGCCGCCGCCGCCCGTTCCTGCTGGCCGGGGCCATTCTCTCTTCCATCGCCATCCTGTTTATGCCGCATTCGCCCACTTTGTGGATCGCTGCCGGCATGCTGTGGGTGATGGACGCCTCCATCAATGTGTCCATGGAGCCGTTCCGCGCACTGGTGGGCGATATGCTGCCACAGAAGCAGCGCTCCTTTGGTTACGCCTTGCAGAGCTTCTTTATTGGTGTGAGCTCGGTGGTGGCCTCGGCCATGCCGTGGATGCTGGCCAACTGGTTTGATGTTTCCAATACCGCGCCGGAGGGCGTGGTGCCGGATTCCGTGCGGATTTCCTTCTATGTCGGTGGTATCGGTTTCCTGCTGGCGGTGCTGTGGAGCGTATTCCGCACCCGTGAATACAGCCCGGAGCAGCAGGCTGCGTTTGAGGCGGCGGAATCGCCCGAGCTGCAGGAACAGACTCAGGAAGCCGAGCAGGATCACAGCGCCGGCTACCGCAAAATCGGTGGTGCCATGCTACTGGTGGGAGCCGCCTTTGCCGCGTTCGTCTGGCAACAGGGGCTGGATCAGCAGCTGTACATTCTCGCCGGACTGATTGCCGGCCTTGGTGTGATGCAGCTGCTGGCGCTGGTACTGCGCGCCAAGTCCGGTGGTGACAAGGGTATGCTGGAAGAGATCGTATCCAACCTCTACTCCATGCCCGATGCCATGAAGCGCCTGGCCTGGGTGCAGTTTTTCTCCTGGTTTGCGCTGTTTGCCATGTGGATCTACACCACCGCTGCGGTCACCAGTTTTCACTTCGGCACCAGCGAAGTGACCTCTCAGGCCTACAATGATGGCGCCGACTGGGTGGGTATTCTGTTCGCCACCTATAACGGTTTTGCCGCCCTCGCCGCACTGCTGATTCCGGTGATGGCCCGCACCCTTGGCATGCGTCTGTCCCACAGCCTGAACCTGGCCCTGGGTGGTCTTGGCCTGCTGTCTTTCCTGTTTATCCGCGACCCGCAGTGGCTGCTGCTGCCAATGCTGGGTGTGGGCTTTGCCTGGGCATCGATCCTGTCACTGCCCTACGCCATGCTCTCCACTCATGTGTCCACACGCAAGATGGGCGTGATGATGGGGATCTTCAACGGCTTTATCGTGATCCCACAACTGCTTGCCGCCAGCGTGCTGGGCTTTGTGCTGCGCACCTTCTTCGACAACGAAGCGATTTACGCGCTGGTTCTGGGCGGTGCCAGCTGGCTGCTGGCGGCGGTGTGTGCTCTGCGGGTCAGCGAGCCGAAAGCGGCCGAAACCGACGGTGGCCTGGCCCAGGCCGAGGGCTGAGTAACTGCTGAGTCCTCAACGTCTTCTTTGATATCGCTGATCGATGTCATCTTCCGTTTGCCCCGCTGGTCGGGGCTTTTTTGTGTCTGTCGTAAATTCAGGGTTGCGGCGGAATATCTGTCGGAAATACGGTAGGATCTGCAGCCTTTGCTGCGAGAAAGATACATTTTTCCGATAATAATTTTAAAAAAGGTGGGTCTGGTGATGATTTCCTGGTTGGTGCGATGCCACATTCTCAAGCCTGTGGTGGGCCTGATACTCTCTCTATTCCTTGTGTCCCCCGGGGTCGCGAAAACGAATGAACTGACCGCCAAAGACTATGGTGCCCTGCCAAAAGTCAGCATGCTGACGGTCTCCCCCAGCGGCGAACGCATTGCCTTCCGCATGACCGGGGAAAACGACTCTGATATCGCCATCGTGATGTCGCTTGCGGAAGGCAAGCGGTTGAACGCCGTGAACCTCTCTGAAATAACCCCGGAATCCATCTATTTCGCCAACGAGAACGAGCTCATTCTGGTGGCGTCGAATGTGCGCAAGCTGTGGGGGTTTCGCGGCAAGCTGGATTTGAGTACCGCTTACGCCTTTAACGTGGCAAATGGCGAGGTGCGTCAGCTGTTGACCCCGGGAGACGTGATCTATGCGGGGCAGACCGGGCTCGGCAGTATTGTGGGGCTCTCGCCCGATAACAAGTACGCCTATATGCCGGCGTATGTGCCCGACAGCAAGAATGATCAGAGCCCGCGCAAGTCACTGCTGCGGGTCGATCTGGATAGCCCGCGCTCTCCCCGGGTACATTTCAAGGGGCGCTCGTCCTCCTGGGATTTCTTCGTGGACAACAAGGGCGAGGTGATCGCACACGAGTTGTTCGATAACAAACGCAACCTGCACCGTATGCTCGCGCGCCACGGTGATGAATGGAAAGAGATTTACCGCGAGGAGACTTCGGTTCCGTCGATCAGTTTTATGGGACTGACCCCCGACCGCGAGTCACTGATCGCCATTGCGAATAATGGTGAAACCAATCGCAACGACTTTTACACCTTGTCACTGATCACTGGCGAATTCGCGAACCTGGGTTTCGGTCGGGATGATGCGGATGTGGAATACACCTACACCAGCCTGGATCGCCGAGTGTGGGGAGTGCGCTACTCCGGTTTTACCCCGAGTTACCGGTTCTTTGATCCGGCGCTGGATCAGCGGATGCAGGACATTCAGGCACAGTTTGCGGGACACTCGGTGTGGCTGCGTGACTGGAGCGCAGATTGGGAGCATCTGGTGGTGTACGTGGAGGGCTCGCAAGTGGCCGGGGATTACTACCTGTTCCCGAAAGAGGGCAGCCCGGTACTGCTGGCTTCCGCAAGGCCTCAGATCAGCAGTGAGCAGATTCATCCCATCGCGACCATGAATTTCAAAGCCCGCGATGGCATGGTGATTCCCACATTGCTTACCTTGCCGCGCACCAAAATGGACAACCTGAAAAACCTGCCCGCGGTGATTCTCCCCCACGGCGGCCCTGCCGCTTACGATCACGTCAGCTTTGACTGGTTGGCCCAGGCGCTGGCCAATCGGGGATATCTGGTTGTACAGCCGCAGTTCCGTGGTTCCACCGGTTTTGGTCTCGACCATCATCTGGCGGGTAACGGGGAGTGGGGCGCAAAAATGCAGGATGACGTCACCGACTCGCTGGATACGCTGGTGCGCAAGGGCATTGTTGACCCTCAGCGCGTATGTATTGCCGGGATGAGTTACGGCGGATATGCAGCGCTGGCGGGCGGCGCATTTACCCCTGAAAAGTACCGCTGTGTGGTATCGGTAAATGGCGTAAGTGATCTGGAGCGGATGCTACGGGATGAGCGGCGTGACAACGGTAGACATCACTGGGTCGTCAGTTACTGGGAAGAAAGCATGGCCCGTGGTGAAGTCGACAAAGACCGCTTGCGTGCCGTGTCTCCGGTGCGGTTTGCGGAAAACTTTCAGGCACCGGTCTTGCTGATTCACGGAGAGGACGATGTCGTGGTGCCGATACGGCAGTCTGAATACATGCACAAGCAGCTCAAACGCAAGAAAAAAGCCGTGGAGTTTCTCGAATTGAAAGACGAAACCCACCACCTCGTCACGGGCACCGCCCGCATGCAGACAGCAGACGCCATCGTCGCGTTTATCGATAAGCATCTGCAGCCTTGATTTGAGATTTATTGATGACTGGGTGAGGATAGCCGGTTTTCGCAACCGCTTTTGCTCACCTAATTATGTCCTTTCTCAATACTCTGGAATCCGCCCTCAATACCTTCGTTGCCTACGCTTGGGGCACGCCGCTACTGGTGCTGCTGGTGGGCGGCGGCCTGTTCCTGCTGATCAGCTCCCGGGCTCGCCCCTACCGTCATCTTGGCCACAGCATTGCCCTGCTGCGGGGGAAGTACGACAACCCCAATGATCCCGGCCAGGTACCTCATCGTCAGGCGCTGTCCACTGCACTCTCGGGCACACTGGGGCTCGGGAATATCGCCGGGGTGGCCATTGCCATCAGCACCGGCGGACCCGGGGCAATTTTCTGGATGTGGGTGACTGCGCTGGTGGGCGTCGCCACCAAGTTCTACACCGCGACGCTGTCGGTGATGTATCGCGGCCGCGACAGCAATGGGGAAATTCAGGGCGGCCCAATGTATGTGATCCGCGAAGGGCTGGGGAAGCGTTGGCAACCGCTGGCCTACCTGTTTGCCATTGCCGGCCTCGGCGGTCTGCTGCCTTCCTTTCAGTCCAATCAGACGGTGCAGTTGCTGCGGGTATCATTCGCCGAACCGCTGGGCTGGGTAAGTGCGGACAATGCATTTCTGTTTGATCTGGGGCTCGGTGTGCTGCTCGCCGCTGCGGCACTGGTGGTGATTGTTGGGCGCATCCAGCGCATCGGTCGGTTTGCGGTACGTATCGTGCCCGCTATGGTGATTTTCTATCTGTTGCTGACCCTCGGAGTCATTGGCTATTTCTGGCAGGAAATTCCCGGGGCTTTCGCGCTGATTTTTACCGATGCCTTTTCCGGTGAAGCCGTGGCCGGTGGCGTTCTTGGTACGGTGATCGCGACGGGAATCAGTCGCGGCGCCTTCTCCAATGAGGCGGGTATCGGTACCGAGTCCCTGGCCCACGGCGCGGCCAAGACCACCGAGCCGGTGCGCGAGGGTGTCGTGGCCATGGTCGGGCCGATCGTGGACACCCTGATTATCTGTACCTGTACCGCGCTGGTGATTCTGCTGACCGGTGTGTGGCAGCAGGGCGAGGGCATCGAGGGGGTATCGCTGACGGCAAATGCGTTTAGCAGTGTGTTTGGCGGCTGGGGTCCTGTACTGCTGTTGATCATGGTGGTGCCGCTGGCCTTTAGCACCATCGTTACCTTCTGGTACTACGGCATGAAGTGTTTCGTGTTCCTGTTTGGCGCGCGCTTTCAGGTGGTATACACGGTTATCTATCTGTTGCTGATCGTGCTTGGCGCGGTGCTGTCGCTGAATATCGTAAACAGTCTGATTATCGGTATGTACGCGGTAATGGCGATCCCCACCATGGTTTCCACCCTGTTGCTGTCCGGTCGGGTGAACCGGGCGGCGCACGATTATTTTGTGAAGACTCCGGGCGTCTGATTGCCCCGGTGCACGGGCACCCCTGTGCCATACTTTTTTCGGGAGACTCTGAAAGCCTGTGGTAACACCGGCCTGTTCAGAGGCTCCCATGGCTCGCGAGTGTGGGCGCAGGTATCCAGGAAGGATACATCCGGGAAGTAGAGGTGCCATAGCACCGGGTAGTAGGGATGCTCGACCATGGAAGTACGCGGTTTTCGCGGGCGCCACGCCTGCCTCTTTGTTGCAGTCATTGGGCTGTTTTTTTCGTTCGCATCCTTTGGGGCGCAGCCTGACAGGAGCCGAGACAGCTTTCGATATGGCTGGCTCCCCGCGCCTCCCGCTGCTGAAATTATTGAGGGTTCGGTCAAGAGCCAGCATTTTCCTCTGGCGGGCTACCGCGTTTCTCTCTACGCCAACTTCACCATTGCCGGTGGCTTCCAGCGCAAACTGGCAACGGCGGTGAGCAAACCCGATGGCGGCTTCCGCCTGCACTACCGGCTGCCCCCGGGACTTATCGCGACAATGCCGCCGGTACTGTTACTGGTTGCGGAAAAAGGTCTGGTGACCCTCGCGACAGTCGTGTCCGGTAATGAGGTGCCGCCACAGCTGGTGATCAACGAGCGCACTACCGTTGCTACGGCGACTGCCTTCGCGCAGTTTATTCGCGACCGTCATTTGCGCGGAAATCATGTGGGGATGCAGAACGCCGTGAAAATGGTGACAAATATGGCGGACCCGGCTTCCGGACGGGCATCCGATGTTTTGCGGCAGACCCCCAATGGCAGTGAAACCAGTACCTTTGCCACGTTTAACGCTCTGAGTAATGTGGTTGCCGCCTGCGTGGCCTCCAGCGAACACTGTGAACAATTATTTGCAGCCACTTCAGTGGCGGGCGCGCCCCCGGCGGAGAATGTTCTGCAGGCGCTGGCCAACCTGACCCGAAACCCGTCTTATCCCCTTTACCCGCAGGACAATGCGGACCCGATATACCTGCTGTCCCTGGCGGCGCCTTTATACCAGCCGGCGCTGGAGCAGCGTCCCACAAGCTGGCTGCTGTTTATCAAATTTACCGGTGGCAAGTACTCCGCACAGGATCGCTTCAACCTGATGAACGGGCCGGGAAATATCGCTTTTGATGCAGAAGGCAGTGCCTGGATTCTGAATAACTACATTCCCAAGGCCACCAATCAAAACGCCTGCGCAAGCCAGCGTCTGCTGCGTTTTTACCCCTGGGGCGAAACTTACGAGGGATCTCCCTATTACGGCGGTGGTCTGAGCGGTGCGGGCTTTGGCATAACCCTGGATCCGCGCGGCAACATATGGGTTGGGAATTTTGGCTTTGAATCGCCGGCCTGTGCCGACGGTACGGTACCCCCAGATCCAGAAAATAAAATTCCGGCCACCCACAACAGCGTTTCTCTGTTCCACAAAAGTGGTCGGCCCATTTCCCGCAGCAATGGCTTTACCCGGGGCAATATCTGGTGGCCTCAGGGGACAGTCTCGGACCGTGAGGGGAATATCTGGGTGGCCAATTGTGGCAATGACACGGTGACCATGATTCGTAGTGGCAACCCGCTACTGGCAAAAAATTTCCTGTTGCCCGGCGCCAATCCCGATCTGCAGCCCACCGAGTCGCCGTCCCTGAAGCCTTTTGCGATTGCCATCGATAAGCGCGGACGGGCCTGGATTACCGGCAACAAGGCCGAGCGCCTGTACCGTATTGATCAGCGCGGCAATGTGGAGGAAGTGAATACCGGTGGTGCCGAGCTGTCATGGCCCATGGGAATCTCCAGTGACAGCAAAGGGAATATGTGGATATCCAATTCCGATGCAGTGAATGTGCCCTGTGTGGACCCGCTCGATCCCCAGGGGGGCGGTAACCCATCCATTGTATTTATGCCCGCGGATGGTGGGGCACCGGTACAGGTGTTTGGCAGGGGTGGGTTGAGTATTCCCTGGGGTAACGCGGTGGATGGCAGTGATAGCCTGTGGGTGTTCAATTTCGGTCACACCCCATTTGAGGATGTACAGGCAGATACGGTTTGGCCGGACACCGGCGTGTCGCGTTTTTGTGGGGCTGGCGAGTGCCCGCCCGGAATGTCAGTCGGTGACCCAATCTCCCCGGATACCGGCTACACCAGTGATGCCCTGGAGCGCATTACCGGGGGCGGTATCGACCCATCCGGAAATCTCTGGTTACTGAACAACTGGAAGAAGATCGGTCCCTTCGTATACGACACCAATCCCGGCAGTAATAGTTTCGTCATTGTTCCCGGTGCGGCGACGCCGGTAAAAACGCCCCTTATTGGTGTGCCGCGCCACTTTCCTTAGCCGTAGTCGGGAATAATTTGTATTCAATGAAAAGGTGGTCCTGTAGAAATCTGTGCGATTTTTCGCTGAATCAACCGCAATTTAAACAGTTCGGCAATTGACCTATTGCACTCTTTTTGGCCAGTGGCGAGTGCTTTTTATACGCGGTATGAAAAAGGTTTCACTGCCATCTGCATTTGGCGCCTAATTTTGTGTGAGGGGTTTCACAAACTTGGAGCGCGGTTTGATTTTTGTCTCAACGGCTATGGGAACCAGTGAAGAAAAGCGCTACAAACGTTGTTTACCTAAAAACATAAACATTTCTCTACGGTTACAACTTAGGTGGCAATATGGCGAATCCGCTCGATCCAAAACCAGATGCGAATCTGGATTCCAACTCTTTTCTTTCCGGCATGAACGAAAATGGTGCGAGCGAACGTCCGTTCGCGGATAAGCTCGAATCCACGATGGCGAAGGATCGCTCGGTTATCGGCAAAAATATCAAGTTCCGCGGCGAACTGATCGGCACCGAAGACCTGCATATTGAAGGTACCATCGAAGGTACCGTGATTATGGAAGGCCACGACCTGTCCATCGGTCGCGAAGGTGAAATCAACGCGAATATCCACGCGCAGAACATTGTCATCAACGGCACCCTCACCGGCGATGCGCTGGCAGACGAGCTGATCGAGATCCGCAATACCGCTGTAGTGAAGGGCAACCTGACTGCCCCGCGTATTCAGCTGGACGACGGCGGTAAGTTCCGCGGCTCCATGGATATGGTCGACACCGACGACGAGATGAAAGCCCGTCACTCCGAGTTCAAAGACAAACTGGTTCACCCGAATCTGCCGCCGAAAGACGAAGCGCCGAGCAAGCCCGCCGCGAAAAAATCTTTCGCACCGGCTAAAGACGCTGCCAAGGATTCGGCCAAGGACGCGGAGCTGGCTGGCAGCTGATCCTCCGCTGCAACGCCGCATCCCCCCGTGCGGCGTTGCCTTCTTTCTCCCGGCTCACGCCCCGAATTCCTGCGATAGACAATGCAACACCGCTCTTTTGGCCTCGCTGCGTTAACGACCGAGATGGTCAAAAGCGGGGACCGAATACTCGACCTCGGGCCTCTCTCGTCCGGTACCACTCAGGCTTTTCTCGGCCTTAACTGCCAGTGTCATATCGAAGACCTGGTGGAATACCTCGCAGACAACCAACACGCCAGTGACCCACTGCAGGCGCTGGAAGATCACCTGATCCCCAAGCCGGAAAAACTCAAGTTTGATGTGATCCTGTGCTGGGACCTGCTGAATTTTCTCGAGCTGGATGTTATCCGCCACCTGATCCGTCTGCTGGAGCCGCATCTGAAGCCGGGTACGATTCTGCACACCATGCGTTATACCGGGCGCAACCAACCGCATAAACCCCGGCGCTTCCGCCTGCTGGATAATTTCTGCTTTGAATATGTGGACGATCCCAGCTACCCGGAGGTCGCGTCCAAGGGTCACTCTACCGTCACGCTATTGAAATGTATGGACCGTTTCAGCCTGTTCAATTCCCTGATGAAGCGGGAGGGTATGGACCAGAATGTCACCGAGCATTTTCTCGAGTACGACAGCACCACGTCGCGCAATCAGGTACGCAGCGGTGGCGCCTCCGATGTAAGCGCCTATTTTCGCCAGGTGCGCGACGATGAGCGGCTGGAGTTTGCCGGTGTGCGCAAGGCATTGAGTGCGTTGCCCGCGGCGGCCACGGTGCTGGATTGCGGGCGTAAAAACGGGCGCAATATCGATGCGCTGAAAAAGAAGGTCGGTTCGCTGTATGTGGAAGATCTGCACGCGTCCCTCACCTGGCGCAAGAAGATGCACGGCGAGACCAGCGGCTTCAGTGAATCCATGTTCAGTTTTGATCCCGGCACCCGGCTGGATGGGGTATTCCTGTGGGATCTGCTGAATTTCTGCAGCCCGGAACAGATTGCGGCGCTCGGTGAATTACTGGCGGGGCGCATGACCTCCGGTGGCCAGCTGCATTTTCTGGTGTACAAATCCAGCCAGCAGCCGCAGCGCCCGGCGATGTTTGAGCTGTTGGAAGATGAAAAGGTCGCGGTTACCGGAATCTCCGAAAGTCGCAGCGAACGCAGCCTCGGCAATACCGCCGATCTGATGCGCCTGCTGCCCGGCTATCGCCTGTTCAGTCACCACTTGGGACGGCTGCCATCGGGGGATTCGGTGCAGGAGTTTGTGTTGCAGCTCAAAGCCTAGTCGCCACCGCATGCTGGAAACAGAAAGAACATTAAAAAATTAAACCGAGAAGATTTCACACGAGATTGCTTCCATGTCTGAATTTTTGCGCTCTGTCTTTGTTGCCCTGAGCCCGGATGCGGTGACCGAGGGTTTCCTTTCCCTGATGCTGGTGCTGTTTGCGCTGGCGCTGGTGTGCCGGTTTCTGCGCCGCGCCGCTGAGTTTGTCGAACAGGCGCCGGGCCTGCTTACCTCCCTCGGTATCCTCGGCACTTTTACCGGGGTCATCATCGGCCTGTTCGAATTCAGTCTGGGAGATATTGATCAGAGTATTGCCAACCTGCTGGATGGTTTGAAAACTGCCTTTATTACCAGCGTGTGCGGCATCGGCCTGTCCATCGTCCTGCGCGCACTGACCCGTTTTATTCCCATGCCCGGCGACCATGCGCCGGAAACCGAACTGTCGGATATTCACATGGCGTTGCAGCAGCTGCAGGGCGCCCTGGTGGAAGGGCAGGAGCGTCAGCTCAAGCAGAGCGAAACCCAGCTGGCGAATTTTTCCGAGCAGATGTCCAGCGCGCTGGTCGCGCAAATGGAGCAGGTGGTAACCCGTTTCAACGAGCGTGTGGAAAGTCAGTTTGGTGAGAACATGACCCGCTTTGGGGAAAACTTTGCCCAGTTTGACCGCATGGTGGAAACCCTCACTCGCGAATACAAAGCGCACGAGGAGCGGGTGGAATACTGGTCCGAGCATTGCGATACCGCGGTGATGGGGCTGGTGCAGGTGGCGCGGGATCTGCAACAGATCCATCAGCAACTGGCGGAAGTGCCGCAATTCTTTGAAGGTATGCAGGGGGTTAACGATCAGGCCCGCGCGCAGATGCAGGCATTGAATGAACAGCTGGAGCGCTACCGCGGTGTGAGTGTGCAAATGCAGGAAGTACTGCCGCACCTGGGCGAGCGCATCGATCAGTTTGTGCAGGGTATCGATGTGGTGCAGCAGGTGATGACCAGCGACATGAAGCAATCACTGGTAAGTATTGCCAAGCAGAGCGAGCTGCTGGGCGCGCAGATCGCGGCGGTGTCCGGCGCCTTCGAAAAAATGTCCAGCCTGGATGCGGATTTTATCCAGGGGTTGGTGCAGGAGTCAGTGACTACCCACCGCAATGGTATGCAGGAACTGGCGCTGCAGCAGGCGCGTACCCACAAGGAAATGGTGGATGCCCTCAGTCACGTGATCCGCAAAAGCATGGGCGATGCAGAAAACTCTATCGGCAAGCAGTACCAGCTGGTGGAGCGCAAGATGGAAGAGGAAGTGGAAGGTGTTATCGCGGCCATGGGCCAGGCGCTGGCGACCATCAGCGGCCAGTTCACCCGGGACTACCGTCAACTGGTTGCGCAGATGCAGCGTCTCACCGCCACCGCCCAGTCTTCCCGGTCCTCCGAGCGCGCCCGTGAGGAAATCGCCTGATGAACTCGAGGTCCGGGTTTTCCCGTTCCGGCAAATTGGGCGTGGGCAAAGCCCGCTCCGCGCGCACTGACAGCGACGCCTCCTGGATCAGTGTTTCTGACCTGATGGCGGGCCTGATGATGGTCTTCCTGTGCATTGCCGTAGCAATGATGCGCTCGGTGATGATCGAGCGGGAAAAGATCCGCACCATCGCCATGTCTTACAAAGAAAACCAGCTGGCCATCTACGAGTCCCTGCAGAGCGAATTCGCCCCGGATCTGGCGCGCTGGGGTGCCACCATTGACCGCGATACCCTCACAGTCGCGTTCAATAACTCCGATGCCATGTTCGATACCGGGGAGGCAGCACTCAGCGATAGCTATCAGGTGGTATTCGAGGAGTTCTTTCCCCGCTATATGAACGTGCTGGCTCCATACAAGGCTTCGGTGGAAGCGGTACGGATTGAGGGCCATACCAGCACCGGCTGGGGCCAGACCAGCGACCGCAATGCCAGCTACTTCAACAACCTGCGCCTGTCGCAGGATCGCGCGCGCTCGGTACTGCGCTATGTATATACCCTGAACGAAGTAACCACTCACCACGCCTGGATGATGCAGAATGTGGCGGCGGTCGGATATTCTTCCTCGCGACCGATTTACAATGCCGATGGCAGTGAGAATATCGAACAATCCAAGCGAGTGGCCTTCCGCGTGATTACCAATTCCGAAACCAAGATTCACAGTATCCTCGAGGAGTCTTTCTGATGGGCCGCTGGAGCCGCCACCTGGAAGCGCTTACCCAGGCCATCTCCGGAATGGGGACGCCGTCCGCTCCCCAGCAGGACGGTGATATCGAGCTTGAGGAGCGGCCCGAGGTGCTGGAGCCATCTGCAGACCCGTCCGAGGACCTGGGTCAGCAGGGTGTCGATGAAAGTACTTTGGAGCGCGCCCTGATCAAGGGTATGGAAGTGGCGCTCGGAGATCTTGAGCAGACCGAACACGGTTGGGTGTACCGGGGCCACCCGGTAATGGTGTTCGCGGTGGATGTGACTGCCGTGGAAGACCGCGAGGTGCGCCGCGAGTTTTTTCAACGGGTCCATCTGGCCAGCTGTTGCGGTGCGCTGGAGGATGCGCAGCAGACTGTCTGGATCGGTACCGCGCGTGAGGCGCTGGCGGCCCCAGGCCTGGAGGAAGCCCCTCACGCCTGTGAATACTGTCTGGCCAAGGTGAATCATCGCGGCTATCGCGGCCTGGGTCCGCGGGACCGCAGTCGCGTAGCCGCGAACTTCAGTTTTCACTGGCACGTCAGCCAGTATGCGCAGGAATTCTTTCCCGGAAGGAGCGCACATTTCTGGGCCCCGGGCAAAATACCGCAGCCATTGCACCGTGCGGAAAATGAAGTATCTGACAGCGGAACCTGCGGGCTGTGTGAGTGGCAGGTGCCTGCCGGGCAGGGTTGGTTTATACCCATCGAGCGGGGCGCATCCTTGGGGCTGTCCATGGACAGTTGTGTTCTCTGTGCCCAGCAGCAGGCCATGGGGGTACTGACGTTACCGGATGCGAGTGCGCTGGAAGCGAGTCACTCCCGCCACAGCGCGAAACGGCAAACACTACCTGCCGAGGCAGCGGGGGATAGTGCTGAAGACAGCGAACGGGATTGGTCGAGTGTGCGCCGCCAGTTACCCCTGTCCTGGCATCCGCTGTGTGAACAGCTTGAGCGGAAGTTGTCTGCCCCCGTATTGTTCCACCGCTTTACCGGTTACGAAGGTATCGCCGTGCTGGCGTGGCCAGAGCATCGCCGGGGCATTGTTGCCAGTGAGGACGATCGCGCACTGCTGCCGGAGGGTTGGGATTTCTGGACACTGCGCAGTGTGCTGGGCAGTCTCGGTTAGGCAGCTATCGGCAATTAAAAAGGGCAGCGTTCGCTGCCCTTTTTTTGACTGGCTATTTACCATTTGTTCGCCGGTGAAGTGTTACTGGCGAATGGTTACCTTGGTGCCCATGGGGGAATTTTCGTAGAAAATTTTCGCCATATGCCAGGGCAGACGGATACAGCCGTGGGATTCGGGACGGCCGGTTACCTTACCCGCGTGCATGCCCACCGCACCGTTGACCCGCATAAAGAAGTCCATGGAGGCTCCGCGGAATACGGTGCCCGCAGGCCGTTTGTCACGGCGTACATCCACACTCGCTTTGCGCACGTAGCCGGCGCGGTCCACGTAATGTCCGAACAGGTTTGAACGGTGATCAATATCTTTTTCCGATACCCGGAAGCTGCCCGTCGGAGTGCGGTAGCCGGCGATACCCGTCGCTACCGGTGAGATACCGGCGAGCTGGCTGCCCTTGTAGAAGTACGCCCGTTGTTCACTGATATCGATAATGATGTGCGGTGCACCACCAACGACATCCCGGCGCCACCAGGCACTGCCATCGGTCATGGATCTGTGTTGCTGGTAGGGGTAGGGGTAGTCACCGGCTTGTGCCACCGGCGCAAAAACCGCAGACACGGCCAGTACCAAACTGGTGCCGATGGCGATTTTTTTGAATACCCGCTGGAAGGAATTGAACGTGACGGAAGTGAAAGAGCCTTGCATGCGTACCTCATCTGCTCTCGCGAGCAATTTGCAGGTCGGCGTCTTCGTGTTCGCTCGTGTGATTCGGGTAATCCGTGGGTGCCCTTTTTCGGCACGAACGAAGCCCTGCACCAGCGTGCACTAACTTGACCTGTGAATTTCCCCAAAGCGGTGAGCCGGTGTGTCCCGGATTGGCCGCGGGATGAGCCTGCCCGTCAGCACTGCTGGAGCGCAGTCCTCTGGGCAAGTGAGAGGCATGGTAGGGTCTGGGTTTGGCGCCTTTTACATTTAAATGGAATGACCGCGGGCGGCGATAGATGATTTCCGACGTGTGGGCGTGAGGCAAAAAAAAGCCGGCTGATGAGCCGGCTTCAAACCAATCCAGAAAATCTGGAAAGCGTGCTTTGACGAGAGAGCAACTAATTGACGATCTTATTGAGAGGTAACCTTTTGAGTGCCGGCACTGCCAGCGGTTCGATACAGGTGCGCAAGGGCGCGCCAATTTCTCAATAAAGTCCGAATTTTGTGATGTTTTATACCTGTTCGTTGGTGGTGACTGCCGCGGGTTACTTGCGGAAAAAGACCCGCGCGCCAGCCACCGGTAATTTAACCGTATCGCCATCTACGGTGCCTGCAAACCAGCTGGGGGTCATGTCTTCGCTGCCGGCAAACTCCGCCGGCAGGGTAAATTCGGCGGCCTCATGGCCCAGGTTCAGCACCACGAAGTAGCCTTCACTTTCACCGTCACCGCGCTCAAAGACCAGCAGGTCATCGCCGCTGTCCAGAATTTTCTGGCTGGCGGTGGCCAGTGACGGCGACAGTGCGGCGTGCCATTTCAGCAGATCGCGGAAGCGGTTCAGCATGGCGTACTGGTCGTCTTCCTGAACCGAAGCGGCCAGGTGGTAGTGTTCCTCCGCAACCGGCAGCCACGGCTTCACCTTGGAGAAGCCCGCGTTGATCTCACCGCCGTTGAACCAGGGCATGGGGGTACGGCAGCCATCGCGGCCCTTGAATTCCGGCCACAGGTTGATGCCGTAGGGGTCCTGCAAATCTTCGAAAGCCACTTCCGCTTCCGGCAGGCCCAGCTCTTCACCCTGGTACATGCACACACTGCCGCGCAGCATCAGTTGCATCAGGAAGAACAGCGGCGCGCGGGCGCGGGCGGCTTCCGGGTCGAAGCCCTTGTTCCAGCGAGTGAAAGAGCGCGGCACATCGTGGTTGGAGATGGACCAGCAGGGCCAGCCTTCCTCGATCACCTGGCGGTTTTTCTCCAGGGTGTCACGCAGGAACTGCGCGCTGCAGTCTTCCGACAGCAGGTCGAAGGAGTAGGCCATGTGCAGGCGGTTTTCCGTGGTGTACTCGGCCATGATCTTGTGGGTGTTGTCGTCGCCCACTTCGCCCACGGTGGTGGTGCCCGGGTACTGGTCCATCAGTTCCCGCACCCGTTGCAGAAACACCAGGTTCTCCGGCTGGGATTTGTCGTGAATGTGCCACTGGTACTCGTAACTGTTCACCGGCGGCAGACCGTTCTTGTCCAGCTTCACCGGACGCGCTGGATTGCTTTCCAGGGAGCGGTTGTGGAACGCGTGATTGATGGCGTCCAGGCGGAAACCGTCGACCCCGCGGTCGAGCCAGAATTTCAGGTCTGCCAGCAATTGCTCCTGAACTTCCGGGTTGTGCAGGTTCAGGTCCGGCTGCTCTTTCAGGAAGTTGGTCAGGTAGTACTGGCGGCGGCGGGTGCACCAGCGCCAGGCGCTGCCGCCGAAGTTGGACATCCAGTTGTTCGGCGCGCTGCCGTCTTCGTTGGCATCCGCCCACACGTACCAGTCCGCCTTGGCATTGTCGCGGCTCGCGCGGCTCTCCTCGAACCAGGGGTGCTGGTCGGAGGTGTGGCTCAGGATCTGGTCGATAATGACTTTCAGGCCCAGGGCGTGAGATTTCTCGATAACCTGGTCGAAGTCGTCAAGATTGCCGAAGATCGGGTCCACATCGCGATAATCGGATACGTCGTAGCCGAAATCCGCCATCGGCGATTTGAAGAAAGGGGAGATCCAGATGGCGTCCACGCCGAGTGATTTCACATAGTCCAGCTTCTGGCAGATACCCTGAAGGTCGCCGATGCCGTCGCCGTTCGCGTCGCAGAAGCTGCGGGGGTAGATCTGGTAGATAACGCTGTTGCGCCACCATTCCCCGTTTGGATTTCCGTTGTGAATACCGCTCATACCGTGAGTCCGTTTTGAAAGCTTTTTATGGATAGCTATTAGCTTAGGGTCAGTATGGCGGCGCTGGTGCCCGCTTACCTCCTCCCTGAAAGGGGGGGAGGGGTCCGGTTACTGTGGCCTCCCGGTGGTTTGGCGGTATGAACTGCTAGATGCGCTGCGCTTATCTACCCTACAGGTGGGCGGAGGAGGGGCTGGCATTGCGTAGGGTGGATAAGCGCAGCGCATCCACCCTGTTGCGGAGTGCGCTCTTCGCTATTGCTGCATCAATGCAGGCAACACTTCTTGTATTTCTTCCCGCTTCCGCAAGGGCAAGGCTCATTGCGCCCTATCTTGGGCTCGGCAAGGAGGGGCTCCGATTGAGCAACGGGGGGCGGCATTTGATCCTGACGCTGATCCAGCCAGTAAGCGTGGAGAATGCGGGCGGAGGGCTCGACTTCGGCTTGGGCGTCGGCTTTTTGTTCTTCTGTGAACGTATCAAGTAGCGCAATTCCTTGTTCTGTGGCGTGCAGGGAGATGAATGCCTGGGCGCTTTCGATACCCTCGGGCAGCGTGCTCCATAGATCGGCGCGCAATGCAACCGCGCGCATATATCCGAAGCACCACAGGCCAACAACTTCCTGGCCTTCCTCATCTTCGATGAACAGGGCCTCGTAGGCTTCCGGTTCCTCGAGAAGAACGTCTGCGCTGTTGTTCATAATCCTGAAAACGATGTCAACAAAGCGCGAAAACTCCTTTTCACTCTCCCACTCGGGCACTTGGTCTTCGCCACCCCAGATTTCCGGAATTCATTCGCTGGGTAAAATGATCTCCGGGCCCGACACAATGGCGGTAAGAAACCCCTCTAGCTCGGAGGCGTTGAAAATGCTGTGCTCCGACTCGTACTTCTCCAGCGTGGCGTCTAGAAATTCGAGGTCGTCTTGCTCGTCGTTTAGGGAGTGGTCCATATAAAGCTTATGCTTTCGCTTGCTTGAGGTGAGGGCGGTAGGGGGAGAATACAGGGCAGGGCCCGGGCATTCTACCGGGCGAGGCGGTAGGTGCACTGCGCTTATCTACCCTACGGGTGGGCGGAGGCAGGTGCGGTATTGCGTAGGGTGGATAAGCGCAGCGCATCTACCATTGATTGCAAAAGTGGTACGGGTGTGCACCCAATAGTCCTTGAAGGGGGTTATAGCGCTCTTTAAGATTCTGGGCACTTTCACAGGGAATTGAAATACGGCAAGGAATCGCATGAGTCTCCCACGTACCTCTCTCCAGCTTTCTCCAAAGAACACCACGCTGATCGCCGGACAACGCGCTGGCAAACCCATCAGTTGCGCCCCCGAGCTGAAACCGGTCTACGACCGCCTGCAGGCGGCTGCAGACCGCAATCACCACTGGGCGCGTATCGCCGTCAAGGAACTGAATGCACTGACCACCGGTATGTTGGGTAAAAACAACGTGTATGTACGGCCCGGTGAGCGCCAGCGTGGCACCGGTAGTGAGAAATATTATGTGTTCTTGCCGGGACTGAAGGCAACTGTGGTGCGATGGATGAATGATCAGTTTTGTATTTTGGAGCTGGACCTAGATGACAAATATTTCGAAATTAAGGGACTGGCCAAAGAGCGAAGCAAGCTGGGACTATATCGCGTCAGAAAAGAACGGGACCGGTGGGAGACTAAATATGTCCAAGATGGCAAAGTGCATAAGCAAAAAGGGCGCTTGGTAACCGTAGCGGACTCAGGATATGAATCCGCTATAGATGCAGCCTCCTACAGCATCCCAGGGGCATTAGAGTTTTTCGGCAAGAACACGGTAGGTATTCGGGAAGGTGGTGCCGACTTACATTTTACACCTGGTTCTAAGCCTATAGGCGGTCTCAGAAGCTACAACGCATTGATGATTGATCATTCCCGCGCGTCAGCTTTGCATCTGGCGGCAAGTATGGAGAGTGCGCGCGAAGTCAAAAATGTTGCTTGGGTGGCAGACTTTGGTGGATCAGCAGTGTTAACCCAAGCGATGCAAATACTTGTCAGCAAGGGGGTGACGCTGGAAGGCCACACGGTATATCTTCATAAGCCGCGCACTTCTCCTGGCAATGCGCTCAAGTTGGCTCATAAATTAAACTTGAGCCTAAATGAGAGTTTTGCCAATACCGGTCTGAACCCACGGGGTATATTAAGTCAGTTCTCAGTTGCGGGGGATCGACTGAATAACGATGATGATCCATACAATCGCGGGTACCACGCCTTCGCATGGTTTAAGGGTGTCGTGGGCGTTTCCACTCCCGTTGGTGTAACCGCTGCAATTATGACTAGCCCAACAGCCGCAATGCTAGGTGGTATTGCTACTGCAATTGGTGGGGCTGGAGCGATATATGCGATAGGTCAAAGTGTGGCTCAGGATTTGCGTCGGCGCTACAAATTATGAGGGGATTCCATGCGTAATTTGATTAAGTACCCACCATTGGAGTGGCGTAAAAAACATACCTATTGTTCCCCGCAAGGTCCGAGCTTTAACTCGGCTTCTAGGATCGAGATACAACTTGGCGGGAGTGCTCTGCAAATAAAAGCTCCAAACCATAGTCCACGGCGGTCAACAGTAAAGCAGGTACGAGTGATTCCAGGTCGAGATGTGTTGGCTGATCCGCGGCTTGGTCGATTTGCTGAAGGTGTTATGGCAAATCGAGATTGGGGGAGAATTTCTTTGCTAGCAAGAAATTGGGCTTTCTACGGACCGTGGATGAGCGGGTGTAAGGGCGAGCTTAGGATGAGTGTTGCTTTGATTGGCCGTGCCGAGAACTGTACTTTCTCCAATATTTCCTTTTTAAATCCGAAAGCTTTTGAAGTTGTGCTAGTTCGATATTTAAACGAGCTATACGGTCACGAAAACTGGGAAAATGAGGATTCGCATATTGCGCGGTACTACGGTCCTGTAGATTGGCAGTGTCATCATCATTTTCCTGTGCCCAGTGCCAGTTTCAAAATTTACAATCAGGGAGAAGACTCCAGCGATCTCGCTTTACCTGATCACTTGTTCGTGTTTCCGGTGACCAATCAGCACTTCGTTGAAGTCTGCTTTGTGCAGGAATACTACGGCCGTGACGAGAACGGTAATTTAGCTTTCGATACTAGTCCGATGCAGGAGCTTCAGGATAATGTGTTCAACAGCATAGCCTTGGAACTCGGGCCTGAAACTCAAGCCAAGGTCGACAAGATTAAAGCCGAAGTCGGAAACATGCAGCTCTGCAAAGTATTCGCCCCTCTGAAATGGCCCACCAATATCTATCCACCGGAGCCAGCAGGCGCACCGGAAATGCGAAAATCCTTGAAAGCCGGTTGTTAAAACCGGCTTTTTTATTGCCCATTTGGACCTCGCTTCAGGGCTTGTCCTGCACCGAGCGCAACAGTTGCTCGGCCAGGGCGATGGCCTGCTGGCGGTCTTTCACATCCAGCTTCTGATACAGGCTGCGGATATGCGTCTTGATAGTGCTGGGGGCGACCTTGAAGTGCCGCGCGATGCGCTCGTTGGAGAGGCCTGAGTGAATGGCATTCAGCACCTGCCACTCCCGGGGGGTGAGGGGGGAGTGGCGGAGGAAATCGGGCACCGCGTCGCTGGCGAGGATTTCCCGCACGATGGTCTCGTCCAGCTCGATGCGGATACCGCCGCCCAGTTCCGGCTGTTGCTGGGCGAGTTTGATCAGCTGCTGGGCCTTTTCCTGCAGGTTCTCGCTGAGTGCCTGTTCGCCGGCTTCCTCGAGCGCCGCTTTCAAAATCACGATCATCGGCTTGCCGATTTGCAGGAAGCTTGCGGTCAGGTCGCTGTCCAGCATGATGGTAAGTGCGGCGCGGATATGTGCCAGGGCCTGTTCGCGGCGCTCGCGCAGCCACGCCAGATGCGCCGCAAGGACGCGGTTGCGCAACTGGTCGGTGATCAGGCCGCACTCCTCTGCCACCTGTTGCAGGCGGCCCAGCAGCCGGTTGGCGTCGGACCAGCGGTGCAGGGCTATGAGTGCGCGCACGTGGTTGCGGCCGTGGCACTGTTCAAAGTGATTGCTGGGGCGATCTGCCACCGGCTCTGCCTGCTCCTGCCAGATAGCAATTGCCTCGGTATTTTCCAGGGCCTGCCACACCCGCATGCGCGCTGCGCCCGCGTTGGCTACCCAGTCGCGGTGATACTGTTCACCGGCGAGCAGGTGTTCGACCCGCTCCATCCACTCCAGACACTCGTCCTTGTCGCCGCGCGCCAGTGCCACCTTCAGTAGCAACGTGTATTCCGGCAGCAGCCAGCGCTCGCCCACCTTGCGGTTGATCTGCATTCCGCGGCGGGCAGAGTCGGCTGCGCCGTCCAGGTCGCCGGCTTCCCATTGCAACTGGCCCTTGAGGCGGTAGATAAACTCGGAGATCGGCAGGCCCACCAAGTGGTGCTCTTCCACCAGGCGTTGCGCGCGGGCCTGCAGCGCGGCGGCTTTTTTCAACAGGCCGTTGGCAAAGGCGATTTCGGTCTGCTGGCACAGGGCCCAGGCGGCATTGGGGATATCCTGGCGGGCGATGGTGGCCTTTTCCACGGCTTCCATATGGTGCATGGCCTGATCCAGTTCACCCAGGCAGAAGCTGGTTTCGCCGATCACCAGCTGCGCGGATATTCGCTCGTTCAGCTGATCTGCGGGGAGAAGTTCGAGGGCTTCCTGGGCGTATTCCTTGGCCTTGAGGATCTGCCCGCGGGACACGGAAACCTGCGCGCGCATCGCGGCGAAAGCACCTTCATACGCCTGCCACTGTTTGGGGTCCTCGCGCTGCAGCCAGCTCTCGGCCGCCGCCAGCAGTTTGTTGCAGCGCTCGTAGTCGAAACTGTCGCGGGCAAGCCGCGCCGCCAGCAGGGTAAAGCCCGCATGGCGTTTGATCTGATCTTCACCCAGCCAGGTGAGGCTGTCGTTGAGTACCCGGAACTGCCCCTCGCGCAGGAACTGCTCGCCCTGCTCGTCGATCAGCCGGTGTACCCGCTCGCGATCCTCGGCCTTGAGCGCGTGACGCAGGGCTTCCAGAGGCTGGTTGAGCTCCTGCCAGGTGTCGCTGGCGGTCTGGTGGAGCTGGGTGAGTTCGTCGCCGTCGGACAGTTGCCGTTGCAGGAAGCGCGCGAACACCGGGTGGAAGCGGAACCACTGGCGACTGGAATCTTGTGCCTGCAGGAATAGCCCGCGACTGGCAGCGGTTTCCAGTTGCTGCTGGCCGCCGCTCTGGCCACTCAGGCGCTCCGCCAGCAGGCCGTTGACCCGGGTGAGAATGGAGGTGCGCGCCAGTAACTGGCGCAGTTCCGGTTCCAGTCGTTCCAGCACTTCCTCGGCGAGGTAATCGAGAATATGTCCGTGACCCTGCTCCAGTTCGCCCAGGTAGCGGTCTACCTCCTCCTGGTTGCGCACCGACAGGGCAAACATCTGAATCGCCGGCGGCCAGCCCTCGGACAGCTGGTGCAGTTGCGCAACGCGGTCACTGCCAAGGGCGAATGGCAGGCGGCGGGCGAGCAGCTGGGTGGTCTCGTCGGTGGTCAGTGCCAGGTCTTCCGGGCCCAGCTCCAGCAGTCGCCCCTGCAGGCGCAGGGCGCCGAGCCCCAGTGGTGGCTGGCTGCGGCTGGTAATGACCACGCCGATACCGGCGGGGGCGTGGCGCAGCAGGAAGCGGGTGGCGTCGTGCACCGCCGGGTTGTCTATCTGGTGGTAGTCATCGAGAACAATACGCAGCTCACTGGGGAGCTGGCGCAGCTCCGACAGCATCTGGCTGATCACCAGGGAGGGGTCGAGGTTGTGTTGTGCGGCGAGAATTTTGCTGGTCTCCGGCACGCCGTTGCCGGTGGCGCGGTGCACGCTTTCCACCAGGTAGCGGCAGAACTGGCCGGGTTCGTTGTCGCCACCGTCGAGGGAGTACCAGGCCACCGGGTTGTCCTGCTCCGCGGCCCAGGAGGTGACCAGGGTCGTTTTACCGTATCCGGCGGGGGCGGTAACCAGTAACAGCTGGTCACTCTGGCTCTGTTCCAGAAGGGACTGTAACCGGGGCCTCTGCAGGGTGTGTTCCGGGCAGTCGGGGAGGCTGTACTTGGAGGCTAGGAGCATGGCAATAACCGATCAGCAGGGCTTGAGCCGGGATTCCTATCGACCAGAAGCACTTAAGAACCCCGGAGACGCAATTGTACAGTTTTAGTGTGCCAGTCTCGTAGCTGTTTAGCCTCCTCCTCTCAAGGGGGGGAGGAGAACCCCAAACACGATTCGCCACTCTACTGGCCCCGGGGTTAGGGGGCTCTGAACTCTTGGAGGGCGTGTTTTTACGGTTGCCATGACAAACTGCGCATTATCTGGACTTGCGCCTTTTTTGCCCTTGAAGCTTGATGTTATCCACACTGTGGCATTTTGTCGCAGGGTGCCGGGGGCGCTCGGTTGTCCCTGCCCGTCCCTTCTCTGGTAGCAAATCAATACAACGCTGACTCAAGAGGATACGGAAAATGAAAATTCGCAGTTCGAAACCACAGAGGTGGCTAAAGTGGGCTGGTGCGTTGAGTGCCTCACTATTTGCCAGCGCGGCATTCAGCCACGGGCTGATGGTTGAGCCCCCGTCGCGAAACGCCCACTGTGGCTTGAATGAAAAACCGGATCAGGCCACCACACCGGCCTGCGTGGAGGCCGCACAGTTGGACTCCAACGGTATGTACCAGTTTATGAGCGTGCTGACCCATACCATTGGTCGTTCCGGTGGCGACTCCACCAATGTGTGTGGCTATGACAGCGAAACCTGGAACGGTGGGCCCTCACCGTGGGATCACCAGCTGGATTGGCCCACCAGTTCAATGAGTGCCGGCCCCCAGACCTTCTCCTGGAATATCAGCTGGGGTCCGCACTGGGACGATACCGAAGAGTTCAAGTACTGGATTACCCGTGAAGATTTTGTCTATCAGGTCGGCAGCACGCTCACCTGGGATGCATTCGAAGACGAGCCTTTCTGTGTACTGAATTACGACGATACAGATCCCGATGGCAACCCGGCAGTGGTGGCCGAAAAAGCCAGCAACCTGTTCCACACTACCTGTGAGGTG
The DNA here is from genome assembly GCF_056160765.1 of Microbulbifer sp. ABE4_465. NCBI lineage: Bacteria > Pseudomonadati > Pseudomonadota > Gammaproteobacteria > Cellvibrionales > Microbulbiferaceae > Microbulbifer > Microbulbifer sp. ABE4_465. The sequence continues at coordinate 138,134 of NZ_JBSWXV010000007.1, forward strand.
CCTGAGCGGGAAGGGCGCCATATCATTTACGGTGAGTGGGGGCGGAATTACTTCACCTACGAGCGTTTCCACGGTTGTGTCGATGTCGCGTTTGACGGCAGTGGCTCCGGCGGTGGTTCTTCTTCCAGCAGTGGTGGCTCGTCATCTTCCAGCAGCTCATCTTCCGGTGGCACGTCCTCCGGTGGAAGCTCCTCCTCTTCTTCCTCAGGCGGTAGCAGCTCCAGCTCTGGCGGCAGCTCAAGCTCAAGTTCCGGCGGTAGCTCCAGTTCCAGCTCGAGCTCTGGAGGCAACGCGGGCAGCGGCGTTCAGTGTGAATATGTGGTTTCGAATGACTGGGGTAGTGGCTTTACCGCAGAAGTACGCCTGACCAATATCGGCGACCAACCGGTAACCGGCTGGGAAGTGGAGTGGGAGTACGCGGATGATACGGTGCTCACCAATACCTGGAATGCCATCGTCAATGGCATGGGGCCGTTTACCGCCAGTAACCTGAGCTGGAACGAAACCATCGGTGCCGGCCAGACCGTCACTTTCGGCGTGCAGGGTGAAAAATCCGAAGGCGTTGCCGAGGTGCCCGAGATTACCGGTGCCATCTGTAACTGATCCCAATCAGCGCACGGTGTAAACAGGAAAGCCAGCGGGTAACCGCTGGCTTTTTTTGTGGGCGCTGGCTGCGCCAGTTGCAGTTGCGTGCGCCTGGCAGCGGCCGGATGTCAATTTTAAGCGCGGGTAGGGGGGACTATTAATTCTCGTGAATCGTCCTCTTGGGTAGATAGGGCTGCATTCCCCGCACAATTGCGTGGGGAGAAGACGCTCGGGGTGCCCCTATCCTGCCCTTACCCCGCAGCGCGGACGACTGTCGAAAATCAAACAATAACCAAAGATCGTCGCCAGCCTCTTTCTTCAAACGGATCGAGAGAGCCCATGGCGGCACATTGCGAAGAGGGAAACCCAAATGTTCGAACGCAAGAAATTGTCCGGTGCAGTAGTGGCGGCGATTGCCTCCATGGCCTGTGCGCCTCAGCTGTTTGCCCAGGAAAACACCACCCTGGAAGAGGTCACCGTTACCGGCATTCGCGCCTCCATGGAGCGTGCCATGGATATCAAGCGCGATTCCGCCGGCGTTGTTGATGCCATTTCCGCCGAAGACATCGGCAAATTCCCCGATACCAACCTGGCAGAGTCCCTGCAGCGGATTACCGGTGTGTCCATCAACCGCGTCAATGGTGAGGGTTCGGAGATTACCGTGCGCGGCTTTGGCCCCAGTTTTAACCTGGTGACTCTGAATGGTCGCCAGATGCCCACCTCCAATGTGTCCATGGTGGGTGGTGATCAATCAGTAGAAGAAAACAGTAATGCCGGTACCGGGCGTTCTTTCGACTTTTCGAACCTGGCGTCCGAAGGTGTTGCAGGGCTGGAAGTGTACAAAACCGGCCGCGCGTCTTCCCCTACCGGTGGGATTGGTGCCACTGTGAACATCAATACTGTTCGCCCATTGGAAAATCCCGGTATTCAGGCATCTCTGGGGGTGAAGGGGATGCACGACACCGGGGTGAACTTTGAGGGTGAGGACATTACCCCGGAAACTTCCGGACTGTTCAGTTGGACCAATGAAGAAGAAACTTTCGGGGTGGCACTGTTTGGCTCTTATCAGGAGCGCAATGGTGGCACCCGCAGTTCCACAGTAAACGATTGGGACATCCGCACCGGTGCTACCATCAACGATGGCTCCAGTGAATTTGTCGGCAACGACACGATTATCAATAATGCCCCGGACGACGATCAGCTGGTGGCTATTCCCAAGGACAGCCGCTACCACGTCTCCACAAACGAACGTCAGCGCACCAATGCCCAGCTCACCATGCAGTTCCGCCCGCGGGAAGATCTCACCCTGACTGCGGACGCCATGTACGCAAACAACGAGCAGACCGAGCAGCGCGTGGACCAGGGCAACTGGTTTAATGCCATTCGCAGTGAGATGACCTTTGACGGCAACTCCACCGTGTCGACCCCCATTTATCAATATCAGGACGTGCCGGGCGATGTAAAAGACCTGGGACTCGAGCAGCAATTGCGTTCAACCGAAAACACTCTCGAGTCCTTTGGCTTCAACGCCGATTGGGATGCCACGGATACACTGAGTTTCAGTTTTGACGCTCACACCTCACAGTCCAAGTCGAACCCTAATGGGCCCATGGGCACAAGCTCTATTCGCTTTGGCATTGGCGCCTTTGTAGTAGATGGCCACACCCTGGATGTAAGTAGCGGCTTCCCGGTTTCCGACATTGTTTTCAATGACGATCACTACAACGGTAATGGCCAGCTGGATGCCAATGAACTGGCATCTTCCGTTGTGCGAACCACCACCGCCAGCCAGGAGCACCAGATTGATCAGTTCGCAATTGACGGCAGCTGGGAGCTGGAGAACGGCCGCATCGATTTTGGCCTGAGCAGTATTGCGTCGGATATGACTCAGCAAAATATGCGCACAACTCAAACATTGGGTGGCTGGGGTAACCGCACTCCAGACGTCCCCGCCGATCTGGTGGAAGCCTTCTGCATGACCTGTATGTTTGAAGACTTTAATACCGGCAGTGATGGCCTCACCGTGTACCGCGGAAATGCCGGCGAACTTTACTCTGCAATGGTTGAGCCGTGGACGGCTGACAATATTGACACTCAGTTGTTCAATACGGTTGAGGAAGATATTCAGTCCGCATACTTCCAGCTTACTCTGGATGGCGAGCTGGGCAGTTTCCCAACACAGTTGGTCGTCGGTACCCGCTTTGAACAGACCGATACCACATCCACCTCGCTAGTGTATGTGCCCTCTGGGATGCATTGGAAGGCGGACAATGACTTCGAACGCAAACTTTCGGATGAAGTACTTCCTGTAAGCCTGGACGGCAAGTACAACAATCTGTTGCCAAGTCTCGATTTCTCCATCGATCTGCGCGAAGACCTCAAAGGACGTGTGTCTTACAGCAAGACCATCGCTCGCCCCGACTATGCGGCATTGTTCTCATCTGTGTCAGCGGAAAAGCCCTCCGGGCCCACTGCTTTAGGGGTGGTACCAGTCGGTTCCCGCGGCAACCCGGAACTGCAGCCTTTGGAGTCGGATAATTTTGATCTGTCGGTTGAATGGTACTACGGAGACAGCAGTTATGTTTCTGCAGGGTTCTATGAGAAACGTGTGGCTAACTTTATCGGTGATGGTAAGTTCCGTGAGTCGCTGTTTGACCTGCGTGACCCAAGCTCCGGCGCGCCGGGTACTCGCTCCGGTGACGCCCTGGACGCCCTGGAAGACCTGGGAGTAGACGCCAGCGAGGCGCACCTCTTCACCATGACTGCACTGATCGATAATTTCAGTATTGCCGATGCGAAGTCCATGTTTGAAGCGGAGCTGGTGGATGGCAACCTACCGCAGGGTTATGTGGATCAAATTCTGACCGACTACGATGTGGTCGCGAATGCTGACGACCCGTTCTTCGAATTTGATGTGACCTCCAAGGTCAACAACCGCGAAGCGAAGATCCATGGCTTTGAGCTGGCGGCGCAACACTTTTTCGGGGAAAGCGGATTTGGCCTGCAGGCCAACCTGACCACTGTACGTGGGGACGTTGGCTTCAATAATGGCGCCGACCCGACCGCGACGCAGTTCGCGCTACTCGGTCTCAGTGACAGTGCCAACCTGGCGTTTATCTACGAGAACTTCGGTGTGTCGGCGCGACTGGCCTACAACTGGCGCGATGAGTTCCTGTCGCAGGTTAACCGCGGTGCCTCCAACAACCCGGTCTACGTGGACGAATTCGGTCAGCTGGATATGAATATCAGCTACGAGGTCACCGATAACCTGACTGTACTGTTTGAGGGCCTGAACCTGACGGAGGAAAGTCTGACTCACTTCGGTCGCGACAAGAGTAATGTCTGGTTTGCTCAGGAACTTGATGCGCGCTATCTGATCGGTGCGCAGTACAAATTCTGATGGTATCCATGTCGGACCTGTTCGACATTGGTATCAGCAGAAATGACGAGTGTTTAACCGGGGGACCGCTGCATTTGCAGTGGTCCCTTTCTGCGTTGTAAAAAAGACAAAATAAAAACAATAAGGTGAGAGAGATGACCCAATCTGTACTACTGGATAACGTCAAGCATCACGATCTCAGGGTGCGCACCGATTACGCAGCGGAATTGGGGGATGGCGTCAATCAGGTTCTGGTTTTTCCTTCGGAGTACCAGCACCTACAGCGTGAATACCCAATCCTGTTTTTTCGCGATAACGACAGTGGCGAGTACCAGTCGGTGGCGCTGTTGGGGCTGGACCGCGACGAAAATCTGTACCTGGATAACACGGGCTGGCAGGCGGATTATGTACCGGCGGTACGCGCGCGGGGGCCCTTTCTGATCGGTCTGCAAAGCGGCGGCGAACCGATGATTCACGTGGATATGAGCAGCCCACGGATTAGCCGGCAGCAGGGAGAGCCGGTGTTTTTGCCCCATGGCGGGAACACGCCTTACCTGGAACGGATCAGTGGGATTCTGCAGCTGATTCATCGAGGTGCGTCGGAAAACCGGCACATGTTTGAGGCGTTCGCCGCCTGTGATTTGATCGCGCCGGTGAAGCTCGAGCTCAAACTCAGTGAGAGCGAGCAGTACACCATCGAGCACTTCAGCACAATCAACGAGGAGCGCCTCGCCGCATTGAACCCATCCGAACTGGCGTCGTTACACCGCGCCGGTTTTCTGAAGTACGCATTTCTTGTGGTCGCTTCGCTCAATAATATCTCCCGCCTGATAGAGAAGAAAAAGCGGGTATTGGCGCGCGCAGCATAGCGCGCCGGTACTAACGCAATCTGATTCGGGTTTGGGCCGGGGAGCTAAATAGCGATGTTTGAAAAACGCGTAAACGATATTGAGGGGGCGTCCCTCGATGTACTGCCGCTGGATGCACTGGTTGAGGGGGATGCGCCGGTTGTGATCCGCGGTTTTGCCCGGCACTGGCCGCTGGTCGCAGCGGGGCTGGAGTCACCCCAGGCAGCCATGGATTATCTGCTGCAGTTTTACAATGGTTCACCACTGGTCGCCTACATCGGCCCGCCGGAAATTGAAGGGCAATTCGGCTACAACGATTCGCTGACAGGTCTCAACTTTTCCGCACAGCGGGTTGTGCTGAACGATTTTCTGCAGCAGGTCGAAAAGACGCTTTCCCAGGAGGGAGCGCCCTCTCTGTATATCGGTTCCACAACGATCGATGCCTGTCTGCCGGGTTTTCGGAAAACCAACGACTTGCTTCCGCAGTGTGAAGCGCTCACACACTTCTCCCCGCTTGCGAGCATCTGGGTCGGCAATCGCACCGTAGCGCGTGCGCATTTCGATACCTCGTTGAATATCGCCTGCTCACTGGTGGGAGAACGGCGGTTTATTCTGTTTCCGCCGGAGCAGGTTGCCAATCTTTACCCCGGGCCACTGGAACCGACCCCGGGTGGACAGGTGGTGAGTATGGTGGATTTCCAGAGCCCCGACTTTGCCCGTCATCCGAATTTTCGTGCAGCAATGGAAAGCGCGCTGGTCGCGGATCTGTCACCGGGAGATGTGCTGTTTTATCCCGCTTTGTGGTGGCATCAGGTGGAGGCAAGGGCCAACTTCAACGTGATGGTGAACTACTGGTGGAACCAGACTCCTGCGTTTATGGATACGCCCATGAACACCCTGCTGCATGGCATGCTCAGCCTGCGGGACAGACCCGAAGCAGAAAAGCAGGCGTGGAGAGCACTGTTCGATTACTACCTGTTTGGTGATGCCGAAGTCCCGCGCGCCCATCTGCCGCAAGCGGCGCAAGGGCCGCTGGCGGCATTGGACAATATGACCGCGCGGCGTCTGCGCGCAAAACTGCTGCAGAAACTCAATCGCTGAACAGCGAAATGGGGAAAACCTATGCAAAACAACCGCATTAAAAAAGTCGTCATCGCCGGAGGTGGCACCGCCGGCTGGCTGGCCGCCGCGGCGCTCTCCAGACAGCTGGGTGCACTGGTGGATATCGAACTGGTGGAGTCCGATGCGATCGGCACCGTCGGCGTAGGGGAGTCGACGATTCCGACCATCTGCTCGTTCCACACGCTGCTGGGAATCGATGAAGCAGAGTTTATGCGCGAAACCCAGGCCACCTTCAAACTGGGCATCGAGTTTGAAAACTGGGGGCGCGAGAGCGATCGTTACGTGCACGGATTCGGGCAGCTGGGTAAAGCCAACTGGATGGGTGAATTCCACCAATTCTGGTTGCACGCGCAAAGCCTTGGGTTTGGTGGTGATATTGGAGAATACTGTCTGGAAACCCAGGCGCTCAACGCGCGGAAATTCGCGACCTCAAACAAGCCGGTTCTCAATTACGCCTACCATCTCGACGCTACCCGCTACGCCCGGTATCTGCGCGGACGCTGTGAAGCGCGCGACGGAGAGCGAGGGGTAAAGCGCACGGAAGGCAAGATTCGGCAAGTGACCACCAACAGTGAAAGCGGTTATATAGAGTCTCTTGTGCTGGAGAGTGGTGCTGTGGTGCAGGGGGATCTGTTTATTGATTGCACCGGGTTTCGCGCCTTGCTACTGGGGGATACTCTGCAATGTGGTTTCGAGGACTGGAACCACTGGCTGCCCACCGACAGCGCTTTTGCGGTGCAGTCGGAACTGGTGGGCGAGGCGCGGCCCAATACCCGGGCCATCGCGCGCAGTGCCGGCTGGCGCTGGCAGATTCCCCTGCAGTCGCGCATGGGCAACGGTATGGTGTTCTGCAGTGATTATCAGTCGGACGATGCGGCACGCGCGCAGTTCCTGGCGGAGATCGAGGGCGCCCCTCTATTTGACCCGCGTCTGATTCGCTATCGCGCCGGGCGCCGCCGCAACGCCTGGGAAAAGAACTGTATCGCCCTCGGCCTGTCCAGTGGTTTTGTGGAACCACTGGAGAGTACCAGTATCCACCTGATCATGATCGGTATTACCCGTTTGATGCAGCTGTTCCCCTTCGATGGGGTCACCCCCGGCCTGCGCAATCGCTTCAACGCGCTGTCCCGGGACGAACTGGAAAAGGTGCGGGACTTTGTCGTGTTGCACTACAAGGCCACCGAGCGGGAAGACAGCGAATTCTGGCGCTACTGCAGGCACATGTCGGTACCCGACTCCCTGGCGGAGCGTATTGCGCTCTTTTGTGAGAGCGCGCAGGTGCATCGCACTGCGGATGAGCTGTTCCGCCCCGACAGCTGGGTGCAGGTGATGCTCGGTCAGCACCTGCGACCGCAGGCCTACCACCCCATGGGCCGCCTGATGACCGAGGCGCAATTGCGCCAGGCGCTGCAGAGCCTGCGAGGGAATATCCGCACCGCGGTAGATCGACTGCCCGGCCACCAGCAGTTCATCAACCAGTATTGCCGCGCCGCCGCGCCCGAGACGGTGTAGGTAGCCACAGCCGCGCCGCAAAAGAAAAAGCCGGCGCGAGGCCGGCTTCAAGCAGAGATACGATGAGAGAGTTTGATCACCACGCGTTCAATCAATAGTGATCTAGGGGAACTGGTTACTTTGACGGGGCTGTGGCGCTCGAGTTCCTCGCGGCGCGAAAAAAACTGAATTTTTTTGTGCTTTTTTCCGACTTTGACCTGCTGGTGGCGCAAAAAGCATCTTTTGTGGCGCAATTCTTCCCATCGTCACCATCCAGTGTTACTTTTCCTGTGATTTCTTAATCGTTGTGGTACCTGTGTCACAGTTCGTTACAGGACGAACGCCACAGAATCCACAGAAAGCCGATGCGCGGGCAAACCCCGGCGAGGTATTCGCATCCAAGATAAGCCTAAAAATAACACTCAGTAGAACATCGAGTTCAACACGTCGGGGAGCGAACAATGGCCGATCTGGTAATCCTCGCGGCGCCGGGCATGGGTGCCGTGCACGAAGACTTTGCGGAGCCCCTGTTCCAGGCCCTCAAATCCGCCCTGGGGGACGACTGGTCCCGCATCCATACCGAATCCATTCTCTGTCAGGGGCACCTGCAGCCCAACCTCGAGCGCGTATTCGACGCCATGCAAAAGCGCGACATGGACTACCTGCGGGCGCGTAAATTCATGCTCTACGGCCTCTCCGAAGCCGCCGCCCAGCTCAGTGACATCCACCAGCGCGGTGGTAACTACGACAAAACCCAGCAGGCCATCTACCAGACCTTCGAACGCGCCGCCAAAGCCACCAGTGACAACGCCCCGGTCATCCTGCTCAGCCACTCCATCGGCTGCAGCATCCTCTCCAACTACCTGTGGGACGCCCAGCGCCCCACCATCAGCCACGGCATCTGGCGCGATGGCGGCCCCAAAGGCGTCCACAAAGCCTCCGCCAAAGACCTTTTCCTGCGCGGCAAAACCCTCACCCACTGGTACACCCTCGGCGCCAGCAACCCCCTCTGGACCGCCGCCATGGCCCGCGACCAGATTCAGGCTGTCACCTCAGATACCCGCGGTTACAACTTCCGCTGGAAGAACTTCTACCACCCCGACGACCTCTTCGGCTGGCCCCTCAAGCCCCTGAGCCCCTCCTATAACCAGGCCGTGTACCGGGACTACGAGACCCGCCCCCTGGCCGACTGGACCGCCGCCAGCTGGGGCCCGCAGCTGGTCTCCCACGATGGCTACTGGCAGAGTGAGCTGGTGCAGAAGAGTCTGATTGAGGATGTGAGAGAGGTTTTGAAGAAATCCTCTGCGCGCAGGCCGAGTCCTATGCAACGGGCGACGGCGGCGGCAATCTGATCGAAGTCATGCAGTAGATGCGAAGGCCCCGATACCGGGCAACGGCTTGTGAGACCTTCTGCGAGAGGGACCTCGCAGAAGAGCCCCCATGGATGGGTTATCGGGGGGGCGCCTAGCTCGTGTCTCACAAGCCGTTGCCCGGTAGCGGGGGCGCCCCTGACCTGGATTTGTAGGGATTATCGCCACCTAACGAGCTACGAAGTACCCGGGACCACCTTAGCCGGATAAGTCCACCAGCGTTATACTCGGCACCGAAGACAAACTAGGTACTCCCATGGCTCTGCAATTTCACTCGGTTCCCGTCACGCCCTTCCAGCAAAACTGCACCCTGCTGTGGTGCGACCAGAGCAAGCGCGCGGCCGTCGTAGACCCGGGTGGCGATGTCGACAACATCCTCGCCGCCGTGAAAGAACGCGGCCTGAAACTGGAGAAGGTCCTCCTCACCCACGGCCACCTCGACCACGTCGGCGGCACCAAACCCCTGTCCCGGGACCTCCAGATCCCCGTCGAAGGCCCCCAGCAGGCAGACCAGTTCTGGATCGAACAGATCGCCACCCAGGCCCAGATGTTCGGCTTCCCCCCGGTGGAAACCTTCACCCCCGACCGCTGGCTCAACGATGGCGACACAGTCACCATCGCCGACGAAGTGCTCGAAGTGGTGCACTGCCCCGGCCACACCCCCGGCCACGTCATCTTCTTTCACCGGGACAGCAACCTGGCCCTGGTGGGCGACGTCCTGTTTGCCGGCTCCATCGGCCGCACCGACTTCCCCATGAGCAATCATCAGGACCTTATCGACTCCATCACCAAAAAACTCTGGCCCCTCGGCGACGCAGTAAAATTCATTCCCGGCCACGGCCCCATGTCCACCTTCGGTCAGGAACGCCAGACCAACCCGTTTGTCGCCGACAAGCGTTTCGGTTGATTCAGTATGCATTCACCCTCGGGAGTGCTAAATGAAGCTCTGAATACTTATGGTGGCAGCGCTGCCACCGAGTGCAAACTCGTGAGACACGAGCTAGGCGCCCCCCCGATAACCCATCCATGGGGGCTCTTCTAAAACGTCCCTGTTTTAGAAGGTCTCACGAGTTTGCACCCGGCGTCAGCGCTTTCGCATCGGCTCTAATGCTTTCGGTCACAGGTCGGTTATGAAATTCTGGAAATTACTCACCCTTGTCTCAATCCCCTCAGCCCTGTTACTCACCAGTGGCTGTGCAGTAATTTCCGAAAACGAATGCCAGGCCGGCCTCTGGTACGAGCGGGGTATCGAAGATGGCGCACGCGGCCGCAGCCAGGCCACGGTCTACCAGATCGCGCAGAAGTGTCACGAATACGGTGTGCGTACCGATACCGCCGCCTGGATGCGCGGTCATGAAGAGGGGGTTGAACAGTATTGCACCCCGGAAAATGGTTTTGTGGTCGGGCGCCGCGGACGCGACTATGAAGGCGTCTGCACCGGCCCCACCGCCGACCTGTTCCTCGCCAATTACGAGCGTGGCCTGGCGGTCTACCAGGCCGAGCAGCAGTACGCCGCGCTGGCCAACCGCTATGAAGATGCGGAGCGCGAGGTGTATCGGATAGAGCGCGCCATGGACGATGCGGAAAGCAAGGAAGAGCTGCGTGCATTGCGCAGCCAGCGGCGCGGCCTGCTGCGGGAAATGCGCTACCTGGAAGCTGAGATGATGCGCTTTGGCGGTTTTGGTGCTTTTAACCCTCTGCTGTTTTATTGATATTCGTCGGCAACGTTTGTCACGATGAATAGTAAAAGGTGATTTCATGGCGATCTGGCACAGCAACCCTACGGTCGACGAAGTAAACCAGAGCATGGGCGAGTGCATGCCCACGTACCTGGGGATGAAGATTACCGAGATCGGGGACGATTATATTGTCGGCACCATGCCTGTGGATGATCGCACCCGCCAGCCATTCGGTATCCTGCACGGCGGCGCCAGTGTGGCGCTGGCGGAGACTCTGGGCTCCATGGCCGCAAATATGGTGGTGGATACCAGTAAATTTTACTGTGTGGGCCAGGAGATCAATGCCAACCACTTGCGCCCGGTACCGGATGGCACTGTGACGGCAAAAGCGAGCGCGGTTCACATTGGCCGCAGCAGCCAGGTGTGGGAAATCCGTATCCACGACCCGCGCGGAAAACTCAACTGTATTTCCCGCATCACTATGGCGGTGGTGCCGGTACCTTCAACTTAAATCTGATGTGACTCTGTATTTGCCGTGACCGGGGATTTGTTTACCTTTGAGGAAATTTCCTACCGCCTTGCCCGCTCGCCGCGCCGCAAGCGGCTGGGGCTGGTGGTCACGGAAAAGGGCGCGGAAGTGCGGATTCCCCAGCGCTGTGCCGAGCGACACGGCCATCAGTTTCTGCGTGAAAATATCCACTGGGTGCGCGAGCAGTTGCGCGGCGTCGAGCAGCGCAAGGCGCAGGTCCCGGAGCATCATTTTGCGTTTGGTGCACGTTTCCCGTGGCTCGGCAAAACCCTCGAGCTGGACCGCGCCGCCTGCGCGGCGGATGCGGGCATTCGCGACGGTTATATCCAGCTTTACAGCCGTGTGCGTGAACCGGATGAGGCACAGATTCAGGCTGCGCTACAGAAACTCTACCAGCGCGAAGCCCTGCAACTTCTCACAGAAAAATCTCACTATTTCGCTAGTCTTCTGGGGCTTAAATTCTCCTCGGTAAAAGTCCGTCGCACCCGCAGTAAATGGGGACACTGCACCATTCGGGGAGAGCTGCAATATAACTGGCTGGTATGTCTGGCCCCTGAGCCTGTTGTGGATTACCTGGTGATTCACGAGGTCTGCCATCTTCAACACCACAATCACAGTCGGGAATTCTGGGCGCTGGTCGCGAGTCTTTGTCCGGACTACAAACGGTTGCGGCGGTGGCTCAAGGAGAACGGCCACACTTTACAGCTGTAGTGGTGGGCCCGAGGTTTCGTGGTATCGGTGCTTCGGTTCTGGTTTAGTGGCGCCGGAGCACTGGGGAATAGTTTTTGGAACCGCTGTGAATACGTCCATGTACGCTGCGTCGCAAACGTCCCTGTTTGCGACGCTTCCAAAAACTATTCCCCAGCACTCCGGCTTATCCCGGGCTTTTTTACTTCGTAGTTTGTTGCGAAGTAATACGGTTCGAACTGAAGGAAAAGTGCCGGGTGCGGGTTTTCAGGAGCGTCGCAAACAGGATGTTTGCGCCGCAGCGCCCAGGGATGGGTTCACAGCGGTCCTGAAAACCCGCACCCGGTGCTTTGCCGCCACGGCAGGAATAACTGGGTACCACAAAGCTTGAACCAATACATCCCAGCGCAAGTTTCTACTTATCCCGTCCAATCTGGCGTAAACTCCCCACATCATTTTTAAGGCAAGCCGGTATGGAATTGGAACCTCTCGGAGACGACTTTGAGGAAAACTGCGCCCGCTTTCTGCCCGAGGCAGTAGAGCAGGGGTGTGTGTGGGCACTGGAAGGGGAAGAAGGCTTTGCCCTGTGTGAATCGGAGCGTCGTGCCGATACCGACGTTATGCCCTTCTGGTCCCAGCGGGAGTTTGCCGAAGCGCATGCCGTCGACGACTGGGCCGGCTACCAGGTCGTCCCCGTCGACCTCGAAGAGTTTATGGACGACTGGCTCGAAGGCATGCACGAAGACGTACTACTGGTCGGCATTAACTGGAACGACGAAATGGAAGGGGAAGAAATCGAACCCCTCGACCTGCTTGAACAACTCGAGCAGGAGCTCGACTGAGGGCAATCTGCGCTACGCAGACGTGAACTAGAGTCGTTCAAAAAACAAACAAGAATAAGTTGGCGACAAGTGCAGTGAACTGCATCCAAGCGCCGGAAATAAATCTCCAACAGGAGGTCTGAGATGAGTCAGTTTTCAGGGGTACAGAGCGTCATTTACGGCGTCAGTAATCTGGAAGAAGCCAAAGCGTGGTATACCACCCTGCTGGAAGTGGAACCCTATTTTGAAGCCGAATGCTATGTCGGCTTCAACGTCGGCGGCTTCGAGTTGGGGCTGGATCCCAGCGCGCGCAACGTGATCAGCCGTGCCGATGGCGTCGTCGCCTACTGGGGTGTTGCGGATATTGCCGCCCAGGTAGACCGGATGAACGGCCTCGGTGCGCGCCAGCACGGCGAGATTGTCGATGTGGGGGAGGGCATATTGATGGCCAGTTTCCTCGATCCGTTCGGCAATGTATTTGGACTCATCCAGAATCCGCACTTTAAACTGATGCCTACACCGACGCAGGAACCGTCCGACTGAGACCGAGCGCAGTATTGGAGCAGTAAACGTGAGCAAGCCCCCCGCCAACCGATTCCGCCCCTCTGACCAGGGCTTCGCCGCTGAAAGCCTGGCCCAGATCGGCCGTGGCTATGTGGTACCGGACCGGGTGGCGCTGATCACCGGCTGCTCCAGTGGCATTGGCCGTGAACTGGCGCTTGCCCTGCACGCCCGCGGCACTATCGTCATCGCGACCGCACGCCGTGCGGAAAGCCTGCAGGAACTGGCAGACCTCGGCATTGCCACCGAGTCCCTGGATGTGAATAACCAGGCCGATATCAATCGCGTGGTGCACGCCATCAAAACCGCGTATGGCCGACTCGATATTCTGGTGAACAACGCCGGTTACGGCCAGATGGGTCCGTTGCTGGAGCTGGATACCCGCACCCTCGAAGCCCAGTTCCGCACCAACGTCTTCGCGCCCATGGCCCTGGCCCGGGCCTGTGCGCCACTGCTCAAATCCCGTCGCCATGGCGTCATCTGCAATATCGGCTCCGTCTCCGGCGTTCTGCCCACCCCGTTTTCCGGGGCTTACTGCGCTTCCAAGTCCGCACTTCACACCCTGTCCGATGTGCTGCGCCTTGAGCTGAAGCCGTTTGGCATCCGTGTCGTCACCGTGCAGCCGGGGGCCATCGCCTCCGAGTTTGGACGTCATGCGGAAACCTCCCTGCGTGGGCTGTTGGCTCCGGACTCTTGGTACAAGCGCAGCGAAGATCACGTGCGCGCCCGCGCCGTGGAGTCCCAGCAAAATGCCACCCTCGCCCGCGACCTGGCCAAGTCCCTTGCCGCCGAGCTGTTGCGTAAGCGTCCCGCCAGCCTACTCAGAATCGGCAACAAAAGCCGGCTGCTGCCGTGGATCGCCCGCTGGCTGCCGCGCTGGCTGCGGGACCGGATGTTGTCCAAGCGGTTTGGGCTCAAGCGGTTGCAGCTCTCCAATCAATAAATTCGCGTTGCACATCGTCGCATTCAGTCAGAATCGAATGCCCTGACGCCGCCACCTCACCGCAAATCCACTATGTTTGTGCATAGCCCAATGATTTTCCTCGGGCCGAATTACCGCTGGAATTTTTTCCCCCTATGGCTCTCGACCAGATAACAATTCTCGCCATTCTGGCGGTTACTATCGTCCTGTTTATCTGGGGCCCCTGGCGCCATGATATGGTGGCTCTGGCGTCCCTGCTGGCCTGTGTGTTCACCGGGCTGATCGAGCCGGAAGAAGCGTTTACCGGGTTCGGTCACCCTGCCGTGGTCACTGTGGCCTGCGTACTAATTCTGAGCCGCGGACTGCAAAATACCGGGGCGATGGATGCGCTGGCCCAGAAAGTTGTCCCTAAAAGAGGGGGAATCACCCTCGCCATCGCCGCACTCTCTGCCCTGGGAGCGGCCATGTCCGGATTTATGAACAATGTCGGCGCCATGGCGCTGCTAATGCCCGTCGCCACCGATCTTGCCGACCGCTACGAACTGCCCCCTGGCAAGGTGCTGATGCCCCTTTCTTTCGGCACCATTCTGGGAGGGATGACTACCCTGATTGGCACGCCCCCCAACCTGATTGTCTCGAGTTTTCGCGCCAGCAGTGGCGCCGGCAGTTACGGCATGTTCGACTTCACCCCGGTGGGGGTGGTGGTGGCGCTGGTGGGCGTTGTATTCGTATCGCTGATTGGCTGGCGACTGGTGCCCGCACGCAATCAGGCGGGAGCGGGCACCTTTGATACGGGTACTTACCTCACGGAAGCCCTGGTGGGGGAGAAGAGTCCCTCCATTGGCAAGTCGCTGGCGGAGCTGGTCAAAATGATTGGCGACGAGGACGCCCAGGTTATCGGGTTGGTGTACAACAATGCCCGAGTATCCACCGCAATGCCGGGGCTACGGGTGCGCGCCGGGGATATTCTGGTGATCGAAGCGGAGCCGGAATCGCTGTCATCGGTTTTGTCGAGTCTCGGGTTGACGCTGGCGGCGGATCCACAAAATGTGGACGATACCGCGGTGGATAGCGCGGCGCCGGTACCGGAAGCGGAGGAGCCTGTGGAAGACCGGGGTGATCGCCCTCCGCTGGCCGAACAAAATATGGCGTCTGGGGCTCGTGAAATAGTCGAGATTGATGACGTAGAGATCCCGCCGGAGCTTGCCGCGGATTCCGGCGCTGGTAATGGGTCGGACACGAGTGGCAAGGAGAAGGGCGCCAAAAAAGAGGGGGATGAAAAACGGGGCCGGGAAAAGGCTGATCTTACCCTGCGCGAACTGGTGGTGCTGCCGGACTCTTATCTGATCGGTCGCACTGCGGAAAACCTGCGGCTGGCGGGCCGGTACGAGATCAATTTGCTGGCGCTGTCTCGCCAGGGGCGCCGTTCGGTAAAGCGTCTGAGCTCAACGGCGCTTAAAGGGGGGGATGCCCTGCTGATGATGGGCACCGAGGAGAACCTATCCAACTTTGCCAAAGAGCAACGCTGTGTGCCGCTTGCACAGCGGGATATTACGATTCCCAATAAAGAGAAGGCCTATGTGGCGCTGATCGGGATGGGGTTGGCGGTGGCGGGAGCGGCGTTTGGCTTGCTGCCCGCAGCAATTTCGTTTGCTACCTGTGTGCTGGCGTTTATGGCGTTGAAAGTGGTGCCGCTGCGCAATATGTATGAAGCGGTGGATGGCTCGGTGATTGTGTTGCTGGGGGCATTGATCTCGGTGGCCGCGGTGATGGATTCCACGGGGGCGGCGGATGTGGTGGCGAAGTTGATGCTGGACAATCTGGCGCAGGGGAATCCTGTATACGCACTGGTGCTGATTCTGGTGGTGACGATGACGCTGTCGGACTTTATGAACAATGCGGCGACGGCGGCGGTGATGTGCGCGATCGCGTTGAGTGCGGCGGCGCAGCTGGATGTGAATCCGGACAGTTTCCTGATGGCGGTGGCGATTGGCGCGTCCTGTGCGTTTCTGACCCCGGTTGGCCACCAGAACAATACCTTGATTCTGGGCCCGGGCGGTTTCAAGTTCGGCGACTACTGGCCCATGGGCTTGCCCATGGAAATTCTGGTGGTCGCCGTCTCGGTACCTATGTTGTTGTGGGTCTGGCCCTTGTGAACTTCGGCTTACCTATTGTGGCGTTACCGCTACCGGTAACTTCCCTCTAACCTTTATCACGCCACATCATCATCCGGTGACTGTACCAGAGCCGCCAGATACTCCCCGCAAAACCGCAGCGCATCCGTCACCGTAACAATCCCCGCCAGCTCGCCTTCCTTCATAACCAGTACCGAGCCAATACCGGTTTCCGCCATGGCCAGCAGGATCTTGTCGAGTGGGTCGTGGATGTCGGTGATATAGGGGCGGCGGGCGCAGAGGTCGCGGACGTAGAGTTGCTGTTCTTCCAGGCGGTGGCCGGGTGAGCGGGCGCGCTCGATGTCGCTGCGTGAAATGACAGTTTCCAGGTCGCCGTCCTTGGTGACGGGGAGATGGTGGACGCTGTGTTCTTGCATCAGGGCCTCGGCGGCTTCGATGGGGGCGTCGATGTCGATATGGTAGGGGAATGGCGTCATCAGCGCGGCTAAGGTGGGCATATGGTGAATGTCGCGGATTTTGTTCATAGGCCTTTTTTCACTCCCTTTCTGGATACCGCTCGCCGATATCGGCGCCCTCTGCACAAGGATAGATCAGTGGTTTGGCGGCGTTTGGATATGAAGTTTCGTTTGCCGGCCTTTCGAATAAGCGTTGGCTATTTATAGACAACACAGTATTATGCGCAGCCTTGGCGTATGGGCATTTTTGCCCGGCAAGAGATCAATCTCCAGATATGTACTTGAAATACCAAATTCTGGTATTACATTGTTGATGTCTGCGCATACGATTTATAAATACTATTTGCCTGATTTCTTTTTCGAATAGTCCGCTTGATGACTCCGAGTGCCCGTAGTCCGGGTGTTCGGCCGGGTTCGGTAGAAATGGCCATATGTGGTTTTTACGTGGCCGGCAGATGTTATGGATATATCGCAGCTACCCGCTGAATACGCCTGATTGCCACGGCAGATATACAGCAGTTGCCGTATTTGGGTGAAGAAATGTAAATACATTTGCAAACCCGCTGAAGATAAGTACCAAGCCAGGAGATATACCAGCTCCCGGTTAATTTCTTATTTGGCTTATATTACTCGGCTTGCGGCCGTGTATTTAGGCAAATTGACACTCTATCAAACCACTAAACCGCAATATATATCGAGGCTCACGTATATATGTTCCAAGATTACGATCAAATCGAACAACAAATTGCCGAACACCAGGCCAAAATTGAAGAGCTGCAGGAGCAGATGGCGAAGGCCGAGCGCAAGAAGCAGGGCGTTATTGCCTTTGACAAGGCGCTGGTCAACCTGGCTGCTGAGTACGAAATGGAAGAAGATGAATTCTTCCCCGCCCGCGGCGAGATGATTGTGGATTGGCTGGTGGGCCAATTGAACAATGACGATGCGCCGGACTTCGTGCGCTCCCTGAAGGCCCGTGTCGCCCGCCACCTCAAGCGTGAAGGCGAGACTCCGCGCCGTGCAACCCGCAAGGCGGCCAGCAGCAAGCCAGCAGAACCGAAGCTGGAAACCGGGCATTACCGCAACCCCTACACCAATGCCACCATTGAGAAGAAAAAGCGCAATCCCAAGCAGCTGAATCAGTGGGTCGAGGAACACGGCCTGGAAAAGGTGCAGTCCTGGAAGATCTGATTTCCCTGCAGCCAGGCGATTGATAAAACCCCCGGTGGTCCCAGCTGCCGGGGGTTTTTTGTTTCTCCGTCAGACTGGTTTCTCCAGGGATTGGCGGAGCCATCTTTCCGGCGGGTGCGAAACCTTCAATTATCGGGCAATTGGGCGTCAATTGGCGGATTCCCGCGCATACCTGCCTTCACCGCCCGTGGATATCAACAATACTTTTTTGAGGTGCACGTATTGTTTGCCCGACTAGTTGTTGAATGAGGAGTACCCTGTGCCCAAAAGGCTCGCGTTACCGGGTGTCGATTCCCTGCGCTTCCCGCTACTCACCGGGGTCTATCTGGTCCTGTGTCTGAGCCTGGCGGGCTGCGACTTCAGCAGTGATTCCGGCAGTATCGCGCCCAACGCAAGCTCCTCAAGCAGTAGTTCCGGCGGTACCCGCAGCGCCAGCAGTTCAGGCGGCACCGGTGCAGAGATGACCGGTGTATTTCTGGGTGGGCATATTCAGGGGCTCTACTATCAAACCCCCAGCTTCTCCGGGCTCACCGATGCTGACGGCAACTACCGCTATCTCGATGGCGAAGAGATCCGCTTTTCGCTGGGTGGTATTGAACTTGGCACTGCGCTGGGTGCGCCGGAACTGAATCCGTTCCACCTGGCGGGCGGCGAGCCGTTGACCGACGAGGCCGACCTGCGCGCAACCCTCGGAGATCACCAGCGGGTAGCTGCGCTGGATGTCGCCACCAACATGATGCGCCTGTTTATGCTCCTCGACCGGGATCTCGACCCAAGCAACGGCATCGACCTGAGTGACTGGGACACGGACTTGCAGGACTACCGCCTGGATCTCGCCTATGACCTGTACGCATTTCCCTATCGCCGCGGTCTGGATTCGCTCCCGGCAATAAAGAGCAACTTCGATATTTACTACCAGTTGCCGCTGGACGCACCGCTGCTCTATCTCTATGACCTTCTCGGCATTTTGGTGCCCACACTTGTTCCGGTGGAAGAGAATCGGGATGTGCAGGATAACGGCACGATTGAGCAGCGGCTGCGCTGGCTGTACACAGACATGGGGTTGCCGCGCGAAATCCGCTATACGTTGCTGCCGGACGAAACTGATCGCTGGCAGGAGCGCCTGGACTACCTCTACGACGATCTCGGGCGGACGGTTTTTGTGCGCCGGGAAACCGATACCAACGAGGATGGCAGCGTTAATTTTTTCTATACATCGGAGCGTTTTTATAACGACGAAAACTTCCTGGTCGAGGTGCTGGAGCAGGACGGTCGCCTGGTCGAAGAGGAGAGCCGACGGTACACCTTCGAATATGACAGTGGCAGCAATCTTGTTCTGTTCCTGTTCGAGCAGGATGCGAATTTTAATGGTGTGATCGATGCCATTTATGCGGTGGAAAGCCTGTACAACGATGACGGCCTGCTGCGCTGGCGCGAGGCGGAAACGGACCTGAACGCCAACGGTGTGGTGGAGCGGCGCCTGCGTTACGAATACCTGTATAACAACGATGGTTACCCGCTGGAAGTGGTGGAAACCGAAGACGACGGGGTATCGCTGCGCGCCGATGGGATTGTTGACCGGCGTCGGGAAATTACCTATCGCTATGGCAGTGGCGACCAGCTACTGCGTGAGGTTGTCCGACTGGACGATAATGGCGATGGCCAGGTGGACCGTATTAACACCTATGAATTTGCCTACCGATCCGATGGTCGCCCTTACCGCGAAGAGTGGATCTTTGATGTGGACGCGGATGGCAATCCAAATAGTCGTCGAACTTTCGAGTACCGCTATAACGCCGACGACCTGCTATTCCGTGTGGAAATGATTCTGGATAATGACGATGACGGCGTTGCGGAAGCCCGCGAGGTCACCGATCACCTGTACAACGATCGCGGTCAGCTGCGCGAAACCACCATCGAGACATTTAACGGTGGCGATGAACGCCAGGGGTTACTGACCACGGTACGCCTGTATGGCCGGCGGGGCGAGCTGGTGGACTGGTACCGGGAAGGTGAGGGCGTTACAGGAACGACCAATACACCAATTCGCCTCGGCTGGCGCTATCGGGAAATCGACGACGGACTGCGCTACCTGGTTCACCACTTCCGCTACCGGCAGCCCGCGTTTGTCGAGCAGGGGACCACCGATATCAATTTCCCCTGTGTGGATTACCGCTTCGCCGAAGGGGGGCCCCGCTGTGCGATCAGCTGGCCACTGCAGTGGAAACTGGAGTGGGAGGTTTTCTGGAAAGCGCCGGGTATCAATCAGGGTGCGCCGGTGGTAATCCGGCCCTGAGAAGCGGCCTGGACCGGCTTAGAACCGCAGCTGTAAATCCGCATACACACTGCGCGGCTCGCCAATAAAGTAGCGGTCGCCTCCACCGAGGCTGCTGTAATCCGCGCGCTCGGCATAATCCACATTCATCAGATTCTCGATGCGCAGCCCGACAGAGGTATGCGCACCGAGAGTCTGCCGTGCGCGCAGGTGCAGCAGCTGGTGTCCCCCGTAGCGGTGCGCGTTTTCGATATCGGTGTAATAGCCACCGGTGTACTGCCAGTGCAAACCTAGCTGTGAGGACTGCGCAGGTTGCCAGGAAAGGTTCACACTGTGCAGCACGCGTGGGGCGGTGTCGATATCGTTGCCATCGGTTTCAATCACTCCGGCCCCCGGCTCGCTGACGTCATTGGTGTACCGATGACGGGCGAAGGTTCCTGCAGCGCCTACTTGCCAGTTATCCGCCAGCCGCCACAGCCACTCGTACTCGAGCCCGAAATGCCGGCTCTCCCCATCGCTCAAATTCAGCCGGCCAGACGACTGGAATACCACATCGGACTTTTCCATATAGAAGGCGGTCAGGGTATAGCGGAAACTGTCAGTGGTCTGCTTCAGAGCGATTTCCAGGCTGTCGATGGATTCTGAATCCAGATCTGCGAAAACCTGTCCATTTTGCAGTCGGTACAGCTCGGTGGCCTGGGGCGCGCGGAAACCGTGGGCAATACGCAGTGTGCCGCTGGTTGTGTTACTGAAATGGTGAATCAGGCTGGCAGTCAGCGAGGCGTTGGTGAAGTCATCCTGGCGGTCGTCCGGGCGGGAGTAGCGACAGCCGACAGCTCCGGTAAACCCGTTGATACAAAGGGCACCGCTTTCGGTCGTGTTGCCACTGATCATCCTATTGTCGTAGTCGTACCGCAGGTATTCGCCGCGGGCGCCGAGTATTCCCCTGGTTGCCTCGCCCAGAGGCTGTTCGGCCTGGGTGAATGCGGCAGCGACCAGAGCCGATACCGTGTAGTCGTAGTGCTTGCCCGCCGGGAACGACGAAAAGCCCCCCTCCTGATGCTGACGCAGCCAGCCCCCGGTATATTCAAGGTCCACACCACTGGTCCAATGCAATCCATTTTTATCACCGTGGTGCAGTGCGGTCTGCACGCCAAAACCATGTTGCCCATTTTCTTCCAGCGGCGTGCCGGGCAAAAAATGCATCAGGAATTCCATCTCCGTGTAGCGGGCATAGGGTGTGATCTGCAGTTCACTGCCATTTTTCAGAGTGCCTGCCAGTTGTACCTGCACCTGGGCGGACTGACTGTCGCGGAAGGCTTCAGGGTTCGGGTTTTCCCTCCTGCGGGACGCGTCTTCGTAGGCGTTTTTGCCGGAGACGTAGCCGGCAGTCTCCTGATTCAGATTATTCAGGTTAACCAGTGTACGCACCGACCAATCCTGCCAGCGGCTATCGTGGCGCAACTGCATCTTTTGCTGATCAAACCCGGAGTCGTCTTTGTAGCCACCATCTCGTGCGCCACTGAAGCCTATGCGCACTCCGCCTTCTGAATCGCCGCTACTGTGATCCAGCTTGACGCGCTGGTAGTTGTTCGCACCCGCCTCAATGACCGCGCTGGATTCCCGTCCATCCACCGGTGCCCCACTCAGCACGTTGATCACTCCATGCTGCGCATCGGAACCGTACAGTACCGTGCCGGGCCCGCGTAACACTTCTACGCGTTCGGCCTGTTCGAAATTGGTATCGAACAGCTGGTTGACGTTGCAGAAGCCGGTGCCGCGCACAGAAATTCCATCCTGGGCAATGGCAAAGGCACCACAACTTCCGGCCCCGGTAAGGACCGGAGAGCGCAACGCGATTAGGCTCTCCTGCCCATTGCCGCGGTTGATAAAGGCACCGGGCACCGCGGTCAGTACCTGACTCGGATGAACGGCGCTGATCGAGCGCAGGGTGTCCTGTTCTACCACCGCCAGGGATTCGGCTTGCTCGCTTTGTGGTCGCCATGTCCGCGAGGCGGTTACCGTCAGCTGCTCCAGTTGCTGTTGTGGTGATTGCGCTGTGTGGCCTGAGTCTTTGGTTCTCTCCTCTGCCCAGGTACCGCCAGCAGCTGCGAACAGGCCGGCGGTAATCAGTGATTTCTGGAACGCGTTCACGGCAGTTAGTTTCCTGTTTGTTTCATACGCGTTACTGGTAATACGTAAATCTTTGGCGCTAAAAAGGCAATTGTACGGGATGGCTTCCCATCAATGCATTTTCAGGCGCGGTTTCACAAACCGGTTTGCCTGCCCGATCACGTACAACAGCATCGCCTTGGGCCAGCCGTGCAGCGCGGCCAGGTGCATGCGATAGAGGGAGCGGTACGCGAGGCCGGCGAGCCGTCCCTCGATGGTGAGGCTGCCCTTGACCAGGCCGCCCATCAGATTACCCACCGCATCGAACTTGGACAGGGACACCAGCGAACCCCGGTCCTTGTAGGTGAACGGTAACAGTTCTGCTTCGGCACCTTCCGCTTGCGAGCTGTTTACCAGGCGAATCAAGTTGTCACTGGCGGTTTTTGCCATCTGCTGGGCAGACTGCGCGCGCGGGGGCACCTTTAATCCATTGCTATCCTCACAGCCGGCGCAGTCCCCGATAGCGAAAATCGACGGGTCGTCTTTACTGCGCAGCGTGGCCTCGACTTCAATCTGGTTCTGACGATTGAATGACAGCCCGTCCAGAGTCTGCAGAAAATCCGGCGCCTTGACGCCTGCCGCCCACACGCGGATCGCCGCAGAAATTTCCTCGCCGTCCCTGGTGACAAAGCCGGTTTTTGTGGCCTCTGCCACCTGGGTGCCGGTAAGCACTCGCACTCCGATTTTCGTCAGCTCTTTTTGCGAACTGTTGCCCAAGCGCGGGGGTAGTGCCGGCAGCAGGTGTGGGCCGGCCTCGATCAGGGTGACCTTTAGGTCGCCATTTTTGATGCGCCCGTAGTGGCCCATCTCGTGCACGGCGTCGACCAGTTCCGCCGCCAGCTCCACTCCCGTCGCGCCGCCACCGACAATGGCGATATGCACAGATTCCGCGACCTGACTTTCCAATTGGAGAAACTGATCCAGCAGTCGAGTGTGAAACTTCTGTGCCTGCTCGGCGCTGTCCAGGAACTGGCAGTACTGGCGTACGCCGGGTGTGTTGAAATCATTGCTCTGGCTGCCGAGCGCAAATACCAGGTAGTCGTATTCCAGTTTGCGTGCCGGGATCAGGGGCGTGCCGTCTTCACTGCAGACCTCTGCCAGTTCGACGGTTTTATTTTCCCGGTCCAGCCCCTGCAGGCTGCCCAGCTCAAACTGAAATCCGTTGGCGCGGGCGTGTACCTGGTAATTGAGGGCGTCGAGGCTGGAGTCCAGGGCACCGGTGGCTACCTGGTGCAACAGGGGTTTCCATATATGCGTGCGGTTTTTATCGACCAGGGTGACCTGGGCTGCGGGGGATTTATTCTGACGGTGGAAGCGACCGAATGAGAAGTGGCGCCCGAGGCTGGTAGCCAACTGCAGGCCACCGGCGCCGCCGCCAATGATGACAATTTTTTTCATAACAGAGTTTCCTGTAGAGCTTAAAAGTAATCCGGCTCATCGCAGTACTCTGTGGGACCCAATTTGTTCTTGTCCGGGGCCAGCCCGGGATTTTATGCAGCCAGTATTGCCGGCGCACAGGCGTTTGGCAATCGATTAATGGTTACACAAGAAATGGTCACCGGTGAAACACCGGCGACCACTGGTATGGCATGCTGCCGTCAATTGTTCAGGTGGCCACGGCGGTGCTGTACCTGGCCATCTGTTTCCAGTCGCCGCTTTTGGCGAGGAACACGGGTTGCGCTACCGTTTGTGGGTGTGTCTGTGGGTGCGACGGCTCGCCACCGGGAAGTGTATCCACTACGCCGATGATCGCGGCCTGACGGAACCCGGCGGCGTGCAGCGCCGCAAGGCATTGCTCGGCATGGGTCGCCGGGACGGCGCCGAGCAGGCCGCCACAGACTTGCGGGTCGACGAGCATCGGTAAATGCGGCAGTGATTGCCAGGCCGCCGGGTTCTGCAGTGCGGCAAAGCTGCGCGCATTGTGCTGCAGTAGCGACGACGATGGCTCGCTGAGCATCTCCTGTTCTGCACAGAAGGCGGCACCGGGTAAAAGCGGCAACGCATCGGCAAACAGGCTGGCTCCCATGGCTACATGATCTTGCGACGTTAACTGGGGCAGCATTTCCAGCAGTTGCCCCAGCAGCCCGTGGCGATCTATACCGCGCACGACACTGGTGGCATTGCGTACCAGTATTTCAGCAGCGGTAGCATTGCTCTGCAACATGCTGTCCAGTGCCTGCTGCAGCCAGCGCGCCCGCGCTTTGCCCCGCGCTTCTGCCGCGAACAGGGTGCCACTACCCAGTGGTTTCGTCACGATAAGGCAGTCGCCGGCACGTGCGCCGACTTTCTGTTGCAGGTCGCCGGCATCGACCGCGCCGTTAACGGTTAGTGCCATTTGTGATGACTGTCCCTCGGTCAACTGCCCGCCACTGAGAGTACAGTGGTACTGGTTTAACTCCCGTGCGGTGCCGTCCAGGATTTGCTGCAGGTCGCGGTTGGCAAATGCCACTGAGCTGCCCGGGACCCGGGAGGGCAGGGTCACCAGCGCCTGAGCAGACACCGGTTGTGCCCGCGCCGCGAACATCTGCGTCAGCGTGTGCTGTGCGAGAATTCTTCCAAACAGCCAGGGATCCTGCACCAGTGCCTGCATCTGCTCAGAACTTTGCACCAGCATTTTATCCCGGGGCAGGTTGAGCAGGCTGGTCGAGGCGCGCAGTGCTGTTTCGGGTTCGCCGTTGTCGAAGCGAGTCGGTTCCGGCTGTGACAGTTGCGAGAGAGCCTGGTTGAACAGATCGCTACCCAGCACCGCACTCCCGGCGAAAGACTCTGCGCCGGTTTCGGCTGCAAACGCCGAGTTGTCGGCGGTCGGCCCCGGCACCGGCAAATTACTGATTCTGCGAAGGATCCGCCGGTCCTGCCGATCTTTCCAGTGCCAGAAGATTTCACCCGCTGCCGCGATACCTCCCTGGGAAGCAATGGCCTGCTGTGCACCGCAGGAAAGGTGGCGAAGTTGCAGGCGCGTGCGCTGGTAGGGCTTCAGCGATTGAGCCAAAAATGTTGCGCGTAAATTGCGGTATAGCGCGGCCCCCTGATTGCGGGCTTCCGCGGCAGACTTTGCGGTTGCGGCGCTGATACAGGCGACATCGCCAACCGCAAAAATGTGGGGATGACTGCGGGAGCGCAGGTAATCGTCGACCTCAACAAAGCCCCCTTCATTTACTGCAAGGCCAGACTGTGCCAGCCACGGTGGCGCCGAGGGCTCGGTGCAAAGCAGTGCTTTGTCGATCGCAATGAATTGGCCCTCGTCGCTATGGATTCCCTGCGGCGTGATTTCCGAAACGCGCCAGCGAGGGTGGTACTTTACCTTGAGCCTGCTCATTTCTCTCGCCGCGAGGCTGCGCGCGAGCAACGGGTACTCCGCCGGAGTCTTGCTGCTTGCTTGAACCAGATGGACTTCCACCCGGCCGCTGTACACCGGCTCTTCCAGTGCCCAGGCCATGGCCGTCGCCAGTTCAAAGCCACCGGCGCCTCCGCCGATCACGCCCAGCTTCAATGGGCGGTGCTCCTGGTATACCAGTTGCTTGAGCTGTTCCCAGTAACGGAAAAACTGCCCAATGGGTTTGACTGGAATGGCGAGCTCGGAACCGGGGATCTGGTGGCAGGTGGAGGCGCCTACCGCGAGGGAAAGGACGTCGAAGGCAAGATCCGGGCGCCCGAGCAGCGACACCCGATTGCTATGCGGATCAATGTGGTGTGCGCAAGCCTGAACAAAGCGCGCGCCGGCGGCACGGCACAGGCGCGGCAGGTCAATATGAATATCACTCTGGCTGTAGTGGCCGGCGATCATACCCGGCACCATGGGCGAATAGGCGCTCTGTACCTGAGGTGAAACCAGCGTCAGCCGCACACCGGGCACGGGCTTTGTGGCCCATCGCCGCAGCAACTCCAGATGGCCGTGACCGCCGCCGATCAATACCACGTCCTGGCTTTGGGTTTGCTTGTGCATGCTTTCCTTCCATGTGTCCACCGGAATCCGCTCTTCGGTGGCCGGTCCTTGTGCTAATTTGATTGAAATATAATCAGTGTAACGGTGAATAGTGGATTAGCACGTTTTGCGCAGAGTGATCGGAAGTATTTGCTGCCGGAATTTCTGCGTCAGTGTAGCCGTTGTTTTTTCAATTGCCTTTGGCCTGAATAAAAACCCGTTTGGTGCTAAGGCGCGACATCCGCGCGGTCTCCTCTGGTCTTTACTGTAGAGAGTCCGCAGTTCCGCCCGAAAATCGCGAGGATTGCGCGCAATACACTGTTCGCCGAGCCTCGATGTCTAGTTCACCACAAGATTCACCGCCGATATCTCCCGCGAGGGACGCGCAGCGCAAGGGCATCTATCGCCTTTTGTGGTTGCTGGTGATATTCCTGCTGTTGATCGCCGCGCTGAATCTTTTCCTGTCGATTTACCTGCCCGGCAAGGTACAGCGCTGGTTGCACCAGCATGGCCTTGAGGCCGAGGTACAACACATCGACGTATCTTTGCCGCGATTGCACGCGCACCTGCGCGGTGTGGAAGTACGCAATAAATTCGAACGCGGCTTTCGCGTGCGTGAAGCCACCCTGGGGCTGAGCTGGTGGTACCTGCTACGAGGAAAAGTTCACGTCAAACTGGTGGAACTGGACGGGGCCTATATGGACCTGGAATCCTCTCCGGGAAAACGTGGTCGGGTGTGGGAAATTGGCGGTTGGCATCTGGCGGAAGGCGAAAAGAGACCGAAAAACTGGCGCGTGGATCTGACCGCAGCCACTCTCCGCGACAGTGTGGTGTGCTACCAGCACAAACCCCAGTGGGACAGCCCAAGCTGCGTGCGAATCGGCAAACTGGTACTGGATGATTTCTTTGTCAGCGGAGTTCGTGAAGCCACGGAGGCATTGAAATTCGATATTGGCGCGGAAGACCTGCAGGTGGAAAACCTGCTTGCCTGGGATGAATTTCCGGGCAAGGTTTCCCGTTACGGTCTCCGTAGCCAGACGCAGGAAGCGGGTGAGGGCGATTTGCAGAAATCGCCAGAGGAAGATCCCACCCTGGCACTGGTCGCTTTGCACACACATCGCATTCGCTTTGCGCGGCCGGGCAACGCACTGCGTACAGAGGCGGTGCTCGCACGCAAATTTGCCGGCTGTCCTCCGGACCGCTGGGCGGAAGCTGTGCCTGCGCTGAATCGGATCACTGGCCACTGCGGTATTGCCCGCCGTCTCGAGTTGCGGGGTTCGGCACTTTTTGCTTTTGGCGCAAAATCGGAAATCGCCTGGCACCGACTGAGCGGTGAGGAAGTACGGCTGCGCTACCGCAACCGGCGTTACCCCAACTGGCACGCGCAGACCATCGCGCTCGACAGTTTTGATTTCCTGCGTGAAGAAAAGGCGCTGAGCTGGCAGAGCGGTGGCGCCAGAAATTTCTCCTGGTGCCCTGGCCCCTGGCGCGGTGGCTCACATCATTACTGTATGCGCGCCGGAACTCTGCGACTGCCCAGACCAACGGAATTTCACTGGCAGAATGGTTTGACGGTTGACCTCACCGAGGCCAGCCTGAGCCAGGGAAGACTGGTGGACATGGATACGGCATTGCCGGATTCTCGCGCACTGTCAGTGAATCACTTGGGTCTGGGTGCGTTGCAGTATCGTAACAGTGCGCGTCAACTCGAATTGCAGCAGGTACAGCTGGATGTAGCGAACGGCTGTATCCCGGGGGAAATTCTCGGTGCGGCCACTCAGTGTGTGCGGCTGTCACAGTTGCAACTGGCGGAGGAATTCTCTCTGCAGTTCCCGCGCAAGGTGGCGAGCAATGGACGACCGGCGCAGACCTGGGCACTGCAGAGTGGCGCTGTCGCACTGGACAGCTTTCGGATATCGCCGGCGGCCGCCGCGGCTTCTCCCTCCCTGCAAGCCAGTGATCCGGTAGAGCTTTCCGGGCTGAACTGGGCCCGGCTGAATCTGTCGCCGGCGGACGGTGAGTATCTGGCCGAGGACTTTGCCCTGCAGTCCCTCTCCGGGTGTATGACCGAGGGCCTGTTGCCTCGGCGCCTGTCTCCCCTGTGCGGTCGGTTACGCGCTCTGGAAGGCGACGGCAACTTTGTGCTGCAGACCGGGGGAGGTTCCTCCGCCGCCGCGTCTCCCTACCTCATTCTCGGCGAGCTCGCGCTGGAGAGTCTGTTGCTCTCGGATCACCTCTCCCCGGATCCGGACCGTCAAACCGGTTTGGCACTCACCCGGTTGCGCCTTGGCCCGGGCCTGTTTCGCCGCAGCAAGGAGCTATTGAACCCCGGGGAATACTTTGCCGCGGGGCAGGGGCACTGGTGGGTGATGGAAGAAGATGGTGCTGCTGTTGAGGGGAGCCTCAACGAAGAGGCGGGTTCAGAAAAGGGGCAGCTCACCAGATCCCCGCCGGACACTGCGGAAACCGGGGGCGCTGGTCACCTCGCACCGGGGGTAAGCAGTGCCATTGGTAAGCGTATTCACCTGAGCAGTACCGAGCTCGAACTGGACGCTGCACTGCTCGAGCGGCTGGAGGGCTGCATGCCAGCGGCCTGGCAACTGTTGTTGGCGCGCGGATCGGGTGAGCGGCGCGCCGCCTGTTTTGACATTCGCAACCTGCAACAGCAGCAGCCATTACAGCTGCAGCTGGATACCCAGCGCGCCGTGAGCGCGGAAAACGTACCCGCGCGCAGTGCATTCCGCCTCGGGCTGAGCGCCGCCGGACTGAGCCTCGATGGTGCTGAGATTGATACCGCCGCCGGTGACTCCCTGCTATCAGTTACCCAGTTGCGGCTACCCAAAGCCGCGATGAATTTTCAGTCGGCGCCGACACTGGCACACCTGGATTTGCCCGGTGCGGCGCTGGACGGCGCGGCCTTCTGTCTGGGTGACGACCGCTGTGCACAGATTGAAAGCCTGCGCACCGGCGATACCTTCCAGCTCGACTACCGGCGTGAACACTTTCGCGCGGACCTGAACCAATTGGCACTGGCGCGCCTGTCATTGACCGGAGGAGAAGGGGACTTTACCGCGGAAGTGCGCGACCTGGCCGGACTCTCCATGCAGGTTGATCTACCGCGGAGTGCCCCGGCAAGTGCCGACTGGCAGCTGGATACACTGCAGGCCAGCCGACTGGATATGTGCTGGCCGCAGCGGGGAGATACCGATTCCATGCTGCCCCGCTGCTTGCGCGGCCGCGACTTGCGCTCGGATGGCGAGGGCGTGGCGATTCAGAAGCTGGCGTTATACCGCTTGCTGCCTAGCGAAAATACCCCTGTTGATTCCGCTGCGCCGGCGCAGTTAGAGCTGGGGCAATTGCGCATTGCCGGTATCGGTATGGAGCAGCCAGTCGGTGACCATCCGGTGGTGATAAACCTGCGGGATATCCGGCTTGATTCGGCGCGAGGATGCGGACCAGAGGACTGGTTAACCGCCGCCCGCTTGCGCGGTGAGAGCAGTGGCCGCTGGGGTGGCTGCCTGGCACTGGGAGCACTGCGTCTCGCCGGCGACAACCGGATTGCACTGGGACGAGGTGAAAAAACGGCAACCACCGATATTCTCGACCTTGGGCCGCTGTGGCTAGAGAACCTGGAACTGCGCTCCGCCGCCGATCAATCATCGAAGTTTCATCTTGCAGAGTTGCGTTGGCAACATCTGCGCTGGCCCGGTGGTAAGCGGGTACACGTGCGGGACCTGATCGCACAGGACTTCACCGGTTGCATGCCGGACAAACAGGGCCGGGTGAACCGCGGGTTGGGAATTCCGTGTGTCGCCGTCGGCAAGATCCAGATCTCTGGCAATCAACGGCTCGAACTGGAGGCCGGAGCAGAGGGTGAGAGCGAACAAGATTTTCGGTCCACCGGACGTATTGGTGTTGAAGATTTTGTTTTCCTTGAGGGAAACCGTGCGCGCATGGGGTTTGCCAGTCTCGATGTTCGCGATCTGGTCTTTTCGCCGGGCGTCCTGTCTCTGAGGGACGGCAAGATGAGAGGCATTCGCGGTTGTCTGAAGCCGGTACGCTGGGATGAAAATCCTCTGACTCCCTGTTTTCATGTGGGAAAAGTCACCGTGACCAGCGAGCATCGGGTGATCCTGAGTCAGTTCGGCAGCGGTATACCCCAGCGCTACTTTCGCAATATCCAGGTCGATGGATTGCGCATTTTTCACGGCAGCGGGAATGGGGAGCCAGCGGGTGAATCGACCCCCTATTTGCAGGTGGAATCCCTGCGGGCCGACGAACTGGGATTCGGCAGCCGGCAGATTGTGGGCAAAAAACTGTTGCTCAGTAATATCCAGGGTTGTGTCCCGCGAGGGTATGTCCCCGGTGTGCGCTATTGCTTGGACCTGCAGAACCTGGAGGCTACCGGTCTGCTCAATTTCGGAGATCGCAGTCTGCAGCTGAATATGGCGCAGTTATATCGACTGGCTCTCAACGACACTGACGGAGATCAGCTACTGGAAACCGAGTTCGCCGAGGCGCGTGGATTAACATTTACCCGTGAACTTGTGCGGCTACTGCATGCCGAAGTGGCCAATAGCAAACTGT
Organism: Microbulbifer sp. ABE4_465; assembly: GCF_056160765.1. NCBI lineage: Bacteria > Pseudomonadati > Pseudomonadota > Gammaproteobacteria > Cellvibrionales > Microbulbiferaceae > Microbulbifer > Microbulbifer sp. ABE4_465. Next base: position 168,865 of record NZ_JBSWXV010000007.1, read on the forward strand.
TTCGGCGGGATCCGCGCGCCCAGGAATTCGCTAATCACCCGTGGAATACCGAAATCAAACTGTTCAGGGTGTCCCAGTTCGATTATCTGCCCAAGGAAAAATCACTCAATGTCGACACCATCGATTTACTGAAACCGCGCAGTGTTCTCGCCCGTGGACAGGAGGATGATTTCGGTGCCTGGGAGCGCTTCCGCGATGAAACACCCGCCCCCCAGCGTTATCACTATCAGCGCGGCGACCTGGCGCGGGAGGCCAACCGGTTCCGCTATCGGGTGCGCCAGTTGACGGTGGATCAAGGTCACTTCCTGTGGTTCGACGATACACAAGTATACGAGGCTAAATTGCCGGTGCGACGCATCAATCTGCTGCTGCAGGGTATGAGTAATTACCCGGAAGATCCGCCGGCGGTACTGGTGTTCAACGCCCGCCCGGGCGGCTTTAGTGAAATGCACCTGGCAGGTCATGTGAATCTTCTGGAGAGTAATCACTGGGATGCCAGCCTGTTGGGCTATGTGGAAGGCGCCAACCTGATTCCTGCGACCCCCTACATTGCGCGGCTGCTCGGCTACAAAATTTTACAGGGGCAGCTGGATGCGGAAGTGAATATTGCCGTTGACGACAATCAGGTGGATGCACTTGCAAAAATGGAGTTGCAGAAGATCAAGGTGCGCAGGGTTCGGGATACCGATCATCTGGCGGTGAAAAAAAGTTTTATTCCTCTGAGCCTGGCGTTGGCGCTGCTGAAAGACGGCGATGGTGATGTGCGTTTCGACATGCCGGTAACCGGGCAACTTTACGACCCCAAATTCAATTTCAGTTTTATCTTCAGCGATCTGTTGCAGCGAGCCATTCTCGAGTCGCTGTTTGCCTATTTCACCCCGATAGGCTTTTACAGCCTGGCCAAGCTGGCGTGGGCTCGCTTCCGCGCGGAACGCTTTGATGATCTTGAGTTTGCGCCCGGGTACGACACCCTCAGTGAGCAAGCCAAAGTGTCGCTGAACGGTATGATCGAAGATATGCGCGATAACCCCAAAGCCCGTCCTGGAATCTGTGGTGTTTCGACAGCACAGGACTTGACGGTGCTATTTCCCCATGAAGCCCGGGCCGTGGGTGGCGACAGAACTCAGTGGAAAGCGTTTTTCCGCGACCCGCCAAGAGGCATGCGTGAGGAGTTACTGCGTCTGGCCAATCGCCGCGCACGACATGTACAGAAGTTCCTGATCGAGGCGGGGCTGGATCAAAAAGACTTTATCCAGTGTGCCCCCGACTATATCGGTACCGATAAAGGTGCCCCGCGTGTGGAGTTTTCAAACTGACCGTCAAATGAAAAATCGAAGGAGCAGGTAATGAGTGCGAAAAAGAACCTCGCCCATCAGTTGATCGAGCAGCACCTGGTGAGTGGCAAAATGCAGCCCGGTGAAGAAGTGCAGTTGAAAATTGACCAGACCCTGTGTCAGGACGCCACGGGCACCATGGTCATGCTGGAGTTTGAAGCGCTGGGGTTGCCGCGGGTAAAAACCGAGGTCTCCGCCCAGTATGTGGATCACAACCTGATCCAGGCGGATTTCAAGAATGCGGACGATCACCTGTTCCTGCGCAGCGCCAGTCGCAAGTGGGGCATCTGGTTTTCCCGCCCCGGAAACGGCATCAGCCACGCGGTGCATATGGCGTGCTTCGGAGTCCCGGGAAAAACCCTGCTGGGCTCCGACAGCCATACCTGTGCCGGGGGTGCCATGGGCATGCTCGCCATGGGAGCGGGTGGCCTGCAGGTGGCTTTGGCCATGGCCGGGATTCCCTTTTCCCTGGTTATGCCGGAAGTCATCGGCGTGGAGGTCACCGGCAAGTTGCCCCCCTGGGTAAGTGCCAAAGACGTGATACTGGAAATGTTGCGCCGCTACGATGTGAAAGGTGGTGTGAACAAAATTTTTGAATATTACGGCCCGGGGCTGGACAACCTCACCGCCATGGATCGCCATGTAATTGCCAATATGGGACAGGAAATGGGGGCTACCGCCAGTGTTTTTCCGGCGGATGAACAGGTACGCGTGTTTCTGAAGCAGCAGGGACGCGAGCAGGACTTCGTACCCATGCGGGCGGAAGAGGGTGCAGAGTATGATCACCACGATACCCTCGATCTGTCCCGGCTGGAGCCGATGATTGCCTGTCCCTCCAGTCCCGGCAAAGTAGTGACGGTGCGCGAGGTCGCGGGGAAACCGATTTATCAGAGTTACATTGGTTCCTCTGCCAACCCGGGGCTGAGAGATTTCGTGGTGCCGGCACGAATGGTCGAGGGACAGCAGGTTCCCGAAGAAATATCCCTGGACATAAACCCTACCAGTCGTCAGGTACTGGAAGAACTGAGTCGCAGTGGCGACCTCAACCGGCTGTTGCTTGCAGGCGCGCGCCTGCACCAGACCGGTTGCAACGGTTGTATCGGCATGGGACAGGCACCGGCCACCGGACGGATCAGTCTGCGCACGGTACCGCGCAATTTCCCCGGGCGCTCCGGCACCAAAGAAGACCAGGTGTACCTGTGTAGCCCGGAAACCGCCACCGCCAGCGCTCTGTCCGGCAAGATCACAGATCCCCGCGACATGGAGATGGAATACCCGACGTTTTCCGAGCCGGAAACACTCGGCGATATGCGCCCACTTATGCTGGCGCCGGAGGACCGTTCAAACGAAATTCCGGTTGAACTGGAAAAAGGTCCCAATATTCAACTATTGCCGGACTTTGACCCGCTGCCGGAAAAACTGACGGGCCCGATACTACTCAAGGCTGGTGACAACGTCTCCACGGATGAAATCCTGCCAGCGGGCACCGATATCCTGCCGCTGCGTTCAAATATTCCGGCCATCAGTCACTACACCTTTTCCCGCATTGACGAGACCTTTTACGATCGTGCGAAAAAGCTCGACGGCGACTGCTTTGTAATCGGTGGTGAGAATTATGGCCAGGGGTCCAGCCGCGAACACGCGGCGATCGCACCGCGTTTTCTCGGCGTGCGCGCAGTGATCGCCGTGTCCATGGCCCGTATCCACCGTCGCAACCTGATCAATTTTGGTGTGGTACCACTGTTGTTCGCCAAACCCAGTGACCTCGCGAAACTGAAACAGGGCAGCCCATTGACCTTCAGCGATCTGGCCGGACAGTTACAGTCGGGGGATGTGGTGAACATTGAACTGGAAGACGGGAAGCAGCTCGCGGTCACCCACAATATGAGTGAAGACGAGGTGGCAACCGTGCTGGCGGGAGGGTTGATCAATCAGGTGCGGGACAGCCACTGATGTTCCTCTTGCCCGCTGGCTGCGCTTCCAGCCTCCCGGACCTCACCGTTTGGGTTTAATAGTCGGTTCTGGTATTTGCGGGCTAGTGCGAACTTCTGGTTCGTAATTAACTCTGATCTTTAAATGAGGCCACCCTTTGCGGTGGCCTTTTTTTAGGGCTGATTTTACTGACAACGTTAGCCCTATAGAGCTAAGGCGGCCGATTAATCAGAAGCTGTAATTGTGTGTAATGGGTTTTCGGGGCTGAAAGCGTGACGTATTTATCATTTTGTGGCTAGATAGCGGTTTATATCCAGATATGGGCACGTCACGGGCTTTGGTGCATATTTGGATACTTTGTGGGCCGATATAGACTTTTCAGCATTCCCATATATGCACACTCCCACGAACAAACTGTTAACTTAATCGAGATCTAAATAAGCATAATGACAATTTCAACTATTTTTGAAAAAAATGAGTTTGAAGGGAAGAATCAAGCTCAAGCGCAGCAGTATGCTGCAACCGTTAAGCAGAGATTCGACCAACGGCGAAATAGAATCCATCAATTTCGCGTCCAGTATCCCATGAATGAGCATTGGGATGAGTTAAATAGAAAAATAACAGAATTTGATAATCTGAAGTACAACCCTTGGAATCAAAAATGGGCAAATGTAAACCGAACAAATAACATCCAACAATTTGTAAGCTTTTTTACTGAAGGTAATAAAATATTCGATGGTATCGATGAATTTATCTCAGGATTGCCTGTTCCAGATCAGCATAGTCAAGAAATTGAATCATTAAAAGAGGAGGTTATTAATAAAATTGAAGGAGACTTCATTAGCTTGAAAAATGAAGTGTCTCTTCAGATCGATGAGGGTATCAATAAGCTTGTCGGTCTAAATGCAGAACTGGGCTTAGAGAAAAATTTCAAAACTAACATAGAATCGGATTTAAGAAAGGCTAATAATCATCGTTATGCATTTCTATTTGGTTTCATTGTATCCGTTGTTTTCATACCAGTATTTCTCGCAGTTACATTTATAAGCGAAAAGCTACAAAATTTAGAGTACATAGAGTTATTACTGCTTCGATTCGGTGTAACGCTTTCATTGGCAGTGCTTTCATATTTCTTCTTCAGTCAGTACAAGTTGTATCAATTGATAAGCCTGCGTTATTCACACCTTTTCGGGTTTTTGGGTGGCGGTGCTACTTTTATTAACCAATTGATAGATGGCGATAGCGATTCTAAAGATTTGGTAAATAAAAGAATGGCTGAATTATTTATGGAGCTGGAAATGCTAAATGGTCAAGTTCAAGATAATCAGCACCCAATTGAAATGACAATCGACAAAGCAATAGAGGTAGTGGAAAAGTTTTCCGAGGTTTCTAGCAAGCTAAAAAGTTAACAAGGCCATGAACTTCGCGCCTGACAGACTACGCTGCGCTCCGGCTGCCGGTTATGGCGACGTTACACGGCACCTGCCTAGATAGGCACTCAGAGCAACATGAATAATTAAACATAGAATGGTTCGGTATACTGCAAATGCCTTGGACTAAAGAACATATTCAGTGGCTTCGCGATACTGGTGAAGTGATCGCTATTTCAACAGGTGAGAACGTCCCTGTATATGAGTTCGCTTACGATGTAGCCAATGAAGAGGCCATGTCTCACTGGGCACGGCATTTCAGGAATCACTATTGCAGTGATGATGCAATAGAGGTACTCAAACCTGAAGGGATGACAAAAACAGATTATTTGTTAAATCTTAAGTTTCCGCATAAAACTAAAAGCCCTGGGCCAAGTATCCGTGCAGGAGATTTTGCTGAAATATTGGTCGCTGATTACTTGGCGTTTCTTCATGATTACTATGTTCCAAGAACTCGCTACGACAGGAAGATAATTGGCAATGAGTCTTCCAAGGGCTCAGATGTCTTGGGCTTTAAGAAAAATAATAAAAAACCAACCAACCAAGATGAACTAGTGATTTATGAGGTAAAAGCGCGCCTTTCTGAGAATAACGCCAGGAATACTTTGCAAACAGCAATTGACGACAGTTCAAAGGATGAGATTAGACTTGCGGAATCTTTAAACGGCGCAAAGCAACGATTATACGATCAGAAAGATTTTTCCGGAATGAGTATTGTCTCAAGATTCCAGCAAAATGTTGACCACCCATATAAAACAAAATTTGGAGCGGCAGCGGTTCTTACTGACAGTTCATGTTGCGTGGAAACTTTGGCTGAAGCTTCTACTCAGGAACATTCATTGCGAACGAAGTTAGAAATGATTGTGATAAGAGGCACTGTATTGATGTCTTTAGTACATGGCTTATACGAAAGGGCTGCTAATGAAGCTTGAAGCGCTCTCTAAGAAAATGCTGGCAATTACGAAATCGAAAGCAAAAATGTATGAGTTTGCTATTGATGAAAAATCCCATATAGCGCTGCCTGTAGATCCGCGTAAGCTGTTGGTTACAACTATTGGTATATTGGGCGACCTGTCTGCTATTGAAGCTCGTGAAGAACAACAGGTTGAAGAGACTGATAAACATGAAGAGTTGAAGTCTGAACTTATATCCGTTGGGCAATATTTTGATGCTTTGATTCAGTCTCATCTGGCTGATGAGATGACTATTTATCTAAAGATTATAGGTTCAGCGGCCTACTATTTAGCAAGCATGCCCGGCAGCTCCATCGTTCTAGCCAAAAGTTTATCCTATAACACAGAACCGCTCACTGACACTAAACTTGAGGGGATTTTGATATGGATATTGAAGTCCAACTTCGAAGAAGATTGGTGTCGCGTTGAAAAAACCTATTTAACTCAGGCAATAGATGCCGTCGGCTTCGCCACTCGAAGTTTTTTTGGTTTAAGCATTGATACCCAGGTCCTTAGGCAGGCAATACAGGTCTTAAGGAATGAAGTATACGAAAATGGTTCTGATAGAGAGCTTTTGTTTGCCGATATTATTTCTTCTATCCTGCTAAGAAAAATCGAAAACTCGTCAATAAACTGTTTGCCGAAATATACACAAATCCCATTAGAACAATGGGTCAATGTAATTGCTAAGCCGAAATTTGTACAAGAGTTTTGGCCGGCTCAGAGTTTGTTGGGTGAGCAAGGTGTTTTGTCTGGCTTATCTGCCGTTGTGCAAATGCCCACGAGTGCGGGAAAGACAAAATCGACAGAATTAATAATTCGAAGTTCCTTTTTATCGGGGCGTTCTGATGCTGCCGTAATTGTTGCGCCATTTCGAGCCCTATGCAGGGAGATTACGGCTACATTTCAGCAGGCGTTCGAGGATGAAGAAGTCAATATCAATGAATTGCAAGATGTTCTGGATATTTCCGATAGTGACGACGATCTCATAAGATTTTTAACAGGAGAAGCCTCTCAGAATGGAGTAGCGACCAAGTCAATTGTCGTTACCACGCCGGAAAAACTTGTTTATCTTCTGAGGCATGAACCTGCTTTAGCTGACTCAATTGGCTTGCTTATTTTTGATGAAGGGCATCAGTTTGACACTGGAAGGAGAGGCGTCACATATGAGTTATTAATGGCTCACCTCAAGTACCGCGTAAGTGATGATGTTCAGAAGGTTTTGATCTCCGCAGTAATGGCTAACGCAAACTCTATTGGTGAATGGCTTAATGGAGAAGCCGGTATTGAGATTCAAGGAGCAGGATGTTTACCAACAGTACGAAGTACAGCCTTCGCAAGCTGGCAAACCGCAATGGGCCAACTTCGATACATCGATCAAGATCGTGACGCAGATAGAGATTATTTCGTTCCTAGAGTGATTGAGCAAGTAAACCTTGGAACGAGAGGTCGAGAGAGGGTCGATCGTCTTTTTCCTGAAAAAAACGATAATTCCAGCGTCGCAGCTTATTTAGGTGTTAAATTATGCCGTCAAGGTCCTACTGCTATCTTCTGCGGTGTAAAGAGCACTGTCACGTCAATATGCGATCTTTTAGTTGATTACTACGATAGAGGTCTTGCTTTACCACCACCGAGCACTACTAGCGATCAAAGCGAATTGGAAAAAATTGCGTACCTTTCTAGTTTGCATTTTGGAGATGAGTTTATATTTACTCGTTCGATTTCCTTTGGAATATTGCCGCATAGCTCCAACATTCCGAATGGTATCCGTGTTTCTGTAGAGCGAGCAATGGAATCCGATAAGGCAGTGTTGGTAGTATGCACATCAACCCTTGCTCAGGGTGTGAATCTTCCAATTAGATATTTAGTTGTTTCAAGTACATTTCAAGCGGGACAAGAAATCACCACGCGAGACTTCCATAATCTCATCGGGCGAGCAGGCAGAGCTGGATACCATACTGAAGGGAGTGTCATTTTTGCGGATACAGATGTTTTTGATAAGCGCAATGATTTTCGTGAAAGGTGGCGATGGCAGAGAGCGATGCATTTGCTCGATTTTACTAATGCTGAGAACTGCGCTAGTAGCCTACTGGACTTGATCTCGTCTTTTGATTTCGCAGAACTTAATGTTGATGTTGTCCAGTTCATCGCAAATCCCGGCGGCTATAGACGAAGCTGTATAGATGCAGGAAATAAAAACGCTATTAATATCAGTTCGCTACTGGATCAGATGGATTATAAAGAAGCTTTAATTGAAGAAGTAGAAAGCTATTTTTTGTCCTATTTGAAAGACAATCCAGGTGCGCCTCAAACGTTCTTTGATGAGTTGGCCCAAGGAACATTGGCTTACTTTTTGTCAGACGAAGATCAGAAACGACAGCTACGGGCGGCATTTTCACATATCGCAGGTAGAGTTCTTTCCGTGCCCGAAAAGAAAAGACCATTCTTCGGAAAATCTTTGCTGGGGTTGAAAAATCTATTCTTAATCGAAGATTGGCTTGATGAGAATTGGGGTGAAATAGCACAAGCTCAAAGCTCAGATGAACTTCTTTTAATTTTCTGGCCTTTGCTAACTCAGATCAATAACAACAAGATTTTTCTAAAAATAAAGCCTGAAGACGTAATATTAGAATTTGCAAAATTATGGATTTCAGGAACTAGCTACGCTGATCTGCATGGTTACTTGGTTCAATCAGGCGCTTATTATCAAGCAGGGTCGCAGCAAAGAGCTATTAAAATGGACCACGTAGTAGACTTGGCTGATGGTGCACTCTCTTTTGAATCTATGTTGTATGTCGGGGCAATAGCTGATGTGGCTGAGGGTAAAGGATTGGGCGACGATGTATTGGAGCTTCTTAGGAGATTGCAAACACGCTTAAAACTTGGACTGTCAAATAGCCTTGAAATGTGGCTCTATTCTCAGGGCTATGTTGATAGAGAGGTTTGCAAGAGCCTTGGTTCTGTTCTTAATGGTCAAGGAGTAGATTCTGATGTGTTCGATTCCGATATATTAGGGGCCTACCATCAGGTTGTAAGTGAGTGTATTGGCGAGTTTCCATCGTACTTTAGTGGTTAAGCTGCCGTGTAACAAATCGCTGCGCTCCCAATTTTCCGCAAAGCGCGGCGCTAAGTATCAGTGTTACCCACAAAGCATAGGCACCATGACGACAATCGAATGTTTTCGGCCCGTAGGCCAGAAAGAGCTGGATCTGATAAAAGAGTCCGGCTACACAGCTTGGCCACCAAGACTGCCGGATCAGCCAATCTTCTACCCGGTAACCAATGAAGAATACGCGATAGCGCTCACCCAATGGAACGTTACCGATTTTGGCAAGGGTTATGTAATCAGGTTTTATGTCAATAAAGAATTTATGGACCGATACCCGATCAAGTGTGTCGGCGCAGCCGACCATACCGAATGGTGGATTCCGGCCGAAGATTTGGATGAGCTCAATAAGAATATCGTGGGGAAGATCGAAGTGATCCGCGAGTACGGCCCATAGAGATAGTGATCTTGCCCTTGCCCCGCCTTAACGGACCCCCGCTGTGGCAGCGACTCATCGCTGCTCACTAAGAAAGTTCCAGAACATCAGCCTCAGAAAAGCCGCGCTCAAGACGAGCAGCTGTAGTGTGATACTCCACCCACATTGAAAAACTCTTTGGGTCTCGGGCTGTAGTACTTCTCTTCGATCTCTTTTGATTGTTCATCATAAGGGTGGCTCAGGACTTCCTGCAGCTCCTTGATCAGGCTGTAATCCCCCTGTGTGGCCTGTTCATAGGCTGGGACGATCAGCCATTCACGCCACGCATACTTCGGATTGACGCGTTTCATTTTGTCGGCTGCCGTCGATAAGTCATGACCGGTCAACACGAGATCGCGCCAGCTACTTAACCAGGACTGCCATTTTTCGTCGATGTCAGAGGATGTTTTGACATAGAAGCTTTTCTTCAACGCGACAATATCCTCAGGTATATGGGAAAGCTCACGAAAGAACATGGTGTAATCCACCTCTGAGCGACGCATAAGCGTCACCAGTTCCTTAAACAGAGCCAGGTTGAACTCGGTGAGGCCGAGCTTGGCTGCCCACATGTGATGCAACTGGTCTTGCATTACTTCCTGAAAATCACGGCGTATTTGATCCAGCCGTTCTAGCGCTTCATTGTCGTCCGCGAGCAGTGGGCGGATGGCCTTCCAGAACATATGAAAGTTCGCCTCTGCGGCGGTCGGCTGGTTGAAGAATGAAAAATGCTGCCCGCCGCCGGTCCAGGGTTGGAACTCGGGGTCGAAAACTTCGCAAAAACCGAATGGGCCGTAATCCAGCGTAAAGCCGCCAGCGGCGCAGTTGTCGCTGTTGAAATTTCCCTGGCAGTAACCAACGCGCAGCCAGTTGGCGACCAACGCGGTAAGGCGTTGGCGAAATAATCGTGCTAGCTCAATCAATTGATCTGAAAAGTTGAGGCTGGGGTCGATTTCGCCTTGGTATTCTCTGGCAATCAAATGCATAACGATCATGCGCAGTTCTTTAAGCGCATTGTCATACGCATGGCTGCGGGCGCGGCGGGCAAATAATTCAATTTGTCCGACACGCAGGAACGAAGGCGCTACCCGTGTGGATATCGCGACCGGGTTCTCGGTGATGATGTCTGGATCAAATGCGTTGGAATGATCGGAATACCAGGGGCGGGAAACCGTATCGGTCTTTGATACATACAGGGTTAATGAGCGCGAGGTGGGCACACCCAGCGCGTGCATATACTCCTGTGCGAGAAATTCACGTACGCTTGAGCGCAATACCGCGCGCCCATCGGCTCCGCGGCAATAGGGCGTGGGGCCGCCTCCTTTTAATTGCATTTCCCAGCGCTGCCCGTTAAATACCCCTTCGAACACGGAGATGGCCCGTCCATCACCATACCCATTGCCGGTGCCAAATGGGCATTGTCGGACATATTCCGTGCCGTAAATGGATAGCGCATAACCGGTTGCCCAGCCGAAGTTGCGCATTGGGGCACGGGCTGCGGAGATGTCTCCAGAGAATAACTGGGTAAATTTGTGGTCCTGTGCAAGTTCGTCGCTGAGCCCTAGTTCTTGAAAGAGACTGCGGCTATGGGCGACATATTCTGGCTGTCCAATCGGTGTTGGCGTTACCGGCACGAAGTGCCCGGAGAATACCTGGCGCGCACGGTGATCATCGCCATCCGTTGTGGCGTCTGGGTCGGCATTCAGGCTATCCATCAACGAATAATCTACCTGCCGGACAAATTCACTGTAGGTGGTCACCCTTGTTTTGTCCGCTGATGTGGATGGCTGAGTCATTGTTGTCAAAACCTATGGTTATACAGGCATATGGCTATGCGGGTATTTCAGTTAAATCGGCTTATGGGAAGACTTGCTTCAAGCGAGCCTGCTTCATTGTTTTCACATTATATTGAAGTATTTCGCCATCGGCGGCACCCCCTGTCTCGGGAAATCGCGCCTGTATTTTAGGTGGCGATAGGAAGGTTCCGCCTAAAACGCATCCGGGTCGCGAATGATCTGCTGGGCACGGGCACGCAGGGCCCGCTTGTCCTCTTCGGGCATTTTATCGAGCTGATGCAGCATCATGGACATGCGTGGGTTGTTCTGAAAGGCCTCGCGCTTTTCCATTAAAAAATGCCAGTAGAGGCTGTTGAACGGGCAGGCGTCGTCACTGGTGCGCTCCTGAACCTTATAGCGGCAAGCGTCGCAGTAGTTGCTCATTTTGTGAATGTAGCTGCCGCTGCTGATATAGGGCTTGGTGGCCACAAGTCCACCGTCGGCAAACTGGCTCATACCCCGGGTGTTGGGCATTTCCACCCATTCGATGGCGTCGATGTAAATTCCCAGGTACCACCGGTCGACCTGGTCCGGGTGTACCTGGGCCAGTAGGGCAAAATTGCCGGTGATCATCAGCCGCTGTATATGGTGGGCATAGGCATGCTCGAGACTGTTTTTTATCGCGTGATGCAGGCAGTTCATGTCTGTTTCACCGGTCCAGTAGAAACCTGGCAGGTCCCGCTGGTTGCGCAGGCGATTATTGCGACGGTAGCCGGGCATCTCTTTCCAGTAGACGCCGCGCATATATTCCCGCCAGCCCAGAATCTGGCGAACAAAGCCTTCTATCTGACTGACATCGATGGCTTCCTGCTTCTCCTGCCAGGTCTCGACTGACTTTTCGATCACTTCCATCGGATGCAGCAGCTTGCAGTTCATGGCAAAGCTGAGTCGGCTGTGGAACAGGTACACTTCGTCCGGATCCATGGCATCCTGGTAGTCGCCGAAGTGCGGTAGCAGCACTTCACAGAAATGCCGGAGCATGGCCAGCGCATCGGTGCGGGTGGTCGGCCAGTTGAACTGCTCGGGGGAGATCGCCCCAAACGTGTTCACTCCAGCGCGCTCTATCCGCTTGAGGGTTTCCACAACCTGTTTGCGAAAGCCACGTTGCGGCGGGATCTTCGGCTCCCCCTTCCACTTGTTGCGATTGTTTTGATCGTAATTCCATTGGCCTCCCACCGGGCTGCCGTCTTTATTGAGCAGTATCCGGTGCTGCTTTCGCATATGCCGGTAAAAGCTCTCCATCAACAGCGACTTCTTACCGTCAAAAAATGTACTGAGTGACTGCCGGTCGGTGAGGAAGTGCTCGCTGTCGAAAGGTTCGCTCGGAATGCTGAGGTCATCTGCTAGCAACTTCAGCTGTTGATCCAGCCGGTATTCGTCTGGCAGTTGATACTGGAATCGTTCGAACTGGTGTTCAGAAACAAGCCGGGCGATATTGCTGCCCAGTTTCTGGGTGTTTTCCGGGGTATCCAGGGTGTAGTAGATGACGTTTTTGCCCCGGTCTTCCAGCCACTGTGCGAATTCGGCCATGGCCTCGAAAAAGGCCACCACTTTCTGAATATGGTGTTTGACGTAATCCGTTTCCTGGCGCATTTCCGCAATGAAATACCAGGTGTCTTCATCGTCGTCACTGAACCACGAGTGTTTGTGGTTGAGCTGGTCGCCCAGTATCAGTCGCAGAGTTTTCATACCGACCCCATCGTTGGCATCTAGTAAGAGAATAGTCTCTAGAGGCCTTCAGTACGCGGTTGCAGGCATTCGGGTGAACTGCGCCGGGGACACTCGATAGATGTGGGCTCTCGAAAGCTGCGGGCGTGCCGTTGTTTTTCCCCGGTCGACAGGCGGGTAACGGGCCTGTTCATGCATTATGCCGGCAGGTTCAGCGCCTCCGGAACGACCGAATCTTCGGGAAAGTGCGCCCCAACGGTCTCTTCCCGCCAGACGCTTTCCGCCGGCACTAGCATCACCCAGGCAGTTTTTCACTGGCGGTGTCGCCAAGGGTGACATCTCCCCGGTTGTGCTCCAGGTAGACAATGGCGACCTGTTTCAATACAAGGCGGTGTGCTTCGCGCAAGAATGTGGTCTCACTCAGCCAAAGTAGCCGATGCCTTTGGCCATCAGTGCGGCGCACAGGGCCATGGCGACGATGGCGGTCAACTCGGTGTGCACAATAATGCGCATCCAGCGGCGCTGACGGTCACTGACCACCGGCACTGTGCCCTGCTTGAGGGATTTCCCCCAGCGCAGAAACTGGATGGTGGGGTAAATGGAAAGCAGTGCTGCGATCACAAACAGAGTCAGTTTTGCGTGGAAGGCACCGTTCTGAAAATAGTAACTGGCACCCTTTTCGAAATAGAAAACCCGTAAAAAACCCACCACCAGAAGCAGTGCCGCGGATCCGCCGAGGATGCGGTCGACAATACGGATCTTGCGCGCATTCTGCAGGGTGAATGCCTGATTCAGCAGCACCAGTTGCATGGTGAGCACGGCGGTCATCGAGAGGAACAGCAGGTGGTGGAGAAAGGCAAAGAGTGCGGGCATCGCTAACGTCCTGTCGTGATACAGACTGAGAAAGGCAACATTATCACAGGCTCGAGAAAGGTTCGTTGCCTGTATCCCACTGGCCCCATGCGGTGGGTGATATTGAGGATTGTCTGAAATACGTACAGCGGCGCAGGGTCGAATCGTGAGGGCAACCTTTGAACCGGCTGCGGCAGTCCGCCATAATCCCCCTCCTGTATCTCTCTTATCTGTCCAAATACCGATCAAAATAACGAGACTCTCGCAGTATGACCGAGCCCTCCGTGTTTGAAGCCTCCGAACGCCAGCACCTGGCGGACTACACCGAGAAGGCGTACCTGGACTACTCCATGTACGTGATCCTCGACCGCGCCCTGCCCAATATTGGCGACGGCCTGAAGCCGGTGCAGCGCCGTATTGTCTACGCCATGAGCGAGCTGGGGCTGAAGGCCAGCGCCAAGTACAAGAAGTCCGCGCGTACCGTGGGCGACGTGATTGGTAAGTACCACCCGCACGGCGACAGCGCCGTGTACGAGGCCATGGTGTTGATGGCGCAGCCATTCAGCTACCGCTACCCGCTGGTGGATGGCCAGGGCAACTGGGGCTCGCCGGACGATCCCAAGTCCTTCGCCGCCATGCGTTACACCGAATCCCGTATGGGCAAGTACTCCGAGGTACTGCTGTCCGAGCTGGGCCAGGGCACCGTGGACTGGCAGCCGAACTTCGACGGCACCATGGACGAACCGGCGGTGCTGCCCGCGCGGGTCCCCAATATCCTGCTGAACGGTACCACGGGTATCGCCGTGGGTATGGCCACGGATATCCCCCCGCATAACCTGCGCGAAGTGGTGGACGCCACCGTGCATATGCTGGAGAACCCCAAGGCCACCGTCAGCGAGCTGTGCGAATTTATCCAGGGCCCGGATATGCCCACCGAGGCCGAGATCATCTCGCCGCGGGCCGATCTGCACAAAATGTACGAGACCGGCAAGGGCTCGGTAAAAATGCGCGCGGTGTGGACCAAGGAAGATGGCGATATCGTGATTACCGCGCTGCCGTATCAGGCCAGTGGCTCTAAAGTACTGGAGCAGATTGCCGCGCAGATGCAGGCGAAGAAACTGCCCATGGTCAACGACCTGCGCGACGAGTCGGACCACGAGAATCCCACCCGCCTGGTAATCGTACCCAAGTCCAACCGTGTGGACCTGGAGCAGGTGATGAACCACCTGTTTGCCACCACCGACCTGGAGAAGAGTTACCGGGTCAACCTGAATATGATCGGCGTCGACGGCCGCCCGCAGGTGAAATCCCTCGACAAGATCCTCACTGAGTGGCTGAGCTTCCGCACCGTTACCACAAGGCGCCGCCTGCAATTCCGCCTCGACAAGGTGGAGAAGCGCCTGCACCTGTTGGACGGCTTGCTGATCGCCTTCCTGAATATCGATGAAGTGATCGAGATTATCCGCACCCACGAAGAGCCAAAGCAGGAGCTGATGCGCCGCTTCGAGCTGTCGGACGTGCAGGCGGAATATGTCCTCGACACCAAGTTGCGCCAGTTGGCCCGCCTGGAAGAAATGAAGATCCGCGGCGAGCAGGCGGAACTGGAAAAAGAGCGCGATACCCTGACCAAGACCCTGGGCAGCGAGCGTCGCCTCAAAACCCTGATCAAGAAAGAACTGCTGGCCGCCGCCGACGAATTCGGGGACGAGCGCCGCTCACCCATCGTGCAGCGTGAAGAAGCCAAAGCGTTCAGCGAAACCGAACTGTTGAGCAGCGACCCGATCACCGTCGTGCTCTCCGCCAAGGGCTGGATCCGCCAGGCCAAGGGCCACGATATCGATCCGGAATCGCTCAGTTACAAAGCCGGCGACGGCTTCAAGTACGCCGCCCGCGGCAAGAGCAACCAGCCGGCGCTGTTACTGGACAGCACCGGCCGCAGCTACGCCATAGCCGCCCATTCCCTGCCTTCCGCGCGGGGCCAGGGCGAGCCATTGTCCGGCCGTATCAATCCACCTTCCGGTGCCACCTTTGAAGGTCTGTTGATGGGGGGGGATGACCAGAAGGTATTGCTGGCCAGTGATGCGGGCTACGGCTTTATCGCCAAATACGCCGACCTGCAGTCTCGCAACAAGGCCGGTAAAGCGATGCTGAGCCTGCCGAAAGGTGCACAGGTACTGCCGCCCCGGGAAATCGAAAACCCGGAAACTGCAGTACTTGCGGCGGTGACCAGTGAGGGACGTATGCTGGTGTTCCCGGTGTCCGAACTGCCGGAGCTTTCCAAGGGCAAGGGCAACAAAATCATCAATATCCCTGCAGCCCGCGCTGCGAGCCGCGAGGAAATTGTGGTGGGTATTGCAGTGCTGGAAGGTAAAGATCAGCTGATCATCCATGCAGGCAAGCGCCACACGAAGATCAAGCTCTCAGAGCTGGAACACTACGAAGGAGAGCGTGGACGGCGTGGCAACAAGCTGCCCCGTGGCTTCCAGAAGGTGGATAAGGTAGAGGTTGAAAGCAAGTAGAGCCGCTTTCAACCAGAGCTAAAATAAGAGGGCGTTATGCCCTCTTATTGGCTTATTTCGCCGGGTACCAGGTCTGGGTGCGGTAGAAGAAGCCCAGATAGCCGCGAACCTTCAGGTTGCCGCCTTCCTCCCACATCTTGCAGTCATAGACTTTGCCCTTGACCGGGTCGAGAATCTGACCGCCTTCGTACACATTGCCTTTTTTCACCATATCGGTGATCACATTCATGCCGACAATTTTCTTGCCCTTGTTGGAGCCAGGGCAGGCTTCACAGACGGTGTCATCCGGCTTCATCAGCAGGTCCACCACCTTGCCGTAATATTTGCCACCCTGTTCGTAGATTTCCACCACCGACTTTTTCTGGCCGGTTTCATCGTCAATGGTGGTCCAGCGACCGACCACATCGGCAAAGGCCAGCTGGGTGGAGAGAAGCAGGGCGCTCACAGCAGTAATCAGTGTTTTCATGGGGAGATCCATCGCTATTGGTCAGGGTGTGACCATAACATTTTTTATGGTCACAACAGCATTGGGACTTCAATATTAGTGTAGATGTTCCCGCTTTCCTTGGGCGGTGAGTATCTGCTACCCGTGGAGTGGCAGTTAGTGGCAAAACTGCGTAAACACAGGGCTCACGAAGAGCAGCTGATTGGCAGGTGCTTTTCTGCCTCCGGTGGTGCGGCTGCCCACTGCGCGTGTTGCCGGTGCTCGTCGAATGGCGACTGCAGCAAGTCAAACAGGGTCGCCAGGGGCTGGTAGTCCCCGGCCTCCGCCGCCTCGATTACCTGTTGCGCCAGATAGTTGCGCAATACGAACTTGGGGTTGGTCAGCAACATGTCCCGACTGCGGGCTTCCGCGGTGCGTGTCTCCTTTTGCAGCCGTCGGTCATAGTGCGAGAGCCAGCTGGCGAGCGCTCCCTGTTCCGCTGCAGGTACCAACAGCTCCAGCGAGGCGGCGGGTCGCTCGCCGTTGTAGTGGGAGAGGGTGCGGAAAAACAGTGGGTAATCGACGCGCCCCGCTTCCAGTACCTGCAGCAGGTCGGCACACAGTTGCTGGTCGCCATCATCCGCAATGGCGAGCCCAAGCTTTTGTCGCATACGCGCCGCGTAACATTCGATTAGCAGCGGTTGGTACTGCCCCAGGCAATCTTTCAGTGTTTCCGTATCCAGCAGGCTGGAAAATGCGTGGGCCAGTGCATTGAGATTCCACAACACGACACCAGGTTGTGCGTCGAAGGCGTAGCGGCCGGTATGATCCGAGTGATTGCAGATAAACCCCGGCTCGTAGTCATCCAGGAAGCCGTAAGGACCGAAGTCGAAGGTGTCGCCAATGATCGACATGTTGTCGGTATTCAGTACACCGTGCGCAAACCCTACCGATTGCCAGCCGGCGACCAGCTCTGCACTGCGCTGAACGGTAAGCCGTAGCAGTGCTTCCGCCGGTTTCTATATCGATTCGCCGGCGGACTCAGGCAGAAATTGCGCTGTTACAAACTCTACCAGCTTTTGCTGCGCTTCCAGCATCGCGAACGGCACACTGCCCGGGAATAGCTTTGCTCCGCTGGTCAATTGCGCCCAGTCCGGGTGTTGCCGATCATCGGCGTTCAGCCCGAGAATTTCCATCACTGCCGGATTGACGTGAATTGTGTGTGGATTCTGTAGCGGGGCAGGCTGCGTGGGGGTGCCAAACACGGCGCCAAGGTCGGCGTAGCGATGCTGCAGGTGCAGTTTGTTCAGGGATGTTTTTGTACTCACGGGGACGATAATGCCAGCTTGATGCTTTTGTCTTCCCAGCAGTCCACTTCCATATAGAGAAGGTCTTCGATCGCCGGGAACTGGTACAGCCAATTAGCGGGCGCCTGTAAGTGGTAGCCCGGGCCTTCCGCGGATAGCTGCAGGCCATCGATTGCGCGATCCACATGGTCTCTATGCACAATGCAGGCGAGGCGCAGGCACAGCAGCAGGTCGTTGTTGGGATGGAAACCGTAGTGTTCCTGTACCGCCTTGATATCGCCGCGCTGGTTGCGCACCAGGTAGGCGAGGTTTTCCTGTTCGCTCTTACTGAAACCTGCCATGTCCGCGTGTTCAATCATGTAGGCGCCCAGCTTGCGGAAACTGCTATGGGACAGGGATAGCCCGAGCTCGTGTAGATCCGCTGCCCAGTGCAACAATCGCCGTTGGCTCAGCATGGAGTGGGGATTGAGCTGGCCGAAAAACTGCAGCGCCGTATTGGCGACGCGTTTAGCCTGCCCCCGGTCAATTTCCCCTCGCTCCATGAGATTGGCGACGGTATCTGCGCGGCGGTCGCCGCCTGATGCGCGTCCGGCGAGATCGTGAACGATCCCTTCGCGAATGGCATAGGGGGAAATGTGCATCTCCTGGATATCCAGCTCGCGGAAAATACCGTGCAAAATAGCGAGGCCCGCCGCGAACACCGGTCGCCGCTCCGGGTCGAGATGCGGAAGTTCAATGGCATCAACGGTTTTGAACCTGGCCACTTTCTCTGCCAGGGCATCGATATCTTCGCGCAGGATTGGCAGCAGCTCGCCATCGTTGAGTACCCGGGCCACCGACTTGACGGTGCCGGAAGCGCCCATTACCAGTGCGTCATCCGCCATATGCTGCAACTCCTGCAGCTCGGCCTGAGCCGCGCGACGGGCGCGGACAAAGTTATTGTGCTTGCCATTGTCGATCTTGCCGCTGTCGAAAAAGCGTCGGTTAAATGCCACGCAACCCATGCTGATACTCTGCAGCTGGCGGGGCGCTTCCATTCCTCGTACCAGCTCCGTGGAGCCACCGCCGATATCAATGACGCAGCGCAGGCGGGTCGGGCCCTCGGCGGCCGCCATGACACCGGAATAAATCAGGCGTGCCTCTTCAATACCGGAAATGATTTCGATGGGTGCGCCGAGAATTGCCTCCGCGGATTCGAGGAAACCATCGGCGCGGGTGCTGGCGGCGCGCAGGGTGTTGGTACCGACGACGCGCACACTGTCCAGTGGCAGGTCCTGTATGACTGGCGCAAAACGCCGCAGCGCTTCCAGTGCCCGTTCGGCTACCATGGGGTCGAGATTGCGGGCTGCATCCAGGCCCTCCGCCAGGCGCACCATGGCGCGATCAGTGTGCAGGCGCACCATGCGCTGATCGCGGAACTCTGCCAGCAGCAGGTGGAAGCTGTTGGAGCCGAGATCCAGTGCCGCGTAGCGTTCGTGGAGCTCTTCCTGCGGGTTGGCTGTCGAGGACTCTGTTGTCATGTTTTTCGCTGTCAAATCGCTGTAACAAAAATGTAGCAAACTGTGTCGCAATGAACTATGGCTTCAATGGAAGTTCACACACTTGAAACCGAATAATTTGGCGCAGCCAACGGGGCTGATACCCTCGGAAGACACCGGCGCCGCAACGCCTTCCACCGTAACTGCAGTAGAGAGTATGGCAAACGACATCCCCATCTATCCCAAAGAGCTCAGCTGGCTGTCTTTCAATGCCCGCGTATTGCAGGAAGTGGAAGACGAAAGTGTACCGATGATTGAGCGGGTGCGTTTTCTGGGTATCTTCTCCAACAACCTGGACGAATTCTACCGGGTTCGCGTAGCGGATGTGCGCCGCCTGGCCACTTTTACCAAAGGCAGCAAGAAGAAAGATGATTTTTCTGAACTGCTGGGCAATATCAATGAGAAGGTATTGCGTCTGCAGGCACGCTTCGGGAATGCCTACACCAAGGTGCTGGAGGATCTTGGCAAGAACAACATCCACCTGATCAATGAGCGCCAGCTCACTGACGGCCAGCGGGAATATGTCGAAGAGTATTTCCACCGGGAAGTTCTGCCGGAGCTCGAACCCTTTTTCATAGACGATCGCGACACCATGCCGCTACTGAACGAAGCGAGCATTTACTTCGGTATTTATCTGGAACTTGAGGACGGCAGTCTGCGTTTTGCCGCATTGGAGATCCCCACGGATATCCTGCCGCGCTTTATCGCCATTCCCCACCGGGAGCAGAAGCACGAGAAGGTCTATATTGTGCTCGACAATGTGATCCGCGCCTGTCTGGTGGAAGTGTTCCGCTATGTGTTGCCCATTGAAAAAGCGGCGGCGTTTACTTTCAAAATCAGCCGCGACGCAGAGCTGGAGCTGGGGGAGCACGTTACCCAGAATATCGTCGACCGGGTGGCGAAGTCCCTGAAGAAGCGCAAGCAGGCGGAACCGGTGCGTTTGGTGTACGACTCCACCATGCCGGAAGCGCTGCTGCAGCTGATCAAGAAAAAACTGAAGATGGGGCGCTACGACAGCTACACCCCGGGTGGCCGCTATCACAACTCGAAAGACTTCATGAGCTTCCCGGCGGATATCAAGCAGCACACCTACCGCGCCATCAAACCCCTGCCAACACTGCCGGATAGCGCGAATATTTTTGACTGGCTCGACGCCAAAGAACGGCTTTGCTATTACCCGTATCACGACTTTCGCGTGATAACCAAACTGCTGGCCTCGGCTGCCATTGACCCCAAGGTACGGGAAATCCGTATCAACCTGTATCGGGTGGCGAAAAACTCCCGGGTGGTGGCTGCATTGGTAAACGCGGTGCGCAACCAGAAGCAGGTGACGGCTGTGGTGGAGTTGCAGGCGCGTTTTGACGAGCAGGCGAACATCCACTGGTCCAACGAGCTGAGCGATGCCGGCGTGGACGTTATTTACGGTGTGCCAGGCCTGAAGGTGCACTGCAAGTTGATTTCCATCGTGCGTGAAGAAAACGGCCGCGACCGCTATTACAGCCACTTTGGTACCGGAAACTTCAACGAGAGTACCGCGCGTTTTTACTGTGACTTCAGTCTGCTCTCCAGCGATACCAAGCTGGGGCAGGATGCCTACCGGGTGTTCGATTTTATCAAGCAGCCGCACCTGCAGCCCGAATATCACCACATCTGGAGCTCGCCCCACAGCAACCGGCCCAATATCCTGGCAGCCATTGAGCGGGAGATTGACGCGGCCGCCGCAGGGCAAGCGGCGGAAATATTCATTAAGTGCAACAATCTGGTGGATCGCGAGATAATTGAATATCTATACCGCGCCAATGTGGCGGGCGTGCGAGTGCGGATTATAGTGCGCAGCATGTGTGCGCTGCAGTGTCAGGAAAAGGGGCTCTCGGACAATATCAAGGTGATCAGCCTGGTGGATAAGTTCCTGGAACACGCGCGGGTGTATGCTTTCCACAACGGCGGTGATCAGCGGGTGTACCTGTCCTCTGCAGACTTGATGACACGCAATCTGGACCATCGCGTTGAGGTCACCTTTCCGCTGCTGGCCGAGGAGCACCGCGAGACGGTGATGCATATTCTGGAGTTGCAGTGGCAGGATAATCAGAAAGCGCGAATACTGGATGCGGAACAGACCAACAGTCGTATCGCCAATCGCGCGAGTAAACGCAATGTGCGTTCGCAGGATGCCATTTACCGGTATCTGAAAAAACGCGAAATTTAGTTTTTGCTGAACCCCACCAACTTTCCGTTTTCGAATGAAAAGCGGTAGCGCTCACCCACTTTCAGGTGTGCTTTGCAGCGGGATTCTATGGTAATTCGTGGAAACTGGGGGGTGACAACCCAGGTGGAGAAGTCACCCTCGGGGCCACGGCCAATCAGCCAGTAGTGGTCGCCGTGGGCACAGTTGCCCTTCGCCATACAGTTGTCGTATCCCCATACGAAGGCGCGCACGTCGTATTTTGCGGGTGCATTTCCGGCGGGTCGGAAGGGATCTCTGGGATCGCCGGTGATCTCGTAGAGGTCGCCAAAGGTCACTACGTCATAGCCTTTGGCGCGAGTGTCGCAGCTGGCGGCGTGAACATTCACCCCCGCAGCAGTCTCCGGGGCTTTTGATGCGGTGGCCTTGGGTTTCGGCGCCATTTCACTGGGGAGATATCCACAGCCAGTCATTGCCATGCTCCACAGCGCCAAGCCTGTGCACAGTGTGCTACCACCGAAAAACCGCACTTTCTACCTCCTCGGTATCAATCCGCTCATTTAACTATAGCCGTAGTTGCCCGCCGTCCAGCCGCGCAAATGTGGATTTCAAGTCATGTACTTACTGGCGTGGCGTTTTGCTGCGCTTGAAGCGTACCTTGCGGCGATACGGGAAGGTGCTCTCCACGCGCCCGGCACGGATACGCTCCTGCAGTTTCTGCCAGTAGCGATAATCGTACAGATCACTGTGCTGGTCTGCGAAGGCCTTGCGCGCCACCGGGTTGCCGGAAAAAAACAGACGGAACTCTTCCGGGAATACATCGGCTTCGGCCACGGTGTACCAGGGCCTGTCCGCCAGTTCCTGTTCGCTGGTTTGGGGTTCGGGAATCTTGCGAAAATTGCACTCGGTGAGAGGGCAGAGCTCGTCGTAATCGTAAAACACCACGCGGCCATGTCGGGTCACACCGAAGTTTTTCAGCAGCATATCGCCGGGGAAGATATTCGCCGCCGCCAATTGTTTGATCGCATTCCCGTATTCTTCCATGGCCTCAATGGTCTGCTGTTCATCAGCCTGGTCGAGATACAGGTTGAGGGGCTCCATGCGCCGCTCTACATACAGGTGCTTGATGATCACCCACTTGTCGTCCACATGCAGCTTGGAGGGCGCCAGTGCCTGCAGCTCGCTCAGCAGCTCTTCACTGAAGCGGTTGCGGTAGAAAATAAAGTTGGTGTACTCCTGGGTATCCGCCATGCGTCCTACCCGATCGGCGCGGGATACAAACTTGTACTTCTCCTTGACGATTTCCTCGGTGACCGTCTTGGGATTGTCGAACTTGTCCTTGATGACCTTGAATACCACTGGGTATGAGGGCAGGGTAAACACGCTCATCACCATCCCCTTGATCCCCGGGGCGATCACGAACTTGTCGTTGCTCACCTTCATATGCGCGAGGATATGGCGGTAGAACTCGGTCTTGCCGTGCTTGTGGAAGCCGATGGAGTTGTACAGCTCGGACTTTTCCTTGAGCGGCATGATGGTGGACAGGAAGCGCACAAACCGCGAGGGAATGGGTGCATCCACCATAAAGTAGGAGCGGGTAAAACTGAAAATGATACTGGTCGAATCGTTGTCGTGGATCAGGGTATCCACAAACACATGGCCGCGACCGTTGTTGAGGCAGGGCAGGATCAGCGGGATGACCTCGCCGGCAAACATCAGGCGGCCCACCAGGTACGCCGCCTTGTTGCGGTAAAACACCGACTCCAGCATATCCACCCGCAGCCGCTGCTCGTCTTCCTCATCCTCCAGCTTGCCGGCGAGCGGACCCGCGCGCAGGGCCTCGCAGATGTTGTTCACATCCCGCGCCATGTCTTCCCAGGGAATTGAGAAACTGTAGTCGGCGAGGATATCCTCAATCATCGCCGTCAGGCCATCGCGCCCGCTGTAGCTGATATAGATGGAGTAGTCCCGCAGCGGCTTCTCGTCCGGTGCGCGGGACGGCTTTACGAAGATGTGGCTGTCGTGAATATGTGCGTGCTGGAACTGGCTGCAGAACACCGAATTGAAAAACGTCTCGGCAATCTCGTAGTTGTTGTGATTGGCAATCAACTGGCTGTAGGTGGACTTGGCCTGCCCCCAGAGCTCCAGCTGGGTGGTGTCCTTGCTGGTCACCGAGTGCACCAGTTTCAGCACCTGATTGACCTTGATCTTGTAGAGATCGATGCGCTCCTTGTTGGTCTCATGCACCGCAGGCCATGCGGCAGTCTCAAAGCGCGCCTTTGCCCCTAGTGTCATGTTCTGAAAATCCGCAAAATACGCATCGAACCCATTGAGGATGGTTTTGGCGATTCTGCGCGCTGTCGGGGAATGGTTTGTCATGCACTAGACTCTTATGGAATCATGTCCTCTATTTCTTCGATACTAGCACGGGCGAACGGGCAACCACTTGAACGATTGGATCAGCAGCTTTGTCTTTTTCTTTGCCGTCATTGACCCGGTGGGCACACTGCCGGTGTTTATTGCGGTCACGTCCCGCCATACCGAGTGGCAGCGGCGCAAAATTGCGCTGCTCGCGGTCGCGGTAGCAACCGGCATCCTGACGTTTTTCCTGTTGCTGGGGCAATACCTGCTGGAGGCCATTGGTGTGCCGCTGTCTGCGTTCCAGGTGGCGGGCGGCATCGTACTGTTCCTGTTTGCCCTGACCATGATCTTCGGCGAGGGCAAGCCGGAAAGTGAAGTGGAGATCATTCGCGATGGTCGTGAAACCGCTATTTTCCCCCTTGCCGTGCCCTCCATTGCCTCACCCGGTGCCATGCTGGCTGCGGTAGTGCTGACGGATAACCACCGTTTTGATCCCATCCACCAGGTAAAGTCCGCCACCGCCATGTTCGCGGTGCTGGGTATTGTGCTGGTATTGCTGCTGGCGGCGAACTGGATCTATCGCTGGATTGGCGATTCCGGAGCCAGTATTGTCAGCCGCGTAATGGGGTTGATTCTCGCCTCTGTCGCCACAACCAATGTACTGGTTGGGCTGCAACAGTTCTTTATGACCTGATCTTCCCTGGCAGCTAAACTGCCGCACAATTCTAAAACGCCGAACAATGGACGGTGCGCTTTGTGGTGCCCGTAAAAAAGAGTTCTCAGGAGGGGATTTGCACCACGATATCGCACTGATCACAACCATTTCTGTCGCCCTGGGCCTGGCGCTGATTCTGGGATTTGTCGCCGTGCGCCTGCGTATGCCGGCCCTGCTGGGCTACATGATCGCCGGTGTCCTGATTGGCCCGGCAACCCCGGGATTCGTGGCGGATGTGACGCTGTCGCAGCAGCTGGCGGAAATTGGCGTCATTCTGCTGATGTTCGGTGTGGGCCTGCACTTTTCTCTCAAGGACCTGATGGCGGTGCGTCGCATTGCCATCTTCGGCGCCATCGCCCAGATACTGGTGGCGACCGCCCTCGGTGCCGCGGTTGCACATTGGTGGGGGTGGAGCATTGGTGCCAGTGTGGTGTTCGGCCTGGCGTTATCGGTGGCGAGCACCGTAGTGCTGTTGCGGGGGCTGGAGTCGAGAGGCCTGCTGGACAGCCAGAACGGACGCATCGCGGTGGGGTGGTTGATCGTAGAAGACCTGGTCATGGTGTTTGCCCTGGTTCTGCTGCCGGCACTGGCGGGTTGGCTCGGGGGTGCGGTGGGCGCTCAGGACGCCGGCGCGCACGCCGGGACTGGTGGCGAGGCAACACTGCTGGTTACCGTTGCCCTGACCCTGGGCAAGGTGGCGATATTCATTGCGCTGATGCTGCTCGGCGGCAAGCGATTTTTTCCCTGGCTGTTGTGGCAGGTGGCGCGCACCGGCTCCCGCGAGCTGTTTACCCTTGGGGTGATCGCCATTGCCATGGGAATCGCCTATTTCTCCTCGATTATCTTCGGCGTGTCTTTCGCGCTGGGTGCGTTCTTCGCCGGCATGGTGTTGCGGGAGTCCGCTCTCAGCCATCGCGCGGCGGAAGAGTCGCTGCCCCTGCGCGATGCCTTTGCGGTGCTGTTCTTTGTATCGGTGGGAATGCTGTTCGACCCGGCCATGCTGGTCGAGGAGCCCCTGCGGGTCCTGACTGTGGTGGCGATCATTGTTTTCGGTAAGACCCTCGCGGCCTTTGTGCTGGTACTGCTGTTCCGCTACCCGCTGAATACGGCGTTTACGGTATCGGCGAGTCTGGCCCAGATCGGTGAGTTTTCTTTTATTCTCGCGGTGCTCGGGGCCTCTCTCGGGCTGCTGCCGGTTCAAGGGCAGAACCTGATCGTTGCCGGTGCGCTGATTTCAATTGCGCTCAATCCATTGCTGTTTAATCTGATTGAACCTGCCCAGCGCTGGGTGCGCAGCCGCTCCAGGCTCGCGCGGTTTATGGAGCGTACCGACGACCCGCTGGCGGAGCTGCCGATGACTACCGACCTGCGCTCCCTGACCGGGCATGCGCTGATTGTGGGATATGGAGGACTTGGCAGTCATATCGGTGCGCAATTGCGCAACACCGGGATGTCCGTGGTGGTGGCAGATATTCAACGGGAGCGGGTGGAACAGCTGCGCGCGCAGGGAATTCCTGCGGTCTGCGGCGATGGTGCTGACGAGGAAGTGCTGATTCAGGCGCATGTGGCCCGTGCGCGCATGCTCATCATTACGGTGGCGGATACGGTGCGCACCCAGAAGATGATGGCGACGGCGAAGCTGCTGCGACCGGAGATCAGTATCCTGGTGTGCGCGGAAAACGAAGAGGTGGAGCCGCTGCTGCGCAAGGAAGGGGCCACCGCGGTATTCGTCGGCGAGCGGGAGCTCGCGAACAATATGGGGGATTTCGCGGTCCAACGTCTGGCGGCGGAGGCCTGAGTACTTCCGTGGCGGCCGCTGAACGCCTCCCGAAAGCGTGTAAGAATCGGCCCGCAATGACGACCAACTCTCAATAGCGGCTTTAATTTCAGGAGAATACCGTGCTGATCAAATCGCCCCCTCGCCATCAGCTGTCTGAACAGCGGACCACTCCTGAATCCGCCTATGTTTCCCGGCGCCGTGTGATCTCGGGCCTCGGCGCCGGAATCGGCAGCCTGCTGCTCGCCGGTAACGCCCGCGCCCTGGATCTGTTCGGCGGCGAGCCGGAAAAGGCCGCCCCGCGCAAACCGCTCGCCTTCACGCCGCAGAAACCCGTCCCGGACCTGGTCCTCACCCCGCAGGCGAAGGTCATCAGCCACAACAATTTCTACGAGTTCGGGACCGGCAAAACCGATCCCGCGGAAAACAGCCAGGGGCTGAAAACCGAACCCTGGACGCTTACCGTGGAAGGGGAAGTGGAAAAGCCAGGCACCGTAGATGTGTGGAAGCTGATGGGGGAGATTGGCCTGGAAGAGCGCATTTACCGCATGCGCTGTGTGGAGGCCTGGTCCATGAATATTCCCTGGGTGGGCTTCGAGCTTGGCAAGTTCCTCAAGCGCTTTGCGCCGACAAGCCGCGCCAGGTATGTCGCCTTCGAAACACTGTACGATCCGCAACAGATGCCTGGGCAGCGCAACCGCTACATCGGTGGTGGCGTGGACTATCCCTACGTGGAGGGCCTGCGGATTGATGAGGCCACGCACCCGCTCACCATTCTTTCGGTGGGGCTTTATGGAAAAACCCTGCCGCCCCAGAACGGCGCCCCCATTCGTCTTGTGGTTCCGTGGAAATACGGCTTCAAGGGTATCAAGTCCATCGTCAAAATCAGACTGCTTGAACAGATGCCACCCACCAGCTGGAACAAGCTGGCGCCACAGGAATATGGCTTCTATGCCAATGTGAACCCGAAGGTAGATCACCCGCGCTGGTCCCAGGCCAGCGAGCGATTTATTGGCCCCGGCGGTTTATTCTCGGTGAAGCGACAGCCGACCCTGCCATTTAATGGCTACGCAGAAGAGGTCGCATCCCTGTACAGCACTATGGATCTGAGGAAGTTTTACTAGTGACGGGGCAGTGGAAAAAGCCCGTTGCCACCGGCCTGCAGGTCGCTGTGCATATCGGCGCTTTGCTACCGCTGCTGTGGCTGTTTGTCGCCATCAATCAGGGGCGTCTCGGCGGCGATCCGGTCAAGGAGCTGATTCACTACCTGGGTATGGGCACCATTCGCCTGCTGCTGCTCACCCTGCTGGTCTCGCCACTGGCAAAAACGCTGCACTTCGGCCAGCTTAATCGGTTGCGCCGGCCCCTGGGACTCTGGTGTTTTGCCTGGGCCAGCCTGCACTTTACCGCGTGGCTGGCACTGGATCTCGGCCTCGACTGGTCACTGATCGGTGCGGAGCTGATCAAGCGCAGCTATATTTTGCTGGGCTTTTTTGCCTGGCTGATTCTGCTGGCACTGGCGGTGACTTCCGTTCCCGCGCTGCTCAAAAAAATGGGGCGCAACTGGAAGAAGCTGCACGGCCTGCTCTACCTTGTGGTGCTGCTGGCCTGCTGGCATTTCTGGTGGGCGGTAAAAAGTGGCTGGATCGAGCCGGCCATCTACGCGGCGGTGGCACTGGCGCTCATGGCCTGGCGACGCCAGGCCGTGGTGCGGTGGGTGAAAAGCTTCCGCTAATCACACGTCAGCTGAATTCGCCAGAGATATATTCCTTGGTCAGGGTCTGCTGCGGATTCTCAAATACCTGCTCGGTATTGCCCATTTCTACCAGGTAGCCGGTGCGCCCGCCCTGGGAGATATCCACAGAGAAAAATGCCGTGTTGTCCGCCACGCGCATGGCCTGCTGCATATTGTGGGTAACAATGGCGACGGTGTAGCGGTTTTTCAGTTCGAGCATCAGCTCTTCGATCTGGCGGGTAGCGATGGGGTCGAGGGCGGAGCAGGGTTCGTCCATCAGCAGCACTTCGGGTTCCGAGGCAATGGCGCGGGCAATGCACAGGCGCTGTTGCTGTCCACCGGACAGCGATAGACCGCTGGCCTTCAGTTTGTCCTTCACCTCGTCCCACAGGGCCGCGCGCTTCAGTGCCTTCTCGACCTTCTTGTCCATGTCCCCTTTGAACTTATTCAGCTTGAGACCGAAGGCCACATTCTCGTAAATGCTCATGGAGAAAGGGTTGGGTTGCTGAAACACCATGCCGATATAGCGGCGTACCACCACCGGGTCTACATCCTTGGCATAGATATCCTGGCCGTGATAGTGCACCTGACCTTCAAAGCGAAATGTCTGGATCAGATCATTCATTCGGTTCAGACAGCGCAATACGGTACTTTTACCGCAGCCGGACGGCCCGATAAATCCGGTTATCTTTTTTTGCTCGATGGGAATCTTGCTGTCCCGCACGGCGAGAAAATCACCGTAGTGGATTTTGTCGATCTGACAATCGATAACGGTTTCTGACGGCGCCGTGTCGGCGGCTTGACTGCGAGGTAGGCTCATTTCCGTGCTCAGTTTTTCTTGCGGCTGATTGCGCGGGCAAACAAATTGAAGATCAATACGATGATCACCAGAACCAGTGACGCGGTCCACGCCAGCTCGATCTGGTTGTCAAAGGGCATTCCCGAAAAGTTGTAGATCAGCACCGACAGCGAGGCAGTGGGCTCGTTCATATGGGAAAGGTAATAGTTGCTGAACAGCGCGGTGAATAACAGCGGCGCGGACTCGCCGGCTGCACCGGCCACCGCCAGCATGACCCCGGTCATGATACCGGGCAGTGCCGTGGGCAGGGTGATTTTCCACATCACCTGGGTGGGCGTGCAGCCCATACCATAGGCGGCGTCGGTCATGCGTTTGGGTACCTGGCCGAGCGCTTCTTCCGCAGCGATGATAATGGTGGGCAGCATCAGTACCGCGAGCGCTACACCACCGGCCAGCGCCGAGTAACCGAATTTGATGACCAGCACCGCGTACACGAACACCCCGGACAAGATCGAGGGGAAGCCGGTAAGTACCTTGGCGGTAAAGTGGGCCCCATGAGCGAGCTTGCTTTCTCTTCCCAGTATTTTGATCGAGATGGCGGTGAGAATTCCCATGGGTACCGCGATGGTACTGGCGATAGCCACCATGACCAGAGTGCCGATAATCGCGGGGCCGATACCTCCGCCCATTTCAAATCCCGCAGGCGGCAGCTCGGTAAGTACCGGAACAAACTCACTGAACAGTCGCGCACCGCCGTGTTTCAGCAGCATGTAGATAATGGACAGCAGCGGAATGGCGGCGATCAGGGCCAGCAGCCACACCATACCGCTGAACACGCTGTTGCCGAGGGAGCGGCTCTCGAAGGGTTCGCGCTTGAGGTTGAGGCCTTTCCAGCCTTCCTTGCGCAGCTGCTTCGGCGTTTTCAGGTCCTTCACTTGCTGCCCTCGAATTTACGCATGGTGAGCTGCTGGATATACAGGCCTCCGAGGTTTACCAGGAAAGTGATCAGCAGCAGCACCAGTGCGGCGTACATCAGTGCCTGCACTTCCACACCGCCCGCTTCGGGGAAGCTGGAAGCCATCAAGGATGCCAGGGTGTTGGCAGGAGAAAACCACGACAGGCTGATCTGGTTGCTGTTACCAATCAGCATGGCCAGGGCCATGGTTTCGCCGAGGGCGCGGCCAAAACCAAGTACCAGGGCTGCAAGTAACCCGGAAGACGCGGTTGGCAGCAGCACCTTGAAGATCGCTTCCGCACGGGTAGTGCCCATACCGTAAGTGGCTTCTTTGACTTTTGCCGGGATCTGGCGGAAGGCATCCACAGAGATGGCGGCGACGGTGGGCAGAATCATTACTGCCAGGACCAGCGCCGCCGGCGCCATGCCGGGGCCACTCAGTTCCGTGCCGAAAAACGGGAACCAGTCAAAGTGTTCATGCAGCCAGTGCGCCACCGGGCGCAGCAGGGGAATCAGCACATAAATACCCCACAGGCCGTACACCACCGATGGGATTGCCGCGAGTAATTCCACGGTGAGGCGAAAGACACTGGCAATCTTGGCGTGAATGAAATCCTGGGTAAGAAAAATGGCAATAGTCACGCCGAGGATACCGCCCCAGATCAATGCCAGGATCGAGCTGTACAGGGTGCCCCAGATTTCGGGTAAAACGGCAAACTGCTGTTTATTCACATCCCAGGTGGTACCGGTAAGAAATCCGAAGCCATATTTTTCCATGGCGGGGATAGCCTGTTTGCCGATCATCCACAGGATAAACAGGATCAGCAGAATGATGGACCAGGCGCAGGCAATGGAGAAAAAGCGAAAACCCACATCCCCATAAATTTCACTGTTTCCCGGGGGGCGCGTAATACCTTTGCCGATTTTTTCTTTGAATAATGCTCTGGACATGCCCGGCTTCTGAATTTCTAAATTGCTGGTCAATAAACAGAATGCCCCGACTGGATTTTCCGGGTCGGGGCATTATCTGAATCTAATGGTGGCCGATATCTGTGTTGCCACCTTTACTGGATATGTTTTGCAGCCTCGCGCACCTTCGCGCGCACATTCTGTGGCAGGGGGATGTAGCCCAGGCTATCCGCCTGATTCTGCGCCTCATCGCTCAGCATATATTCCACCAGCTTCTGCATCGCCGCGGCTTTCTGGTCGTCTTGGTCGGCGTACACCAGCAGCCAAGTAAAGCTGGCGATCGGGTAGGCGTTTGCACCGGCCGGGTCAGTGACCCACACGATCAGATTTGGAATCTCGGTGCCTGGAAGATTGCCTTGCGGAAATTCGGCACTGGCGAGTGCGGCAATACCCGCTTCCGGTCCTGGCGATACGAATTCACCGGCTTTGTTCTCGAGCTGCGCTACGGGCAGGCCGGTCAGCTTGGCAAAACCGTACTCCACATAGCCGATAGCGCCTGGAGTCTGTTTGATTTGCGCGGCAATACCGTCGTTTTTAGGAGCCTTGACGAAATTGGCACTATTCGGCCAATTGGGTGCCTTGGCCTGGCCTACAGCGGACTTGAAGTCGGCGTTGACAGCGCTCAGATGACCGGTAAATACGTAAGAGGTACCGGAGGAGTCCGAGCGGGTGACTACCGTGATTTTTGTGTCAGGGAGTTCGATGCCCGGGTTGGCGGCAGTGATCTTCGGGTCGTTCCAGCGGTCGATCTTGCCCAGGAATATTTCCGGATATACATCCCGGGGCAGTTTGAGCGCTTTCACACCTTCGAGGTTGTATGCCAGTACTACTTCACCTGCGGTCATCGGCAGTAGCACTGCACCTTTTTGTACCTTGGCGATTTCATCTTCTTTCATAGCGGCATCGGATGCGGCGAAATCCACTACGCCGTTGATGAAGTCCTGAATACCTGCACCGCTTCCCTTGGCCTGGTAGTCCACACGGATTCCGCTCTCGTTGCGAGAGAAGTCCTTGAACCACTTGGAGTAAATGGGAAAGGGAAAGCTGGCGCCGGAACCATTCAGCTGCACGCTGCCACTATCACCTGGTGTGTTCCCACCTGTGGCGTCGGAGCTGCTTTTTCCGTCGGATGAACCGCCGGAACAGGCAGTAATCATCGTCGCGGTAAGTAGAATCCCGGTGCCGGCGCAAAGCGCGCGATTGAATCGTTTCAGAATTGACAGCGTGAACATCATGCTAGGCCTTTTGATGAATGTGGAAAGCATCCGTGAGCAAAGCCACGTCAGGTAGTTAAGTGCGGCAAGCAGCCGTTAGGTACGCACTTCCGTAGATACTAGTTAAGCCAGTGCGCAAGGTGCACAAAGATTGTTGCAATTATGTGAACTTGTACAGGTATGCCAATTTAACCGTCAATTGTTACCCTGGTGTGACCGAATTGTTGCGATCAGTTGATTTTCCCGGGCAATCGCATTGCATCTGCCGGGTTCCTCGCGAGCCTTTGCTATACAAAGATCTAGTGATCCTTTTCTTCGTGGTGAAGTGCTGCACAAAAGGAATTTAATAAGCATGGTACTCGGATGAACCGGCGCAGAAATATAGCTCCCAATCGATCGCTACAGCTGATACTGCTGTTGGCGCTTATCGCCGTGCTCGTGGCGGTGGGTATCTCTCTGTTCAAGGATATCTCGCAAAGCCGGCACGACGATAATATCGACGGCCGTGCGCGCATACTTGGCGCTGGCGCCAGTTTCCCGGCACCACTGTATCTGCGCTGGTTCAGGGACCTGTACAAGAAAGAACAGCAATTCCAGGTGGACTACCAGAGTATTGGTAGTGGCGCCGGAATCACCAACTTTATGCAGGGGCGAATCGATTTTGCCGGTTCCGATTACCCACTGGATGACGAACGCATACAGCGGGTGGAGGGCGGCGTCCTACAGTTGCCGATGGCCGCCGGCGCTATTGTGTTTATCTACAACCTTGAGGGCGTGGAGCAGCTGAAGCTGTCTCGCGAGGTGTTGGCGAAAATTCTGCTCGGGGATATCCGTCAGTGGAACGATCCACTGGTGCAAAAAAGCAACCCGGGTGAAGACCTGCCAGACCGGAAAATAACGTTTGTGGCGCGCGCCGAGGCCAGTGGTACGACGCTGCATATGAGCCGGCATATCGAAGCGTATAGTCAGCACTTTGCCGAAAAAATCGGCGCTTCAAAAGACCCTCAGTGGCCATCCGAGCTGAAGGACAGTGGCAGTCTGATACGCGCTCGGGGCAACGCCGGTATCGCCAGAATGGTCGGCTCGGTGCCCGGTGCGATTGGCTACGTGCAATACGCCTACGCAGACAATGCGAAACTTGCCATGGCATCGCTGGAAAATCGTGCGGGCAATATGGTTGCACCAGGACCGGCGAGCTTCCAGTCTGCACTGAGCAGTTTTGAGGGACATCTGACCCGGCAAAACATTGCCGACCCCGGCGGCGAAAACGGGTATCCGATAATCAGCTTTTCCTGGCTGATCATGCGTAAATCCTATCGCAATCCGGATGTGTTTCCGGCGATGAATGCGATGGTGCACTACGGCCTGGGTGAGGGTCAGGAAGTTGTGGAAGAAATGGGTTATATCCCCTTTCCGGAAAGTGGCCGTAGGAAACTTCTCGAATATTTCGATTCCCGCGGCGCCAGCGGGCCGCTACCACAGCCGCAATAATGTACCGCAGCGGTAACGGCCCGTGAGCTGACTGCGCATGCGCGGTCAGCTGCCGACACTGCCCCCGTCGTTGCGGCGGATCGCAAGCACCGACGGACGCGGCGGCAGTTTGGGATCGTTGTCCGGCCAGCGGTGCAGGGGGTTGTCGAAGGTGGAGTTATCCGCATCCGCCGGGTGTTGCACCGCGACGAACAGGGTTTTACCGTCCGGAGTGAATTCAGGGCCGCAGATTTCGCCACCTACCGGGCAGCCGAAAAAGTGCTTGGGTGCTGCGCGAAGCTCACCCTCGGTCGCCATGGCCCAGAGGCCATCGTGAAAACCGAAATCTTCGCAGCCATCCGTTGCGATCCACATATTCCCCAGTTGATCGAAGGCCACATTGTCCGGGTTGGCGAACCAACCGTGGGCGGAAATATTGCCTGCTTGCTGTTGGCCGTAAGCACCGCGTTCGGCCGGGTCTTCCGCATTGGGGTTACCGCCGAGTAGAAAGGTATTCCACTGAAAGGTGTCACTGGCGTGGTCGCGCAGCCCGCTGCGCCCGGGCGGCACGATTTCCAGTACGTGGCCGGCAGTATTGCGCGCACGGGGGTTGGCCGGGTTTTCATCCCCGGGTTTGCGCCTTTTGTTTTTTGTGAGCATCACATAGGTGCAGTCATTCACCGGGTTGGTTTCGACATCTTCCGGGCGGTCCATGGGGGTGGCCCCCATCAACCTGGCCGCGCGGCGGCAGTCGATCAGTACGTCCGCCTGGTTGCGGAAGCCATTCTCCGGTGTGAGTGGGCCCTGTCCAAAAACCAGTGGCAGCCAGGTGCCGGCGCCACCTTCCCTGAATTGGCCGGCGTACAGTGTGCCCTCGGTCATCAGTTTACGGTTGTGGGTGTTTTCGCCGGGTCGATAAACATCGCTTGAGACAAACCGGTACACAAACTGGTGTTCGTCGTCGTCGCCGCCGTACGCCACGATAGGTTCCCCGGGTTTGCTGACCACGGTAAAACCTTCGTGCTCAAAACGGCCGAGGCTGGTCAACTTGCGGGGCTTGGAATCCGGGTCGTAGGGGTCGAATTCCACCATCCAGCCGAAGCGATTGGGCTCATTGGGCTCGACGGTGATGTCAAATCGGCGGTCGTAGTCTCCCCAGTTGCGGTTGCCTTCCTCGATGCCAAAGGCGTGGTGATTACGCGCTTCCACCTCGTCCGCCACGTTGTCCGGGTCGCCCTGAAAGGCGCCGCCAAAACCTTCCTCGGCGATCAGTACCGTGCCCCAGGGCGTTTTGCCGCCTGCGCAGTTGCCCACGGTGCCAAATACCTGGGTACCACTTGGGTCTTCACTGGTTTGCAGGCGCTTGTCGCCGGCGGCGGCGCCGACGATGTCCATCGCGGTGCTCAGGGTAATACGCCGGTTATACGGGCTGCCCAGTACCGGCTGCCAGCCGTCCTCGGTCAACTCGATCTCTACCACGCTGTGGCCGCAGGCCTGCTGTTCCACTGCGACATGCGCGTCACTGGTGCCGCGCACCGAACTGGCCTCGGTGTATCCCGCAAACATCAGATGCGGCTGTGTGTACTCGTGATTGACACACAGCAGCCCCCGCGCGCTGTTGTTACTCCGGCTGTGCGCGTCGCGATCGCCGGGGGCGGCTTCGGGATCCAGTGGCATAAACGCAATGAAGTCGTTGTTGTAGCCGAAGCGGCGGGACTGCTCCCTGGCGTCGAGCTTGTGCGGAGAAAAGGATTCGGCGAAGGCATCCAGTGGATCGCCCCAGCGCAGTAACAGGTCGGCGCTGTAGTCCTCCGGAAGGTGGTGTTTAAAGTCGAGCTTGTGGGGAATTTCTGAAAATCCCAGATTCTGTGTGGATGCCTTCTTCTGCTCACCGCAACCAGGCAGCAGGGCGGCACCCGTTGTTGCTGCGGTGGCAGCGCCGATGGCTTTGAACAGGGTGCGGCGGGTCAGGCTGGCGGGCTGCTCGTTGCTGGCGACGTCATCTGTGGGGCTTGTCATAAATTATTCACCATTTGGTTCACTTCCCTTTCAGGTGGCAGCAATAGGCCGGAAACGTTCGCTGCGCCTGTGTTGTCGGGAATTGGTTCGCGAATTCGAGAGCAAGATTACAGGCGCAATATGACAAATTTAAAAAAACGGTAACGCAAATTTCACATGCCAAGTCTAGCCTGCGCGCACAAATCAACAGGCCGGGCATGGTTTTTCACGTCATAGCGCCGGTCGTGCAACTGCTTCTTGTATTACAGCCAATTCCATAATGGGGACGGGGAACTATGACTAAGCCTGTATTTAATTTGAAGATGGTGGCGCCTCTTGCCGCAGCTATCATCAGTGTCAATGCTACCGCCCAGAGTGCGGCCAATGAATCTGTCGCAATGAGCGCGAGCTCCGGAGTTGAGGAGATCGTTGTCACCGGTACTAACGTGTACCGCGATCGCACCGACGACATTAACCCGACACTGTCTTTCGACCTGGACTTCTTTCAGCGCTTCGAGCCCCTGACCGTTGGTGAAATGCTCAAGCGCACCCCGGGTGTTGCCTTCACTTCTGATGTTCTTGAGTACGACGCGGTACAGCTGCGTGGTATGAACGCCGAGTACACTGAAGTTCTGATCAATGGCCGTCCGATCCCGGGCCAGGGCGCAGACCGCACCTTCTTTGTTGATCGCATCCCCTCCGAGCTGGTTGAGCGTATCGAAATCATCCGCTCTCCGTCTGCGGACATGACTTCTCAGGGCGTCGCTGGCTCTCTGAACGTGATCCTGAAAGATGGCGCCAAACTGGAAGGTATTACTACCCGCCTGGGTAGCACTTACTACGCCGACTCTGAAGATTTCCGCACCATTGGCTCCGCCGCCATCGCGCATGCCGGTGAGAGTTATGACTTCTGGCTGGGTGCGAACATTCAGGAGCGCTTTAACCCCAAGCGCAAGACCGAAGCCTACTTCGATGAGGAAGTTCTGGAAGGTTATGCCTTCGAAGAGGACACCCGCGATGGTAACGATAACTCTCTGAACGGTTCTCTCGGCTTCCAGCTGGACGACACCTCCGAGGTGCGTTTCAACGCCTACTACGTATTTACCGACCGCACCGAAAACGAGCTGGTTACCGAATACGAAGGTGATGTGATCAGCCGCACCGAGGGTGATCTGGTGGCAATCGCTACTCAGGAAGAGCAGATTGATCAGACCAGCTGGGGTATCGACGGTGTGTACGTCACCGCACTGGGTTCCGGTGAGCTGGAGCTTTCTGCGGCTCTTTCCCAATTCAAGGAAGACACCGTCAACTTCGAAACTGAAGAAGAGTTTGACGACGGAGTTTCCGAAGGTGTGGAAGAGGGCGATGAAGTCCTGTTTATCGAAGACAAGAACTACTCCCTGGAAGGCAGCTATAAAATCGCCCTGGGTGCGACCGAGCTGAAAACCGGTCTCTCCTATGGCGCCAGCGAGCGCACCGGTCTGCAAGCGGGCTTCTTCGATGTGGATGCCGATATCGAGGAAACGCGCGTTGCGCCATACGCCAAGCTGACCTTTGATATGGCGGAGAACCTGAGCCTGGAAGGTGGTCTGCGCTATGACATTTACGAGCGCGAAGTTTCCAACGAAGATGGCAGCGCGAAAAGCGATAGCAATGAACTGCTGCCATCCATGAGCTTGCGCTGGGACATGGATGACGACAACCGTGTGACCGCCTCTGTTGCGCGCACCCTGCGTCGCCCTGAGTTCGACCTGGTATCCCCGTTTGAAGAAGACGAGACGCCGGACGATGAAGACGTAACCGTGGGTAACCCGGATCTGGCTTCCGAGCTGGCCTGGGGCTTCGACCTCGGCTTTGAACACCGCCTGCCCGGTCGCGGCATTCTGGGGGTAAACTTCTTCTACCGCGATATCGACGACGTCATCGAACTGACCGACACCGGTGTTGAAACCGAAGCCGGCGGTGCACTGTTTACCCCGATGAATGTGGGTAACGGTACTTCCCGCGGCGTCGAATTTGATATCTCCATGCCGCTGGCCTTCGTCGGACTGGAAAACACCGGTTTCTACGCCAACTACGCCTACCTCGATTCCGAGATCAAAGATCCGTTCACTGGCGAAATGCGCACCTTCCGCAACCAGCCGGATTCCGTGTACAACATCAGCCTGACCCAGGACCTGCCGGGCTTTGGTGGCGCCGGTATCTCTTACCAGAAGCGCAGCGAATCCCTCGAGACCGAATTCGAGGAATACGTCATCACCGAATACGACGGCAACCTGGAAATGTTCGTCGAATGGAATGTTTCCGAGCAATCGGTACTGCGTTTCAGCGGCACCAACCTGCTGGATCAGGAGAAGGTTGAGTACATTCGCGACTACGGTGAGCCGGTCAACGAAATTCAGTATGAAGACAGCACGCCGACTTACAGTCTGACCTGGCGTTCTGCTTTCTAAGGTTGGATTTATTTCACAAAAGCCCGGTACCGGTGGAAGTCGGTACCGGGCTTTTTGCTATTTTTTATATATCGAACAGATGCGTCATCTGTTTGCCACTTTATTGTAATGCTGTGGGTGTAAATTGCTGCCCACAATATTCACCCTGCCAGGGAAACCCGGATAGTCGAAAAATCATGTCATCAAATACCTTCAAAATTGCCGGTTTACTGGCCTTTACCGGTCTGCTCGGTGCCTGCCAACCTCAAGATGATGTTACCGCAGAGGCGCCTCAGCCCATCCAGTCTCAATCAGCCCTTGTTCTTACGGACGTGGTGTCCAGTCAACTCGCGCCGGTAAGTCTGGCGGGAGAGGATTACTTGCTGCTGGCCAGTGAAAAGCGCGGACTGGTTCTGGTGAGTGCGCGCGGTGAGGAGAAGCTCGCGCTGGATGGCGGTACCGTGGAGCGCTTCGCTCTGCAGAAGCTGGCTGATGATCGCTGGCTGGTTGCGATGTATAACGAAGACAGTGCCGAATTGCAGCTGCGTCTTCTGGATATGGAGGATGGGAGCCCGCGAATTCGCTATCTGGCAGCAATGGCGACCAGCGCTCCGCAGGTGGCCATGTGTTTCTCTCGCCAGGCAGGGCGCACGCACCTGTTTGCCATTGATGAAAACGGCCTGGGGCATGAATACGTGGTGCACCCGCGCGAGCAGGCGTGGGAATTTACCGGCGTGCGCCCTGTTTATTTCGGTGAACAGGTTTCTTCCTGTGCAGTGGACGATCGCAATGGCAAATTGCTGGTGGCGCAACCGCCACTGGGCATCTGGAGCCTGAATGCCGATGCAGAAATGGATGAGGGCCGCGAAGTATTCGCCGCCTCCGCCGACCTGCCTGAAGGTGAATTCGGTGGTATGTGGCTGGATGATGCCAGTGGCAACCTCTGGCTAACCGCTGGCGAGCGGGTGCTGGCATTCAATATCAACACTCCGCGCCAGGCGCCGCGTTTTGTCGAGACTCTGGCAGAGATCGAGCCGGTTTCCGCCGCGATACAGCAGGGCGCTTTACTGGCGCTGGCGGAGGAGAGTGATCAGGTGCATCGCTTTGCCGTCACGCTGCCGGAGCCGGCTGCAGAGATGCAGGCATTCCGCGGGCCAGTGGAAATCCCACGGGTGCGTGCCAGCGGCCAGACCGCGCCGGTGGCCTCTGGTGGCGACGCTGCAGATGACCCCGCCATTTGGGTCAATCCAGTGAACCCGTCTGCCAGTCTGATTCTGGGCACCGACAAAAAGAGCGGTCTCACTGTGTACGACCTGAACGGCAAGCTGCTGGAGCACTTTGCTGTCGGGCGGGTCAACAACGTCGACCTGCGCCCCATGCAGCACGGCAAGTTTGTCGCCATCGCCGCGGCCAGCAACCGTACCGACCCCGGTGTCAGTCTGTTCGGTATCACCGCCGAGGGTGTGGTGGAACACCTGGGCCTGCGCAACCTGAAAATGGACGACCCTTACGGTCTGTGCGTATATCGCAAGGGCGCGGACCTGATGGCATGGGTTTCCGATAAAGAGGGCCCCTTGCAGCTTCTGCAAATAGTGCCCGGCACCGGCGATGTGGACTGGAGTCTCAAAAAGATTGCCGCGTTACCGGTGGCCAGTCAGGTGGAAGGTTGTGTCGTGGATGACGAGCAGCAGATGCTGTTCTTCGGTGAGGAAGACGGCGGCATCTGGCGCCTGGATATCGCGGCCTTTACTGCCGGCGAAGCTAAACCGCAGCTGATTGCACCGGTAGACGGTGAGCGTCTGGCGGCAGATGTGGAAGGTATGGGCTTCTACCACGCCGGCGACAAGAGCTATCTGGTGGTGTCCAGCCAGGGTAATAACAGCTACGCACTGTTCTCGCGTGACGGCAGCCAGTTTGTGGGCCACTTCAAGGTGGATATCAATCTGGATAAAAATCTCGATGGCAGCTCTGAAACCGATGGTCTGGAAGTCTCCAGTGCGGCTCTAGGCAGCCAGTACCCGCAGGGGCTGCTGGTGGTGCAGGATGGCCGCAACCGTATGCCCAGTCAGAGCCAGAACTTCAAGCTTGTTTCCTGGGCGGATATCGCTGAAACGCTGAAACTGCAGTAAGCCTGTGCGGGGGGAGGAACAAGCCTCCTCCCATATGTGCGAGAATCCGCCGGACTCTTCTGATCCGGCGGATTTTTTATGCAGCGCACATCTTCCTCTCTCGCACCCGATCTTTCTTTTTCCCGCATCGCTTTTGGCCTATGGCGCCTGACCGACTGGGGCTATTCCCCGGCCGAGCGTGTGTCGCTGTTTGAGCAGATGCTGGACCTGGGTGTGACAACCTTTGATCTTGCGGATATCTACGGGGACTATCGCTGCGAGCAGTTTTTTGGCGAGGCACTGAAGCTGCAACCACAATTGCGCGAGCGCATGGAGATTGTCAGCAAGTGCAGTATTCGCCTTGCGGGCGAGGCATCCGGTGCGCGGATCAATCACTACGATACCAGTGCGGGGCATATCCGCTCGGCGGTAGAAACCAGCCTGCGGGATATGGGCGTCGAGCAGATGGATCTGTTACTGCTACACCGCCCCGATCCGTTGATGGATGCGGACGCGCTGGCCGGCGTTCTCGAGACCCTGGTGCAGGAAGGCAAGGTAAAACACCTCGGGGTTTCCAATTTCCTTCCGCACCAGTTCGACCTGTTGCAGTCCCGTGTGGCGTTGCCACTGGTCGCCAACCAGATCGAAGTTTCCCTGCTGCACTCTCAGCCCATGTTTGACGGCCAGTTGGACCACTGCCAGCAACACAAGGTAATCCCCATGGCCTGGTCACCGTTTGCGGGCGGACGCTTGTTCAGTGGCGACGACACAGATGCGACGCGAGTACAGCAGGAGTTGGCTCGCTTGAATAAATCACTCGGGTTAGATGCGGAAAACGGCCCCATGCAATTGGCGCTGGCGTGGTTGCTGAAACATCCCTCACACATGGTTCCGGTGCTGGGGAGTGGTAATCCCAAGCGTCTGGTTGCAGCGCTGGCCGCGTTGGAAATGGAACTGGATCGAGAAGCGTGGTTTGAGTTGTTGCGTGCTGGGCGTGGCAGAGATGTGGATTAGTTTGAGTTTGGTGGTATTTCTTCTTGCGGCCCTCCGGTGGCGCCGGAGCACTGGGGTGTTGTATTTGGAACCGAGCTGGGCGCCCCCCTGTGAATACATCCCTGTACGCTGCGTCGCAAACGTCCCTGTTTGCGACGCTTCCAAATACAACACCCCAGCACTCCAGCTTCAATTTGAACGAGTGTGCTTCGTAAGCAAATGTTGAATCGGGGTAGTTTAGCCAGATGTGAAGGTGCCGACGGTGGGGGAAGTTCGCGAGACCTTCAAAAACAGGATGTTTTTGCAGAGCCCCCAGGGATGGGTTCACGGCGTGTCTCGCGAACTTTCACCACTGGCGGCGCCGCCAGTGGAAGTGCTACGAAGTACCGTAGCAAAAACCACAGAGGTTTAAATTACCCTGCGTAAGCGTTATCCGGCACCAGATCGTAATTCACATCCCCGAGGTCAAACTGCTCAAGAGGAGCAAGGTGCATGGGGACGCGGTAGCAGCGAAGCAGTTCGTCACCGCGGCGATCCATCACTTCCAGCTGTTCACCGGAAATGCTGTGCAGCAGACGATCGAACTCGGTAACGGCTGAGGCAATTGCCATCTTGTATTCCAGCTCGTCGCCCAGCTTGATATAGCGTGCATCGCCATCCACCAGCTCGATGCGCAGCCAGCCCGGTCCGCGCTCGGCGCCGGCGACGCCCAGAACCAGCGGGCCCTGTTGATCCTGGCAAATAGGGGCGAGCTCGTAAGTGGAAGGCTCCGCATCCGCCTCCTGGCCAACCCACACCCATCCAGGCAAGCCGATACGAGTGAGGTGCCATTCCGAGAGCCACACCGTCTGGTCGTCATCCACGCGGAACTCGCTGTACTCCCGCTGGCCGCTGCCCGGCGCCAGGCTCACATTGGCCTCAGGGTTTTGCTTGCGGAAATTGTGCAGTTGCTGGGTCATCTCATAATTGACTTCCCACTGCTTTTGCAGGCGCCACTGCATGGGGTATTCACCCCATTCCACCAGATATTCCTCGCGCTCGCGCAGAGTTTCCGCTACGCGCCAGAAGGCTCCGTCGATCAGAATGCAGGTATCGCCGGGCTTGCTACCGGGGGCAATAATGCTGTGCTCGGGGGAGGCCTCTGAGGCGTTGACCACGTGTTCGCTGCGGCCCTCAATCACCTCGTACCAGGGGAAACCGTGGCGCAGGGGTGGCGGGAAAGCCAGGGGCGGACGGCCGGCGAGAAGGCGACGGAAAAGGACGGATTTC
This sequence comes from Microbulbifer sp. ABE4_465, assembly GCF_056160765.1. Classification (NCBI taxonomy): domain Bacteria; kingdom Pseudomonadati; phylum Pseudomonadota; class Gammaproteobacteria; order Cellvibrionales; family Microbulbiferaceae; genus Microbulbifer; species Microbulbifer sp. ABE4_465. Next base: position 211,152 of record NZ_JBSWXV010000007.1, read on the forward strand.
TCGATTTCCAGGTCAGACAGGGTATAGCCTTCTTTCTGGGTGATCTGGCCCCAGGCAAAGGCTGCCCGTACCAGTTGTTTTTCTCTGTCTGAAAAGCTCATCTCGGCGGGTTCGTTGCTTATTCTGTAGTCAAACGACGGCAAACCATACCACTCGGCGCCGACGGACGCTACGGCAATCTCCTGTATCCCCGGAGGTTTGCCGGAGTGCGGTGAATGGAGAGCACAGCGGTGGCGGGAAAACTTCGGTAGACTGCGGAAGCGACAAATAATGCGCGGGTATCCGATGTTGAAGCAAAAAAGAATGATAAACGGCAGCAAGCGACTGTTTTTGGCGACAGCCCTGGGGTTATCGGGTGTGTGTGCCATGGCTGAGCCGACGCCGGTGACACAGCCTCTTGAATCGAAGCCTTGCTACGGCAGTGGCTGGTCCGATGCGCTGCGCTGTTACCGGGTGCCGGTCACTGGCCCGCAAGCCGGGCAGGGAGCAGAGCTTGCGGTACTGGTGGCGCCGGCATTGAACGGCGGCCAGCAGGAGCCGCTTTATATGCTGGCGGGGGGGCCGGGGCAGGCGGCATCGGATCTGGTGCAATTGCTCAATCCGCTGCGCAAAATCAATCGTGAGCGCGATGTGGTGTTTGTGGACCGCCGCGGTGCCGGATTGTCAGATATGTTCGACTGTGGCGTAAGCACCGCGCCGCCCTCTGACCTGGAGCGGTTTGCCGCGCTGATTGCCCAGTGCTATGCGCGCGCCGCCGACCGGCCAATGACCCTCAATAGCCGCCAGACAGTGGAAGACCTCGAGCAGGTACGCAAGGCGTTGGGGCACGACAAGATCAGTCTATGGGGCGGCTCCTGGGGCACGCGGACGGCACTGCTGTACCAGCAGTGGTACCCGGATTCCCTGCGCAGCCTGGTACTCGACGGCGTGGCCCCCATTGAAAGTAAAGTATTCCTGACCGCTCAGGAGGCGGAATCCGCGCTGCAGCAGTTGCAGCGCGACTGCGCGGAAGACCCCGTATGTCGAGAGTTTGGCGACTGGCGCGCGGCGCTGGATCAGATGCTCGCAAGCTGGGACCGGGCGCGTGCGGTAAGTTTCCCGGATCCGTTTACCGGTTTCCCTGCGGAAGAGCCGGTGGAGGGGTGGATGTTGGCCAATGCGGTGCGCACGGCTCTATATGATCCCGGTGCCGCGGCGCAATTGCCGTTTGCTGTGGATCAGGCCGCCAAGGGGAACCTGATGCCGCTGGCCGGTATTGTGGGCCTGTTTTCCGCAATGGAAGGCAGCATGGCCATGGGACTGACCTTCTCCGTCGCCTGTGCGGAGGAGATACAGCGTATCAGCGCGGACGAAATGGCCGCGGACAGCGCGGGCACATTTCTGGGGAATGCATTCCTGCAACCGTTTGTGCGCGGCTGCGAGAATTGGCCTGTGCCCCCACGCGGCTATGCGCCGAGTGAATCCCGCGCGCATCCTGTATTGCTGATCTCTGGAAGTGCGGATCCGATCACCCCACCGCATTACGCAGAGGAATCACTGGGTTATCTGCAAAACAGCCAGCACCTGATCGTGCAGGGCGGGGGGCACATCAATAGCGCCCGCGGCTGTATTCCCGATCTGATCCTGGAATTCCTGGACGGTGAAAGTGCCGAGCTGGATCAAAGCTGTGTGGCGGATATCAAGCGTCCACCCTTTATGGCGGCGGCCTTTGGGCCTGAATTTGCGCCGGAGCAGGTGCCGGGCGCATCGATGGAAGGTGCGGCTATGACCGCCAGCGAACAAGATGGAGGCCAGCCGTGATTCGAGTACAGGGAATCAGCAAGTCGTTTGCTGGCCAGCCGGTTTTGCGCGAGCTCAGCTTCGAGGTCCCGGATGGGCGTATTACCGCATTGCTCGGTGCCAATGGTGCCGGTAAAACCAGTTGCCTGCGGATTGTCTGTGGATTACTGGGTGCCGAAAGTGGTCAGGTGCTGGTGGGAGGCCTGGATCCGGCCGTGGACCCGCAGGGCGTGCGCAGGCAGCTCGGTGTGGTCGGTGATCGGGAGGGGCTGTACGAGCGCCTGACCGTTGACGAATACCTCAACATTTTTGCGCGTATGCAGGGACTGTCCGGCAGCGAGCTGAAACGGGCGCTGGAATCCATTTGTGAAGAACTGGAGCTCCATGCACTGTGGCGGCGTCGCATGGGGGGCTTTTCTCAGGGGGAGCGCATGAAGGTTTCTCTGGCCCGCGCCCTGGTGCACCGCCCTCAGCATCTGATCCTCGATGAGCCAACCCGCGGCCTGGATGTGCTGGCGGTGAGGCTGTTGCGCCGCACGCTATTGCGCCTGCGCGAATCGGGTACTTCAATCCTGTTCTCAAGCCATGTCATGCCGGAAGTGGCAGAGCTCTCCGATCGCGTGCTGGTAATGTCCCGGGGGCAAATTGTTGGGCGCGGTACCCCCGGAGAGTTGTTGCAGCACACAGGTTGCGACAATCTCGAAGACAGTTTTGTGGCGCTCGCCTACGGTGAGCGCTCAGCGCAGGTAAAAGAGGCGCTGGTATGAGTGGAGCAGGTAAATTCGTGTTGCGATATGAACCGTTGAAATTGATGTGGCCGCTACTGCGCAAAGAATTTCTCGAGGCCTGGCGCGACCGCCGCGCATTGATCATGGCCGTGAGCTTCGCTTTGATGTTCCCGGCAATGATGGCTGGTGGCTCGATGTTTATGATCAAGAAGAAATCCGAGGAGGTGACGCGGGTCGCGATACTTGGCGGAGAGTATGCGCCATTGCTGGCAGAGCGGCTGCGCGGTCCAGGGGTTGAGATTGATAACCTGGGCGGCGGTGAGCCCCGCGCGTTGCTTGCGGCGGACTATCATCTGGTATTGGAATTTGGCGAAGACTTCGCTCAGCGCTACCGGGATTTTCGTGCGCCGCCCCTGTATCTGTATGTCGATACCTCCAGCACCGATGCCGGCCGCACCCAGCGCCAGCTACAGGAGCGGTTGGGGGGCTTGCAGCAGATGGTGGTGACCCAGCGGCTGGCTGCGCGTGGTGTTGCGCCGCAATTACTGTCCCCGTGGAAGCTGGAAACCCGCGATGTGAGTACCCCCTCTGCACGCGGTGCGCTGCTGCTGGCCATGGTACCGGGGCTGCTGATTCTCACCCTGTTTGTGGCGAGCCTGGCAACATCGGTGGATACGTCCGCGGGAGAGCGAGAGCGGCTCAGTATGGAGACGCTACTGCTGCAGCCGCTGCCGGCGTGGCAGATTATTACCGCCAAAATGCTCGCAGTGGCGAGCCTTGGTTGGCTGGGGGCGCTGTTGGCCATCGGTGCGCTTGTGGCCCTGATGCCGGTGATGCCGCTCGCCGAGCTGGGTATTCAGCAGGCCACCACCGTATCCGGTGTCATTAGTATGGGGCTTTTACTGCTGCCGCTGGCGCTGTTGGTTGCGGTGCTGCAGATCTTGCTGGCGCTGCGTTCGCAGTCGTTCAAGGATGCCCAGACCCAGCTGAGTATCCTGCAGATTGCGCCGCTAGTTTTGTTGATGGGGTTGGATATGGCCCAGGTCAGCCTCGTTGATTCCTGGCAATTGCTGCCGCTGATCGGGCATCAGCAGTGGTTAAAAGGTTTGCTTGTGGGTGAAGAGGTTTCACTGGCCTGGATGCTTGCCGGGTCTGTGGTCACTCTACTCTTTGTTGCTGCTGCCGTGGTGACGGGCGCCCGCGCCCTGCGCCGGGAATCCCTCCTCTCTGCCGGTTAAATGAGGTAAAGGTGTCAATAACGGAATCCGAACGCGAAGGACTGCTGAGCATTGATCGGGGGGCGATTGTCGCAAACTACCAGCGCTTGTGCTCAATGCTCTCTGAGCCCGGCCAGTGCGCGGCAGTGGTCAAGGCTGATGCCTACGGCCTGGGCATGGCGCAGGTGGTGGTACCCCTGTATCGCGCCGGCTGTCGGGAATTTTTTGTCGCCACTCTCGCCGAGGGGCTTGAACTGCGCGAGGTGTTTCGCGGTGAGTTTGGCAGCGAGGCTGAAAGTGATCGCGTGGAAATCTACCTGCTCACCGGTGTGCGCCAGGGCTGTGAGTTGGCGTGTGCGGCCGCCGGTCTGACCCCGGTACTGGTGACGCTCGACCAGGTGCAGCAGTGGTGTGCGGCAACGGCCAAGAGAGGGTCGGCCGCACCCTGTGCGCTCAAGGTGGACACGGGTATGACCCGGCTCGGCATGAGTGCCGAAGAGTTCGATCAGTTACTGGCAGACTTGCCCCTTCTGGCGCGCAGCAATATCCAGCTACTGATCAGCCACCTGGCGTGTGCCGAAGAGGTCGGGCACCCGCAAAACCGCTGGCAGCTGGATGCGTTTACCGAATTTCTCAAGCGACTGCGGGTGCACCGCCCCGAGACGCGCGCGAGCCTCGCCAATTCCTCCGGCATTTATCTTGGGCCGGAATATCATTTTGACCTGGTGCGTCCGGGATCAGCCCTTTACGGCATCAATCCAGTGCCGGGGTCAGAAAACCCTATGAACGCAGTGGTAAACCTTCGCTTGCCGGTACTGCAGCAGCGGAAAATAACTGATCACCGCGCGGTGGGGTATGGGGCTACGCAATCGGTTTCAGCCGGTAGCTGGCTGGCAGTGGTGAGGGGGGGCTATGCGGACGGTATACTGCGCACCCAAAGTGGCCGGGGGCGTGGCTGTGCTGTGATCGGGGAGCGCCGTGTGCCGGTGCCTATGGTGGGGCGGGTATCCATGGATACATCGGTGTTTGATATCAGCGCACTGAGCGAAACGGAGCGTCAGCAGCTTGAGATTATTGAGGTGCTGAATGACATCCTCACCGTCGATCACATGGGTGCCGCCGCGGGAACCATTGGCTATGAAATTCTTACCGCTCTCGGCCCGCGTTACCGTCGTCGCTATTTGTAGAGAGGATGTGACAAGTGGGCATTGAAATGAGTAGTCACCAGAATAAGTTTGGCGCGCGGGAGAGCTCGCTTTGAGCGTGCAGACAAGCGCTACCCTTGGAGCCTTGCGTCCGTTGCTGTCGCAGTTGGCGGACGGCAATGTCCATTCTGGTGAGGCCCTCGGGGAGGTGCTGGGGGTGAGTCGTGCGGCGGTTTGGAAGCAGCTGCAAAAGCTCGAGGCATTTGGGTTGCAGGTGGAATCGGTAAAAGGGCGGGGCTACCGCCTGCCCGGTGGCCTGGATCTGCTGGATGGCGCGCGTATTCGCGCGGCGATGGATTCCGATGCTGCACGGCAGCTCGCCGAGCTTCAGGTGTTCGACCTGGTGGACTCCACCAATGCGCAGGTGCTTTCTGCTCTGGATGCCGGGCGCGGACATGGGCTGGTCACTCTGGCCGAGCAGCAAACCGCTGGCCGCGGACGTCGCGGCCGCCAGTGGCAGAGCCCGTTTGCCGCCGGTATCAGTCTCTCTATCGGTTGGCAGTTTAATGGTGGTGTGCAGTTACTCGAAGGTTTGAGCCTTGCTGTGGGCGTAGCCCTCGAGCGCGCGCTCGCGCGATTTGACGTGCCGGATATCCGCCTCAAGTGGCCCAATGATGTGTGGTGTCGCGGACGTAAACTGGCCGGTGTTTTGCTGGAACTGAACGGCGACCTTACCGATCGGTGCGGCGTGGTAGTGGGCATCGGCCTGAATATGCACCTGCCGGAATCTGTGTCGGAAGCCATCGGCCAACCTTGGATCGATCTCGAGGCGGTACACCCGGGTATTTCCCGCAACGAGCTGGTTGCGGCGATGCTGGATGAATTGCTGCCAATGCTCGCGGAGTATCCGGAAACGGGCTTCACTCCCTGGCGTCAGTCCTGGATGTCTCTCGACCAGTTTGCCGGCGCCGAGGTATGTGTGCAGTCGGCGCAACAGCGCTGGTGTGGCATTGCCTGCGGGGTCGACAGCAGTGGCGCCCTGCTGCTGGAAATAGACGGGCAGCAAAAGGTATTTCACGGAGGGGAGGTCTCTCTCCGCCCCGCCACTGGCTCAGCGGGCGAATATCGTGAGTGACATTTTTCTCGAGCTGGATCAGGGGAATACCCGCGGTAAGTGGCGATTAGTGCGCAGCACCCAGGCCGGAAGTGTGGATATCATTGCCCGCGGTGCTTTTGCGCCCGGGCCCTGGTGGCAAGACGGGCGTTTGCCTCCGAGCTGGTCGCAATATCGGCTGGCAGGGGTCCGCTGTGCGAATGTTGCCGGTGCAAAGGTCTCCCTCGCGATTGATGCGAGACTCCAGCGGGAATTGGGTATCTCCGTGGCATTTGCCCGGGTAACAGCCGAAAGTGCCGGGGTGTCTTGTGCGTACGAGGATGTATCCCGCCTGGGAGTGGATCGGTGGTTGGCGGTGCTTGCGGCACACGGGCGGGCAAAAACGCCGGCACTGATCGTGGATTGCGGTAGTGCGGTCACTCTGGATCTGCTGGCGGAAAGTGGGCAGCATCTGGGCGGGTATATCGTTCCAGGCCTCGGGCTAATGCGCCGAGCCCTGTACAGCGACACAGATGCGGTGAAAGTTGCTGAGTCGTTTGCCGGAGGGATGTCTCTGGCGCCGGGCTGCAATACAGAGGATGCGGTCAATCGGGGGTTGCCGCTGATGGTGTTGGGGGCGGTTGAAGGAGCGCGTGAGGCTTTGCTGGGACGATTGTCGGGCGGTAAAGGCATGCAGCCCCGGGAGTCGGCCTCGGCGATGCGGCTGTTGTTCACTGGTGGTGACGGTGCCCTGATCGCCGCACTCTGCCCGCATCCGGCGGAGGTGGTGGAGGATCTTGTCATGGAGGGGTTGGCGTACGCCGCCCTTGCTGGGCCCAGTGTGTGATGCGTGGCTGCAGCGCACAATCTTCGATGACGCACTTACTTTGATGAATGGTGCCGTGCGCGCACAACTTATTAACTGATGAATCAATAAACTTGTATGCGCTGGATATTTTTCTTGTTGTTGACTGTAAACCTCGGGTTGCTCGGGTGGTTTTTGAGCGCAGACCGCACACCTGCGGCCAAGGCAGTTGCGGTGGCGACGGACACCGGGGTGAATACTATCTCGCTGCTGAATGAGGTGGACCCCGATCAGCTGGTGCGAGAGCGGCCGGCGCCTGCGGTTAAGCCTGGGCAGGCGGAAGCTGGGGAGTCTGTTGTTGAGGCTGCACCCTTGTGTACTTTGGTGGGTCCATTTGAGGAGGCCTATCAGGGCGAGGATGTGGTGCGGCGTTTGCAGGCACTCCAGGTCGACGCGGCGCTAAGAGATGTCGAGATGCAGGGGCAAATGCGCTACTGGGTCTATCTGGCACCGTTGAACTCCACCAGGGAGGCTTTCCGCAAGTTGCGTGAGCTCCAGGCGGCGGGTGTCGATAGTTATGTGATTCCAAAGGGATCGCTGGAAAATGGTATCTCCTTCGGTATTTTTTCCGAATTGGAGCGAGCCGAAGCTCTGGCCAGGGAGTTGCAGGGGCGTGGATTTGCCGCGGAGTTCCGCGAAGAGCCGCAGACCTATCTCGAGCGCTGGGTTGTCTTGTCGGGAGCGTCTGGTGTGAAAGGTACTGAGGAGGGCGCGGTTCTGGGGGAAGAGTTTTGGCAGCAGTTGCAGCTCGACTACCCGGATATTGGGCGCCGGCAAAACCTGTGCAGCGAGATTCAGCAGGGCAGCAAAGAGTTGTAGCCGAAGAGGAAAAGCAATTTGCCTGCCGGGGTTAAGAAAAGCGACAACAGGCTGTTGCTTGTCGAGATCACTTCCCCTAGAATCCCGCCTCCACTTCAGGGGGTGTCAACAGTCGCTGAAGTGTGCGGAGCTTTCGGGCTTCAAATTTAGAGATGCTGGCGTAGCTCAGTTGGTAGAGCAGCTGACTTGTAATCAGCCGGTCGGGGGTTCGACTCCTCTCGCCAGCTCCATCTCTTTTCCGTTTCGCGGGCTGCTGAAGAAGATCAGTTAAGTGTGTGAAATTTAAGGAAAAACTTGTTGACATCGAAGAGGTCGCTGTAGAAAATACGCACCGCTTTCGAGCAGGGGTTCCCGAGTGGCCAAAGGGATCAGACTGTAAATCTGACGCGCAAGCTTCGGTGGTTCGAATCCACCCCCCTGCACCATTATTTCGAACAGTTTGCCCTATGGGTGGCAGGCAGTTCAGCGTAGCCCCTGAGGGGTGGGTGAGAACCGCCGCGGTTTGACCCCGACTGCGCAGCAGGCGGTGAGCGTCGCATAGCGACGACCCGAAGGGTGAGGCCGAAGGCCGAATAATCCACCCCCCTGCACCATTATTCAGATGCCTGTGTGCTGGCATCGAAGGTAGAAGAGGATTTTTGGTCTTCTATCTGGAGGTTATCGCACGCGATAGCGCGGGCATAGTTCAATGGTAGAACCTCAGCCTTCCAAGCTGATGATGCGGGTTCGATTCCCGCTGCCCGCTCCATTTCATTGTGCGGAGCCTGGTTGGCAAGCTTGAATGAGCTTGGTTCTAAAGTCGTCCAGCTTGTTGGGTTGGGCGCATGCAGGCAGCCCCGCCTGCGCCGGCAGGATTGCTGGCTTCTGGAGTAAGCTCATGTAGCTCAGGGGTAGAGCACACCCTTGGTAAGGGTGAGGTCGGCGGTTCAAATCCGCCCATGAGCTCCATTATTCGTAGCCGCGGTGACCTGTGTCTCCGCGGCTATTTGTATCCGGGTTTTTTGTCGTTAGGCGCCCCGGGTGCGCAGGCTCCCGAACGGACTCTTGTCTGTGGCTATATGGGAGCCGTTCTTGGTAATAGTCGCTAGTTCGGCTCACGCTTATATTGGGAGGCCCGCAATGGGAAAAGAAAAGTTTGAACGTTCCAAGCCCCACGTAAACGTGGGCACCATCGGTCACGTTGACCACGGTAAAACCACCCTGACCGCTGCGCTGACTCGCGTATGTGCCGAAGTATGGGGCGGCGCTGCCGTTGCCTTCGACGGTATCGACAACGCTCCGGAAGAGCGTGAGCGTGGTATCACCATCGCGACCTCTCACGTTGAATACGAGTCCCCGACCCGCCACTACGCGCACGTAGACTGCCCGGGACACGCCGACTACGTTAAGAACATGATCACCGGTGCTGCTCAGATGGACGGCGCTATCCTGGTATGTGGCGCGACTGACGGCCCGATGCCGCAGACCCGTGAGCACATCCTGCTGTCTCGTCAGGTAGGTGTACCTTACATCGTTGTATTCCTGAACAAAGCAGACCTGCTGGCAG
>NZ_JBSWXV010000008.1:0-192154 GCF_056160765.1 Microbulbifer sp. ABE4_465
CCGCCGACGCAGCGTACAGGGATGTATTCACAGCGGTCCTGAAAAGGGTCACCCGGCGCCTGGCCGCCACCCAACTCCAAAAGAACGAACCCCACAACCCAATACCACCACAACAGAGCACAAACCCGCCAAAGTGCTAAACTGCCCCAGACCAACAAATAATCAAAGACCCGACGCCGTAATGAAACACCTGCTGAAACCCTGCCTGTTCAAACTGGGCCTGCTGATTCTCTGCTTCTCCCAACTCGCCCATGCCGACAGCCGCGAGCGGGAGCAGCTCAAGCGCTCGATCATCAAGATCTACACCACCGCCGCCGCCCCCGACTACTTCAACCCCTGGGCCCTGCTCAACGCCCAGCAACTGTCCGGCTCCGGCGCCGTGATCAAAGGTAAGCAAATCCTTACCAACGCCCACGTCATCGCCAACGGCAGCTTTATCCAGGTACAGCGCCACGGCGACGCGCAGAAATTTCGCGCGCGGGTCAAATTCGTCTCCCACGACGCCGACCTCGCACTACTCACCGTCGACGACGAAGCCTTCTTCGACGACACCCGCGCACTCACCTTTGGCAGCCTTCCCGAGCTGCAGGAAGAAGTCACCGTCTACGGCTACCCCATCGGCGGCAAATCCCTGTCCATCACTCGCGGCGTGCTATCCCGGGTGGAACACCAGTATTACGCCCACGCCGAAAGCTACCTGATGGCCGGCCAGATCGACGCCGCCATCAACCCCGGCAACAGCGGTGGCCCGGTGATCTCCAACGGCAAAATCGTCGGTGTCGCCATGCAGACCAACAACAGCAACGGCGCGGAAAACCTCGGTTACTTTGTTCCGCCGAGTGTCATTGACCATGTTCTGGAAGACGCCAAAGACGGTGTACACCAGGGCTTCCCGGAACTCGGCGCGGTAACCCAGAGCCTGGAGAGCCCCTCCATGAAGGCCGCCGCGGGTCTGGCGCCGGATCAGGAAGGTGCACTGGTGGTGCGGGTTTTTGAAGATGCCCCGGCAGCGCAGGTCTTGAAGCCCGGGGATGTACTGCTGCAGGTAGACGGTTTCGATATCGCCGCCGACCGCACCATCGAGTGGCGCGAGCACCAGCGCACCAACTACCACTACGCGGTGGACAAGTACCATGTAGGCGACCAGCTGCCGGTGCGCTTTGCCCGCGACGGCAAGATCTACAACGAAGAAATCACCATCGCCGCCACACCGCCCTCGCGCTCACTGGTACAGGGCGAAAAGTTCGATCAGCGCCCGCGCTACTACATCTATGGCGGCGTGGTGTTTGTGCCGCTGAATATGAACCTGATCAAGCGCTGGGGGGGCAACTGGCACTCCAAGGCACCGATCGAGTACCTCTACTCGCGCAATCAGTGGTCGAGCCCGGAGCAACGGGAGCTGGTAGTCGCGCTGAAAGTGTTGCCGGCACCGGTCAACCTCGGCTACCACGACTGGAAAAACTGGATCATCGAAACCGTGAATGGTGAGAAAATCCGCGACTTCCAGCAGTTTGCGCAGTTGATGGAAAGCAGCGAGCGTGAATATATCGAACTGAAGGACGGCGCCGGCTACCGCATGGTGCTCGACGGCGCGGCAGCGCGGGAGCAGCAACCGCTGATCCTGCAGACTTACCAGATTCCCGAGCGCCACTCTCTCGGGCTGTTTGGCACCCTGGCGGATGCCAATGACAATGGCGAAGTCGCTTCCGATGAAGCGGAGCTGGGCCAGGTTCAATAACCACAAGTACCGACAGATCAGATAGCAACTGGGGACGGGGACGCGATGAACTGGCGAGGCACTGGATTAATCCGGCTGACACGGGGCGTCATCCTGCTGGCCATGCTGGCAGGTCAGCAGGTATTGGCCGGCGAGCTATACCGCTGGGTCGACAAGGACGGCAAGGTGCACTTTGGCGACCGCCCGCCAGCCGCGGCCGAGGCAGAATCTCTGGACAGCCAGTTAAAGCCGGTCAACGGCGCCGACCCTACAAGGCGTCAGGACTTCCCCGAAACCCGCCGCAGCAACCAGATCGATCAGGAATACGCCGCGCGCAAGCAATCCGAGCAGGCCCAACTGTTGCGGCAGCAGCAGCTCGCCTGCCAGCGCGCTCGCAAGCAGCTTTCCATACTGCAGGGGCCGGTGTACTTCGTAGATGCGGAGGGCAAGGAATCCACCATCAGCGAGCGCCAGCGAGTGGCGGAGGCGCGCAAGCTGGAGGCGCAGATCCGTCAACTGTGTGGCTAGGCACCGCCTGTGCGGTTGTCCAGATCGCGCACTACCATGGAAGGCTATCGCATTTCCGCTGGGCAGCCCCTAAAATCGCCTCCCCCCGTACCCCACCCCATACTCCACCGATAGTCAGCGAGGCACACATCATGTCGGATCAGTTGGAACGCTTTATCTTCTCCAAGCACGATATCCGTGGTCAGCTGGTCACGCTTACCGATGCCTACCGGGAAGTACTGACGCAAAACCAGCTGCCGCTGCCGGTACAGAAACTATTGGGCGAATTCCTCGCCGCTTCCTGCCTGCTCGCCACCACGCTCAAGTTCGAAGGCATGCTGATGCTGCAGGCCCGCGGCGAGGGCGATGTGCCCCTACTGGTGGCCGAGTGTACCCATCAAAGTGACGTGCGCGGCCTGGCGCGTGTGGCCGACGGTGCCGAGATCAAGGAAGGCGCCACCCTGCGCGAGCTGGTGGGCAACCGCGGTGCGCTGGTGATTACCGTGGATCCGCAGGACGGCGAGCGCTACCAGGGCATTGTGCCGCTGGAGAAGGATACCCTCGCAGAGTGCCTGGAGGACTACTTTACCCAGTCCGAACAACTGCAAACCCGCTTCTGGATCGAGTCCAGTGCCGATACGGTGGGCGGGATCATGCTGCAGGTACTGCCGGGAAACAACGCGGCGACTGCCGTGGAGAATGAAGATGCCTGGGAGACCGGGGTGCAGCTGGCTTCGACGGTCACCGCCGAGGAGCTGCACAACCTGCCCCATGACGAGCTGCTGTTCCGCCTGTTCCACCAGATGGAGCCGGCGAGCCTGGGCACGGCGAATATCCGCTTCAAGTGCAGCTGCTCTGCGGAGCGCAGTGCGCGGGCGCTTATTGCGATGGGACCGGAGGATGTCTACCAGTTGCTGGAAGAGCAGGGCGGCGAGATTACCGCGGACTGCCAGTTCTGCAATCAGACCTACCGCTTCGATCGCGACAAGGTCGAAGAGCTGTTTAACGCCCCGCCACATACTCTGCACTGAATCTAAAACGCGCCAAACGGCGCGTTTTTTGTGCCCGCCGGTCCAGCCAAACGGCAACCGTCTCGGATAATCCGACTGTAGTAAAAACTACAGAACACCCAATATTCCCCAAAATTATGAAGTAAAAAAACTACATCATAATTTTGAATAAATTTCCGCGAAAAAATTCCCATATAACCCCATTTTTGCTCAAACTTTATACACACATTCCTGTGATCGGGATTTGAAGTTTGTAATAATGCGCGCGCCAGCAGCCTGGGGCGCCAGTTTTATCGCGGTTCCATCTCGCATCTGTTTAGCAACTCCGGGCGGCACCCCCTACTATTTATTTCAGTGATACAACTTTCATGGGTAATAAGCGAATGGCACAGCAAAACGAGTCGGTGCAGGCGTTCTCCAACCTTTCCGCGGCACAACTGGTCGAACAGGCGCTGCAGCGCGGTGAAGGTCACCTCACTCACACCGGTGCACTTCTGGCGGTAACCGGCGCGCGCACCGGTCGTTCTCCTGCGGACCGTTTCGTGGTGGAAGAACCGTCCACCGCCGACAGCATCGAATGGGGCAACGTAAACCGTCCTTTCCCCGCGGAAAAATTCGACGCTCTGTGGAGCCGCGTTGAAGATTTCGTGGCCAGCCACGACCGCTTCGAGCAGCAACTGCACGTGGGCCAGGATGAAGACCACTATATCCCCGTGAAAGTCACTACCCAGACCGCCTGGCATAACCTGTTCGGTCGCAACATGTTTATCCGCGCAGAAAAGTACAACCCCAAGGGCAAGGAAGAGTGGCGCATCCTGCACGCGGCCAACTTCGAGTGTGACCCGTCCCGCGACGGCACCAACTCCGAGGGCTGCGTGATCATCAACTTTGCCCAGCGCAAGGTGCTGCTGGCGGGCATGCGCTACGCCGGTGAGATGAAGAAGGCCATGTTCTCTGTGCAGAACTTCCTGTTGCCGGAAAAAGACGTGATGCCGATGCACTGCGCGGCCAACGTGGGCAAAGAGGGCGATGTGTGCCTGTTCTTCGGCCTGTCTGGCACCGGCAAGACCACCCTGTCTGCGGACCCGGATCGCTATCTGATCGGCGATGACGAGCACGGCTGGGCCAAGGGCGGCGTGTTCAATATGGAAGGCGGCTGCTACGCCAAGACCATCAATCTGAGCCAGAAGAACGAACCGGTGATCTGGGATGCCATCCGCTTCGGTGCCATCGTGGAAAACGTGGTAACCGATGACGCCGGCGTACCGGACTACGATGACACCAGCCTCACCGAGAATGGCCGCTGCTCCTACCCGCTGGAGCACGTGGAAATGCGCCAGCTGGAAAACCGCGCTGGCGAGCCGAAAAATGTGATCTTCCTGACCTGCGATGTCACCGGCGTTCTGCCACCGGTTTCCGTCCTGTCCAAGGAAGCGGCCGCTTACCATTTCCTGTCCGGCTACACCGCCCGCGTGGGCTCCACCGAGCTGGGCGCGGAAGCGGGCATCCACCCGACCTTCTCCACTTGCTTCGGCGCACCGTTTATGCCGCGTGCACCGCGCGAATACGCGGACCTGCTGATGAAGCGCATCGAGGACTTCGGCTCCAAGGTGTACCTGGTCAATACCGGCTGGACTGGCGGCTCTGGCGGCTCTTCTCAACATCAGGGCAAGCGCTTCCCGATCCCGGTTACCCGCGCGGTGGTTGCGGCGATCCAGAGCGGCGCGTTAGAAGGCGCCCAGACCGAGAAGCTGGACACCATGAACCTGGAAATCCCCACCGAAGTACCGGGTGTGGATAAGTCCTACCTGAATCCGCGCAACGCCTGGGCGGATCAGGATGCCTACGACGCGGCCGCCAAAAAACTGGCCGGCCTGTTTGCCGAGAACATCGAGAAGTTCGCGGTAAGCGACAGCATCAAAGGCGCCGGCCCCAAGGCATAACTGCCGGCCAGAGTGTTTGATCCACGGCGGTGTCGCGACCGCCCCCCAGTAAAAGGCGATCTTCGGATCGCCTTTTTTTGTGCCTGACATACCGATACCAGCAGCCTGAGTAGAGACGGCTATAGTCAATAAAGGATCAGTTTTTACGGGCGAGCGGCTAGCGCACATGCCATCGGGCAATCCATTTTCCAAGGCAAAACGTCAGTACGATCATCTGCCACCGGACCAGCAAACCAACTGGTGGGTAGTGGCGGGGGTTGTCGGCTTGCTGCTGGTGCTGCTAGTGGCGCTGTGGTTGTATCTGCAGTACAAGGCCGCAGAAAAGCCCTACTACGAACTCAAGGGCTATCGGGTCGCCACCCACGCTACTCTCAATCAGTTTCTGCGCCAGGGGCGCAACCGGCGTGAATTCGGGAAGCTGGCACGCTTCCTCAAACAGGCGGGCGTCGCCGACGCCACAGAGCCCGAAAACCTGTTGCGCCAGGGTTCTGATTGGCTGGATATCAACGAGCCTCCCTTCGCTATTCCACCCGAGGAATACTGGCCGAATATGGTCGCCACCCTGAAGCTGATCCGCGACGAACTGGTGCCCGCCATCGGTCCGGTGGACATTGTCTCCGCCTTTCGCAGCGATGAATACAACCGCAAGGCGGGTGGCTCCAAGAAAAGTAAGCACAAGACATTTTGCGGGGTGGACCTGGTGCCGCAATCAAATATCAGCCGCAAGGAATTGATTGAGGAGCTGCGCAGCCTGCACGCTCGTCTCGGACCCAAAAGCCATATGGGCCTCGGGATATACAGTGGTGTGCGATTTCACGTGGACACCTGCGGTTTCCGCCGCTGGTGATTATTTAATACCTTTGTCTGTTTAGTAGTAAGTCGATTCTATGGATATCAAAGAAAGTGAAGACCACGAATTTATTGACATCCATATCGAGCGACGGCGGGTCATATGGATTGTCGCACTGGTTCTCGCTGCTTCACTGGTGCTGGTAGTGCTCACGGTTGAAAAGGTAAAGCAGCTGGCCGAGCGCATCGTCTCTCCGGTCGCCCATATCGAGCCGGAACCCGTCGACCCGGACGTCCCGCTGATCTACCGCATCAAAGGGTATACCGCAGCAACTCCGCTGGCGTTTGAGAAATTTCTCGACGAGGGGGACAACCGCGCGAAGTTTGAAAAGCTCGAACGCTTTCTGGAAATCAACCACGTAAATGAAGTGGTGCCGCCGTTTGAACTGATGCGCCAGGGCACCGACTGGCAAGAGATCGACGAGCCCCCCTTTGCCATTCCTCCGGAGGACACCTGGGAGACCATGGTGGATACCCTCAAGGTCTTAAAGGAATACATCATTCCGGCCATTGGCCCGGTTATCGTGCTGTCCGGCTGGCGCACCGCCGGTTACAACGCCAAGGCAGGCGGCGCGCGCACCAGTAAACATATGCACTTCTGTGGACTCGACATGATCCCGGAGGACGAATACACCCGTAAACAGCTGCTACCCAAATTGCGCCGTATTCACAAAAAGTACGGCCGCAAGTGGAACATGGGGTTGGGTATCTACAGCGGCATCCGCTTCCATGTGGATACCTGCGGCTATCGACGCTGGTAACCGCTGGCAAAGCGCCAGTCTATCTGTTTTCATTGCGCCTAGATTCTTTTGATAACAAGAAAGCAGGGACTCCCAGGTGCAGGAAAGACTGGAAAGACGCTCGTTCATATTTACCCTGGCGATGGTCACCGTGGCCTTTGCCTTTCTGCTCAAGCCATTTTTTACCGCCATCTTCTGGGCCTGTGCGGTCGCGCTGATTTTTCATCCGCTGTACCGCTATCTGCTGAACCGCTTTCCCAAGTGGCCCAACCTCACCGCTTTGACCACGCTGATCCTGTGCATCGTGGTGGTGGTGATTCCGGTGCTGCTGGTGGCCAGTTCGTTTATCAGTGAAGTAGCCGCCCTGTATCAGAAGGTCCAGTCCGGTGAAGTCAATCTCGGCGCCAAAGTAGAACAGGTACGCCAGGCGTTTCCCGGTGTCAACGCCGCCCTCGAGCGCTTCGGGCTGGATTTCGATGGATTGAAAGAGCGCCTGCTGGGCGGGCTGATGACCGCCGGCAGCCTGATCGCCAAAAACGCGCTTGCGCTGGGTCAGAACACCCTCAATTTTTTCGTCAGCCTCGGCCTGATGCTGTACCTCACCTTCTTCCTGATCCGCGACGGCAACTCACTGGTGGCGCTGCTGATTCGCGCCCTGCCACTGGGTGACGAACGTGAAAAACTGCTGCTGGCAAAATTCGCCGAAGTGACCCGCGCCACCATCAAGGGCAACCTGGTAGTGGCGGTAACTCAGGGCACTCTGGGCGGTCTGATTTTCTGGGTGCTCGGGCTGCCTGCGCCGCTGCTGTGGGGGGTGGTAATGACGGTGCTGTCACTGCTGCCGGCAGTGGGTGCCGCAATCATCTGGTTCCCCGCCGCGCTGTACCTCTACGCCACCGGTGATTCCGTCAAGGCAACGGTGCTGATGATCTACGGTGTCGCGGTAATCAGCCTGGTAGACAACATTTTGCGCCCGATCCTGGTAGGCCGCGACACCAAGTTACCGGACTATATTGTGCTGTTTTCCACCGTTGGCGGCCTGTTGATGTTTGGCATTAGCGGCTTTGCGATCGGGCCTCTGTTGGCCGCGCTGTTTATGGCGTTCTGGGAAATCTTTATGCGGGAGTTTATTGCCGAAGATGAGCCCTTGCTGCCTCCGGACGACGAGTCTGCACTGACACTGGATGAGCCGCAAAACCTCAGCGACAAACCAACCGGTTAGTCAGCGCAGGGCCTCCGACGCGCGCAGGATATCCCGCATTTCCGCCATGGGAGTCTGGTCGACGATGATCACTCCCTCCAGCGCGCGGTCCAGATCGGCAATTAAAAGAATCACGGTGCCGAAGGTCAGCCCCAGAGTCACCGCCAGCTGCACCGAGCCGCTGCGGCTGACGCCAAACTGGAAGCCAATCGCCAGCATCGCCAACCCGGTCAGAAAGTAGAGTGCCAGCCAGATGGGGCCGGGAATCCGATACTCCATCCCGATAACCACGCGTGCGTTGTGCGCATTAATGATATCGGTCACCGGATCTACAAACTGCCGCAAATACGCGCCCTGGTAACCCTCTGCCACGTGCGCCCGCACCTGCGCCCACAGCGCCTCGTGAATCACCACACTCCTGTCCAGCACCTTCTGCGGTACCCCCTCCCGTTTCGGGTCGAAGTACCGCAGCGTGGCGTATTCCAATAGCAAGTCCTGTGTTGCGCGCGCCGCCTGAGGCTTGAGAAAGTCGGCGTGCAGATACGCGGTGTGAATCGCATTGACCTCATCCAACAGTAACGCTTTGCGCTTGTTGTAACGGTCCGCGGTCATATTGAAGGTAAATGCGAGTAGAAAGGCCAGAAGCCCCAGTGTTGCGGTAACGGCACTGCCAATGGAAGGCTCTTTATCAGAACCCAACCGTCGGATATATCGCCGCCCCAGCGCCAGCCCCAGCCATAGGGCAGCGATCACCCAGAACACGGTAAAGAAGTAAACCGCTGGCAGAGGTATGGCGTGGAAGAAGTTGTCGGCTAACATCGGCTGACCCCAGAACTTTCACTAAGTCTGGTCCAGAATGCCATCGCCGACCATGGAGGGAATGCGGGCGCCGCCGGTGGCGCCCGGTCGCATCACGCTTTTTTGACGAACTCCGACTTGAGCTTCATGGGCCCGATACCATCGATTTTGCAGTCGATATCGTGATCGCCCTCCACCAGGCGAATGTTTTTTACTTTGGTACCCACTTTTACCACCGCGGACGAGCCCTTCACTTTCAGGTCCTTGATCACGGTAATGGTGTCGCCATCTGCCAGCGGATTGCCGTTGGCGTCCTTGATATTCAGCCCCTCCTCTTCCACTGGATCACCAGCGCTCCATTCGTGGCCACACTCGGGGCAAACGAACAGGTCGCGGTCTTCATAGGTATACGCGGATTGGCACTGGGGACAATTGGGCAGTTCACTCATGGTTCTGGACACTTAATGGTGGCAGCGGTGATAGGTTTGGCGGCACCCCTGGCTGGGCGCTGTCGCCGGGAATCAGAACCAAGTATAACCAAAACGGGCACCTAGTGGCGCCAGTTATAACCATTTTTCTATGAATGCTCAGTCGTCAGCCCCGTTCATACCCAATTCCTTGAGCTTTCGGGTCAGGGTATTGCGCCCCCAGCCCAACAGTTCCGCGGCATCGCGCTTGCGACCGGCGGTATGCTTTAGGGCGATTTCGATCAGTGCACGCTCGAACGCGGGAACCGCTTCGCTGAGGATCTCCCGCTGACCGGTAGCCAGCGCCTGATCCGCCCACAATCGCAGGGCTTTCTGCCAGTCCTGGGGTGCTTCGCTGGTGGCGCCCTGCTGGTGAAGCTCGGGCGGCAGATCGTCGATGTGCACTTCGCGGCCGGAAGCCATGACGGTGATCCAGCGGCAGGTGTTTTCAAGCTGGCGCACGTTGCCGGGCCAATCCAGACCAGACAGATATTCTTCGGTTTCTTTGGTAAGAATTTTGGGCTCGACGCCCAGATCTTTGGCGGCGCTGTTGAAGAAGAATCGCACCAGGCGCGGGATGTCTTCGCGGCGATCTGCCAGGCGAGGGATGTGAATACGGATGACGTTGAGGCGGTGGAACAGGTCTTCGCGGAATTTGTGTTCTTCTACCAGGCGCTCCAGGTCCTGGTGGGTAGCGGCAATAATGCGGACATCGACTTTAACCGGGGTGTGGCCGCCCACCCGATAAAACTCCCCGTCTGCAAGCACCCTCAGCAGACGGGTCTGCGTCTCCGCGGGCATATCCCCGATTTCATCCAGAAATAGAGTACCGCCGTTGGCCTGCTCGAAACGGCCGGCGCGTTGAGCGCTGGCGCCGGTGAACGCGCCTTTTTCGTGACCGAACAGCTCGGACTCCATCAGGTCCCTGGGAATGGCGGCCATGTTCAGGGCAATAAACGGCTGGTTTTTACGCGGACTGTGGTTGTGCAGCGCCGCTGCGACCAGTTCTTTACCGGTACCAGATTCGCCATTAATCAACACCGTAATATTGGAGTGCGACAGGCGACCGATCGCCCGGAATACCTCCTGCATCGCCGGCGCTTCACCGATGATTTCCTTGTTGCCGGTGCCGTTCTCGATTACTACCGGCTCTTCCGGCTGCTGCTCGTTGGCCAGCGCCAGAGCTCGGCGGGTAACCGCCACCGCTTCATCGACGTCGAATGGCTTGGGCAGATATTCAAAGGCACCACCCTGGTAGGCGGCGACCGCACTGTCGAGATCCGAGTGTGCGGTCATGATGATGATGGGCAGCGACGGGCGTTCCGCCTGAAAACGCTGGAGTAGCTTAAAGCCATCGGAGCCGGGCATGCGAATATCGCTGATCACCACATCCGGTGATTCACTGTAGAAATCGTCCAGGGCGCGATCGCCGTTCTCATAACAGGTGGTATCGATCCCGGCGCGGGATAGCGCGCGCTCCAGTACCCAGCGGATGGAGCGGTCGTCATCAATGATCCAAACGCGATTGTTCATAGTAATTTTCCGGCCTGCGTTTTAATTCAACTCGTTCTTTCGGTCTTCAACCTGCCCTGGTAAAAACGTCGCGGCTAGTCCGTGGCCAGCGGCAGATAAATCTGGAATTCGGTCTGTCCCGGCTGGCTCTCACATTTAATGAGCCCCCGGTGTTGGTTAATGATGTGCTGGGAAATAGAAAGTCCCAGTCCGGACCCTTCTGCTCGTCCGGAAATCATCGGATAAAAAATCCGCTCACGGATGTCTTCCGGAATCCCCGGGCCGTTGTCGACGATGTCGATTCGGCACACCAGCGAGCAGTGGCGGCGGCCAATGGTGAACTGGCGCTGCACCCGCGTGCGAATGGTCAGACTGCCCTCCGCCAGGCCAATATTTTCTTCGATGGCTTGCATGGCGTTGCGCGCGATATTCAATACCGCCTGGATCAATTGCTCGCTGTCTGCCGGAATATCCGGTATCGAGGGATCGTAATCCCGCTGGATAATCAGCTCGCCACTGCACTCGGCTTCCACCAATTGCGCGACGCGCTCGGTGATGGTGTGCACGTTCACCGGCTCCAGCCTTACTGGAATCCTTGGCCCCAACATGCGGTCCACCAGATTACGCAGCCGATCGGCTTCTTCGATGATGATCTGGGTGTACTCCCCAAGCCCTTCATCATCCAGCTCACTCAGCTCTCTTTGCAGTAACTGTGCCGCTCCGCGAATACCACCGAGGGGATTTTTGACTTCGTGCGCCATGCCACGCACCAGATTGCGGGTGGTCTCCTGCGCAGAGATCAGTGCATCCTCGCGCGCAATGCGCAGCAGGCGGTCCATCGACTGTACTTCCAGCAACAGCAGCCCCAATTCGGTAAGCGGGGTTACCGAGTAGTCGACGGTGCACTCTTCCAGGTTGTGCAAAAACCACAGGGCGCGACGCACGGTGTATTTCTCACCACTGGCCAGTGACGAGCGCAGCGCCTGCAGGGCCGCGGGGTTTTCCCGTACCACCTCCTCGAGGGGCTGGCCACAGGCGCGGGCGCTGGACGCCGCCACCAGGTCTTCCGCGGCGGAGTTCAGATAGCAGAGGGACAGGTTTTCATCGAGCACCAAAACGGCCGAGGTGAGGTTGTCCAACAGCAGGCGCAACTGGCGGTCATTGAGCATTCGCGGTTCCGAAGTAATTCACAAGTCCGGTTCGCTTAATGGCAGTGCAAGAAGCAAACCAAAATGGCGCAAAAAATCGGGCCCATATGAAGATTTACGAGCCACTGGCGGCTGCAGCCAATATCGATCGCACCATTATTGTGCGCAGAGCAAAAAATGGCCAGCGCCGAAGCACATTGTGGGGCGTGGGTACGGGCGAGTGAGTCAGTGCGGGGCGCAACTGCAAACCGAGAACAAACCGAGAAAGAATGAAGCCCCCGCTGCGGACGCTGGCGAGGGCTGTGTCGGAGGGGCAGGTATTGTGCCTGCCTCAGCGCGGCTGGGGCTTGATTGGCTTCGCCACTCCGGGGGCCTGCGGCAAGCGCGGCATCTGTGGGGCCTGCTCGGCGGGGAAGTCCGGCACCTGACCGCCGGGGCGCTTAACGTGTACCTGGATGGTCTGGGACTGCGCCAGGGGCTCGCCGCTGGCACCGAGCAATACTGCCTGGATGGTGTGAGTGCCGCGTTCCAGCGCCGATATATCCAGGCTGGTACCGGAGGAGCTGCCGGACCAGCGCTGGCCATCAATGACCGCAAAAAACTGATATCCGTCCCGCGGCACCGGGTTCAGCGCCACTTCGAGCACAATAAAGCGCTGCCCCGGGGGAATAGTCGCATCGTTGGCTGGGCTGACAATGGCAAAATTCACCGGCCCCAGTTCGGCGCGCTCACGCTCTGCTTCACTGCGCGGCGACAGTTTGCGCGTGGGGAGACCCTCCCCGGGGGTGGCCGGCTGGACATTGATAGGGCCGATTTCCACTTTTTCGGCCTTTTCTCCAGCGGGAGGGTTGTCGCTGAATGTCACGCGCCCATCGGGGCCGACAATCTTGTAGACGGCGCTACCGGAGGAATTCCCCTGGGCGGCGGATTTGTCGTCACTGTGCTCCTGGGCCAAACCCGGCATTGCCAGTAGTGCAAGCCAGAGTATGGACAACTGCGCGGTGGATCTGATCATGGGCGCTCCCGCAATCTTCTTTGCAACATTCCGTTCTCTAAAGGCTAGTGTACTCGCGAACGATATAACCGCATAAATACTCCAGCCATATACCACCGAGTTCGGCGCATAAAAAAAGCCCACACCTGTCGGTATGGGCTTCTCGTCATCTTTGCACCTTCTCATCGGCCCTTCAAAAGAACCGGCGGGGGCGCAGAGATGATACCTGCTAATTGGCAGGACTTACATTAGCAAGAGTAGTAAAGCTCGAACTCAACCGGGTGCGTGGTCATCTGCAGACGCTGTACTTCTTCTTTCTTCAGTTCGATGTAGGCGTCGATGGCGTCGTCAGTGAATACACCACCTTCGGTCAGGAAGGCGCGGTCCTGATCCAGTGCTTCCAGGGCCTGATCCAGGCTGGCAGCAACGGTCGGGTACTCGGCCAGCTCTTCCGCCGGCAGGTCGTACAGGTCTTTGTCTGCAGCGTCGCCAGGGTGGATCTTGTTCTTCACGCCGTCGAGGCCAGCCATCAGCAGTGCAGCGAAGGCCAGGTACGGGTTGGCGGTCGGATCCGGGAAGCGGGTCTCGATACGCTTGCCTTTCGGGCTCGGCACGAACGGGATACGGATGGACGCAGAGCGGTTACGCGCGGAGTAGGCCAGGATTACCGGCGCTTCGAAGCCCGGAACCAGACGCTTGTAGGAGTTGGTAGACGCGTTACAGATCGCGTTCAGGGCGCGTGCGTGCTTGATGATACCGCCGATGTAGAACAGGGCAGTTTCAGACAGGCCAGCGTAGGCGTCGCCCGCGAACTGGTTTACGCCGTCCTTGCTGAAGGACTGGTGTACGTGCATACCGGAACCGTTGTCACCTACCAGCGGCTTGGGCATGAAGGTGGCGGTTTTGCCGTAAGCGTGCGCTACGTTGTGTACCGCGTACTTCAGGATCTGAACTTCGTCAGCCTTTTTGGTCAGGGTGTTGGCGCCAACGCCGATTTCACACTGGCCAGCGGTGCCCACTTCGTGGTGGTGTACTTCGATCTCCAGGCCCATGGCTTCCATGGCGGAACACATGGCGGCACGGATGTCGTGCAGGGAGTCGACCGGCGGAACCGGGAAGTAGCCGCCCTTAACGCCCGGGCGGTGACCCATGTTGCCTTCTGCGAAAGAGGCGCCGGAAGACCAGGCCGCTTCTTCAGAGTTGATTTTGTAGAAGGCGCCGCCCATTTCGGCACCCCAGGTGATGTCGTCGAATACGAAGAACTCGGGCTCCGGGCCCATCAGCACGGTGTCGCCCAGACCGGTGGACTTCAGGTATTCCTCGGCGCGCAGTGCGATGGAACGCGGGTCGCGCTCGTAGCCCTGACCGGTGATCGGGTCAACGATGTTACAGCGAATGATCACGGTCGCTTCGTCGGTGAACGGGTCAATGAACGAAGTTTCGTCATCCGGCATCAGGATCATGTCGGATTCGTTGATGCCCTTCCAGCCAGCGATGGAAGAACCATCGAACATCTTGCCTTCTTCGAAGAACTCACCGTCAACTTCCTTAGACGGAATGGAAACGTGTTGTTCCTTACCTTTGGTATCGGTGAAGCGCAGGTCTACCCATTTGGCTTCGCTCTCTTTGATCAGGTCGAGCGTCTTTGACATTACAGTCCTCCAAGAATGAAAAGTTATGTTCGCGCCGATTCGCTTTATCTTGTGGCAACAGTAAAAGCAAAGAGTGTGCCAAATTGGGGCAAACCGGTAACAAAGTGATTCGGGTCGTAAGAAATGGCCACCCGGGGGAGCAATCGGGTGCAAAACAACCAAACCCCACGGCTTTTTGAGCGCCAGCACTCCCTCTCGGATCACGATAGTCCCAATATTGGTGCTCTCAAACCTCTATTTGCACTATTTTGGGGCCGAAAGGTCACAGTAGGCACCAACTTGGTGCCACAAGCAAATTCCTGATAGCGAGTTTATAATTCGCCACCTTTTCCGGGAAGCCGACAAACGGGCTCCTGGCCTCCAATTCAACCGCGGTTCCGGCACACGTCTATGCACTTCGTCGTCAAGTTTTTCCCAGAGATCACCATCAAGAGCAACCCCGTGCGCAAGCGCATGTCGCGCCAGCTCGCCGATAACCTGCGCAAGCTGATGCGCCAGCTGGATGACCGTATCAAGGTGCAGAAAGACTGGGAGAAAATCGATGTGATCGCGCCAGATGCAGTATCCCACCTTTCCGACCGTATCGAAGAGGTACTGGCGCACACCCCGGGCATCGCCAACTTTGCCCGGGTACAACAGTTTCCCCTCGGTGATCTGGACGATATCTACCAGAAGACACTGGCCATCTGGGGACCACAGCTCGCGGGTAAAACCTTCTGCGTGCGGGTAAAGCGCACCGGCAAGCACGACTTCCAGTCCCTCGACGTGGAACAGTATGTGGGCGGCGGCCTGAACACTAATACCCAAGCCGCCGGGGTAAAACTGAAAAACCCGGATATCACCGTCAAGCTGGAAGTCCGCCACGACAAGCTGAACGTGATCGAGGAGCTGCACCAGGGCCTCGGCGGCTTCCCGCTGGGCACACAGGACCCGGTGATATCGCTGGTGTCCGGTGGCTTTGACTCCACCGTGGCCAGCTACCTCACCATCAAGCGAGGTATCCGTACTCACTTTCTGTTCTTCAACCTGGGCGGGCGCCAGCATGAACTGGGGGTAAAAGAAGTCGCCTTCTACCTGTGGGACAAATACGGCGCCTCTCACCGGGTAAAATTTATCACCATTCCGTTCGATGAAGTGGTCGCAGAAATCCTGGAACAGGTGGACGACTCCTATATGGGTGTGACGCTCAAGCGCATGATGTTGCGCGCGGGCTCCATCATTGCCAAGGAGCTGGAAGTGGATGCACTGGTCACCGGTGAAGCCATCGCCCAGGTATCCAGCCAGACCCTGAAAAACCTGTCGGTGATCGACAGCGTCACCGATACCCTGGTACTTCGCCCGCTAATCACCTCGGACAAGACCGACATCATCCGCACCGCGCGCGAGATCGGCACCGAGGAATTTGCCGCAAATATGCCGGAATACTGCGGCGTGATCTCGGTAAAACCCACCACCCGCGCAAAAATGGAAAAGATCGAACACGAGGAAACCCGCTTCGACTTCACCGTCCTCGACCGCGCCATCGGCAACCGGGTGATGCAGAATATCGATCAGGTGATGGACGACCTCGGCGAGGATGCACCGCCGGTGGATATTTTCAGCGAGCCCGGCGATGCCATCATCATCGACATCCGCCATCCCACCGAAGAAGAAGTGAACCCGTTGGAGCTGGAAAATGCAGAAGTGGAAACCATCCCCTTCTATCGTCTCAGCACCGCCTTCCAGAAACTGGATAAGGAAAAGCAGTACCTGTTGTACTGCGCGCGCGGGGTAATGAGCCAGTTACATGCTTCGCATCTGCTGGATGAGGGTTATCGGAATGTGGGGGTTTTTCGGCCGCAGAAGCTCAAGAAGTAGGTCGTGCATATTCCAAACGCAAAAAATGCGCCACTTGAAAGACCGCTCCCTACAACAACCAGGCACATACAATCACAAACTGCTGCAGACAAACAATTCACCCTGCCTCAATTTATTTTGTCAGCTGTTTCTTTCTAATGCTGCATAGAGTCGTGCACTATTAGCTTAGATAAAAACCAGAGGGAATTGACATGCCACAAGCACGACCGCAGTACTATATAAATCCATTTTTGCAAAATATTGATAACGTTCTTGCAACGAGTCTCACCAAATACAGGTTGAAAACCAATTGCACAACTGTAGATACCACAGCGTGGCACTGTCTTAACAACGTGGAGAGGGAGGCAACAGTCCTGATCAGTGGGCACGGTGCGCAAGCTGGCTTTAACCAACCTGTCAGTGGAATTAGCAATGGCCTGCGTGGTGAGCAACGGATTTATTGCAGCCCCGCTCAGCTCGCAAACTGGCTGCATAGTTTCTGGGCCCTGCCTGTATCTCACGTGAAAATTCGCTTGCTGGGATGTGAACTGAACCATGTCGCTCAACAGTTGGCGATAGAA
This sequence comes from Microbulbifer sp. ABE4_465, assembly GCF_056160765.1. Lineage (NCBI taxonomy): Bacteria > Pseudomonadati > Pseudomonadota > Gammaproteobacteria > Cellvibrionales > Microbulbiferaceae > Microbulbifer > Microbulbifer sp. ABE4_465. The sequence continues at coordinate 16,956 of NZ_JBSWXV010000008.1, forward strand.
CTCGGTCATTTGGGTTATGTAGACATTGTGGTGGGAGGGTATATTGACTCTGTGATATATGATGGATTCGACGCGCAAACCGGTCGGGGCTCTGCATACTCTTTGGTTGACCTAAACACTGATAAAAAACTTTTTCACAAATCTGCGCTAGCGGCAGCAGGAGTAGAGCGGTTAGAGTGGTACAACGCAAAAGGTAAAAAAGTGACCAAACCCTTTTTCGATAAAAGATTCACCGTATAGAGTTTTCAACAATACCCGGCCTAGTGACCTCGTAAACAGGAGGCCTGTACAGCCCCCATGGTTTATTTTCCTTTACGCCTCACAGTGCAGGGCATGTATACCGCCCTTACATATAATGCAAAAAGGACTAAAGATGTTCAGCCACATCATGCTCGGCGCCAACGATATCCAGGAATCCAAAGCCTTTTACGATGCCATCCTCGGCGAGCTCGGCTACAAGCCCGGTGTTATCGATCAAAAAGGCCGCTGCTTTTACTTCACCGACACCGGGGTATTTGCGATTACCAAACCCATCGACGGCCAACCGGCGAGCTGTGGCAATGGCAGTACCATCGGCTTTGCGGTGGAGAGCCCGGAACAGGCCGACCGCTGGCACGCAACCGGTCTCGCCAACGGCGGCGCTCCCTGCGAGGACCCGCCCGGGGTACGTGAGGGCGGCGGCTTGAAGCTGTATCTGGCCTACCTGCGTGACCCGGCGGGCAACAAAATCTGTGCGATGCGCCGCCTGTAAAGTCTGAATTCCACGGATAAGTGCACCGGTTTACCCGCTTCAAACCGCCTTTCCAGCCGGGCCAGGGCCCGGCAGCCCTCAAAACCGCACAAATTTCCGCCAATCCGACTCCCAATTGCCACACTTCACCTCTATAATGCGCGCGCTTTGGCCGGATAGCCGCTGTTTTACCTCTCAGCCCAGCCCCCGCCTGACCTAATTCTCTGGTGCGACCCACTGGTCGCACCCAATCACGCATTACGCCCAGAGGCCCCCAGTGATAGACAATCTTCGCAATATCGCGATCATCGCCCACGTTGACCACGGCAAGACCACCCTGGTGGACAAGCTGCTGCAGCAGTCCGGCACCCTCGACCGCCGCAGCGCCGACTCCGAGCGCGTGATGGACTCCAACGATCAGGAAAAAGAGCGCGGTATTACCATCCTCGCCAAGAACACCGCGATCCGCTGGAACGACTACCGTATCAACATCGTGGACACCCCCGGGCACGCCGACTTCGGCGGTGAGGTAGAGCGCGTACTGTCCATGGTGGACTCTGTACTGCTGCTCGTAGACGCGGTAGACGGCCCCATGCCGCAGACCCGCTTCGTCACCTCCAAGGCCTTCGAGCAGGGCCTGAACCCGATCGTGGTCATCAACAAGATCGACCGTCCGGGCGCCCGTCCGGACTGGGTAATGGACCAGGTGTTCGACCTGTTCGACAGCCTCGGCGCTACCGAAGAGCAGCTGGACTTCCCGGTGATCTACGCCTCCGCCCTGAACGGCATCGCCGGTCTGGACGAAACCGATATGGCGGACGACATGACTCCGCTGTTCCAGATGATCGTCGACAAGGTCAAGCCGCCGCAGGTGGACAGCGACGGTCCTTTCCAGATGCAGGTTTCCGCACTGGACTACAACAGCTACGTGGGCGTGATCGGTGTTGGCCGTATCACCCGCGGCACCCTGAAGCCGAACCAGCAGGTAGTGATCCTCGACCGCGACGAAAAGTCGCGCAAGGCGAAGGTCCTGCAGGTCATGGGTTACCTCGGCCTGGAACGCGTGGAAGTGGAACAGGCCAGCGCCGGCGACATCGTGTGTATCACCGGTGTGGGCGAGCTGAACATTTCCGATACCCTGTGCCACCCGGACCACCCGGAAGCACTGCCGGCACTGTCTGTGGACGAGCCCACCGTGAGCATGACCTTCCAGGTGAACGATTCCCCGTTCGCCGGTAAAGAAGGTAAGTACGTGACCTCGCGCAACATCAAGGACCGCCTGGACCAGGAGCTGATCCACAACGTGGCACTGCGTGTGGAGCAGGGCGATTCCCCGGACAAGTTCAAGGTATCCGGCCGCGGTGAACTGCACCTGTCGGTGCTGATCGAATCCATGCGCCGCGAAGGCTTCGAGCTGGGTGTATCCCGCCCGGAAGTGGTACAGAAAGAAGTCGACGGCGAGATCCACGAGCCCTACGAGCAGGTGGTGATCGACGTTGAAGAGCAGCACCAGGGTCCGATTATGGAAGAGCTGGGTCTGCGCAAGGCCGACCTCACCAATATGGAACCGGACGGCAAGGGCCGAGTGCGCCTGACCTTCATTGTACCGTCCCGCGGCATGATCGGTTTCCGCAACCAGTTCCTGACCATCACCAGTGGTTCCGGCATCATGACCAGCATCTTCGACCACTACGGTCCGGTGAAGCTGGGTGATGTGGCCAAGCGCATCAACGGCGTACTGGTGTCCATGACCAAGGGCAAAACCCTGGCCTACGGCCTGTTCGCCCTGCAAGACCGCGGCCGCCTGTTTATGGGCCACGGTGAGGAAGTGTACGAAGGCCAGGTCATCGGCATTCACTCCCGCGGTAACGACCTGGTGGTAAACCCCACCAAGGCCAAGCAGCTCACCAACGTGCGCGCTTCCGGTACCGACGACGCGCTGACCCTGTCACCGCCCATCCGCCACACCCTGGAGCAGGCACTGGAATTCATCGAAGACGATGAGCTGGTGGAAGTGACTCCGGAAAGCATCCGGATTCGCAAAAAGATCCTGCAGGAAAATATGCGCAAGCGCGCGAAGAAGTAATTCTTCGCAATCAAATAAAAAACGGGGCCATTGGCCCCGTTTTTTATTTGCCGCCAATGTATTTTAAACTCCACATTCCCGCTTATTCCCCACGCAGTACCTGAATAGGGAATGGACACTTCGCGACCATCTGATAGTTTCCCGCCGAAAAGTATCGCTAGATATATAAATTTGGGGAACGCATGTTCATTCGCAATTGCCTTGTTCTACTCCTGTTGGTCCTGACGCTGCCCGCCTGTGATCGCGGGCTGAACTTCGACAGCCGCCGGTATCTGCCTCCACCGACATCCGACTCTTCTCCGGAAGCACCTGATGACGGCGAGGAAGACGCAGCGGAAGACGACGAGGAAGACCAACAGGAAGGGGAGGGCGATCAGGAAGAAGCCCCTGGAGAAGAACAGAAGGAGGATCCGGTCGAGGAGGATATCCCGCCTTCCCAGCCCGCGAATCTGATCAAGCTCACCGCCAGTGGCGCCCCCTTACAAACCCAGACCGAGCCCTGGAGTGATACCGGCAGTGAAACGGAAGGCACTCAATGGGCCTGTATTGAAGACCGCGAAAGCGGGCTGGTGTGGGAGGTAAAGCGCCCCGGCTCTGGCCATCACCATGCCGCCGACAGCAGTTTCAGCTGGTTCGACCCAGAAAGTGATACCAACAGTGATGCCAACGGCCAGGGGCAGTGCTACGTCGACGGAACTCTCACCAGTGGTGCCGACTGCAACAGCCGCGCATTCGCAGATCGCGTTCGCGCGGAAGGGCTGTGTGGCCGCAGCAACTGGCGGGTTCCCAGTGCGGATGAACTGCACACTCTGGTGGAGCAACAGGCCGCAGGACAATACCACCACACAGGTATCGGGGTATTCCCCAGCGTGGAGGCCAAAGGAGGCACCCCCTATTGGAGCGCCGACAGCGCCGACGCACAGACCGCCTGGGCTCTGGACTTTGCCAGTGGCGAGGCCGTCGCGACAGTCCCATCGACCGCATTGAACCTGCGGCTGGTCAGTACGAATCAGGTTCCCCAGGCAAACGCCCAACGGGTGGACCGTGCGGTGGAAGAAATTCCCAGCACCGATGCCGGTGATCAGTACGTTGTCAGCGTCACCCTTACCGGAGAAGACCCCGAAAGCGACGAACTAACCTACTCACTGGCCACCGCACCAACAAATGGTGTACTTGTTGGCGATCCACCCCATCTTGAGTATCGCGCCGCACTCGACTTTACCGGAGAAGACGAGTTTACCTTTACCGTCAGCGACAACTACCAGACCTCCGCGCCCGCCACCGTAACCATCGCGATAGCGCCCGGAGTCAGCAGCGATCCGGTAAACCCCACCGCGCTGACACCGGAGCAGCTCAGCGGCGACAAACCTCAGTCTTTTATCCTCAAGGACCTCAAACCCGACGATGGTCAGGTAAACGGATACTGGCAGATCGCGCTGCCGCAGAACAACGATCTTATGCGCGACCTGTATTACACCGTGCGGCTTCACGGTTCGCGCTCTGATCAGCCTTCCCCATTCCGCTTGGGACTTTTTGAATCACCAGAGTTTGCCGGCGCGCCGGTTTACGAGGTTACCGCCTCCGGAGAACTGCAGCTGAAAGCCGCACACCACAGCGAAAAAAACCTGTACCTAAGCATTTTCGCAGATGTCGATACACCTGCACCGGTGTATTTTGAAATTAACGGTTCCCGTCATCTTCAGGAAAATACCCTGCATCAATACTGTGAGAAATTCGAGCACCCTGAGCTTTTGCCCGATGTACTGTGCAATGGGGATACGACGTGGGAAATCAGTTGCGACGACGATTCCTGTAGCGCGGTCAATTACTCGGAGTCGGTAGATCTCAAGTTCGAGTGCGCCTATCGAGACTCGCCAGAACCCGGGCAGGTTATGCGCTGCCACGCCTACGAAGCTTCCAGTAATGAATTCCTGTATGAGATATGCCCGGCACCCCATGATTGCCTGATCCCTCCTGAGGATCCGCAGGATCCAGATCCCGTCGACCCCGAAGACCCTATAGCTCCGGGAGAGGCACACCTGGTGAAGCTTGGCGCCGACGGTTTACCACTGGCAGTGCAAAACCTCGCCTGGAGTGACTCGGGCAGTGAAGCCGACGGCAGCCAGTGGGCCTGTGTGCAAGACACCACTACCGGTCTGGTCTGGGAGGTCAAACAGCCCGGCGTTGAAGAGGGGCTACACGCTGTCGCGAGCACCTTCAGCTGGCACAATCCAGACAGTGAAACCCTGAGCAAGGGCACAGGTGTAGGGCAATGCAATGTAGACGGGAACTTGACCGGCGGATCCGACTGCAACACCCGCGCTTTTGCCGAGCGCACCCAAGAGGAAAACCTGTGTGGTTTAAACGACTGGCGTGTTCCAGGTAAGGATGAACTGGCAACTCTGTTCAGCCAGGATGACAATGGCAGCGGCCAGCATATTGGTGCGTCCGAATTTCCCGGGCTAAACGAGGTGCCCGGATCGCAGTACTGGAGCAATGACGGCGGCGACAAATGGCACGCCCAGGCATTGGACTTTAGCACCGGACAGGCCGTACTCAGGAAAACCCACGAAGCCCTGAAACTCCGCCTTGTCAGCGGCAATCAGGCACCGGTAGCAATTCATCAACACTTAGGCACGACGCCAATCGACGAATACTTTGGTTTTGGTCAGCTGGATATAACCCTCACCGGTAAAGATCCCGAGGGTAACGAGCTGACCTATACCGTGGTTTCTGACCCGCAACGTGGAGAACTGAAGGGCACTCCACCGAATCTGGAATATTCCTACCGTGGACAAAGTGGTGAGGACAGCTTCAGTTTTACAGTAAGTGATGGCCACTACACCTCAGAGCCGGCTACAGTGAGGATCAGTATTGGGGCGATGATCAGCACTAACCCGGCGACCCCAACACCGGTCGACCTCAGTGAACTGGTTACAGGCTCACCCGTACTTGCGGGACCACCTGTTCAGCCCTTCCTGCTGGAAGACATCATTGCCAACGACGGTCAGGTACAGGGCTACCTGAGTATCCGGGTGCCAGCGAACCCCATTCTCAAGCAGGACCTCCGGTTTCTACTGACAGCGCAAAATATCCGTTCAGAATACGCTACCCACTACACCTTCGATCTGTTCACCGAAGCTGACTTTTCAGGCGCTCCGCTAACACAGGCCACCGCCAGCGACGGAGCATCTTTCGAAGCGGCAATCCGCGAGGAAAAAACGCTGTATGTCCGACTGCGGGCAAGCTTCGACGAAAAGGGACCTGTTTATCTAGAGCTGGCAGGCAGTAGTGAGGCGCAGAAAAATCGGCTAGATCACTACTGTCGTGAATATGAGTATCCAGAATTGGTCCCCTACAATCTGTGCAACTGGGAGTTTGGCTGGGATATCGGATGTGATGAAGAGCGATGTATTGCGGTCAACAGCGCCCCGGAGGTCGACCTTAAATACGAGTGCGATTACCGGTTCGCCAGTCTCGACTCGAAAATCATGCGTTGTCGTGCTTACACAAGTTCAACGGGTAGATTCCTGCACGAAATATGCCCGGAGCCACACCGCTGCCTAAGAACATTTCCCGATCCGCCCGACACGGTGCCTCCAATCACTATTCCAGATCCAATCGAGATTACCTTTAATACGCCGGGCATCGTGGTTGAAGTGCCCCAAACTCCGGCCTACGGCGTCAATCTTGATTGGCCACGATTACGTCGCGTGATTGAAAGCCCCACCAGCCAGCAGATAATCAATGATTTTCTGGCAAGTTTTCACAACAGTTTGGAATCTGGCGCCGCCGAAACTCCCGAACTTGGGCCGCTGTTGGAATATATCGATGCACCGCTCGGCTCAGAAGAGCCTCCCGCTGAAATTTTTACACAATTGATAGAAGACACCCGCAGCGGAAGTGAAATTGCAGGTGCCATTCTGCTGGCCACCATGAATAACCTGATGTTTGAGCTTGCCAAACAGGATCACACCGTGCTAAACAATGACGAAATCTGGCTACTGACCATCCTTATGGCGCATATCAATGATCGTCGGGCGCTGCTGGTAACTACCGGCGAACAGAAACTGGAGGAATATTTCAACAATATTAACTGCATCAGTTTTAGTTGCCTGTTTACCACCGCAGGCTTTCCCGATGTCATTCTGACATCCATTTCTGAAACAGATGCCGATCTCGCCGCACTGGGAACCGCTGGGGGAACGGCGGTAATCACTGGCGCCGGCACCTATTTCGCCGCTACATCCTCCGCGGTACTGGCTGTGGTCCTTCCCCATGGTGGCGCAGCAATTGCCAGCGGGGCCGCGATTGCAACGGCCGCCAGCCTGGCAGCGTTACCGGTCGCGGTTATCGGTATCGCCGTGATTTCCACCGTCATGACGGTTTCAAATTTCATGGAAGCGAATGACAACAGGGCGGCCTACGACACCTTCATTTCAGAAAACCTCGAGCGCTTCGAAACCGTGGAGACCTTTACCAGCACCGAACATAGCGACCGTGTTCAGGGTGAAATTCTGAATGCCTCCATTAAAATGATTGACGAAATGTTCCGATAAACCCAACCTGTTCCCTGTGCTAAATTAGCCGGCTGACTCTCCGAATAGCCAATTCCTACACAGGGAACAGGACTGTGACATCGACTTTATCTATTGAAGCTGGCAAGCAGCGGATCTGGGATCACCTCGCTGAATTTCCCGCGTCCCGGTTTCCCACTGAAGGGTTGCACTTTCTCCTCGAATCCATCAGCACCCTGATCGGCGCCGACCACGGTTACTGGCTGAGTGCGGTGTGCCTGGAGCACCTGAATCCCGAGCGGGACTACATGCTCGGGTGGCGCCCGGGGCCGGTGTTTTTTTACCGGGAGCTGCCCTCTGATCGCCAGCTGCACAAGCACTACACCAGAGAGGTGACGGCGGGGAAATATGAAGTGGATGAGAGTACCCTCAATCACATTCGCCAGGCGGGTCAATTTCGCGGCACACTGATGCGCGATCACGTATCTGCAGCCTTCTACGACACCGCGCACTACCAAGAATTTTATCGGGAAAAGCGAGTGACCGATACGCTGTTTGTGGTAGCGCCTTCTGGCGGGGATGCGGAATCTTACTACTGTTTCAATCGAATGGATGGTGAGCCACCTTTTGCAATGGCAGACTTGCTGCTGGCGATGGAAATACTGCGCCCCCTCGGCTGGTTCCATCGCAAGCTGCTACTGGTCCACGGCCTGCTGGTAGCGGAAAACCCAGTGACCCCCACTGAGAAGAAAGTGCTGCACTGGCTCCTGACCGACCTGACGGAAAAAGAGATTTCCTCCAGACTCGACCTGAAGCCAGACACCACCCACAAGCACGTAATGAATATCTACCGCAAATTCAATGTCACCAGCCGCGCAGCGCTAATGGCGCTGTGGCTGGGACACAACGGCTGAACCTCCCTTCCCCCCTAGGCGGAAGGGGGAGCTGTCTTGGCAAAGGCGGCATCGTTACCGGCAATGGCCAGTAGCTGCTGCAGATTTTTGTGGTCATCGATGGAGAAGCGATTGCGGAACACACCCCAGGCCACGCCGACGGCTACACGATAATCCGCATCGTTCATTTTCCCCGACTCTGGCAGTGGCGCCGAATCCAGCTCACTGAGAATTCGCTCTACCCGAGCCTGCTGGCGACGGGTGTAGACATTTTCCTCGATATCCAGACCGCTGCGCTCCAGCAGGAACAGGTTGATTGCCGTATCCAATAGCGTATTGGCAAGGCAATAGCGGTCCATATCCTGTGCACTTGAAATAAAGACCCCTCCGGATTTCTCACGTACGTACTGAACGATAGAAGTGGAATCCGTCAGTTTTACCTCGCCGTCTTCCAGAAAGGGGACACGCATGGTGGGGGTATCCGGATTTTGGCTGCTGTGGATATCCAGCTCTACCATTTCCCAATCGAGGCCAGATTGCATAAGCGCCAAGCGGCAGTGGCGAACAAATGGTGAGGTCAGGCTGCCGAAAAGTTCTATCACGTGGCTGCTCCCTTGTTTTAGCTGTTTTCGCTTGCCATCCGCACACGCTGGCTGATGGACTGACGCCAGTATACAGGCGCGGGCAACCAGGCACAGTCGCGGCGAGAGTAACCAGTCACACCAGTGGCTACACCAGTGCGCCCAACAATTTGCCGACAAAATAGGCCACCGCGGCGGCGAAGATACCTAGGGCAAAGGTGCGTATTCCGGCGCGCAGCAGCGAGCTGCTGTGTACCCAGCCTTTCACCAGGCCGATCAGGAAAAATACCAACGCCGCCAGCAAGGTACTCAACAGAAATTGCCGCGGCATGGATAATCCACGGAACAGGAAAGGCAGCAGAGGCACCATGCCCACGGCAACAAAGGAGCCAAAGGTCCAGCAGGCAGATGCCAGAGGGTTCGGTGGGATGTCGGACAGGCCGTACTCCTCTCGCAGCATGGTCTCTATCCACAGTGTGCGGTTGGCGGTAACGGTGCTGACGATATTTTCCAGGTTCTCGCCGCTGAACCCCTTTCTGGCGAAAATCTGGCGAACTTCTTCCACCTCCCCCTCCGGTACCAGACGAATATGCTGCTCTTCCGTGCGCCGCGCGTGTTCTACCTCGGCCTTCTGCGCATTGACCGCTTCATAATTACTCACCGCCATGCTGACACCGTCCGCCAGCAGGTTTGCGGCGCCCATAACGAGCACCACTACCGGCGAAAAGCCGGCGCCAAAGGCACCGGACACAATGGCAAAGGTCGTTATGCAGCCATCAATGGCACCGAGTACCGCGTCTGACAAGTGACTGGGTGCCGGTGGTTGATCGAGCCGGCGGGCGATATTGCCCGGAAGGTGATCGCGTAGCAGTTGCCGCCGACCCGGGTTTGGCATGGCCTTTACTCCTGTGCTTCCTCGACAAGTATTATCCGAAAAAGCGCTGATCCACCTTTTGCCAGGTTGCCAGGGCCGTCGGGGAATGGAGGCACACTGTCAGCAGGGAAAAGTCACCCAGCGCTTCGCGCAAAACCTCCAGCCCCTGGTGAGCAGCGATTTCATGAGGGAATCGATTGGTGCCGGCTCCCAGGGCCGGGAACAGCAGGCGCTGCAGGTTTCCCTCTCGCGCCAGTGCCAGCACGCTCTCGTAGCACGCTCGCAACTGCGCCACCCCCTTAGCCCCCCACTGGTCACCACTGCTCCACTGAGGCGTGACTGTATGGATCAGATAGTTCACCGCCAGATTGGGCGCGCTGGTGATCCGCGCTTCGCCCACCGGGCATTCTGGCAGCTGCGAGCACTCACTCACCAGCGCCTCGCCGGCCTGCTCGAAGACCTGTTCCGACAGCCCCCGCCCTCGAATCAGGTGTTTATGCGCCGGGCACACCAGCGCATCCGCCTTCAGAGTGAGAACATCATCACAAATTAGTTGCAGCTTTCCCATGGGCCTCTCCGCGCCTAAGGCATTCGCCATTACTATAGCCCGCTCGACCCCCGCTACCGGCGGGACAAAGGGCTGATGGACCAGGCCACCTAGAAAAACGACAAAATCATGGATATCACCACACCACAAGTTCCGACCGGAAGCTCAGATCCGGTCACTCAAGCTCGCACCCTGGAACTGCGCCGGCGCATCCAGGCATCCGGCTATATGCTGATCTTCGCCCTTGCCATCACCGGTGCCATGGGTGTCATCGCACTGATGGCCGCGGACCTGTTTCTGTCCGCCAGCCTGTTCGCCGTGGCCGGCGTGATTCTGCTGTCCTACGTGGGCGTCAATATCGCCGGCCCCAGCAGCAAGACACCGCTTCTGGTGGGTGCTCTGTTGCTGGTGTTGTATTTCTACCTGTTGCTGTCCGGCGGAGTGAACAACACCGGCCTGATGTGGGCGGTGATGCTGGTGCCCGGGTTTATCAATCTGTACGGCTACAAATGGGGCACGGTCACGCTCGCCGGCATCGGCGGCGCCACCGCGCTGATTCTGTTTTACCCGGATTTCCCCGGCCTGCTGGCGAGCTACGACACCGCCCACCGCGCGCGCTTCATCGCCGTATTCGGTGCACTGACGGCGCTCACCGCGATTCTCGACAGCAGCCGCCACCAGACCCAGCAGATGCTGCACAAGCTCACCGCGGAGCTTGAGAGCCATGCCAGCACCGATGCGCTGACCGGGCTGGCAAACCGCCGCGAGGCCTACCGCGCCATCGACGAACTCGAGCGCCGCAACCGTGAACTGGCAGGGCGCTACACCGTGCTGATCGGTGATCTGGACAGCTTCAAGGCAATCAACGATACCTTTGGCCACGGCTTTGGTGATCAGGTACTGCGGGATGTGGCGGAGGTGCTGCGCAACAACACCCGCGCCGATGACATAGTCGCGCGCTGGGGCGGGGAGGAGTTTCTGATTCTGCTGCCCAATACCGATGTGCAGGGTGGCGGTATCCTCGCCGAAAAGCTACGCCACAAGGTGGAAGCACTGAGTGCGCGCTACGAGGAAGAGGTGAGTATTTCCATCAGCTTCGGCGTTGCCGAAGGTGGCACCAACGCCGCTCTCACAAGTGGTCAGAGCCAGCTGCTGGCGGAGGCGGATTCGCGGCTTTATCGCGCCAAGGGCGCGGGCCGCAACCAGGTGATCAGCGCCTGACGGCCAATGATCACCTGATTCGGTTAGCCGTCACACCAAATGCTGCAACAGCTTCTCTTTCACCTCCGGCGGAATCGGCGCTTTGGCCTGCTGCTCGTAGTCAAAGTGCACCATCACACAGTCTCCCTGCGCCACCAGCTGATCCTTTTGCCACACCTCTTGGTGAATGGTCATCGAGGTATTACCCACCGCACTCAGGCTGGTGCGAATCTCTACCGGTGAGTAGAGGTAAATCTGTGCGACAAAATCCACATCCATTTTTTTCAGGATGAGATTCCACTGATTGAGGTTCAGATTCGGGTTGAACAGCTGAAAAATTGGCGTGCGTCCCTGCTCGAACCACACGGGTACCACTGTATTGTTGATATGCCCCAGGGCATCGGTCTCGCTGAAGCGCGGCTCTATCTGGTAAGTGAACATCGAATTTTTCTCTCGCCTAATCGAAATAAAAGCGCCAGCGCAGATTTAATCAGCTGGCGGGTCCAGCATCCAGATATCATCGGCCATAAATTGCGGATACCCCGGACTATTGTTTGCATTTGCAATCTAGTGCGGCATATCTGGTCAAGTGCGCGTAAAATCTGCGCCGAAATCCGCTACGCTGTGTTTTTGGTCCACATCCAGTCTGCAGCACACAACAGACCAGAATCGATTTATGAGTCAAAAAGATAAACGTCCCCTGTATATTCCCCACGCCGGCCCCTCCCTGCTGGAAATCCCGCTGCTCAACAAGGGCAGTGCCTTTACCCTGCAGGAGCGCATTGAATTCAACCTGATCGGCCTGCTGCCCACCAATGTGGAAACCATCAGTGAACAGGTGCGCCGCGCCTATCACCAGTACCAGCAGTGCAATACCGACCTCGAGCGCCACATCTACCTGCGCGCCATTCAGGACGACAACGAGACGCTGTTCTTCCGCCTGATCGAGCAGCACATCGAGGAGATGCTGCCGATCATCTACACCCCGACGGTGGGGGCCGCCTGCGAAGAGTTCTCCAATATCTACCGCAACCACCGCGGCCTGTTTGTGTCCTACGCGGACCGCAAGCATATGGACGATATTCTGCGCAGCGCGACCAAACAGAATGTAAAAGTCATTGTGGTTACCGACGGCGAACGGATCCTCGGTCTCGGCGACCAGGGCATCGGCGGTATGGGAATTCCCATCGGCAAACTGTCCCTGTACACCGCCTGTGGCGGCATCAGCCCGGCCTACACGCTGCCGGTGACGCTGGATGTGGGCACCAACAACCGCACCCTGCTGAATGACCCCATGTACATGGGCTGGCGCAACGAGCGTATCTCCCAGGAGGAGTACGACGAGTTTATCGAAGAGTTTATCGCCGCGGTAAAACGACGCTGGCCCAAGGTATTGATTCAGTTTGAGGATTTCGCCCAGACCAATGCCATGCCGATTCTGAACCGCTACCGCGACAAGGTGTGCTGCTTCAATGACGACATCCAGGGCACTGCTTCCGTGGCACTGGGCACCATGCTGGCGGCCTGCAAGGCGAAAGACGAGAAGCTCTCCAAACAGAAAGTGCTGGTAGTGGGCGCCGGCTCCGCCGGTTGTGGCATCGCCGAGCAGGTGGTGGCGGCGATGGTGAATGATGGCCTGAGCGACACCAACGCCCGCGAGCGTATCTTCATGTTCGACCGCTACGGCCTGGTCACCAATGACATGAAAGGCCTGCACGACTTCCAGGAAAAGCTTGCTCAGAGCACCGATAAATATCCGCAGGCGCCGGAGTGGGACCTGCAAACCCTGATCGAACAGGTGAAGCCCACGATACTGATCGGCGTATCTGGCCAGGGCGGCCTGTTTACCCAACCGGTAATCGAAGCGCTGCACAAGGGCTGCCAGCGCCCGCTGGTTATGCCGCTGTCAAACCCCACTTCCCGCGCAGAGGCAACCCCTCAGGAAGTACTGCAATGGACCCAGGGCGAAGCCATGGTGGCCACCGGCAGCCCGTTCGAGCCGGTTGAACTCAACGGCAAGCAGTATCCGATTGCCCAGTGCAACAACGTGTATATCTTCCCCGGTATCGGCCTCGGGGTCATCGCGGCCAACGCCAACCGGGTAACCGAAAATATGCTGATGGCGGCATCCAACGCGCTGGCAGAAAATGCGCCGGTGGTGCAGAAGGGCAGTGGCGCTCTGCTGCCGTCGCTATCGGATATCCGCGAAGTGGGCAAAGCCATCGCCATGGCGGTGGGACTGCAGGCACAGGAAGACGGCGTGGCCCCGGGTATCACCCGGGAAAAGCTGGAAAAGAATATCGAAAAGAATTTCTGGTCGCCCAACTATCGGCGCTACCGTCGCGTGGCATTCTGATTCACGGGCAAAAAAATAGCGGGCACCAGGCCCGCTATTTTTCGAATGCCGGATAGATCAGTTTTTTACGCTTTCTACCCAGGCATTCACCCGCTTCTCCAACAGCGGCAATGGCAGCGCGCCGCCACCAAGAACCGTGTCGTGGAAGGCGCGAATATCGAATTGATCGCCCAATTCTTTTTCTGCGTTCGCGCGCAGCTCTTCAATTTTCAGCATACCGATTTTGTAGGAAGTCGCCTGTCCGGGATAAGTCAGGTAACGACGTACCTCTGAGCGTACCGCGCCCTCCGGAATCGCAGAATTCTCCAGGAAGTACTCCACCGCCTGCTCCTGGCTCCAGCCTTTGGAGTGCATGCCGGTATCCACTACCAGGCGAATCGCACGCCACATTTCTGCGGTCAGGCGGCCAAAATCGCGATAGGGGTCTTTAAACTGTCCCATTTCCTTGGAAAGTTTTTCCGAGTACAGCGCCCAGCCTTCGATATACGGCGTGAAATGTGCCTGGGTACGGAATTGCGGAATATTTTCCAGCTCCTGGGCGATGGAAATCTGCATATGGTGACCAGGGTTACCCTCGTGATAGGTCACCGTCTCCATATCCGCCTTGGACAGCGCACTCATATCGGACATGTGCACGTAGTAAGTGCCCGGGCGGGAACCATCCGGCGTCGCTGACGAGTAGTGCTGTGCACCACCGGGAACTTCGCGGAAAGGTTCAACGCGTTTCACTACCAGATCCGCCTTGGGCAGGGTGCCAAAGTATTCCGGCAGCTTGGCTTCGATGTCGGCGAGGTAGCCTTCGACCTCTTCAAGATATTCCTTGCGACCCTCATCGGTGTTGGGGTAATAGAATTCGTCGTCGGTACGGATATAGGTAAAGAATTCCTGCAGGTCGCCGTCAAACTCTACCTGGTCCTTGATCGCTTCCATTTCCTTGCGGATACGTGCCACCTCCTCCAGGCCGAGCTGGTGCACCTCATCGGCAGTCATCGGCAGGGTGGTGTAATGGGCCAGGCGGTTGGCGTAGTAGTTGTTCCCGTCGGGCAGGCTGGAAACGCCTCGCGGCTCCTCGTCGGCGTTTACCCGGTCTTCCTTCAGCCACGCGATATAGGCATCGTAGGAAGGTTTCATTTTACTGGTCAGGGCTTCCGCGGCCTGTTCCTGTAATTCCTTCGCAGTGGCATCATCGATGGTGCCGGCCTCTTTCAGCGCCGCGATCTTTTTCTTCGCATCGGCCATCAGCGGCGCGTCTTCGCCATCGCTGAATGGTTGCCCCGTGGTGACTTTCTCGGCACGTTCGATGGCCAGATCATAGGCAAATTGCGGCGGGCGGATGCCTTTTTTCGCCGATCCCTGGGCACGTTCCAGCAGCTGGCCGAGGGCGGTGCTGATACCGCCGATACGCGCTATGTAATCGCGCATATCCTGTTCGGTTTCCACTTTGTGCTGGTTGATCATAAAGGTCGGCAGCTGGGCTTCCGGCCCACCCAGCTCACTGGCGAAGTAGCTGTGGTCTGCGAAGGGCTGGTTTGCCTTTTCCTGCTCGTATTGCTGAATCCACAGATCGTAGGACTCTTTGCCCTCGGTGGAGAGCTTGTCGTAATCAAACTGCTTTTTCATTTCCTCGACGGTCGCTTTCTTCCACGCCAGCTCGCGCTCGTCTGCGGCCTTGGTCATATCGTCGATCTTGCTGTACTGCTCCTTGCGGCCCAGGTAGCTGAGCTTGATCGGGCTGAACTGCAGTTCCTCTTCGAATTTGGCATCAAACCACTCGGTGAGACGCTTGGTTTCGTCCTGTTGATCTTCCGGTGTCGCCGGCAGCTGGGTAGCCTGCTCGCCGGTTTGTGCCGCAGTTGCCTGCTCAGACTGTTTCTTCGGGTCTTCATTCTGCTGGCAGCCGGCCGCAGCCGCTGCAATCACCAGACTCAGGAGCGCTTTGCGCATAATTTAGCCTCTCGTAAAAGCGTTTTAAGAATGTGGAATCGATCAGAATTCAACATCAGGGATGGGATATCGAATGTAACAATACCGATTCTTTGCAAAATATCAGCCGATTTTGGGCACTTTCTTCTCATCGCCATGGACGATGTGCAGTTCGCGCTGCGGGAAGGGAATGGAGAGGCCTTCGGCTTCCAGTGCCGGCTTGAGTTTCTTCATCAGTTCCCAGTACACGTCCCAGTATTCATCGGTCTTGGCCCAGGCACGCAGGTGCAGATTCACCGAGCTGTCCGCCAGTGCACGCACCGCGTAGGCAGGCTCCGGGTCAGTGAGAATCCGCGGCTCCTGTGCCACCAGATTGCGCAGTACGCGCATACCGGTTTCGATGTCATCGCCATAGGCGATACTGGCGATGATTTCGATCCGCCGGCTGGAATTACGGGTGAAATTGGTCAGAGTCTCGCCCCACACCTTGTCGTTGGGAGCGGAAATGCGCAACCCGTCCGGGGTGTCCATCTCTGTGGTAAACAGGCCGATCTTGCGGACTGTGCCGATGGTGCTGCCAAACTGAATGGTTTCACCTACGCGAAACGGACGCAGCCCCAAAAGCACAAATCCGGCGGCAATGCTTTGCAGGGTGTCTTTCAATGCGAGGCCCACCGCGAGACCGGCGGCACCCAGCAGCGCCACCAGCGAGGTGGTATTGGCACCGAAAATGTCCAGCACCACCAGGCCACCCACCACATAGGTGCCCCACACCGCGAGGGTTTCCAGTACCGGTACCAGAGTCTCATCGATACCGCGTTCGGTCAGACGGTTCACTGCGCGGGCGACGATTTTTGCCGCGATCCAGGTCACCAGCAGGGCCAGTATTGCCCAGAGTACGTTCAGGCCCACGTCCATCAACACTGGCCACAGCTGTTCCATTTGCGCTTTCAATCCGTCCACAGCGAAATCTCCCGATTCAAAATTCAGTGCGAAGCATAAGACAGGGAAGGCCCCGAGGGCTATGGGGCCCCGGAGAAGAAATAGTGCTGTACCAGCTGCAATACGAGCAGGGTGAGTACCAGAATAAAAATAAGATTTTGGCGATTCATAACCGATATCTGAAAATAATTGTCAACCTGAAGCGGGCAGAGTCAGCAGGCCTTCGGCTACCAGCCAGTCCCGGGATTCGCGCAGCATATCCGCAAGCGGCATCGCATTGCGATAGCCCAGTTCACGCTCCGCGCGGGTGGAGTCAGCCAGCGCACGACTGGTCAACATACTCGCCTTCTGTGGTGTTACCGCAGGTTCGCGGCCACTGATTCGGGATACCGCATCGGACACGGCAGCGATACCATGAATGAGCAGCGCGGGGGTGGTGCGCCGTGGGGCCGGCACTCCCACCAACTCGGCAATGGTGCGGAAGAACTCCAGAAAGCTCGCATCGGTGCCGGCGAGAATATAGTTCTCACCGCTGCGACCGCGGTGGAACGCCTCGATGTGCGCCCGCGCCACGGCACCCGCGTGGCAGAACGAACCGGCGCCAGGCGGCACCCCCGGCAACCTGTTATCCGCCAGCAGGAAAAAGGTCTGCGCCCAGCTGGACACATCGTACTTGCCCACAATGGCACAGGGGTTGAGAAGCACCGCGTCGAGACCGCGCGCAATCTCGTCACGCACCGCAAGCTCCGCGTGCAGTTTGGAATAGTGGTAGTGGTAACGGGGATTGGTGGCCAGTTGCGGACTGGCCTCGCTGATGACACCTTGCTGGTGGCCGTAGGCCGAGATGGAACTGGTGACGATCATGCGCCCCGGTTTGCTCTGGCGGGCAAAATGCTGCCGCACCGCCTGCGCGAGGTTGGCAGACCCCACCACGTTATCCTGCCACTGTTGCGCATCGCCACCACGCCACATACTGGTATTACCGGCGAGATGGAACACCGCATCCAGCTCCGCCGGCAAGGCATTTTGCAGGGACTCCAGACTGTCGAGAGAGGCCTGCACCGGAGTGGCCCCCAGCATCCGCAGACGCCGGGTGCTGGAGTCGGGACGGTGCATGGCGGTGACTTGCCAGCCATCGCCAATCAGCTGTTCGATCAGGTTGGCGCCGAGAAACCCGGTGCCACCGGTTACAAATGCGCGCATCGTGTCTTCCGATTCCGGGGCGCGGAATGCGCCCCTGGATAACAGAGACTACTTGATCTCCAGCCCCAATTCATGGGCAAGAAACGCATACTGGTTGGTAAAGTCTTCCACCTGCATCCACACCGGCTTGCCGGCACCGTGGCCCGCGCGGGTTTCCACTGCTAGATAGATCGGGTTGTCACAACCCTGGTCCCGCTGCAGTGCCGCGGCGAACTTGTAGCTGTGCCAGGGCACCACACGGTCATCGCGGTCCGCGGTAGTAATCAGAGTGGCCGGATAGCAGGTGCCCTTTTTGGTGTTGTGCACTGGGGAGTAGGCGTAGAGCGCTTTGAACTCGTCCTTGTTTTCCGACAGGCCATAGTCGCTCGACCACTGGCGCGCATTGGCCGAGGCCGTGTGATAACGCAGCATATCCAGCACGCCGACGATGGGCAGGGCTACCTTGAACAGTTCCGGGCGCTGTACTTCGGTGGCACCCACCAATAGCCCACCATTGGAGCGGCCCATGATGCCGAGCTTTTCCGGCGAGGTGATCTTTTCATCAATCAGCCATTGCGCCGCGCCGATAAAGTCATCAAACACATTCTGTTTCTGCAATTTGGTACCGGCCTTGTGCCAGTCGCCACCGTATTCACTGCCTCCGCGCAGGCTCACCATGGCAAAGGTACCGCCCATATCCAGCCAGCCGGCAAAGCGGGTGTAGAACTGGGGCAGCTGCGCCGCATTGAAGCCGCCGTAGCCGTACAGCAGCGTGGGATTTTCACCGTCTTTTTTCAGGCCTTTCTTGCTCACCAGGAACAGGGGCACACGGGTACCGTCTTTACTGGTGAAAAAGTGTTGGCTAACGGTGTAGCTGGAAAAGTCCGCCGGGTATTTCGGCGCTTTGACCTTTTCGCTTTTGCCACTGGCCACATCCAGCTTGTAAATGCTGGGCGGGGTCAGGAAATTGCTAAACGCATAGTAAGTTTCGCTGTCTTCCGGATCGCCGTAGAAGCCTTCCACGGTGCCCATACCGGGCAATTTCAGTTCGTACTGCTGCTTGCCATTCAGATCGGTTACCAGCACCTTAGATTTCGCATCCTCCAGGTAGTGCAGCACAAAGCGACCACCGATCAGACTGGCGCCCTGCAGGGCGTTTTTCTGCTCTGGCACCAGGGTTTTCCAGTGGGCTTTTTCCGGCTTGTCCAGATCGATGGCAACAATGCGACCATTGGTTGCGTCGGCATTGGTTTCGAAAAAGAACGTTTTGCCGTCGTTGCCGAGGAAGGTGTAGAGAGCGTCCCAGCCGTCCAGTAGTTTGACGACTTCGGCCTTGGGATCGGTCAGATCCTTGTAGTACACCCCGTTGCTGTCATAGCCATCGAAAATACCGAGGATCAGGTATTTGCCGTCATCACTGACTTCTGCGCCCGGGTTGCGGGTGGGATGATCGGTAATCTGGTAAACCAGCTGATCCTTGCTCTGGGGCTCGCCGATTTTATGGAAGTAGACGGAGACCTGCTTGCTGTCGTCGGCACTGCCGTCCTGGTTAAACGGGTAGCGGCTGTAGTAAAAACCAGACTCGTCCTTGGCCCAGCTGGCGCCGCTGAATTTGATCCCGGTCAGGCGATCCGGAATCAGGCGGCGCGTTTTCAGGTCGCGCACATGGTAATCGGTCCAGTCAGTACCGCCGTCGGAGGTACCATAGGCGAGGTAGCGGCCATTGGGGCTGACCGAATAACGTTTAGCCGCAATAGTGCCATCCTCACTGAGTGCGCGGGGATCCAGTACCACGCCGCCATCCTTATGGATATCGCGGGTGCAGTAAAAAACGCTCTGGTCCCAGGTACCATCGTTGTACTCGTAAAAAACCTGTCCCGCTTTCTTGTAAGGCACTCCGTACCGTTCGTACTGCCACAGCTCGGTAAGACGCTTGTTGATCTTGTCCCAACCGGGCAGTGCCTTGAGTTTGGGCAGCGAGAAGTCGTTCTGGGCGGTTACCCAGTCTTTAACCGGCTTGGATTCCTGGTCTTCGAGCCAGCGGTAGGGATCGCTGACGCTGGTGCCAAAGTAATCATCTTTCTGCGCGACGGTTGCGGTTTCGGGGTATTCCAGCGCGGGTTTATCGCTGTGCGCGGCGATGGCAGCCACTGCGGCCAGCACGGGAATGGCAGCTCCGGCTATGAGAGTCAAAGCGGTCTTGTTCATGGAGACTTCCGGTTTTTTATTGGCGATCAGTGGGCTAATCTAGAAAATTCACCGCCAAGCATCCAGCGGGCAACAGAATTTTAGAAGAGGTTATCGATGAAAGGCCTGATTCAGCGGGTAAAACACGCGAAAGTGGAAGTCGGCAGTGAATCCGTCGGTGCCATTGAGCACGGAATCCTGCTGCTGCTCGGTGTCGAGGCCACCGATACGGAAGCCACCGCAGACAAACTGCTGCACAAGGTATTGCACTACCGGATTTTCAGCGACGACCAGGGCAAGATGAATCTGAATGTGCAACAGGCCGCTGGCGGACTGCTTGTGGTCAGTCAGTTCACGCTTGTGGCAGACACCGCCAAAGGGTTGCGCCCAAGTTTCAGCCGCGGAGCCAGTCCAGAGCAGGCCAATGATCTGTATGAATACTTCCTCGCCGAGGCGCAGAGCAAAATTGCCGACGGCTGCCCTGTCGCCGGTGGTCAGTTCGCTGCGGACATGCAGGTATCACTGTGTAATGACGGGCCCGTGACCTTTTTGCTGGAGGCGTGAGCCTCGATCGATGCCTGGGCACGCTTACTCAGTGCATCCAGTCGCGTTTTGCGCTCGTCCTTCGGCAGCGCACCGAGCTGTTCAACCGCTCGATAGAAAGCTTCCCAGTCGCTGCCGCTATCTTTGTACAGCTGCACGAAAGCCGGCACTTGTGACTGATATTCGCTAACCAGAGCGAGGGTGGCGTTGTTGGTTTTCTCGATCATCTGGGCGAATTTTTTGTCCTGAGTCCAACCTTCAGACTCTTTGCGATAGCAGTGGCGCAGTCGCTGCAGGGTATTGGCCTTGCGCTCGCGCTTCTCGTCACCGGTCAAATCCGAACGGTAAATTTCCTGCAGTTGCCTGCGCGCACTTACCATCAATCCGTTTACCCGCCGCGCCTGCTCCACGTTCGCCACCCTGGGCGCGGGAATGCCATTGCGCTTGCGCCACGCGGGCAAAGCAATACGCGACACCGCCGTAGCAAAACTCTCGTTAAACTGGGTATCCCCAGCAATGTATAGCCGGCGGTGCGCCAGTTCATGGAACAGTAAATTGGCCAGCCGATCCGGTTTCCAGTCAACAAAACTCGAGAGCACCGGATCGTCAAACCAGCCGAGGGTACTGTAGGCTGGCACCGGCCCCAGATACACGTCGTAGCCCTGGGCCCTCAGCTGCCCCGCCTGGGTCTGGGCGTCGCGCTTATCGAAGTAGCCGCGGTAACTGGCGCAGCCCGCGATGGGGTAGCACCAGCGTTTGGGAGACAGGGAAAACTCCGGCGCAGCCACGACGTTGTATAGCACGTACTCGTCTTCCAGCTGGGTAAAGTCGCTGTAAGCAGTACCCACCGGCAGGTGCAGCTCACCGGCCGCATAGGCGCGAATGGATTGAACCCACTCCAACTGCCGTCGCAGTTTCGGGTCCGTCTGTTCGTCCACCACCAGGCGATCGATGGGTTTGCGACCCGCGAGAACCTTGAGCTGGCCGGCGGCAGCCTGGGAATAGAAATGTACGGTTTCACACCCACTGATCGCCACTGCCATCACCACTGCCGAAAGGCGCAGCAGGAGACGCCTCCGCGCCCACCGAAGGGTGATGTGCCGGGGTTGAACAGCTAATTTAATTCTATACAGGAAAGATTTAATCAGGGAGTCGTCCATGCCGCCCGTTGCCGCTGTTTCACTGGTATTTTTGCTGGTGCTCAGTGCCGTGTTGTGGATTTATCTGATACGGGTTTCTGCCAAGATATCCTCGTGGATGCTGGTTACCGCAGTCCTGTTTCCACCCTTATCCCTGATGTTGGCACTATCTCAACCCGCCCACCGAAATACGCTAATTACACTGTGCCTATTCATCACCTTGCTTTCCAGCATAGTCGCTGCTGCGTACTGAAAGACAACCGGAAGTCTCCTGCGAAATAGCTGCGGACCAGCCTCCCCCGGATCCCCGTCGAGGATCTGACTGCCCATCCAGACAAATCCACAGGAAAAACTGTTTCTCCAAGAATCATTGGGGTAGTGTTCCACAGTTGACTTAAGCGCCAGCCTATCTGACTGGCAGCACCAGAATAACGCCATAATAATCGTCTTTGGGGGCTCCCATATGCCTAATCGGCTACCTGGCGTGCTTAACAGTACGCTCAAACAATTTGCATACTTACCATTGTGCCTGACCATCGCCGCTTGTGGCGGTGGAGGTGGCGGAAGCGATACTCCCCCTGACACAGGCACACCGCCGGCCCCGAGCAATTCCGCCCCGGCAGCCGCTGACGACACGGTCAGCGCTGACAACCTCGCGACAGACATTGTGATCGATGTGCTTGCCAACGATTCAGACAGCGATGGTGACACGTTGACCATCGTATCCGTCAGTCAGTCCGCACAGGGTATCGAGCCTGTGATCGAAGACGGCAAGATCCGATATGCGCTCAATTCCGGCATCTACGGTATGGACACTTTTACTTACACCATCAGCGACGGTGAAGAAGAATCCCAGGCCACGGTCACCATCAATATCGATTACCTCCTCACCATTTCCGGCGTGATTGGAGAACAGGTATCGGGCAACGCCAGTGTATCGATAAAGGTCGGCACGGAAACGCAACAGGCCCAGCTGGATGGCAACCGCTACAGCCTGCAGGTCCGAAATGGCGACGACGATGCCGTGGTATCGGTGACATCCACCCACCAGAATACCGCGATCGGCAAAGGCATTGTTCTGAAGGCGTATGCCGGCACACTCGGCGATCTGCGTGACAAGGCACAGGCCGGGGAAGTGGACGAAAGTGACGCGCCGTCACTATATTTATCTGCGCTGGGTACCAGTGCGACTGCCTATCTGGAAATGGCGGCCGGTGGCGAGATTTCTTCCAGGGACGCACTGATCAATGCCGCACAAACCCTGCCTCAAGCACTGATCGTCGAGGGCGCCGTGGCACTCAAATCTGTACTGGCGGGTGACAACTGGAGTGCCTTTACCCAGGCAGATACCTACTCGCTTTTGACCGCGCATCCCACCGCGGTCTCCATCGCCGAACAGCTGGAAAGTGACGATCCGGATGCCTACACCCTGCACCACAATGCGGTAACCGGGAATCAGCAGCAGTTCAGCGCACAAGAATTTCAGTCGGGCCAGGAACTCTACTTTGTCGGTATCGACTCCGATGGCGGTGGTCCCGGCGGCTTTGCGATCCAACTTCCGGCAGAGGGAGAAACCTCTGGATACTTCGCCGATTTCAAAACCCGCGTAGATAGTGATAACCAGCTTGAGTTTTCAGTGACAGACAGCAGTATTGCTTACGCACTGGAAACGTCTGATCCTACGACTTTTTACGATGGCCGCACAGCCTGTACGAACAACTCTGGTACCGTATATTCCGCTACGCCGACACACACCCATTTAACCAAGTACCTGGACACGCCGGTATATTCAGCATACATGCGCGAAACCGAGTACCAATGTGACGACACCGCCGCGACCTTTATCGGTGCGCCGATGTTCTACCAGATCAATAAGGCAGGCTACGGCGATTTTTCGTCAATTGTTCAGGGAAGCTTTGCCATCAGCTCTTACCTGGAAAAAGATCCGGAAATTTTTCAGGGCTTATACCTGTGGCAGGCGACGCTTATCTCCGCCAACAGCAACGGTTCGATTACCCAGCGCTTCGATTTCAATAGTGGTTACTCTGACAGCGGCGCTATGGAATTGACGAACTCCGGCACATTGAAACTTAGTATGAATCGCGGGGTAAACCTTGAGCATATTGCGATCGGCACCGAAGGTGATGTGATAAAAGCGCTTGTTCTGGTACGCCGGGCAGATGGCTCACTGGCAGGGGCTGCGGGAAGCTATATGGTTCCCGTAACCCCGGGCATCAACCTGCCACTTCCGGCAACACTGGCAAGTGCACACCCGCAATTTCCGGTACACGACGCGAACTCGAAGTATCATGCGGGAGGCTTCGGCTTTGAATTTCTTGCTGACAGTACCGGGTATCAACTGTACCGCCCGGGCGATACTTATCAACGCACCGCAACCGGTTTCCAGTGGAGCGATGCCAGTGGATTTATTGATATGCGGTATTTCCACCACAGCACCGATAACAGCGACCCGTTTCCTACGCAGTGTAGTGAGGGGGATACGGACTGTGTAGAGCACCGGTTCCGGGAGTTGGAACCGCTGGCGCAGGTGGGTGGTGATTACTTTATTCGCATTTACCAGGAAATCGATTACTCCAAGCAGTACGGTACCGGTGAGGGCGAGGAAGTCTGGATTTCCAGCTATATTGATCGCTATACCGTAGAGCCCTGAACAGAGCTCTAAGTAGACCCCTGAATTTCACTCTACAGGAAGGTGATTATTAACGGCGTACCTCGCAGCAGGTACGCCGTTTTTTTATTTGGTTCCTTCAGTCTCTTTCAACGACGCACAGTAAAACTCTTCCACTTTACTCCCCGTAAAAGTCTCCGTTTCCAGAAACGCCACCACCTGTCTGATTACTCTAGCATCGCCTGTAAGGCCATTGTGCGTCAACGGATACGCCACGCGTGCACAGGTACCCTCCACATAAGTACTCGGCAGTCCCACGATTCCATCGTCATCACCACTGATAATCGCTGAAAAAAATGGATTGAATGAACGCGTGCCAGCAATGACGCCCAGCGGAAACTTTACCGGGCCCAATCGACTGGGCAGACTCCGCTCATCGATACCCATCTGTTTTCCCGCGGGTCCATTTACGTCCTTGATGACGGGGATGCAGGAGAGAAAATTGCCAAGGCGGCTACCCTGGTTCGGAGGGCCGAGCATGACGGCGCGAGTGATCTCACTGGCATCCCGCTGCTCGTAGTACTGTCGCAAGAGCAGCCCGCCCATGGAGTGGGTAACAAAATAGAGTGGTGCGGCGCCCGCCTGCTTGCAGGCGGAAATACCCCGGGGAATCGTCATATCCGCGAGAGTTTCTATAGGATACTTTTTCGATGGGTAATCAAGGTTCACCGTGTGGAAGCCGGCCCCGCGCAATGCAGTTGCAATGGCTTCCATGGAAGTAGAGTCTTTGGTAATTCCGTGTAAGAGAATAGCGCAGGGCTTGTCAGCGTCGCCGATTCCGTCAGTAGCGGCTAAGCCCTTGGTAGCCAATACCGTACACAGAACAATTGCCATAGCGGTTAATACCGCCGTGGGGCCTGCCACAAAGTTTTGCCGCGCCCTGATCCAACTAACCACCCTCGATTGCTCCTTTCACGCTCGCAAAGCTACATATCGCTTTAGAAACATACGTGAGCACGACGGCTTCAGATTTCTACTGGGCTTCGATTTCTTCCGGCTTGCCGCGCTTGACCCATCGCCCGAAAAAGATGCCGACCTCAAAGAGAATCCACATGGGCACGGCGAGCAGGGTTTGTGAAATGACATCCGGCGGCGTCAATAGCATGCCCATGGCGAAGCAGGCGACGATAACGTAGGGACGCTTCTTGGCCAGGTCTTTTGCGGTTACTGTGCCGCTCCAGATCAACAGCAGGGTCGCTATAGGGATTTCAAACGCGAAACCGAAGGCAAAAAATAACTTTAACGCGAGATCCAGGTAGCTGCGGATGTCTGGCATCACCTTGATGTCTGCATGAGCGGAGCTGATGAAGAACTCGAAGATCAGGGGAAAAACCACAAAGTAGGCGAATGCCATACCGGCATAAAACAGAAAAATACTGGAAATCATCAGGGGCGCAATCAGGCGCTTTTCATGCTTGTACAGACCGGGCGCAATAAAAGCCCAGAACTGATACAGCACAAACGGTATGGCGACAAAAAAGGCCAGCACAAAAGTGGTTTTGAATGGTGTCAGGAAAGGAGAGGTGACCTCGGTGGCGATCATGCCGGCGCCTTCGGTCAGACGCGCCTGCAACGGATCGGCGACGAAATTGTAGATGTCGTTGGCGAAGGGCACCATACAGGCAAAAATCGCCACCACCACCAGCAGGGTTTTCAGCAGGCGATCCCGCATTTCGATCAGGTGTTCGATAAACGGCTGGTCTTTTTCACTCATTGACGCTTGTCTTCCGGATCGGTGGGACTGTCACTGCTCGGTGCGTTGGTTGGCGGTACATCGTCTTCTTGCGAAGCCACCGTCTCTGCCTTTTCAGGGCTGGCCGGATCCAAACGATCCACTTCCGCCCAGGCGTCGTCTTCTTCGTGCTTGAAATGGTCGGGGTGGTGCGGGTTGTGTTCCGGATCACCGTGGTCGTGCAGGTGCTCGGGATACTCGGGATCTTCCAGATCCTCGTCGTCCTCGTCCTCTTCGGGCAGGTAATCTTCTTCAGGCTTTTCGTCTACAGGCGCGTTGCGATCTTCTTCGGGAAGATAGTCCGCAGCGCGGCGGCGCTTGTCGGCCTCCGGATCAGGCTCTGAAAGGGGTGATGTGGATGTACTGTCACCATCCTCTTTCAGGGCTTGCGCCTGCGCTTCTACGGATTTCAGATCCTGTTCAAACTTGCGCTCGGCCTCGCTAAAGGTGCGCTCCATGGCCTGCTGGCTTTCGCGTAACTCTTTCAATACCCGCTCATTGTGCAGCTCGCGGCGGATATCGTCGGCACCAACTTCCCGCTCCAGCTCTTCCTTGGCACTGCCCAGGGTCTGCTTGATCTGTGTCCACCAGCGCACGGTGGTACGCACCGCGTCGGGCAGGCGCTCGGGACCGATGACCACAAGGCCAACGACACCGATCAACAACAGCTCAAAAAATCCGATATCAAACACGCGCGACTCGCTCAGTTAACCACGGACGAGACCAAAACGGTCTGCCGGGACTTATTTGTCCTGGGACTGTTTTTCTTCGGTAGAAGTTTTCTGCTGCGGCTTGGCAGTTTCGTCTTTTTCCAGCAGCTCCGGCTCTTTGTCTTCGTCTTCGCCTTTTTTATCTTCTTCTTTCATGGCTTTTTTGAAGCCCTTTATGGCACCGCCCAGATCACCACCGAGATTGCGCAGGCGCTTGGTACCAAAGATCAACAGTACGATGACCAGCAGAATCAGTAGTTGTTGCCAGCTAATACCCATGAGAAATGCTCCTGATTAAATTCTTTCACTGTTCGCCCAGCGCTTGTGCTGCGCTATTAATTGCAAAGTTCCCGCCGCTCAGTCTTTGCCGCGGGACGCTTTTTCATCCAGCCCGGAGAGCCCGAAACGGCGCCCCAGTTCATCCAGTACCTCGCGGGAATCGGCACCCAGGTGGTTGAGCATCACCAGCGAGTGAAACCACAGGTCTGCGGTCTCCGAAATCATTGCGCGGTGCTCATCGCTTTCCGCGCCCTTGCCCTCGGCATCCTTTGCCGCGAGCACCAGCTCGGTGGCCTCTTCGCCCACCTTCTCCAGAATTTTGTTCAGGCCCTTGCGATGCAGACTCGCCACGTAGGAAGACTCTGCGTCACCCTCGTGCATGCGCATCCGCAGCACCCGGTCCAGTTGTGTCAGCATGTTACTCATGACGCGGCCTATTTCTCCCCTGAATAGATCTCTTTCGGGTCGGTAATCACCGGCTGGCGGATATGCCACTGGCCATCTTCCAGAACCTGATAAAAGCAGCTGGTGCGTCCGGTATGACACGCGATGCCACCAAGCTGTTCCACTAGCAGCACAATGGTATCGCCGTCGCAGTCGAGGCGGATCTCGCGCACCTGCTGCACATGCCCGGAGGACTCGCCCTTGCGCCAGAGCTTGCCGCGAGAGCGCGACCAGTAGACCGCGCGCCCCTCTTCTGCCGTCAGGCGCAGGGACTCTTCGTTCATCCACGCCATCATCAGCACCCGACCGGACTTGAAGTCCTGAGCAATGGCGGGCACCAACCCGTCACTGTTCCAGCTGACTGCCTGGGTAAATTTGGTTTCGCTCACGCTGTGCATCCTTACTGCATTCGTTATTGTAGGCTCACGGGTACGCTTCAGGGCCCCGGCGGCTCAAGGCCAGAGCAACAGGGCCAAGGCCGTCGCTCCCAGCACCCAGCTGGCAACCGGAATCTGTGCCAGCAGTCCCGGAGAAGCCACCAGTGCGGCCCCCGCGGCCAACAGACCACCCACAATCATACGCGCGTAACGAGCCCGGCCCCGCCGCTTGCTACCCGCCAGTTGCTCACTCAATTGCTGCAGCTGTGGTCCCAGCTCCCGGCCCTGCTCCAGGGCAGAAAACGCCAGTTGCGGTAGTTGCGGGAATTTTTCCAGCCATTCCGGCCCATATCGACGGATTTCGCCGACGATGGTCTGTGGGTGAATGCGCTCCCGCATCCACCCCTCGAGAAACGGGTGAGCAGTCTTCCACAGATCCAGTTGAGGATACAGCTGTCGCCCTAACCCTTCTATATTGAGTAAAGTTTTCTGCAAAAGTACCAGCTGGGGCTGCACTTCCATATCGAAGCGCCGGGCGGTCTGGAACAGGCTGATAAGCACCCGCGCAAAGGAGATTTCCCCCAGGGGCTTTTCAAATATCGGCTCGCACACCGCACGGATCGCCGACTCGAAGGCATTGATCGGCGTATCCCTGCGCACCCAGCCACTCTGCACATGCAGCTCCGCCACCATGCGATAGTCGCGCCGGAACATGGCCAGCAAGTTGCGCGCCAGGTAGTACTGGTCCTCACGGGTCAGGCTGCCGACGATGGCGGTATCAATGGCGATGTATTTGGGCCGATCCGGGTGTTCGCGAGAGACAAAGATATTCCCCGGATGCATGTCCGCGTGGAAGAAGTTGTGCTCGAACACCTGCTTGAAGAAGATCTCCACCCCGCGCTCGGCCAGCAGCTGCATATCGGTATTCTGCGCGCGCAACTGTTTCAGATCGGTAACCGGGATACCGTCGATACGCTCCAGCACCAGCACATTCTCACGGGTGTAGTCCCAGTAGACCTCGGGGACATAAAGAAGAGGGGAATTGGTGAAATTGCGCTTCAGCTCAGAGCCGTTGGACGCCTCACGCACCAGATCCAGCTCGCCCTCGATGGTGTGGCGGTAGTCTTCCACCACCTCCACCGGGCGCATGCGGCGACCATCCGGCAGATAGCGCTCAATCCAGCGGGCAATAAAGCCCAGCAGCTCGAGGTCCTGCTGAATGATCTTGTCGATGCCCGGGCGCAACACCTTCACCACAACCGACGCGCCCGGCTCACCGTTTTCACCCTTCAGGCGTGCTCCGTGCACCTGGGCCACGGAGGCAGACGCCAGAGGCTCGCGCTCAAACTCCGCAAACAGCGCATCCACGGTCGCACCCAGCGCCGCCTCGATACGCGCAATACACTGCTCCGCCGGGTAGGGCGGCACATTGTCCTGCAGCCGGTTCAGTTCCAACACCATATCCGGCGGCAACAGGTCCGGGCGGGTGGACAACAACTGCCCAAACTTCACAAAGATCGGCCCCAGATCCTCCAGGGCGCGACGCAACCGCTCACCGCGGCCCATGTTTTTCGCAGCACTGGCTGGCAACAGCCTCGCTGGCGCCCACAGGGTGCGCAGCCACAGCGGCTGGTGTTCGGCCGGGATCAAATCATTCAGACGGTAGCGCAGGAACACCCGCGCAATGGTCAGACTTCTCGCAATCGGCACGTCAGCTTTTCCCCCGAGCGTCCGGCTTTGCACGCCCCTCTATCTTTGCTTGCAAAAGGGCAATACGCGCCTCCAACCGGTCCACTCCCTGAGTAAACTCCGCCACATCGTCCGCAAACGCCTCAAACTGCGCCTGCGGCGGCGTCATCCGCCACTCCTCACTCACCGCTTCCGCCGCTGCCTGCGGCGCAGTCCCCAGCGCATCCTTCAACCAACTCGCCGCCAGTCGCACACCGGTACCGAGCTGATGTGCCGGAGAGTCCCCAATCAGCTTCGCCAGCGGCTCCTCCCAATCGATATCCAGGTCCCGCAGGATCGACTGCAGCTCCGCCAAAAGAGCGCTGGAACCCCGCACCGTCACCTCCAGTTTGGCCGGGGTGGCATCGCGGTTTCTCAAGAGTTGGATAAACGCCAGCGCGGAACCGGACAGCTCCGTGGTCACCTCACCACTCCAGCGGCTGTGCACTTCTATATAGCCACCTTCTTCACCATCCTCGTCATCAATTACCAGAAACAGCGACAGGGTCGGCGCAGTCAGATTCACACCCAGAACCTTGCCCGCCAGCCTGGCCAGGCGCGCGCGGCTGCCCGGATCGTAGCGCAGGGCGGTATTGATGGCGGTTTCCAGGGTGGCGTCGAAGCCGGCGCGGAAGGTGGGATCGGTCATTATTTTCTGAATTCGTCCATGTCCGAATCGTCGCTGTACTTCTCATTGTGCATTTAGAGCACTGAAGTCACATGCGAAGGCGTCGATACCGGGGTCTGTTTGCGGGACCGTCTGCGGCCTGGATGGCCGCAGCCGAGCCCCCATGGATGGGTTTACGGCGTGTCCCGCGAACAGGCACCGGTAGCGGCGCCGCCACAGAACAAGGGCCGAAGCCCAAGCGTTATGGCTTGATGCCCTTATGCAAAGCCACAATGCCACCGGTCATATTGTGGAACTCACAGTCCACGAAACCGGCCTCGCTCATCATGCCTTTCAGGGTTTCCTGATCCGGGTGCATGCGGATGCTCTCGGCGAGATAGCGGTAACTGTCCGCATCGTCCGCTACCAGCTTGCCCATAAACGGCAACAGGCGGAAAGAATACTGATCGTAGACCTTCTCCAGCAGCTTCGACTCCGGCTTGGAAAACTCCAGCACCAGCAGCCGGCCACCGGGCTTCAACACCCGCAACATCGAGCGCAGCGCCAGATCCTTATCCGTCACATTGCGCAGGCCAAACGCAATGGTAATGCAATCAAAGGTATTGTCCGGGAAGGGCAGGTACTGGGCATCCGCCTGTACCGTCTCCACATTGCCCGCTATACCGCGATCCAGCAGACGATCGCGGCCCACCTTCAGCATCGACGCATTGATATCCGCCAACACCACCTTGCCGGTTGGGCCGACAATACGGGAAAAACGCGCCGTCAGATCCCCGGTACCACCGGCAATATCCAGAATCGCCTGCCCCGGACGCGCCGCGGACAGCTCGATGGTAAAACGCTTCCAAAGGCGATGGATGCCAGCAGACATCAGATCGTTCATCACATCGTAGCGGGCCGCCACCGAGTGAAAAACATCCGCCACCCGTCCGGCCTTCTCATCCACCGGCACCTGCTGGTAGCCGAAATGGGTTGTTTTGCGTTCCGTCATTGTGAGCCTGTGCCTGCCGCTGCGGGAAAATTAGGGACGATATTGTACATGGGCGCCGCTGGAAAGGGATATGCCGCACGCAGGTCGACAGCCCACACCCAAGTTTCTGCAGGTGTGCCATCCGCTTAAAAAAAGAACGCCCCGCGAGTAATCAGACAGCAAACAGCAAGATGAACTACCCGCCACACCCCAAAATCTTTAGCAGGAAAATCAAAATATTACCGAAATCGGACAACTGTATAACGATTTTATTGCATCACGCGCAATATATAATTTTGCGGAATTTTCTCATGAAGGAACTTTCCTCCCATTCGTTACAGGTATACGGCAAATAACTCTAAATGCCGATTTCTGACCAAGTAAATGCCCTAAGGGGGAATAATGAAAACAAATGCATTGTCCATGGCCATCCGCGGCGCCATTCTGGCCGCTGTGGGTGTTTCACCCGCTTTTGCTCAAGAAGACACCCAATCGGTAGACGCATCCCAGGCGGACGACGGGATGATCGAGCAGGTCACCGTTACCGGCTCCCGTATCGCGCGCCCTAACGCGGTAAGCCCGACCCCGGTTACCTCGCTGACCGCTGAAGATATCAGCCTGAGTGGTGAGACCAATCTGGGTGACTTTCTGAACACCATGCCCGCGCTGCGCTCTACCTTCTCCGGTCAAAACTCTGGCCGTTATATCGGCACCGTGGGTCTTAACCTGCTGGACCTGCGCGGCCTGGGCACCTCCCGTACCCTGGTGCTGCAGGACGGTCGCCGCCACATCTCTTCCTCCGTAGGCACCTCTGCGGTTGACGTGAATACCATTCCAGAAGACCTGGTAGAGCGTGTCGACGTGATCACCGGCGGCGCTTCCGCTATTTACGGTGCCGACGCGGTCTCCGGCGTGGTCAACTTTATTCTGAAAGACGACTTTGAAGGCGTAAAAATCAGCGCCTTTGGCAGCGACACCGAGCGTGGTGGCGCGGAAACCACAGAACTGTCCGTAACTTTCGGTCAGAACCTTTTCGACGGCCGCGCGAATATCGCCGGTAGTGTGCAGCACACCACCCGCGGCGATGTCTACGGTACCGATCGCGACTGGATCACCAAAGGCTACGGGTCACTGGTCAATCCGGACAACATCGACCCGGAAACTGGCGCGGTTATCGCTGACGATAATATTCCCGACCGCATTTCCGTGGAGGACTACCGGATTCCTTTCCTGAGCGACAACGGCATCGCGTTCCTTCCCTACGGCGACTACACGTTTAACAATGACGGCTCGGCGCGCCCGGTCGTTCCCGGCGAGGTCTGTGATATCGATGGCCGCTGTTCAGGCGGTGACGGCTATGCCTTTGTCGGTCAGTACCAGATGTACCCGCGTATGGAAACATCGAATGTGTTCGTAAAGGGTCACTTCGATATCAACGACTCCATGCGTCTCTTCGGCGAAGCCAAGTACGTCAATCACGAAGCGGAGAGCTGGGGCCAGGGAAGCTTCAGTTATAACGTCTTCTCATCCACCAACCCGTTCCTGGACAAAGAGCTGTCCGATCGCTTGGTCGCGGACGAGGTGCCGGCGTTTGGCATGTACCGCATGCACTCCGACCTGGGCTATCGCGGTAATCTCGCCGAACGTGAAACCATGCGTTTTGTCACCGGCCTGAAAGGCGAACTGGGCGGTGGCTGGAGCTATGAGACCAGCCTTGTCTATGGCGAGTACAACGCGGATATTTACTACATCAATAACAAGCATCTGGAGCGCTACTCCCAGGCAATCGACGCTGTTGAGATCGACGGTGAAATCGTCTGTGCCGATGCCGATGCCCGCGCCGCCGGCTGCCAGCCTTTAAATCTGTTTGGATTTGGCCTGAATTCCGCAGAGACAGTTGACTGGATCATGCTGGATGACACCGGCTCCGAAGAGAAAATGACCCAGACTGTCGCTTCAGGCTTTGTTACCGGCGACCTTATCGATCTGCCTGCGGGCCCATTGTCCGTCGTGGGCGGCTTTGAATACCGTGAAGAAACCAGCGCTGTTGATTACGACGATATCATCAAAAATGGTGAAACCTTCATGAACGCGTTGGCAGCTGCCGAAGGTGAGTACGACGTAACAGAAGCCTATATCGAAGTATCGGCTCCGTTGCTGTCTGACTTGCCGGGTGTGCAGAGCCTGGTATTCGACACTGCTTACCGCGCAGCCGACTACTCCACGATCGGCAGCACCGGCGCCTGGAAAGCGGGTCTCGACTGGGCCATCATCGACGATGTGCGCGTCCGAGCTACCACATCTCAGGCGGTGCGCGCCCCGAATATTGATGAGCTGTTTGCACCGCTCGGCGAAAACTTCTACAACGTCAACGACCCCTGTGACTATCGTGAGTTGGGCAGCGCGCCTGACCCCGATTTGCGTCGCGCCAACTGTGCAGCACTTGGCCTGAGCCCCGACTATGAGTCCCCCTGGAACGGCGGCCCCACTCTGCCAGGCTTCAGTGGCGGCAACCCCACTCTGCAGGAAGAAACCGCATCCACCCTCACCTATGGTGTCGTGATTACCCCGCGTTTCGCCGATGGGTTGACCCTGACCATGGACTACTGGGATATCGAAATCGAAGATGCGATTTCCTACTATGACGGACAGACCATTCTCGATAAATGTGTGGACGGCGCCTCCATCGAGAACGCTTTCTGCGGAAACATTTCCCGCGCGGCTAATGGTGACCTGACCTCCCTGACCAGTTCAGCGCTCAACGCGTCAAAGCTGACCGCTCGCGGCATCGACTACGAAGTTCGCTACGATCTGGCGCTGGCTGACCTGTTCAATTCCGAACTGGGCAACCTGACCTTCAGCCTGCAGGGAACCCGTCTGCTGGAGCGTGACGACTACTCCTTCCAGAACGAACCGGATAGCGTTGACCCGATTGCAGGCGAAATCGGTGACCCTGAAGACGCTTACAACCTAAATGTGACCTACCGCTATGGCGACCTGTCCGTAAACTGGGGCCACCGCTATATTGGCGATCAGGCACTGTACGACATCGGTCAGGAATCCAAGTACGCGGTCGCAATTCCCTATACCGGTGAAGTGCGCTACAACAGCCTGCGCACCAGCTACCTGTACCAGGACAACATGGAAGTTTACGGTGGTATCAACAACCTGGAAGACAAAGCACCGCCTGCACGTCTGACGGGCACCGGCGAAGGCTCCGGCATGTATGACACCATGGGTCGCAGCTTCTACCTGGGCGTGAAC
Source organism: Microbulbifer sp. ABE4_465 (assembly GCF_056160765.1). Lineage (NCBI taxonomy): Bacteria > Pseudomonadati > Pseudomonadota > Gammaproteobacteria > Cellvibrionales > Microbulbiferaceae > Microbulbifer > Microbulbifer sp. ABE4_465. The sequence continues at coordinate 51,477 of NZ_JBSWXV010000008.1, forward strand.
TACACCTTCTAACAACAACTCTTGATCGAGGCTGCATCCGCAGTGATAAAAAGGGGCCATCTGGCCCCTACCGATTGGCCGCACTCCAGAGTGCGGCTTTTTTGTGCCTGCCTGTTTGGCCTGGCTACTGGTTACCTTCCAGCAGCCCACCCGCATGCGCCATCACATGAAAAATCAGGCTCTGCTCATTGGTGCCAGATAACAGATGCGCCCCGGGGCCGCGGGCCCATACACCCACATCTTCTCCCGCATGGGTTTCACTTCCCAGTGGTACCAGTGCTTCCTGGTGGTAACCGGAAGATTCGGTATCGCTAGCAGCAATGTCGTGGCGTCCGGCACTGACGGGGTCTTCGTAGCGATCATCTGCGTCGGTGCTGTCTCCGTAGTGTGCATGGCCGAGACCGTTGGCGTAGGTAATGGTGGTATAGGGCTTGCCGTCAGCGGCGAGCGCCACCGCCGGTTCCGGAGCGCCCTCACTATTGTTGGTGACCACCTTGCCGAGAATCGGATTGCCACGGGTGGGGTAGCCGGCGATGGTCATCACGTGACTGTGATCTGCGGTGACAACGATCAGAGTATCTTCGGCGCTGGTAGCGTCCATCGCGACCTGTACCGCTTTGGCCATTTCGACGGCATCGGTCAGCGCATTAAACGCGCTGCCGGCGTGGTGCCCGTGGTCGATGCGACCTGACTCGACCAGCAGGAAATATCCGCGCTCTGATTTGTTCAGTAGTTCTATGGCTTTGCCGGTCATCGCCGACAGGGAAGGCTCACCGGCCTTGTCGTTTTTACGATCCGCCTCATAGCGCATATGGGAGCTGGCAAACAGGCCCAATAATTTGTCGGTGCCGGTTACATCGATTTCATCAAAGCCCGCCTGGTCTTCGATGTATACCGCATTGCCGCCCTCGCGACCGTAGCGCTCCCGCCAGGCGTCAATCAGGTTGATGCCGTCTTCACGTTTGCCGTTTTTCCCCTCGATATCGGTGACGTCCTTTGGCAGAAAACTGCGACGGCCACCGCCCATGATGACGTCCACGCCGTCACCCGACGCGAACTCCACCATCTGGGTGGCGATATCCTTGCACTCTGCGGGCGCAGCATGCTCCCAGCCGCGCTCCGGTACTTTGGCATAGGCGGCGGCGGGGGTGGCGTGGGTGATGCGCGCGGTGCTCACGATACCGGTGCGTTTACCCAGTTCTTCCGCAAGCTCCACCGCGGTGGTCAGCGGTCGCTCGAGACTGCCCGCACAGTCGCCGCGGGCCACGGTTTCATCGACATTGAGGACACCCGCTTTGGTTTTCACCCCCGAGAGCATCGCGGTAGCAGTACCGGCGGAGTCCGGGGTCTGCTGATTGGTGTTGTAGGTCTTGATCAGGCCCGCAAACGGCATTTTCTCAAAGCTGAGCTGGTACTCCTCACCAGGCTTCCCTTGCAGCTGCCCCGCCAGAATCCGTGCGGCGGTCACCGTGGAAATACCCATCCCATCACCGACGAACAGAATGATATTTTTTGCCACACCGGGCTGGTTGTTGACAGTGACTGCGCTCGCCCTGGCGATCGCGTCGCGAGCACCCTCGAACCAGCTACTGTTGCGCTGATTATCCGGCAGTCTGGGTGCGGCGGGTTTGGCTGAAGAGCTGTCGGCGGCGACTGTTTCAGATTTTCCGCTGTGGCAGGCGGCCAGTGTGACGCCAAAGGCGAGCGCGAAAGCCAGTGTAAAGCGGTTCAATTGCACGAGTATTCCCCCGGGTGGCAATTTAGAAGATGATCAGCGCCCGGCGTGGCCGGGTGATTGGGGTGGGAGGATACCGGAAATATGCGTCAGATTTGCTTCGGATTCAGCCAATCAGTTTGACTGGGCTTTCGTCAGGGTCACGGCCCTGACCGGCGTTTTCCAGGCGCTCAAGATAAGCCTGCCACTTCTCCTGCCGGGTTTCACACAGCTCCCGCAGATACGCCCAGGTGTAGATACCGCTATCGTGACCGTCATCGAAAAAGATCTGCAGGGCATACCGACCGGCGGCAGCTACCCGCTCGATTCCCACATGCAGTTTTCCGGTCACCAGGGTGCCTTCGCCGGCGCCGTGACCGCGCACTTCGGCACTGGGAGAGAAAACGCGGAGGTACTCGGCAGGAAGATCGTAATCTGCGTCCGGGTAGTGGAGGATGAGTGTCTTGTCGGCTTTTTGCAGACGGATTTTTTGCGGTGGGGGCATTGTGTGTCCGGAAAGATTAACCCTGCAGGAGCCTGCTTGCGGGCTCCTGCAGGGTGTTGTACGTCAGAGAATAAAACGAGACAGGTCTTCGTCTTTACTGAGCTCGCCCAATTGCCTGTCCACATAGGCTGCATCAATGGTGATCGCAGTATCGCCATCGCCACCGGCAAAGGAAACTTCTTCCAGCAACCTTTCCAGTACGGTGTGCAGGCGGCGGGCGCCGATATTCTCGGTGGACTCATTCACCTCAAACGCCACTTCGGCAATACGCTGGATACCGTCGTCGGCAAATTCCAGATTGACACCTTCGGTGCCCAGCAGCGCTTTCTGCTGCTCGGTAAGCGATGCGCTGGGTTCGGTCAGGATACGCTGGAAATCTTTGGAGGTAAGCGAGCTCAGCTCCACGCGAATCGGCAAACGGCCCTGCAGCTCCGGAATCAGATCGGAGGGCTTGGACAGGTGGAAGGCGCCGGAGGCAATAAACAGGATGTGGTCTGTCTTGATCATGCCGTACTTGGTGGTGACGGTGCAGCCTTCGATCAATGGCAGCAGATCGCGCTGCACGCCTTCGCGGGACACGTCGGCGCCGCCGCTTTCCTGGCGCTTGGCGACCTTGTCGATTTCATCGATAAACACGATACCGTTCTGCTCGGCAGACTGGATCGCTTTGGTTTTGATTTCTTCGTCATTGATCAGCTTGGCGGCTTCGTCGTCGGTCAGTTGCTTGAGCGCCTGTTTGACGGTGAGTTTGCGCTTCTGGGTTTTGCCCTTGGACATGTTGGAGAACATGCCCTGCAGCTGATTGGTCATTTCCTCCATGCCGGGAGGTGCCATGATTTCCACACCCATTGGACCGGCGGAGACTTCGATTTCGATTTCTTTGTCGTTCAGCTCGCCTTCGCGCAGTTTTTTGCGGAAGACCTGGCGAGTGCTGGAATCTTTTTCGCTGGGGTCGGTGTTGCGTGCCGGCGGCAGCAGGGCGTCGAGGACGCGGTCTTCGGCGGCGTCCATGGCGCGCTGCTTTACGCCTTCGGTGGCGCGCTCGCGTTCGAGCTTGATGGCCATTTCGACGAGGTCGCGGACGATGGATTCCACATCGCGACCGACGTAGCCGACTTCGGTGAATTTGGTGGCTTCGACTTTGATAAACGGTGCGCCGGCGAGTTTGGCGAGGCGGCGGGCGATTTCGGTTTTACCGACGCCAGTGGGACCGATCATCAGGATATTTTTCGGGGTGATTTCCGCGCGCAGTTCTTCGTTGACCTGCATGCGGCGCCAGCGATTGCGCAGGGCGATGGCAACGGCGCGCTTGGCGTCGTTCTGGCCGACAATATGGCGGTCGAGTTCGTGGACGATTTCTCTGGGGGTCATGGACATGGTCTTTACTCGGATTCTTTTCGCTTCGTTCCAGCTTCGAAAGTTCTATCGCTGGTTCGGTGGCGGGCGGTCACCGGGAATAGGTTTTCAGGACCGCTGTGAATACATCCCTGTACGCTCTGTCGGAAACATCCCTGTTTCCGACAGTCCTGAAAACCTATTCCCGGCGCCCGCCCTTCAATTCGCAATTCGTTACTTCGACAAGCTCTAGTAACTCAACTCTTCAATCGTGTTGTTGTGGTTGGTGTACACACAGATATCACCGGCAATCTTCAATCCCTGCTCCACAATGGTTCTCGCATCCAGCTCGGTATTGTCGAGCAGCGCGCGCGCTGCGGACTGGGCGAAGGGGCCGCCGGAACCGATGGCGATGAGGTCGTCTTCGGGCTGAATCACGTCGCCGTTGCCGGTGACGATCAGGCTGGCGGTTTCGTCGGCGACGGCGAGGAGGGCCTCTAGCCGGCGCAGGGCGCGGTCGGTGCGCCAGTCTTTGGCGAGTTCGACGGCGGCGCGGGTGAGCTGGCCGTTGTGGGCCTGGAGTTTGGCTTCGAAGCGCTCGAACAGGGTGAAGGCGTCGGCGGTGCCGCCGGCGAATCCGGCGATGACTTTGTCGTTATACAAGCGGCGTACTTTGCGGGCGTTGCCTTTCATGATGGTATTGCCCATGGAGACTTGCCCGTCACCGCCGATTACGACTTTGCCGTTTCGGCGGCAGGAGAGGATGGTAGTGCCGCGATATTGTTCCACGTGTGCCTCGGTGTTTTACATTTCGAGAGCACTAAGTGTGGTCGACGGGGCTGGATTTCAACTAAGTGGGAGCGGCTTTATACTCAAGGCCATCTTTCAGAAGTACCGAGAGGACTGCCTGTGGCCCGTATCAAGCGCCGTTATTACACCCTGGTTTTTGCGCTTTTCATGTCGCTACTGATGTCGAGTGTGATGTCTGGCGTGGTGACATTCATCAATACCGGCCTGACGGAGGGGTTTCTCGAACGCTGGCTGCATGCGGGTATTGCGGCCTGGGTCATTGCCTTCCCGCTGGTTTCTTTATTTGCGCCGCTGGCGCACTGGCTGACTCGGAAGTTTGTGGAGACCGAGTAGTCTCGATCAATTAACCCTGCGCCGGGCGCTTGAGCACCAGCGGCATTAGCCGGTGTTCGGCGAGCACACCGCGCGCGGCGGCCATTTTGGATCGATTGGTGTATGGGCCGACGAGAACCCGGTGCCAGGTGCCGCGGCTATCGGTGGCGGATTCCACTTTGACGTCGAGGTTGGCCAGCATCAGCTGGGCGCGCAGTCGCTCGGCCTCTTCCTTTTCGCGGAAGCTGGCGGCCTGAAGGATATACACCAGGTCGGACTTGGGCTCATTGCGCACCGCTGTTTCTGCATCGGAGCCGTTCTCATTGCGGACCCGCACCTGCTGATTCTTCGGCTGAGGCACTTTCACCTCATTCTCTTCCAGCAACTTGTAAAAATCGAAGCGCGGTTTCGATTCCCCCGGCGCGGGCTGCTCGGCAGCGGGCTTTTCGGTGCGCTTGACCACCTGGGTCTGCCCGGTTTTGAGGTCGTTTAGCAGAAATACAAATACCGCAAAGCCACCCACAAAGTTGCCCAGCACAAACCAGACCCAGGCGGGTTTGCCGGTGGATTGTTGGCGGCGGGTATTGCGGCGGGCCATGGGCGTTCTCTCGGTCTTGTAAATCGTGATTGCTACAGGCGGGAAATTGTACCGCCTGCGCGCGGCGCTGTGGGTGGAATTTAGGACAGCTCCTGCGCATCCATATCCACCGCCCAGCGCAGACGACGGTTTCGGTTCCCTTCCGCCCACTGGCTGAATTGTGCCAGCAGCTTCTGCAACAGGCCGCGTTTCTCCGCAGTGACCTGAAGGTAAAAGCGGAAGCGGCCGGACTTGCGCTCAAGTAGCGCGGGCACTGGCCCCAGATACTGAAGCGCCGGGGAGGGCGGTGCCATCGCCTGCAGATAATCCCGGGCATTGGCCAGGAACTCCTCGGCCCAACGCGGCTCCTCGCACTCGGCACGCACCAGTGCCATGGCCCGCAGCGGCGGCAGCTGGGCGATCTTGCGCTCTTCCATCAACTGGCGGGCGAAAGCGCCGTAGCCCTTGTTGAGCAATAACTGAAGCAGGGGGTGCTCCGGGTACCGGCTCTGCACCAGCACATGACCGCGCAGGTCGCCGCGGCCGGCGCGGCCGGCGACCTGCTCCAGCAGCTGCCCCATGCGCTCGGGAGCGCGGAAGTCGGCGCTGAACAGGCCGCCGTCGGCGTCCTGGATCACCACCAGGGTCACCTTGGGCAGATGATGCCCCTTGGCCAGCATCTGGGTGCCAAGCAACAGGCAGGGCTCGCCGTTGCGTGCCGGCTCCAGCAGTTTGTCCAGGGCCTGCTTGCTGGCGGTGGTATCCCGGTCCACGCGGATCACCGGGAACTGGTTGAAAGTATGAGTAAGGAAGTCTTCGCTGCGCTCGGTGCCCGCGCCCAGGGCGTTGAGGTTGCGGCTGTGGCATTGCGGGCAGCTGTGCACCTCCGGCATGCGGTAGTCGCAGTGGTGGCAGCGCAGATGGCGCTGGCGCCGGTGCAGGGTAAGTTTGGCGGAGCAATGGGGGCAGTCGGCGAGCCAGCCGCAGTCGTCACAGGTCAGCGCCGGCGAGTAGCCGCGCCGATTAATGAAAACCAGCGCCTGCTCGCCGCGGTTCAGGGTCTCGCCGATATGCCGCAACACCTGCGGGGCAAAACCCTCCTGTAATTGCTGGTGCAAGATGGGCACCACACTGATTTCCGGTGGGCGCGCATTGCCGGCGCGGTGGCGCAGACGCAGATGTTGATAGCGGCCGGAGAGCGCATTGTGCAGGCTTTCCAGAGACGGGGTTGCCGAGCCGAGCAGCACCGGTACGTCGGCATTTTTTGCCAGCACTACCGACAGGTCGCGGGCGGAGTAACGCACACCGTCCTGCTGCTTGAAGGAACCGTCGTGCTCCTCGTCGATCAGGATCACGCCGAGGCGCGGCAGCGGAGTAAAAATGGCCGAACGGGTGCCGATCACGATATCCGCCACACCGCTGGCGGCGGAAAGCCAGGCGCGGGCGCGCTCACCATCGGCGAGGCCCGAGTGCAGGGCGGCGATACGAAAATCGGGAAAGCGCGCAGCGATACGGCGCAGGGTCTGCGGGGTAAGGCCGATCTCCGGCACCAGCAACAGCGCCTGATTGCCATCGCGCAGGGCGCGCTCCATCAGTCGCAGATACACCTCGGTCTTGCCGCTGCCGGTGGTGCCCTCCAATAGAGAGGCGCTGAAGCCGGTGGCGGGCACCGCGTCGATAACCTGACGCTGCTCTTCGTTCAGCTCTGGCGCGGGGCGCGGCTCTACCTCTTCCATCGGCGGCGGCGCGGTGGGCCCTGACACCCAGCGCGCCAGCCCGCGCTCGATCAGCGCTTTGCACACGGTGCTGTTGAGACCGCGGGCGTTCAGCGCGGTGCGACTCTGGCGCCCGCTACTCAACAGCAGCTGCAATAACTCCTGCTGCTTCTTGGCCCGCGCCAACGCGGTTTCCGGCAGGCCCTTGCCCTCGGTGGTCAGCTCCAGCCACTGTTCCGCCCAGTGGTCCGCCGGCTTACCCTTGCGCAGGGCGGCCGGCAAGGCCGCGGCGTAAAGCTCCCCGATGGGCGCCTGATAGTAATCCGCCGCCCACTGCAGAAAATGGCGACTGCGGGAATCGAAAATGGGCTGGTGATCGATACACTCGCTGGCGGGCTTCAGCTCCGCAAGCGGCGATTCCGATACCACATCCACCAGCACAGCCACCAGGTCGCGGTTGCCGAAAGGTACATGGAAGCGTTGGCCGGGCTGCAAGTCCTGGTCGGGCATTCCCGCCGGCGGCAGGTAATCGAACAGGCGGCGCAGAGGTACCGGTACGGCCAGACGCAAAATGACGCGCGGGCGCTCGCTTGTCGCGTCCGAGCGATACTGATCCGGTTGTAACTGCAAGCGGCCCCCAAATAACAATTTCTGCTGCGCGGATTTTTTTGAGCGGGCTAGTTTACCGGCTGAAGCCCTCGGGTACAGCCGACATCGGCAAACCGCCACACGGAAATCCATGGCGCTAAAACCCACCGGCGAGCCGCGCACATCTTGCAAACTCTAAAATTCAGAGTACTCTGCACATCAACTCTAGTTTTTAAAGTTAACCCCGGGACGCATTACCGACCCCTTTATCAACAAGGATCTGTGACCATGAACGACGTAAACAAACTGCAGAGTGACCTGGATTATATTCGCGGCGCCATCGACCAGGACGCCGCTGCTGGCGGTATCCCGGCCCTGTACTTTCTGTGGGCGGCACTGATCGCGGTAGGCTTCAGCCTGCCGGACCTGGCTCCCCGGTTTGCCGGCGTGTACTGGCTGTTTGCCGGTGCTGGCGGCGGTCTTTTCAGCTGGTGGCTCGGCGCCCGCGAGAGCCGGCGCCACGGCTATAACAACTCTCAGCTGGGCCGGCGCTACGGCCTGCACTGGTGCCTTGTGGGTGCCGCATTTCTGCTTTGCTTCCTGCCATTAATGCTGGGACGTATCACACCCGAGATGGGCGGGGCCAACTTCCTGCTGGTGACCGGTATCGCCTATAGCCTCGCCGGGGTTCACCTGGAGCGACCGCTGCTGTGGTGCGGCATCCTGATGCTGGTAGCCTACGGGGTACTGGTGGTACTCATGCCTCCTTTTATCTGGACAATCACCGGGATCACCGTGGGTATCGCTCTGTGCTGGGCCGGCTTCAGTCGCCGGGCGGCACTGAACGCGGGCGATTCCCAATGAAGGCGCTGACCTCCCTCGACCCGCTGCTGGAGCACCGTATCCGCCTGGGCGCCTGCGTGTTGCTGGCCAAGCACGGTGAACTCAGTTTCGCCCGCCTGAAGAGCCAGTTGCAGGCTACCGACGGCAATCTGGGAGCACAGTTGCGCAAGCTGGAAGAGCGGGGCTACCTGCAAAGCCGCAAGGATTTCGTCGAGCGCAAACCCACCACCTGGTACGGCCTCAGTAGTGCAGGGCGATCCGCACTGGAGTCCCATATGGCGGCGCTGCGATCACTGATCGACGCGGCGGGCGCCCCCGCCGGGGAGCCGTGACCCCGAAGCCGCATTTACGCTTGAATCGGCGGGCTAATCTGATAGTATGCGCCGACTTTTTAAACAGCCCGGGGAAGCTTCCCCTGCACCAATGACGATCCCGTGCTCAGCGAACGACTGGGTGGCGGTATCGAATAGAGGCCATCATGAAGAACGATATCCACCCGAATTACGCCGAAATCACTGCAACCTGCTCCTGTGGCAACTCCTTCAAAATGGGTTCCACTCTGGGCAAGGACATCCAGCTGGACGTGTGCTCCAACTGCCACCCGTTCTACACCGGCAAGCAGCGCGAAGCCAGCACCGGCGGCCGCGTAGACCGCTTCAAGAAACGTTTCGGCAGCCGCATCTCCAAGTAAGAGAAAGCGCTATCGAGACCCGCTCCGGTATGCCCTGTGCACCTCCGGCAGCGACGAAAAAGACGCCCTGGGACTCCCTTGGCGTCTTTTTTTGTGCCTGCCTGTTACTGATCGGCCTTTTCCACCCCGCAGCGGCGCTGGCCGACTGTGTGCTGGGGGAGGCGGACGAGGTTGTGGCCCTGCAGAAGGTGGTGGACGGGGACACCCTGCGCCTGAAAGACGGCCGCCGGGTGCGCCTTCTCGGCGTAAACGCCCCGGAACTGGCCCGCGGCCGGCGGCCGGCGCAGCCACTGGCGGAAGAAGCGAAAGAGTTTGTGCAGCGGTTTCTCGCCGGCGGCGATCTGGAGCTGGTATACGATCGCGACCGCTACGATAACCACGGCCGCACCCTGGCCCACGTCTATAACCACCGCGGCGACAGCCTGGAATCCGCACTGCTGTCCGCGGGCCTGGCCTTCCATATTGCCGTGGCCCCCAACTTCGCCCTGGCCGAGTGCCTGTCCAGCCGCGAACAGGAGGCAAAGGAGCGCCAGCGCGGGGTCTGGCGCAGCGGTGTCTGGCCGACCCTGGCTGCCGCCGATGTGCGTCCCGGGGACGGCGGATTTGTACTGCTGACCGGTACCGTCAAGAAGGTGGATCACAACCGCTTCCTGTGGCTCGAACTGGACGGCCCGGTGGCAGTGCGGCTGGACCCTAAATGGGATTATGGCCACGCAAACCGGCGCAATTGGCAAGGGCGTAAAATAGTGGTGAAAGGCTGGCTGATCGACAGAGGCAAGAAATATTCATCCCAAAACAGAAAAAATAAACGGTTTTTCATTTCGTCCGACTCCGAATTCACCATCGATATTAGTAGAAAATAACATTTACGCTCAGTTTTTGAGCTTGTGAACTTGCAGTCGTCTCGGTTATTCTCCGCGCCTCGGAAAAGGGGACTTAGCGCCCTCACCATAAAATCAATATTTCCGCAGTAACCTGCTGCCAACCGCAGAATGTTGGCCGCCTTCCAAACCAAGAGATGACATCCTGATGACCGACTCACTGCGCCAGGCAGCGCTCGATTACCACGCCTTGCCGACACCGGGCAAACTTTCGGTGGAACTCACAACCCCTGCACAAACCCAGGAAGACCTGTCTCTGGCCTACAGCCCGGGCGTGGCCGAACCGGTGCGCGAAATTGCCAAGGACCCGGAGGCCGCCTACCTGTATACCGGCAAGGGCAATCTGGTCGCGGTCATCTCCAATGGCAGTGCCATCCTCGGTCTCGGCAATCTGGGCCCGCTGGCGTCCAAGCCGGTGATGGAAGGCAAGTCCCTGCTGTTCAAGCGCTTTGCGGATATCAACTCCGTGGATATCGAGGTGGAATGCCCCAGCCCCGAGCGGTTTATTGAGACCGTCGCGGCGATTGCCAATACCTTCGGCGGTATCAATCTCGAAGACATCAAGGCCCCGGAGTGTTTTCACATCGAAGAGGCGCTGATCCAGCGCTGCTCGGTACCGGTGTTCCACGACGACCAGCACGGCACCGCCATCGTGACCGTGGCGGGAATGCTGAACGCGCTGGAAATCCAGGGTAAGCAGATCGAAGACGTGCGTATCGTGTGCCTGGGTGCCGGTGCCGCGGCAACTGCCTGCTGCAAACTGCTGCTGGCCGCCGGTGCCAAGAAAGACCAGATCACCATGCTGGACAGCCGCGGGGTGATTCACTCCGGGCGCAGTGATATCAACGCTTACAAGGGAGAGTGGGCGCGGGATACCGAGATGCGCACTCTGGATGACGCCATCGAGGGCGCCGATGTATTCCTGGGTGTGTCTGGCCCTGACCTGCTGTCTGCGGAGCAACTGGCACATATGGCGGACAAGCCGGTGGTATTCGCCTGCTCCAACCCCAATCCGGAAATCAGCCCGGAGCTGGCGCACCAGACCCGCGATGACCTGATCATGGCCACCGGCCGTTCGGACTACCCGAACCAGGTAAACAACGTGCTGTGTTTTCCGTTTATTTTCCGCGGTGCCCTGGATGTACGCGCTACGCGCATCAACGAAGACATGAAGCTCGCCGCCATCGAGGCGATCCGCAAGCTGGCCCGAGAGGAAGTACCGGAAGCAGTGCGCGCCGGATACGGCGGTGTAGAGATGAGCTTTGGGGCCGAATACATCCTGCCCAAGCCCACAGATCCGCGCCTGCTGCCGGAAGTGGCGGCGGCAGTGGCCCGCGCGGCGGTGGACAGCGGCGCGGCGCGCTTGCCGTATCCGGCGCACTATCCGTTGAAGCCGGTGTAACCCCACTCGCAAGTTCCGCGAACGAACCCGGTGGCGGTGGCGCTACCGGGTACAGCCTTGTGAGACACGCCGTAAACCCATCCCTGGGGGCTCTTCCGCGAGGTCCCTCTCGCGGACAAAGCGCAAGCTTTGGACGCCGGAGGCGCCCGCAGGGTGAGCGCAGCGAATCAACGTCTCACAAGGCTGTACCCGGCATCGCCACCTTCGCACCTAGCTCACTATCACGAACTGATTTCTCAACGTGTGAACCAACACGGCCTACATCCCAATCCTTGAGCCTCCCTCCTACCGCCGCTAAACTGCGTTCCATGTCTGAGCAAAGTTGTCCCCCCGCATGAGCCACGTCTATGTGCTGACCAATCAGCACCAGCAGTTTTTAAGCAAAAGCAACGAATGGATCGACGGCCGCGAGAACACCAAGCTGTTCCGCACCGAACACAAGGACGTCGCCATCAATCAGATGTTCGAGGCCAATACTCGCAACGTCGCCCTGCGCATTGAGCTGCTGGAGTGCGAGCTGGACACCAAGCGCCAGCCCATCGTCCCGGAAGAAGCCCTGAGCGAGACACCGCTTGAGTCTGCGGTGCCAGGGGAAGCAGTGGATGAGCCCGAAATAATCGCGGAAGCGAATGACGTCGCCGAGTCCGAGGAGCTGCCGCAACCCGAGGCGGCAGAGAGCCAGCCCGACCAACCGCTCCCGAGCCCCTGACAGACCTGCCTTGAGCCTACTCTTGAGCTTGTTTACTGAGCCCACTTACTTGAGATAGCAGCAGGCGCCCCCATTTAGGCCGGATCGCCATTTTGGTGATTGACGTTTTTTGTGATTAAGAAGTACCGCGTCCCGGTGGCGCACCCGGCCCATCAGCCAACCGGCTGCCACAGGAGATTCCCTTGTCCAAACTCGATCTGGCCGATCTGGCCCAGCCGCAAGGTTTAGCGCTGTTAAAGGGCATCCGCCGCGGTATTGAGAAAGAGGGCCTGCGGGTCTCTGCGGAAGGTGAGCTGGCGCAGACCGATCACCCGATCGGCCTCGGCTCCGCGCTCACCCACGAGTACATCACCACCGACTTCTCCGAAGCCCTGCTGGAATTCATCACCCCGCCGGTGGCGACGCCGGAGCAGGCGCTGGAAACCCTCGACCAGATCCATCGCTACACCTACAGCCAGATCGGCGACGAGCGCCTGTGGGTAAACAGCATGCCCGGCAAACTCGGCCGCGATGAAGAGATCCCCGTGGCCCGCTACGGCAGCTCCCACAGCGGCACCATGAAAACCATCTACCGCCTCGGGCTCGGCCTGCGCTACGGCCGCGCCATGCAGACCATCGCGGGTATTCACTATAACTTTTCCCTGCCGGACGCATTCTGGACCTGGCTGCAGGAAAAAGAGGGCGGCAAGGAAGAGTCTCTGAAAGACTTCAAAACCCGCCGCTACTTCGACCTGATCCGCAACTTCCGCCGCCACTACTGGCTGCTGATCTACCTGTTTGGTGCCGCGCCCGCGGTGTGCGGCACCTTTGTGCAGAACCGCGAGCACCAGCTGCAGCCTTTCGACGGTGATGCCCGCACCCTGTATGCCCCCCAGGCCACCTCCCTGCGCATGGGCGGCCTCGGCTATACCAGCGACGCACAGAAGTCCCTGATCGTGTGTTACAACGATCTGCAGACTTACCTGTCTACCCTCTGCGCAGCCATCAGCAAGCCTTACCCCGAGTACCACCAGCAGGGTGTAAAAGACGCGCACGGCGAATACCAGCAGCTCTCCACCGGCCTGCTGCAGATCGAAAACGAGTTCTACTCCCCGATCCGCCCGAAAAACCCGGCCGGTATGGGCGAAACCGCACTCTCCGCCCTCGACGCCCGCGGTGTCGAATATATCGAAGTGCGCTGCCTCGACCTGAACCCCTTCGTCCCGCTCGGCATCGAAGCCCCGCAAATGCGCTTCCTCGACGCCTTCCTGCTGCACTGCCTACTGAGCGAAAGCCCGGTAACCGACGAAGCCGACTACCGCGCGGTACAGGAAAACCAGACCCGCATCGTCGACCGCGGCCGCGAGCCCGACCTGCAACTTATCCACAACGGCGGCGAGCGCAAGCTCACCGACTGGGCCGGCGAACTCCTCGATGAGATCACCCCCATGGCCGAACTACTTGACCAGGCGTGGGGCAGCCACGACTACCAGCGCGCCGTCTCCGCCCAGCGCGACAAGGTCGATGGCAAGGTACCCACCCCGGCGGCACAAATGCTCGCGGAAATGCACGAGCACAACCAGACCTTCTTCCAGTGGGCCAAGGCCAAAGCGGAACAGCACCGCCAGTATTTCCTGGACCGCCCGCTGAACGAGGAAGAGCAGGCCGATTTCGAGCGTCTCGCAAAAGAGTCACTCGACAAGCAAAAACAGGTAGAAGACGCCGATACCGGCAGTTTCGAAGACTTTCTCGGCAAGTACTACGCGCAGTACGTGTTCTGCCAGAAAGGGCTCTGAGTGAATTACCTCGCCCATTTGCTGCTCTCGGGCCCGGACCCGGACTGGCAACTGGGCGGGCTACTGGGCGACTTCGTCAAAGGCCCCATGAAAGGGGAGCGCCCCAAAGCCATCGAAGACGGCATCCGCCTGCACCGCCGCATCGACCTGCTGAGTGACCAGCACCCCGCCTACCTGAGCGCCCTCAAACGCCTCGGCCCCCAGTGGCGCCGCCTCGGCGGCATCGCCCTCGATATCTGGTTCGACCACCTGCTCGCCAACGACTGGCACCACTGGTACCCGCAACCGCTCGAAACCTTTACCCACAACTGCTGGTCCAACTTCCACCAGCGCAACCAGTGGATCCCCGAAAACGCACAAACGTTTATTCAAAGAGCCGAGCAATTTAAACTCCTGCCCGGCTACCGCGAGGTAGACGTCATCCGGCGCACCCTCGAACGGGTCGGCCAGCGCCTGCGACGCCCGCAGCCCCTCGCCGACATGCTGCCACTGCTGCAGCGGGACCAAAGCGCACTGGAACAGGAATTCCGCCAACTGTTTGCCGACCTCAGCCAACAGGCCGAGCAGTTCCGACAGACTATTAATTAGAAAATCGCTTTTTAAAGAATCGCTTATCAGTATCCGGACAATAATCACATGACCCTGCCAAGCCCACGCATCACCTTCCTGATCATGTTCCTCGCCGTCATCGCCGTACTCGGCATCGCCTTTTACATGGAATATGCGATGGGCCTCGAACCCTGCCCACTGTGTATCACCCAGCGGGTCATGTTTCTGGGTGTCGGCCTCACCTCCCTGATTGCGTTTCTGCACAACCCCACCGGCGCCACCAACATCGGTCGTCGTATCTACGGCCTGCTGGTTTCCCTGTGGGCCATCGGCGGCCTCTACTTCTCCGGTCGCCAGCTGTGGCTGCAGAGCCTGCCGGAAGACCAGGTGCCCGCCTGCGGCCCCGGCATCAGCTACATGGTGGACGTATTCCCCATGGCGGAAGTGATCAAAACCCTGCTCACCGGCGACGGCAACTGCGCGGAAGTAAAATGGACCATGCTCGGCCTGTCCATCGCCGGCTGGGCCGCAGTGGGCTTTGTGGGCCTGATCCTGTTCGGCCTGTGGCAAGCCTTCCGCAAGCACTGACCGATTCTTCCCGTGTCGTTCCTGCGCACACTCCCGCGCTGGCTGTTGGGGGCTGGCCTGCTGCTGGCCTTTGACCTCGCTGGCCGCATCCTCGTTGCCGCACTGTCGCTGCCATTGCCCGGCCCGGTGCTGGGCATGCTCCTGTTGCTGCTGGCGATGATGCTCTACGGTCGCGTGCCGCGCGGTCTTGGGCTGGTGGGCGAGCAGATACTGCGCCTGCTAGTGCTGATTTTCCTTCCCGCCACCGTGGGCATCTACTTCCTGCGCGACCTGTCCGGCGGTGACTGGGTTGCCCTGATCGTCGCCATGGTCGTGGGTACCCTGATCAGTATCGCGCTGACCGCACTGCTGCTGAATCACCTGATCCGACGCAGCGGACGAGGCGGCGAGGGTGGCGACAATGGCGAGTAACGCATTCGCGCCGCTGCGCGAGTGGCTGGCACAGGTACAGCAGGTTGCCATCAACTTTGCGGAGCCACTTTCCTGCACACACCCGCTGGTCATACTGCCGCTCAATATTCTCGGCTTCTGGCTGGCGCTAAAGATTTACCGCCGCTCCGGTACACCGATACTGCACCCGGTGGTCGGCGGCAGCCTGCTGGTGTTTGCCGGGCTGCTGCTAATGAACGTGGATTTCGCCGGCTACCAGCGCGGTAGCGGTCTGCTGTATCTGTTGCTGGGGCCCGCCGTGGTTGCCCTGGCCATTCCGCTGAAGCAGAACCTGACAATGGTGCGAAAAGTCGGCGGGCCGCTGATACTGGGCCTCGCGGTGGGCGCGATACTGGCGCCGCTGGTGGCGGTGCTGATTGCTATGTTGCTAAACGGCAGCGCTGCGGTGTTGATCGCGCTAACCACCAAATCAGTCACCACCCCGGTGGCCCTGGCGCTGACCGAGCAGATGAACGGTATCCAGAGCCTCGCTGCCGGTGTCGTGGCGTTTACCGGAATTGTGGGCGCGGTGTGCGGTCCCGGCCTGCTGAAGCTGCTGGGGGTCACCGACGAGCGGGTCACCGGCTTCACCCTGGGTGTCAACGCCCACGCCATCGGCACCGTGCGCGCGCTGGAAATCAGCGCCCTGTGCGGCGCCTTTTCCGCCCTCGCCATGGGGCTTTGCGGCGCGCTGACTGCTTTGCTACTTCCGGTACTGGTCAACATTTGAGTCAAAGTCGGTCCCGACCTGACCCAATTCCCGGAACTCGTCTTTGCCGTCGTTTTTTCCCGCGCCGTCCTTGCCCGCGGCGGCAGAAGCTTCTACATTCCTAAGAGCAGTTGTAGAAGTCACAAAAGGAAACTTGGAGATGTTGGAGAACTGTAAAAACGCGCAAGAGCGCTGGGGCGGCGTCAGCCAGATTATTGACCGCTGGCTGCAATCCCGTCAGGCGCTGTTGGTGAGCTTTTGCCAGCTGTCAGAGCACAAGGAATTTGCCGACGGCGACAAAGAAGCGGAAGCCAGCGTGCGCACCCTGTGTCAGCAGCTGGTGGACTATGTCTCCGCTGGCCACTTTGAGGTGTACGACCAGCTAATTCAGGAAGGGCAGGCATTTGGCGATGCCGAGGGTCTGCAGCAGGCCAAGGCCCTGTACCGTGAAATCGACGGCACCACCGACGTGGCGGTAGATTTCAACGACAAATATCTGGAAACCGATGATCTCACCACCCTGGTAAAAGATCTGTCGGTGCTGGGTGTTGCACTGGAAACCCGCTTTGCCGCGGAAGACCTTATGATCGATACCCTGCACACTGCGCACAAAAACCAGTTGGCCTGATCGACTTGACACTCAACTCAGGCGAATAAAAAAAAGGGGCCAGCGGCCCCTTTTTTGATGACGGTGAATCAGCTTCCGATTATTCGGTCGCCTGATCTTCCGCGCCATCTTCTTTAACCGCCTCTTCTTCGGCCGCGCCTTCGTCACCACCAACATTGGCTTTGTGCAATTCCACCTCAAATACCAGGGTGGAGTTGGGACCGATCAGGCCGCCCGCGCCACCGGGACCATAGGCGAGCTCAGACGGGATGTAGAGTTCCCACTTTGCACCTTCTTTCATCAGCTGCAGGGCTTCGGTCCAACCTTTGATTACGCCCTTCACCGGGAACTGTACCGGCTTGCCGTTTTTGTAGGAGCTGTCGAATTCGGTTCCGTCGATCAGGGTGCCCTTGTAGTCCACCTCGACAACACTGGATTCACTGGGGCTGGGGCCGGTGCCTTCAGTGACCACCTTGTACTGCAGGCCGGAGTCCGTGGTCTGCACGCCCTCTTTCTTGGCATTCTCTTCCAGGAACTTCTTACCTTCTTCCAGGTTCTTTTCCGCGGAAGCCTTGAACTCTTCTTCCTGCTTGGCCATCAGCTCTTTCTGCTTGGCCTGCATATTCTCCTGGAATACCTGGATAACCTGCTGCTTTTCTTCCTCGCTCAGACGGGAGTCGCGACCACTGGCTACATCTTCCAGCGCCATGGCGACAATTTTTGGGTCCAAAGCAACTTCCTGGCTTTTCAGGCGGTTGGCCATATCTTCGGCAATGATATAGCTGACTTTCTGCTCTTGGGATTCCAGTTTGATATCTGCGGAACCTGCAGACTCCTGCTTGTTACAGCCGACCAGTGCAATACCCAGAGCAATCGCAGCAGCCAAAGAAGTTTTATTCATGAGAATTGTCTCTTTATTTCCGTGAAGCATTTATTTGTACGAGCAGGGTTCCACCCTTCTCTGCTGTTTTACACCCTGACCCAAACACACTTTGTGCGGCAGATCACAGTAGCACAAGCGGGCCCAGCGACAGTCAAGTCTAACCCATGCTGGGAACGGCTGCACACCGGCAATCCGCAGGCACCCGGGGATTCCAGGTAGGACCACAGCGGACCGCGGTTGTTTCATTTTCCTGACAATTGTCACTTTTGAATTGCACCAGAAAAAACCCCCAGTAAATTCCACAACAATTCCCACAGGCGGCGGGGATGCACTTCCGAAATAACAGCGCTATTATCAGCGTTCAGCCCCGTTTTTTCACAGTAAGTTCGCAGGCAGAGAGGTGGTTCTGCTATCAATAAATGGGAATCGTCGGGGTTTCTTTCAAGAGCATGTACACAACCCGTTTCAACCGCAGGATTTTGAACCATGGCCGCCAAACGCAAAGCCGCTATTTCCGTTGCCGATCTGGAAAAACAGATCGCCAAGATTGCCACCCAACTCGAAAAAGCACGGGCCAAGGAAGCGGCCGATGCCGACAAAGCCCTGAGCAAAGCCACCAAGGAAGCCGACAAGGCTCAGGCCCAGGTGAAAAAAGCCAAGGCCAAGCTTGCCACGGCGCGCACCGCGGGCAGCAAAGCAAAAACGCCAGCCGCTAAAACCTCCGCCAAGAAAAAAGTGGATGCGGCCAAAGCCGCCGTGGCCAAAGTTGAAAAGGTTGCCAAAGAGGCTGCTCAATCCCTCGCAGATTCCAAAGCCGCCGCCGCTGCAGCCAAACTGGCCGAGAAAACCGCCAAGACAGTGAAGAAGGCCGGTGAAGCTGCAGCGAAATCGGTGATGGCCGCCAGCAAGCCGAAGAAGAAAAAGTCGGTGAAGAAGGCTGCTTCAGCCAAGCCTGCAACAGAGAAAAAGGCCTCCGCGAAAAAACCGGCTGACAAGAAGACCGCGGCCAAGAAAGCTGCACCGAAGAAAGCCGCCGCTAAAAAAGCAACCGCGAAGAAAGCCCCTGCGAAAAAAGCCGCCGCAAAAACGGCTGAGCCCAAGAAGGCAGCGCCAAAGAAAGCCGCACCGAAAAAGGCCACTGCCGACAAATCGGATGCTAAGAAGGCGGTAGCCAAGAAGGCGGCGCCGAAGAAGACAACCAAGAAGGCCGCAGAGAGTAAGCCGGTACAAAAAACCAATGGCGCAGGCGCTGCCAAGCCCGCGGTTCAACCGTCTACGCCAGCGACCCCGACTGCGAAACCCGCAGTAACCCCAGCACCTGAAACTCCTGCACCGGTTATGGGCAAGGCTTCAGAGCCAAAGCCACTGGTTCCAGAGTCCAGCACCGCGGCCGCCAACCCGGTAACACCTAGCATCACCCCAAGCACCCCGGCCAACAGCCTGTTCGCCACTGAAGAAAACCCGCACTACGGTCCGGAAGAGCACAAACACAAGCACTGAGCCCTGGCTCACAACGCCGTCAAAGTGTAACGCCGGGAATACTGCCGCCGCGCGGTTCCCGGCCAGCCTCGCTGCCACCGGCACTGCCGGCAGCACTGTAGGCGTCAATCAGGCCCGCCCAGCGGGCCTGATCTTTTTGCATCAAACCATATTGCTCACCCGCCAGCGCCAGCGGCGAACGGGTCTCCGGCCAGGTTTCACCATTCAACTTCCACAACGCAGCGAGTTGCCGCTGCTCCATACGGAGCTCGCAGCGCTTGCACCATTCGTAGATACGGCTCTGCTTATTCAGCCGCCCGAGCAATCGGCGCATGTTGCGCACGCTGCTGATCATGCGCCGCCGCGGCGCCAGTCCCCGGTCGGCCACGCGCCAGCTCTCATCACTGAGCTGACGACCACAGGCACTGGTGTAACTGGCCCACAGCAACAGGCACACGTCGGCACCTTTACTGTCCTGGCAGTCGAGCAGGAATTCGGCCACCGAGGGCTGCCGGTAAAACTCCAGGCTGAAGTGCCACAGCGGGTTTTGCAGTGGGCAGAGCGGTGGAGATGGAGGTGCGGTTTCTGTCACGTTAGAATCCCGGCGGTTTGTTATAGCCGATAGCCTAGTCAAAATCGGGCGAATTCAAAGAGGTTTCCATTGATTAATCTGCAAGGCGTATCGCTGCAGGTGGGCGGGCGCGACCTGCTCAACGACGCCAGCTGCCGTATCTTCCCCGGTCACAAGGTCGGCGTCATCGGCGCCAATGGCTGCGGCAAGTCCACCCTGTTCAAGATGCTGTTGAAGCAGCAGGACAGCGATGCCGGCAGTGTGGAGGTTCCCTCCGGCTGGGAAATTGCCCATATGGCTCAGGAGGTAACTGCCAGCGAGCGCAGCGCGCTGGACTACGCCCTGGATGGCGACCACCGCCTGCGGGAGCTGCAGGGACAGCTGGATGCCGCCGAGGCCGATGGCAGCGACGGCAAACGCATCGCGGAACTGCACGAGCGCATGGCGGCGATTGATGGTTACAGCGGTCCTGCCCGTGCCGCACAGTTGCTCGACGGCCTGGGTTTTTCCCACGCCGACCAGCAGCGCCCGGTGAAAAGCTTTTCCGGTGGCTGGCGCATTCGCCTGAACCTGGCGCGGGCGCTGATGTGCCCTGCGGATCTGCTGCTGCTGGACGAACCCACCAACCACCTGGATCTGGATGCGACCCTGTGGCTGGAACAGTGGCTGCAGCGTTTCCCCGGTACCCTGTTGATCATCTCCCACGACCGGGATTTTCTCGATGCGGTGGTAGACGGTATTGTCAGCTTTGAGCATCAGGACCTGGTGCTCTACAGCGGTAACTACACCGCCTTCGAGCGCGCCCGTGCCGAGCGATTGGCACAGCAGCAGGTGCAGTACGAGAAACAGCAGGCGCAGCGCGCGCATATGGAGGACTTTGTGCGGCGCTTTCGCGCAAAGGCCACCAAGGCCAAGCAGGCCCAGAGCCGCCTGAAGGCACTGGACCGCATGGCGGAGATTGCTCCGGCACACGTGGACTCTCCGTTCCGCTTTCGTTTGCCGTCGTCTGACAAGGTGTCCAACCCGCTGATCGATCTGCGCGAGGCGGAGATCGGCTACCCCGGCAAGACCATTCTGCCGCGGGTGGAAATGGGTATTCAGCCCGGCCGCCGTATCGGACTGCTCGGGCCGAACGGCGCGGGTAAATCCTCTCTGATCAAAACCCTCGCCGGGGAAATACCCCTGATTCACGGCGAGCGCCAGTGCGGCGAGCACCTGCAGATCGGCTACTTCGCCCAGCACCAGCTGGAGGCGCTGGATTCGAAGGCTTCCCCTCTGCTGCATGTACAGCGCCTGTCCCCCAACGCCAGCGAGCAGGAACTGCGGGATTTCCTCGGCGGCTACGGGTTTATTGGCGATCGCGTGTTCGAGGCCGTAGGTGGCTTCTCCGGTGGTGAAAAGGCGAGGGTGGCTCTGGCACTGCTGGCGTGGCAAAAACCCAATCTGCTGCTGCTGGATGAACCCACCAACCACCTGGACCTGGAGATGCGCCACGCCCTGACCCTGGCGCTGGCAGAATTCCCCGGTGCGGTGATCCTGGTATCCCACGATCGCCACCTGCTGGCGAATACCACCGATGAATTTATCCTGGTGGCCGAGGGGCGCGCGGAGCCCTTCGATGGCGATCTGGATGACTACAAACAGTGGCTTTTGGCGTTCAAGCGCGAGGAGAAGCGGCAGAGCGGCAGTGAGTCGGCCGCTAGCGATACGGCCGCCAGGCCGGTGGAAGACAAAAAGGCCCAACGCCGCGCTGCGGCGGCACTGCGCGAGCAGCTGAAACCACTCACCAACAAGCTAAAGAGTATCGAGCAGAAGATGGCGAAGGCGGAGAAGGAGGTACAGGTCCTGGATGAAAAGCTGGCGGATGAAGATCTCTACAGCGGCGGCCAGCAGGACGAAATTACCCGCCTGACCAGGGCCCAAGGGGAAGCGAAAGAGTCCCTGGAAGAGCTGGAAATGGAATGGCTGGAAGTATCGGAGGCGCTGGAAGCGGCTCGGGCGGGAGAGTAATCTGCCTCTCCCCCCGATAGGCGCAATCGACGTTTACTTGGAAAAGTCGCTGGGATCGTAGGCTTCCCGCTGGCAGCCGTCGACGTTCACCGCCATACCCATGGGCGTTCCGGGGCACTGATCGAGATAGTCCGGCACCCCGTCGCCATCGCTGTCGATGGGGCAGCCCCGCTGGTCCACATCAATTCCCGGCGGTGTCTGCGGACATTGGTCGATATTGCTGTAAATCCCGTCGCCGTCCCAGTCTCTCGGGGCGACCTCATCTTGCCACTGATACCCGATGGCAAAGCTCAGGAAGCTGTCCATACCGCCTTCCTCAACCCCCTGGAATCCCCGCAGATCTCCGCGGATCTGCCAGCGCGGTAGAAACTGGTATTTCACACCGGCGCCGAAGTTGACCATGGTCTGACGGTGGTGCCAGTCATCCGGGTAGCCGTAGGTATCCTCGTCGATTCGTAACTCGCCGACACCGGCCACCACATACGGCTGCCACAGATAATTGCCGCAGAACTGACCGGCAAACTGGTACATAAGGTCGAGGTGATAGTTCTGCACGCCGACGTCTTCGCGGGTGTCACGGACATTGACGCTGAAATAATCGTACACGCCTTCGATGGCCCAGCGGTCGGTAATGTTGTAGCCGAAGCCGATACCGCCTCCCGAGCTGTCGTCCAGCTCAAATCCGAAGTAGGGCGTGCCGTCGAGGCGCTGGTCGTCAAACCAGTACTGTCCGGCGTTAAGATAAAGATTGAGTGTCCCTTCCTGATCGGCCAGGGTCGGTCCGCTCAGCAGGAGCAGTGCACCGCCCAGTAGTAAGGCGCGCATTTGATTTGAGACGAGGGTGGGGCTTGTTGTCATTGTTGCTCCGGAGCATCCATTTACCGGTAGACAGAAGATAGCACAGCGGGCCGGGAGTTATTTCCTATCTGACCCGCGGTGTTTGTCGGCTTATTTCCTTTTGTAGAGCAGGTCCCAAACGCCGTGGCCCAGACGTTCGCCGCGGCGCTCGAATTTGGTTTGCGGCCTGAAATCGGGGCGCGGGGCGTAGTTGCCTTTGCCTGCGGTATTTTCCAGCAACTCTTCCGCTTCGAGCACTTCGAGCATCTGCTCTGCGTAGTTTTCCCAATCGGTGGCCATGTGCATGAGGCCGCCGGGTTTCAGTTTGCTACACAGGAGTTTTACAAACTCCGGTTGCACGATGCGGCGCTTGTTGTGCTTCTTTTTGTGCCAGGGATCGGGGAAGTACAGTTGGAAGCGGTCGAGGCTGGCGTCAGGAATACAGTCGTTGAGCACGTCGATGGCGTCGGCCATGTAGACGCGCAGGTTTTTGACTTCAGATTTGCCGGCGTTGTTGATCAGGCGACCGACCCCGGGCGGGTGGACTTCGATGCCAATAAAGTCTTTGTCGGTTTCGGCTTCGCTCATTTCCAGCAGGGAGTCGCCCATGCCGAATCCGATTTCCAGTACTACTGGCGCTTCGCGGCCAAAGATTTCTTTCGGGTCAATGGCGCCGTCGTACAGGGACAGACCAAACGGGCCCCAGTAATTATCGAAGGCCTTGCGCTGGCCCTCGGTCATACGCCCGCCACGAATCACGTAGCTACGGATGGATTTCTTTTTGAATTCGGTGCGGTAGGGGAAGTCTTCTTCCTCGTTACCTGGTTCGTTGTTGGGTTCTTCTTGCATCTCTTACCTCTGAGCTCCGCAGCTTTTTTTGGGTGCTCCGTAGCTGGTGGTGGGGCGGCCCAGCACCGGGTATGGGGTTTCAGAACCGAGCTAGGCGCCCCCCTGTGAATACGTCCCTGTCGCCGACGCTTCTGAAACCCCATACCCGGCACTTGGCCTTCAATTCGTATTTCTGTGTTTTTACCGCCTTTGGTTGGCGATTATTTTCCGTAATTCAAGGCGGCGACAAATAGTGCTATCCAGCCACCGATCAGCAGGGTGCCGCCCAACGGGGTGATGGGACCCAAAATTCTGGGACCGCCGAAGGTCAGGCCGTAAAGGCTGCCGGAGAAAAACAGGATGCCGATTGCAAACAGGGCACCACTTACAATCAGCGAGGTTTTTGCGCCGATCTGATGAATCAATACCGCCACAGCGATCAGGGCCAGGGCGTGAATCATTTGGTAGTGCACACCGGTTTTATAGGCTTCCAACAAGTTTTCCGCGACTTTGTCGCGCAGACCATGGGCCCCAAACGCACCTAGAACCACACCGGTGCCACCAAAAAATGCGGCGAGCAATAAATACAATTTAGCCATCGTTATTCCTTTCGTTCTGGCTTACGAAGAACAGCAGTCAAAATTGAAGGGGAGGTACCGGGGATCTGTTTTCGGAAGCGTCGCAAACAGGAAGTTTGCGCCGCAACGCCCAGGGATGGGTTCACAGTGGTTCCGAAAACAGATACCCGGTGCCTCACCGCCACCAGACCAGCTTCAAAGCGAATCCCACTAACCCCGAACAAAGCCCCCATACGAAAAAACCGCGCCAGTAGCGCGGTTCTTGAATCCGGTCAGTGAGAAGGCTGTCAGGCCTCCATCGCCACCCGGACTTTTTTCATGGCGTTCTTTTCAAGCTGGCGGATTCGCTCAGCAGAAACACCGTATTTGTCGGCCAGCTCGTGCAGCGTCGACTTGGACTCGCTCAACCAGCGCGCCTCGATAATATCGCGGCTGCGGTCGTCCAGCTGCTCCATCGCGGCCGTCAGGTTGTTCACGCTGGTTTCCTGCCAGTTATCGTTTTCCAGCATGGTGGCCGGATCGTAACGGCGGTCTTCCAGGTAGTGGGCCGGCGCTTGCCACGCGGAATCTTCGTCGTCGTCCACGCCGGCATCGAAGGCCGCATCGTGGGCCGCCAAGCGACCTTCCATATCGTGTACGTGCTGCACATCCACGTTCAGCTCAGCAGCAACGCGCTTGGCCTCATCGTTGGTCAGCCACGCCAGCTTCTTCTTCTGGCCACGCAGGTTGAAGAACAGCTTGCGCTGCGCCTTGGTGGTGGCGATCTTGACGATGCGCCAGTTGCGCAGGATGAACTCGTGAATCTCCGCCTTGATCCAGTGCACTGCAAAGGACACCAGACGCACACCCCTTTCCGGATTGAAACGCTTCACCGCCTTCATCAGGCCCACGTTACCTTCCTGAATCAGGTCGCCCTGGTTCAGACCGTAGCCGGAGTAAGACTTAGCAATGTGCACAACAAAGCGCAGGTGAGACATGACCAGCTGACGGGCCGCCTCGAGATTTTCGTGATAGTAGAGATCTTCCGCGAGCTTCTTTTCTTCCTCGGCGGAGAGTACTTCAAAGCCGCTGACCGTCTGGATGTAGGCGTTCAGATTGGCGCCCGGCGACAGTGTGTGAATCGGCTGTAAACTGGTTCCCATTCAGGATTCTCCTCGTAACTCAGGTTGCCCCGCTTGGCACTTGCTGCCCGGACTATTTCATACCGGGACCAGTAGTTTGCGGCGGCTTGCTCTTGCGGCCCTGAACTGAGCACTTTCAAATGAACAGCGATCAGTTTTTAAGCGGCACCGGGAGAGCAAAGTTGGCCACAGTGTAGCACCCGCACCGGGAAATGGAACCCCGGGAGCAGGAGGTCGGCAAACCGCGCCAGCCCTTAATTTCCGGGTGATTAGAGCGGTTATCCACAGGGGAAGTTCCACGCTTTACGATTCTTGACTGACCATTCGGTCAACCTCTGTTTTACACCCCAAAATATGAAGTAAACCCCGTCATACCGGCGCAGGCCGGTATTCAGTGCAGAGTTTGAGCATCGTGGGATTCTGGATCCCGGCTCGAGGCCGGGATGACGAGGCGGGCACTAGCGAGGTTGAATCGCGGAAATATGCCGCGCCACGGCCAGCCAGGCGCCGGTCAAACCCAGCAGGGCCGCACCACCGGCGAGGCCAATGAGGTAGGTGAAGCCGGGCCCATCGAGGCGGAAGCCACTGCCGTAGAGGTTCGCCAGCCCGCTCACCGGCCCCGCCAGCAACCAGACCCCAATGCTCACCAGCAGCCAGGCAATCAGCCCACCGACGAGGCCATACACCAACCCGGTATACAGGAAGGGCCGGCGCACGAAGGCGTCCGTCGCCCCCACCAGCTTCACCACCAGAATCTCGTCCCGGCGGTTCTCGATATGCAGGCGGATACTGTTTACCACCACCAGCAGCACCCCCAGCGCCAGCAGAAATGCCAGCCCCAGGCTCATACGGCGGCCGAGTTCGGTGAGATTCGCCAGCCGCTGCACCCAGGCCATATCCAGCACCACCGAGTCGGTCAGCGCACTCTCGCGCAGGCGCTCGGCCAGAGACTCCAGCGCAGCACTGTCGGACCCCCGTGGGCGCACCAGCAACACCGCTGGCAACGGGTTGCTGTCCATTCCCAGCAGCGCATCCCCGAGCCCGGACGCCTGCTGAAATTCCGCCAGCGCCTGCTCCGGAGAAATGTACGTCACCTGCGCCACCAGTGGATCACCGCGCAGATCGTCCGCAAAGGACGTGACCGCACTCTGCTTGGCGCGCTTGTGTAGGAACACCGAAATCTGCGGTTGCCCATCCCAGCCGGCCACCGCCTTCTGGAAGTTAGTCAGCCCCAACTGCAGTGCCGCCGGCAGCGCCAGCGCAATGGCAATCACCAGCGCCGTCATACCGCTGGACATGGGCGAGGCAAAAAAACGCACCCAGGACTCCCGCCACATCTCGCGGTGATGATCCAGCCAACTGCCGAAGAGGTCACCCATACTGGTGCGCGCGGTCACCGCGCCGGTAGAGCGGGCGCGCTCGGGGGCTTGCGGTTGGGTTCTTGCGGATGAAGATTTAATACGCTGGTTCACGGCTCGGGTATCCGTCGTAGATCAATTGGCCCTGCTGCAGGGTCAGCACCCGCTGGCGCATCCGCGCAATCAGCTCGAGATCGTGGCTTGCTATCAACACCGTCGTGCCCACCCCGTTGAACTGCCGGA
The DNA here is from genome assembly GCF_056160765.1 of Microbulbifer sp. ABE4_465. Lineage (NCBI taxonomy): Bacteria > Pseudomonadati > Pseudomonadota > Gammaproteobacteria > Cellvibrionales > Microbulbiferaceae > Microbulbifer > Microbulbifer sp. ABE4_465. Next base: position 78,124 of record NZ_JBSWXV010000008.1, read on the forward strand.
ACAGATTCATGATCTCCTCCGAAAGCTTCGGGTCCAGGTTACCGGTCGGCTCATCCGCCACCAGCAGCGTCGGCTTGTTCACCACCGCCCGCGCAATCCCCACCCGCTGCTGCTCACCACCGGAGAGCACAATGGGATTCTGCTTCTCCTTGTGCAGCAACCCCACCTTATCCAACGCCGCCCGCACCCGCCGGCCCACCTCGCGCTTACTGCAGCCAGACACGGAAAGAGGCAGCGCCACGTTATCGAACACGGTGCGATCGAATAGCAGCTGGTGATTCTGGAACACGATACCGAGGTTGCGGCGGTAGTAGGGGATCTGGCCATTACGCAGCCGATTCAGATTCTGGCCGCCAACGATGATGCTGCCGCGGGTAGGGCGCTCGATGGCGGTGAGCAGTTTCAGGAGGGTACTTTTACCGGCGCCAGAATGACCGGTGAGAAACACCATCTCCGCGCGATCGATCTCCAGACTGACCCGCCCCAGCGCATCCTGGCCGGACTCGTAGCGTTTATTGACGTTATCAAACTGGATCATGAGCGCGTTTTTGTTGTTTTAATTTCTTCGAGAGCGCGTCTATTGCACTTCGGTTTAATGCGAAGGCGCTGATAGCGGGTATAGCCTTGCAAGACCTTCCAGTGCTATCACCCCTGAGCGCGATTAAACAGCGCCGCCACAAAGTCTTTGGCCACAAACGGCTGCAAGTCCTCTGCCTGCTCGCCGACACCGATAAAGCGTACCGGAATCCCCAGCTTCTGCGCCAGCGCGAAAATCACCCCGCCCTTGGCCGTACCATCGAGCTTGGTCAGCACCAACCCCGTCACCCCGGCAGAATTCTTGAAGGTCTCCGCCTGAGACAAAGCGTTCTGCCCGGTGCCCGCATCCAGCACCAGCAACACTTCATGGGGCGCCGAATCATCCAGCTTGCCCATCACCCGGCGCACCTTCGACAACTCCTCCATCAGATTGGACTTGTTGTGCAGGCGACCCGCGGTATCCGCAATCACCACATCCACACCCCGGGATTGCGCAGACTGTATCGCATCAAAGATGACAGAGGCGCTATCGGCACCGGTGTGCTGAGCCACCACCGGCACATTGTGGCGCTGACCCCAAACCTGCAGCTGCTCCACCGCCGCCGCACGGAAGGTATCACCGGCGGCCAGCATCACCGACTTGCCCTCGTTCAGGAAGCGATGCGCCAGCTTGCCAATGGTCGTCGTCTTGCCGACACCGTTCACGCCCACCACCAGGATCACAAACGGCTTTTTCGCCTGATCGATGGCCAGGGGCGCCTCAACCTTGTCCAATAGCCCCGCCAGTTCTTCCTGCAGCGCCTTGTACAGCGCCTCGCCATTGGACAGCTCGCGGCGGGAAACCCGCTCGGTCAGGCGATCGATAATCTCAGTGGTGGCGTCTACGCCCACGTCCGCCATCAGCAGCTGGGTCTCCAGCTCCTCCATCAGGTCTTCATCGATCTCCTTGGCGCCCAGGAACAGATTGCCCATACCCTCGGCAAACTGGCTGCTGGTGCGGGACAGGCCCCGGCGGATACGGGCAAAAAAGCCTTCTTTCTTGGGTTTTTCCTGCTCTTTTGCAGGAACAGGAGGAGCCAGTTCTTCCTGCACTTCAGCTACAGGCGTCTCGGGAGCAGGTGGCGCTTCCACCGCGGCCACCGGATCAAACCCGGATTCCGGGGCCTCTTCCGCCGACAGGGTTTCACCCTCGTCCGCCGCCACCGGCGTCTCTTCTTCCACTGGCTGCTCTACGGCCTCCTCGGCCAGGGCATCTGCCAGCAGGTTCTCCGGAATCTCAAACTCGACCTCATCCGCTGTCTCTACCAGCGGGTTCTGGGCCTCCGTCGAGGGTGTCGCCTCCTCGGCGGCCTGGTCCTCGGGCTTCTTCTTGCGCAGAAAATCAAAAATCATCGGGTGTGGATTCTTCGAAGGAAAAGGGTGACTGGCGAATACCGGCTGGCAGCCGGCCCTGGAAAGGCGCTAATCTTAGCACCGCTGACTGTTTAGCACACAGTAGCCCGTCCCTATTTGCCGCTGTAACGATTTTTCCGGACCGCCAATGCCCAGAAACCGCCGCCCCCGACCTAACGACAGTGCTCGCCCGTCGGCAGCATCGCAGTTGCGCATCATCGGCGGCCGCTGGCGCGGGCGGAAAGTGGCCTTTGCCCCCATTGAAGGACTGCGCCCCACCGGCGACCGCCTGCGCGAGACACTGTTCAACTGGCTGCAGTTTCACCTGCCGGGGGCCCGCTGCCTGGACCTGTTCGCGGGCTCCGGCGCGCTGGGCCTGGAGGCCCTGAGCCGCGGCGCCGCGCAGGTCGATTTTGTGGAGCTGGATCGGGGGGCCGCGCAGATACTGCGGCAGCAGCTGGGTCTACTGGAAGCCGAAGGCGCACAGGTGCACAACTGCCCGGCGGAGGTGTACCTGAGCCAGCCCGCCGAGCCGTTTGATGTAATCTTTGTCGACCCGCCCTTCGCCAACGACCTGTGGACAGCAGCGCTGACGGGCCTGGTGGAGGCCGGCTGCATCGGTGAAGACACTCTGATCTACGTGGAATCCCCGCGGAATACCCAGGTTCCCGCGCCTGCAAACTGGCAGCTGGATAAGGAAAAGCAGGCCGGGCAGGTCTGCATGCGACTTTTTAAAGCCAGTTGACGCCAGCTGATGCAAAATTTCGCGCGTGAATCCCGAACATTCACCCAAGTTTGACGGATTTTCCCCGGACTTTTTGAGAGCGGGGGCTAAATTGTTTAAGATGCGCGTCCCTTCTGGCCGGCAAGGCGAATTGGCTTATGAAAAAAGTGGTTTATCCGGGTACTTTCGACCCCATCACCAATGGTCACATGGACCTGGTTGAGCGTGCCTGCCGCATGTTCGATCACGTGGTGGTCGCCGTTGCCGCCAGCACTCGCAAAAATCCGCTGTTCACCATGGAAGAGCGGGTGGAGCTGGCCCAGCAGGAGCTGGCTCACCTGGACAATATCGAGGTGATCGGCTTCGACATCCTGCTCGCCGACCTGGTGCGCCAGCTGGATGCCCACGGTGTGGTGCGCGGCCTGCGCGCGGTATCCGACTTCGAATACGAATTCCAGCTCGCCAATATGAACCGCCAACTGGCGCCACAGATGGAAAGCCTGTTCCTGACCCCGGCGGAGCACCTCTCCTACATTTCCTCCTCACTGGTGCGCGAGATCGCCTCCCTCGGCGGCGACGTCACCAAGTTCGTCCCCCCCGGCGTCCAGAAAGCCCTGCAGGAAAAATACAGCCGCTAAGGCCCACCGTCGATTGTCAGCCTCGGCGCTGGCAGTCTGATACACTCGGGCGATTCCAGTCATTTTGGATCGCCCAGTGAAACGTATTCCGCTTCTCTCCCTCATTCTTTCCACCGCCCTGTCCGGTCAGCTGCTTTCCAGTCTGCTGATAGCCACGGCGAGTGCCGCTGTGCCCGGCACCCAAGCCGAGCAAACGGAAGTACAGCCGGAGATCGCTACCGGGCGCACGGAAATCAAATCTGCCACTGCCGAGTCCTATATGGCGGTCACCGCCAACCCCCACGCCTCCGATGCCGCCGCCAAGATGCTCGCCAAGGGCGGCACCGCGGTGGATGCTGCCATTGCCGCACAACTGGTACTCGGTCTGGTGGAGCCGCAATCCTCCGGCATCGGTGGCGGTGCCTTTATGCTGAGCTACCGCGCCGACGACAAGAAACTCTACTCCTACGACGGCCGCGAAACTGCGCCCATGGCGGCGGACGAAAATTACTTTATTCAGGACGGCAAACCCCGCGGCTTTCTCGAAGCGGTAATCGGCGGTTACTCCGTAGGCGTGCCCGGTGTGATGCGTATGCTGGAGCTGGCCCACAAGCGCGACGGCAAACTGCCGTGGAAGGCGCTGTTTCAGCCGGCGATTGCGCTTGCCGAAAACGGCTTTGCCATATCGCCCCGCCTTTACCATCTGGCGGACCGGATGCCGCGCGTCGCGGTGCGCCCGGCCATCAGCGAATACCTGTTCGGCAAAGAAGGCGAGCCGCTGCCCGTTGGCCATATCCTGAAAAACCCCGAGTACGCCGCCACCCTGAAATTGCTGGCCGCCAATGGTACCAAGCCTTTTTACGAGGGAGAGATTGCCGAAGCCATTGTCGATGCGGTGCGCGACGATCCCATCAACCCCGGTGTGATGACCCTGAAAGATATGGCCGACTACCAGGCCAAGGTGCGCAAGCCGGTGTGCAGCGAATTTTTCGAGTATGAAGTGTGCGGGGCCGCGGCGCCGTCGTCCGGCGGCACCACCGTGGGAGCAATCCTCGGTATGTTGCAGCATATTCCCATGGAAAAGCTGGACGTCGGCAGTGCGGAACTGACCCATCTGTTCGTGGAAGCCTCCGAACTGGCCTTCGCCGACCGCAATACCTACTCGGCGGACAGCGACTTTGTCGAGGTGCCTACCGATGAACTGGTCGCGCCGCACTATCTGGCGCAGCGGGCCAAGCTGATCAACCTGGAAAAAGCTATGCCGGCGCGCTCAGGTGCACCGGGAGAACTTTCCGGCAAACATATTGAAGCCAAATCCCCGGAAATGCCCAATACCAGTCATCTGTCCATTGTCGATCAGTACGGCAATGCTGTGAGTATGACCACCAGTATTGAAACCGGATTTGGTTCGCGCCTGCTGGTCAAAGGTTTTCTGCTCAACAATCAGCTCACCGATTTCTCCTTTGTACCGCGCAATGCGGAAAAGGAGCGGGTCGCGAATCGTGTACAACCGGGCAAGCGCCCGCGCTCGTCCATGTCGCCCACCATCGTCTTCAACAAGGACGGCAGCCTGCGCATGGTTGTCGGCTCCCCGGGCGGATCGCGGATTATTGATTACACTGCACGTACCATTCTCTACCATCTGTCCAAGGGCATGCCGATTGCCGAGGCGATACACGCGGGCAATATCGGCGCGATTGGCTATCGGGTGGAAGTGGAGCCGGACACGCTGACGGATACCGAGCTGAAAAAGCTCGAAGCCCTGGGTCACAAGGTGGTGCGCAAGGAATTGAACAGCGGTATTCACGGTATCGCACTGAAAGACGGAGCGCTGTATGGCGGCGCAGACACACGCCGCGAAGGCAGTGCCGTCGGGCGCTAAAAGTTCACGAAGAGGCTCGCAACAAACCGGGTATCAACAGAGGTAAATCCACATGGCCAATCCCTGGCTACTGCTACTGATTGCCGGAGTACTGGAAGTGGGCTGGGCCATCGGCCTCAAGTACACCCAGGGCTTCAGCAAGCCGTTGCCCAGTGTGCTCACCATTATTGCCATGATCGCGAGTTTCTATTTCCTCGCACAGGCATTAAAGACGATTCCCGTTGGTACCGGCTACGCAGTGTGGACCGGCATTGGTGCGGTAGGCACTGCGATTCTTGGTATTGCCCTGTTTGCGGAATCCACAGCTTTGCCGCGGCTGCTGTGTATCGGCCTGATTGTGGCCGGCATTGCCGGACTCAAACTCACCTCGCCGGTTTAATTTCACATCTAAGACCTTCCCGGCAACCACAGATAGTTGGTGGGATCATCCGGGCAGGGGCCAACGCCACACTCCAGCAGTGTGGCTATTAGCGTAACCAGCAGTATCGCGAGAAAACTGTACACCGCCAGCCTCCCCAGCCATCCCGGTGTGCGCGGTACATCGGCGGCCTCCTTCAGCTTCATCTGATCAAGCAGTAACAACCCACCGAGAAACAGCCCCAGCGCAAAAAAGCCCAGCAGCGCCCAGGTGTAAAAATGAAGCCCGAGAAATGGTGAACCAAAACCAGGATCACCGGGAGCGATGTGCAGCAGAACCTGGCGCGCCGACGACACCATCCCCGCCAGCACCGACAGAATCGCTATGCCGTAATGGGCCGGGCGACTACCAAAACAGACGTTCAGCATCAGACCGAGCCCGGCCATGGCAAAGGCAACCCGCTGCAGCAGGCACAATGGGCAGGGCAGTTCGTGCAGCACAATCTGCCAGGCAAAGGCGAACCAGAGTACCCCGCTAATTCCGAGCAGGGCGAGAGCGTTCAGACAATCGGTCCAGCGGCGCAGACCAAGCAATTGGTGAATCACGGCGCAGGTCTCCGGTGGCGTTACAGGGAAATGTTCAGGCTCGACGTCATATGGTAGAAGCACCAGGCCACATAGATAGCCGCGGTAATCCCCCACCAGACCATGGCGGTACAACGGTGCCCACGCCAGGCGAACCAGGCGGAGATGAGTGCCGTGAGTAAGGGCAACATCATAATCATGGAAATGCGTCCGATGAGAATATCGGACTCAAATTTAGGGTGGGTGCAAATGGATTCCCAATCAGCGCTGGCAGCGGGGGCAGAAGAAGGTGTTTCGTTGTCCGATGATCTGCTCACGGATGGTACCGGGGCAGCGAGGGCAGGGGTGGCCGGCGCGGCCGTAGGCGTTGAGTTGTTGAGCAAAGTAGCCGGGTTTGCCGTCACCGCCGACGAAGTCCTTGAGGGTGGTGCCGCCCTGTTCGATGGCGGCGGCAAGGACGGTTTTGATGGCTTCCACTAACCGCTCGTAGCGCGGGCGGGAGATTTTGCCGGCGGGGGTCTGCGGGCGGATGCCGGCCATAAACAGGGCCTCAGACGCGTAGATGTTGCCGACGCCGACGACGATACGACCGTCCATGATGAAGGTCTTTACCGGGGCTTTGCGGCTGCGGGAGGCGCTGAACAGGTGGTCGCTGTGAAATTCATCGCTGAGGGGTTCGGGGCCCAGATGGGCGATGAGTTCGTGATCGGCGATGTATTCGGTTGTCCACAACAGGGCGCCGAAACGCCGGGGGTCGTGGAAGCGCAGGCGCTGGCCGCTGTCGAGGAGCCAGTCGATATGGTCGTGTTTTTCCGGCGGCAGTTTGCCGTCGACGATCCGCAGGCTGCCGGACATGCCCAGGTGCCAGATGGCGAGGCCTTTATCGGTTTCCACCAGCAGATATTTTGCACGGCGGTCCAGGCGCTGAATCCGGGCACCCTGAATCTTCTCGGCAAAGTCCGCATCCACCGGCCAGCGCAGGCTGTGCTGGCGGATCTCACACAGCTTTACCTTTCGGCCTTCCAGATGGGGGGCCAGGCCGCGCTTGGTAGTTTCTACTTCAGGTAGTTCAGGCATCGTTTTGGGTTCCGGGCAACCACTAGCGAGTCCAGTGGCGGTCATGGTGCCGGTGGAAGTTTGCGGGACACGCCGTAAACCCATCCCTGGGGGCTCGGCTGCGGCCATCCGGGCCGCAGACGGTCCCGCAAACTTCCACCGGCACCACGACCTTCGATTTGCAGATTTTCACTTCGATCAGACACAAAAAAGCCCGGAAAACCGGGCTTTTTCGCGAACTCGTCAGGCAATCAATTACTTGATTTTGCCTTCCTTGTACATAACGTGCTTGCGAGCAACGGGATCGTATTTTTTGATCTCCATTTTCTCAGGCATGTTGCGCTTGTTCTTGTCAGTGGTGTAGAAGTGGCCGGTGCCGGCGCTGGAATTCAGGCGAATCTTGTCACGCATTGTTCTGTCTCCAATCTGCGGTTAAGCAGTAATTAAACTTTCTCGCCGCGCTTGCGCAGCTCTGCCAGTACGGTATCGATACCTTTCTTATCGATAATGCGCATACCTTTAGTAGAAACACGCAGTTTAACGAAGCGCTTCTCTGCTTCCACCCAGAAACGGTGGGACTGCAGGTTCGGCACGAAGCGACGCTTGGTGCGGTTTTTGGCGTGAGAAACGTTGTTTCCGGTTACCGGGCGCTTACCGGTTACCTGACATACCTTGGACATCTGATTAGCCTCTTAAAAACTCTCGTGCCCTCAGCTCGGCGGCGGGGCAAATGCAAAATTCGTTATCCAGCGGACCGCGGGATCTGTACAGAATCTGGCCCGGCCGCAAAGAGCGGCGTTTTATACCAGAACACCCTAGGTGGGGCAAGTTTTGACCAGCTTTTTTGCTGTCTGAGCAGCCACTTTGGGTCGGAGGCGTCAATCCCGCCACAATTCAGGGAATCGCACCCCGGCTACGTAGCGCCATCGCCCTGGGGGGAAGGCGGAGTGACAGGGGTGGGTTTTCGAAACCGTCGGCGACAGGACGTCGCCGCCGGAGCGCCCAGGGATGGGTTCACAGCGATTTCGAGAACCCACACCTGGCGCTTCGCCGCCACGGCGGTGACTACGAAGTCCCTTATATAGAGGGAGCTAAATCAACCCCCGCTCCGCAAAAGAACACCCGCCACCCTCTCCGACAATCAGGTGATCCAACACCCGGATATCCACCAATGCCAGCGCATCCTTCAGCCGCCCGGTGATATGAATGTCCGCCTGACTGGGCTCACTCACCCCGGAGGGGTGGTTGTGGGCGAGGATCACCGCTGCGGCTCCCTTACTCAGGGCCGCCTGTACCACCTCGCGGGGATATACGCTCGCTGCGTTCAAGGTGCCCTCAAACAACTCCTCATAGGCAATCACCCGGTGCTGGCTGTCCAGAAACAGACAGCAGAACACCTCCCGGGTGCGATGCCGCAACTGTGCGGATAAATAGTCACGCACCGCCTGCGGGCTGGTCAGCGCATCCGATCGCTTCAGATCCTCCGCCAGATGCCGGCGGCCCATCTCCAGTACCGCCTGCAACTGCACGAACTTCGCATCCCCCAGCCCCTTACCGGCACAGAACGCCTTGCGCTCCGCCTCCAGTAAGGGCCGAAGCCCGCCAAAATCCGCCAGCAGCTGCCGCGCCAGATCCACCGCCGAGATACCCGGTAACCCTGTGCGCAGAAAGATCGCCAGCAGCTCCGCATCCGACAGTGCCGCCGCGCCTTTCGCCAGCAACTTCTCCCGCGGACGCTCCTCCGCCGGCCAGTCCGTAATCGCCATCTCCCCTCCCTGGGTAGAACTTATCAGTCAAAGTAAACGCTCGCTTCCCCTGCGAGCCCGCAACTACTGCGCATGGCCCATATGGCCACCGGCGCTAAAATGGTAATCTTACGCGCTCCCAGCGTTTCGGAAACACAGAATATGCCCAAATTGGCCGACAAACGGATACTGCTTGGCGTCTCTGGCGGCATCGCTGCCTACAAAAGCGCCGACCTGGTACGCAGGCTCCAGGATCAGGGCGCCCGCGTGCGCGTGGTCATGACCGCCGGTGCCCAGGAATTCGTGCGTCCGCTTACCTTTCAGGCCCTGTCCGGCAACCCGGTGCATACCACCCTGCTGGACCCGGCTGCCGAAGCCGCCATGGGGCATATCGAGCTGGCCAAATGGGCCGATGTGATTCTGATCGCTCCAGCGAGCGCCAACGTGATGGCAAAGCTTGCCGCCGGCTTGGCCGATGACCTGCTCACCACCCTGTGCCTGGCCACCGAAGCACCGGTAGTACTGGCACCGGCCATGAATCAGGCCATGTGGCGCCACCCGGCCACCCAGACCAATGCACAGACCTTGCAAGCCCGGGGCGCGACCTTGCTGGGACCGGACGCCGGCAGCCAGGCCTGTGGCGATGTAGGCCCGGGCCGCATGCTGGAGCCACTGGATATTGTCGAAGGGCTGACAAATTTTCTGCAGCCCCCGCAGGTGCTGGCCGGTAAAAGAGTCACCATCACCGCGGGGCCCACCCGTGAGGCGCTGGACCCGGTGCGTTATTTAAGCAACCACAGCTCCGGTAAGATGGGTTTTGCCATTGCCGCCGCCGCAGCGCGTGCCGGTGCCGAAGTGACCCTGATTGCCGGCCCGGTACGGCTGGAAACGCCCAAAGGAGTGACGCGTGTAGATGTGGTCAGCACCGACGAAATGCTCGCCGCCTCTGAGAAAGCCGCCGACCGCTGCGACCTGTTTATCGCCGCCGCCGCGGTAGTGGATTTCCGCCCCGCAATCGTCGCAGACCAGAAGATAAAGAAAGAAGACGGCAACGACAGCGACGTACTGAGCCTGGTGAAAAATCCGGATATCGTCGCCACCATCGCCGCGCGCACCACCATGCGCCCGTTTGTGGTGGGCTTTGCCGCGGAAACGGAAAAAGTTGTGGAACACGCGAAGGGTAAGCTCGCACGCAAGAATCTCGACATGATTGTGGCCAACGACGTAAGTAACCCGGAAGGGGGCTTCAATAGTGATCGCAACGAGGTAACGCTGATCGACAAGAATGGCGAACAGCCATTACCGCCTGCGCTGAAATCCGAGCTCGCCACAAATTTGATCGCACGCATTGCAGCACGTGCATTTCCGAACGAATAAATTACGAAACCAACAAGTACATAACAACACACAAGATTCAGAGCCCACAATAACTGAACCGTGGTCTGGGGAGACTGAAAAGTCGTGGCCGTACAAGCACAAACTCAAAACAAGCCTCTGTGGCACAGTGGCCTGACGCTGCCAGCCCTGCTCGCAACTGCCCTCTGGCTGGGCGGCGCGCACCTGCTGATGTCGAATGTAATTTCCAAGCACAATACAGACAGTGTGCGCGAAGCGGCACAGCAAAAAGCCGACAGCTATGCCAGACAACTGGAAGTTTTTTTCGGCCAGCGGCAGCAGCAACTGAAAGACCTGCAGCCTCTACATAAATCTGCCATTCGCACCGGCACCAGCGCAGTTACTCAGGCATCGGTACAATATTTCAGGACCGACGAGCTGCAGGTGGGCACCGGGAAGCCGCCGCTCAATTTCGCTCTGGTGGATCTACTGAAGCGCAGCCAGGAGGATGGCGAACAGAAACCTGAATTCCTGCGCAATGAAGGAGACGAGTGGCAGCTTTACAGCGCGCGTCCGCAACCGGGGGGTGCATTGCTGGTCGCGCAGCCGTTCGGCGTATTCGAACGCGAACTGGCAAAGCTGGACTCGACGCCAGGCAGTATCCAGATAGCACAGCAGTTTCCCGACGGCCCGGCGCGCCCGCTATGGAATTCGCCGGCGCAAGCCTCCGGTGGCGATGCCGCTTTCGCGCCGGTGCCCGGGAGCTATATAAAAGTATCGTTCACACCATCGACAATTTTCGCCACCAAGCACCGTATTCCGGGCCTGTGGATATATAGCGCTGCGCTCATTGGCCTGCTGGCCAGCCTGTTAGCCTTGCGCCAGCTGGTCCCCGCAGAGGGTGGCGCTGCCCCCTGGGAAAAAGCCGGACGCCACGGCAAGGCCACAACCAGAAACGGACTGCGTAAAGAAGACCTGGAAAAACCACCACAGGCGAAAGAGAACACCAGCACTGCGGTAGCCGCCGCACCTTCTCCAGCGCCGGCAGCCCCACAGGTGGAAGAGGCCTCTGCCAGCGACCTGATGCGCACCCCGAGCACCGAAATTCCCGCGCACGTATTCCGTGCCTACGATATTCGCGGTATCGCCGGCGAAGAAATCAATGAGCCCTTTGCCTATCAGCTTGGTCGCGCGCTGGGTACCATCGCCTTGCAGGCGGGACAGAAGTTGTTGCTGGTCGGGCGCGATGGTCGCAATAGCAGTGAGCTGCTGCGGGATTGCCTTGTTGAGGGCATTCTGGAGAGTGGCTGCAACGCCGTCGACCTCGGGCTGGTTCCGTCACCGGTACTCTATTTCGCCTGTGCCAAGGGCAGGAATGCCAATAGCGGCGTGATGGTTACGGCGAGCCACAACCCGGCGGAGTACAACGGCTTCAAGATCGTGATGGATGGTCGCCCGCTGGCAGATGACAAACTGCGGGAGCTGCAAGGGACGATGCAGAGCATCCAGGTTTCCAGCGGAAAGGGTAACCACAGTGCCCAGGACATCAGCGACACCTATATCGACGAAATCTTCAATGATGTAGCGCTGGCCGGGCAACCCAATATTGTGATTGATGCCGGTAACGGTGCCACCTCAACCCTCGCGCCGGCGCTGTTCGAGCAGCTGGGCTGCGCGGTGGAAACACTCTACTGCGAAGTGGACGGCAACTTTCCGAACCACGCACCTGATCCGTCGCGCCCTGAAAATCTGCAGGACCTGATTGCTGCGGTGAAAGGGGAGAGTGCGGACCTGGGAATTGCCCTGGACGGCGACGGCGACCGGGTAACGCTGATTACCGGCAGCGGACGTATCGTCTGGGCGGATCAGCTGGTGATGTTGTTGGCACGGGATATTCTCGCGCGCAACCCGGGCTCCGATATCGTATTCGATGTGAAGAGCTCCCGTGCGCTGGCAGACCTGGTCACCCAGTACGGCGGACGCCCGGTTATGTGGAAAACCGGCCACGCACCGATGAAGACCAAGATGCTGGAAACCGGCGCGCTGCTGGGCGGCGAACTGTCTGGCCATATTTTTATCAAGGACCGCTGGTACGGCTTTGATGACGGCATTTACGCCGCCGCACGGATCCTCGAGATCATGGCACTGCGCGAACAGAGCCTCGATGAATTACTCGATTCGTTACCGCAGATGGTGAACACACCGGAAATTCTGCTGCCGGTGGCGGAGGGCGACAAGTTTGCGCTGATCGAGCGCCTGCGCAGCGAAGCTAAATTCGCGGGAGCAGACCTCAACACCATCGACGGCCTGCGCATCGAGTTCGCCGACGGTTGGGGCCTGGTGCGCGCCTCCAACACCACCGCCGCACTGACCCTGCGCTTCGAGGCCGACGACGAAGCCGCCCTCGCGCGTATTCGCGAGCAGGTGGCCAACCAACTACAGAAAATCGACCCCTCTCTGGTGCTTCCCTAAGCACCAGGCGGCAGTCTCCCCAAGCAGTAAGGAAAACGCTATGTCCCTGGATCAGAAATCCGCCCTGCGCGTCGCACAGGTTCTCAATGAAGCGCTGCCGTATATCCAGCGCTTTATCGGCAAGACCGTGGTGGTCAAGTTCGGCGGTAACGCCATGGTGGACGAGGAGCTGCAGAACAGCTTCGCCCGCGATGTGATCCTGATGAAGCTGGTGGGCATGAATCCCGTGGTCGTGCACGGCGGCGGCCCGCAGATCGGCGATCTGCTGAACAAGCTCAGTATCGAGTCCCGCTTTGTGGACGGCATGCGCGTGACCGACAGCGAGACCATGGATGTGGTGGAAATGGTGCTCGGTGGCACCGTGAACAAACAGATCGTCAACCTGATCAACAAAAATGGCGGCCGCGCCGTGGGTGTGACCGGCAAGGACGGCCTGCTGATCCGCGCGAAAAAGCTGCGCCGCAAAGAGGAGACTGCCGGTCTGCACGCGTCGGAAATCATCGATATCGGCCATGTGGGCGAAGTGGAAAGTGTCGATACCGGCGTGATCGACATGCTGCTCAACAGCGATTTTATTCCTGTAATCGCGCCAATTGGCGTGGGCAGAGGAGGCGAGTCCTACAATATCAATGCCGACCTCGTGGCCGGCAAGATTGCCGAGTACCTGAAAGCAGAAAAACTGATGCTGCTGACAAATGTGGCGGGCCTGCAGGACAAAGAGGGAGAGGTACTCACCGGCCTTTCCACCCTGGAGGTTGACGGCCTGATCGCCGATGGCACCATTTACGGTGGCATGCTGCCGAAAATCGCCTGTGCGCTGGACGCGGTGAAGGCGGGTGTAACCTCCGCGCACATCATCGACGGCCGCGTGCCGCACGCAGTGCTACTCGAAATCTTTACCGATACCGGCGTCGGCACCCTGATCACCAACGCCAACCTGAGTGACAATGCGGATGATGATTGACCGACACCCTGCGTGATCTCTATCACATAACCGGTGTTAACGATCACTAACAATTGATGGCATGGCGTCGAATCGTTACGATTCTGGCGCCGGTTTACAGGCTTTCGGCGCAGTAATCTTTTTATTGTAAGAACGCGGGCTTCTGACACCCCAGCGCTGAAAAGCCACGATACGAGACCAATACCGGCACAACAACAAAATCAGATCCCGGCTGAATACTCCGGGCAAAGGCAGTTCATGAGCAGCGAAAAAATCAATCGGCGCCAGCAGATCCTCCAGGCCCTGGCCCACATGCTGGAAGCCAGCCCCGGCGCCCGCATCACCACTGCGGCACTGGCCAAAGAAGTGGGATTCTCCGAGGCGGCGCTGTACCGTCACTTCCCCAGCAAATCCAAAATGTTCGAAGGTCTTATCGAATTTATCGAGGAGACCATATTCAGCCGCATCAAGCTGATCATGCAGGACGAGCCCAGCGCACTGGCGCGCTGCCAGAAGATCCTACACCTGTTGCTGGCCTTTTGTGAGCGCAACCCGGGCATTACCCGCCTGCTTACCGGCGACGCCCTGACCGGTGAAACCGAGCGCTTGCACGGCCGCATCCTGCAGCTGTTCGACCGTCTGGAAACCCAACTCAAGCAGATTCTCCGTGAAGCGGAGCTCCGCGAGCAGTTGCGCCCGGCGATTCCGTTGACTGCCGCCGCCAACCTGCTGCTGGCCAGCGCCGAGGGGCGCATCGTTCAGTACGTAAGAAGTGGTTTCAAACGTAAACCGACGGAGCACTGGACGGAACAGTGGCCGGTACTGGTTGCGGGATTTTTCCGGGAAAGCGCACTGGCTGCGCAAGGGTAAGAATCGGGAGAGAACAGCGAGCCGGCTGAATCAATCGTCAGTTGCCGGCTATTTCCTGGTAGCGGTTGGCAGCCTGGTCGAACTCGCTGTTGATTGCTACCGCTTCTTTTTCACGCAATGCCAGACGCTCGTTGACCACACTCACCTCCTTGCGCAGGTTTTCAATCCGCTCAAGCAGTACTGCAGCAATGGTACCGCCATTGCGCTGGGTACGCGCGGCGACCGACTCTTCGCTCTCGATCTGTCGATTGAGCGAGGTCATATTAGAACGCAGGATCGCAATATCCTGCTGCACAATGGCAAGTTTGCGCTTACGCGCAGATTCGATGTCGGCGAGGCTGTTATAGCGCTTCAGCAACTGCAGGTCCGCTTCCTTTTGGGCTTCGCGACGTTGCTTTTCCTCCAGCTCCTTGCCTGAAAGCTCAGGAGCCACCACCTCCAGCACACGCCCGGTAGCGGTTAGCACCTCGTAACCACCGGCCACATAACGGGGAGGCACCACATCGTCCAGCACCTGAACGCCGTGTTCGTTGGTATAGCGGTACAGCCTCTTGCCGTCCCACCCCGAGTCTACAGCTCCGACATCCATTGTCAGAAGAGCGCCGGCCATTGCCAGCGCGATTGCGGTTTTCACACCTGCCTCATTTTTTGTTCACTCTAAACGCCACTCGTTGATCAAAGATACTCCCGAGCACCGAGGGTTTGAGAGTACCCCACAACTAGTCCGGTGTAGTTAGCCCCATAGGGTTAATTACGTATTCCTACCCGCCTAACCTTCAGCGGAAACACCGTACTTCTGGCGATAGCCAATAATCCGCTGCAGCAACTCGTCGCTGGCAGCTTCCGACTTAAGATAAGAAATAATATCGTCCAGTTCCACAATCCCGATCACAGGAATACTGTATTCCTGCTCAACCAGCTGAATCGCGGACAGATCCGTATCGTCGTTGGCCTTCTCCTGCCGGTTCAGACCGATCACCACACCCGCGGGCTCGGCACCTTCGGCCTGAATGATCTGCATCACTTCGCGCACCGCTGTTCCGGCCGTAATCACGTCATCGATGATCAAAACCTTGCCTTTCAGCGGCGCACCCACTAAGGTTCCGCCCTCGCCGTGGTCCTTGGCCTCTTTCCGGTTGTAACAGAAGGGTTTATCAACCCCTTTCTGTGCCAGTGCCACCGCGGTCACCGCACCCAGCGGGATGCCTTTGTAGGCCGGCCCAAATATGACATCAAACTCCACTCCAGAGGCAATTATCGCCTCCGCGTAGGCATTGCCCAATGCGGCGAGCGCCGCACCGCTGTGGAAACGGCCGGCATTAAAGAAATAGGGGCTTTGGCGCCCGGATTTCAGCGTAAAATCCCCGAAACAGAGCACATCGTGCTCCAGGGCCAGTTGTATAAAGTCGCGCTGGTACTGCTGCATGGCAATTTGATAACTATTGGCTAAGGTGAAGGAAGGTCCCCACGGAAAGGGGAGCGGCAATCGAAAAATGTTCAGACGAATAACGACTGCAATTTTACACAGTCCGCTGGTAAGGGGCTAATAATGCGAATAGTGAGCTTGTCCGTTGATGGTGTGCACCAGGCTGCGCAGCGCGGACTCTATGATTGGCTGGCGGAACAGGACGCAGACATCATCTGTCTCCAGGATCTCCGTTCACTGGAGCCGGAGCTGGATCACCCCATCTTCCATCCGGACGGTTACTACAGTTATTTCTTTGATTCCGGGACCCCCCATGAAAATGGCGTGGCCATATATACCCGTGCCCAGCCGAAAGCGCTGATTTACGGGATGGGCTTTGCCAATGGCGTGGATATGTACGGCCGCTACCTCCAGGCAGACTTTGAGCGCCTGAGCGTTGGCTCCCTGCTGGCGCCCGTTGCCAGGGATGAGGCCTCGCTGGAAGTAAAAGTCCAGTTCTTCGACGATATGCAAGCCCATCTGGCCAAGATAAGCCGCAAGCGCCGGGATTTTATTTTCTGTGGAAACTGGGGCATGGCACACCGTCGCGCCGATGTGCAGAACTGGCAGGACCATCAGGACACTCCCGGATTCATGCGCCACGAACAGCGCTGGTTTGACCAGCTGTTCAACGATATCGGCTATATCGATGCCTTCCGCCGGGTGGTGAAAGACGCGGATGAGTTTACCTGGTGGCCGAGCGGCGAACCCGGCAAGGGCGACGGCTGGCGCACGGATATGCAGATCGTGTCCCAGACCCTGAAAAACAAGATTGAATACGGCGCCATCAACAAGAACGTCAATTTTTCCAGCCACCTGCCGGTGATCATGGATTACGATCTGGAAGTGTAGCTTTCCGTTACGCGATACCAAGATGCAAAAAGGGCCCGCTGGAAATCCAGCGGGCCCTTTTTGTATGGCGATCGCAAGTAAACGCCGGGGACCTATTCCGCCAGCGCCTTCTTCTGCAGTTCCACCAGCTCTTTAATACCGGCCTTGCCCAGCGCCAGCATCTCCGCAAACTGATGCTCGGTAAAGGGCGCACCTTCGGCGGTACCCTGTACCTCGATCATGCCGCCGTCTTCCGCCATCACCAGGTTCATATCGGTATCGGCATTGGAATCTTCCGGATAATCCAGATCGAGCACCGCAGCGCCGTCATAAATACCCACCGAAATTGCCGCCACCATGTTTTTCAGCGGATCGGTGGCGATCATTTTTTCGCGCTGCATATAGCGGATGGCATCCACCAGTGCCACGCACGCTCCGGTAATCGACGCGGTGCGGGTACCGCCGTCGGCCTGGATGACATCGCAGTCCAAAGTGATCTGGTGTTCACCGAGGGCCTTCAGGTCCACGGCTGCGCGCAGTGACCGGCCGATCAGCCGCTGGATTTCTACCGTGCGGCCACCCTGTTTGCCGCGCGCCGCCTCCCGGCCCATGCGCGAACCGGTAGAGCGTGGCAGCATGCCGTACTCAGCGGTAATCCAGCCGCTGCCCTGACCGCGCAGAAAACGCGGCACTTCCGCCGCCACCGAGGCATTGCACAGCACTTTGGTGTCACCGAATTCCACCAGCACCGAGCCCTCCGCATGCCGGGTATAGTTGCGGGTGATGCGCACATCGCGCAGTTGTTCCGGTTTGCGGCCGCTGGGTCGCTGCATAAAGCACCTCTGATTAATCGGGAATTGTAAGAAAAGTGTGATGGTTAACTTTCAAGGCCCGGCATTATAGCCATCTGAGCACACAATCACCCTGTGCTATGCTTTGCCGCTGTTTTTTCACCCCTGATCTCAACGCATTTCCGGAGTACGGCAATATTATGGCCAACAACAAAGTGCGCAGCATGACCGCCTTCGGGCGCGCGGAAGTCAATTATTCCACCGGCACTGCGGTGTGGGAGATGCGCTCCGTCAATCATCGCTACCTGGAGCCTCACTTCCGCCTGCCGGAAGCCGGCCGCGCACTGGAGCCAAAGTTACGCGAATTGCTACGCAAATCCCTGAATCGCGGCAAGGTGGAAATGACACTGAACCTGAAGCCCAGCAGCGGCGAGGTTGCGGGTATCAAGGTCAATCAGGCACTGGTGGAGGAACTGGTCAAGGCCGCCGCTCAGGTCGCTCCCGACAGCCAGCCCCTGAACCCGCTGGAAGTACTCAAGTGGCCGGGCGTCATTGCGGAAGCGGAGACCGATGCGGAAGAGCAAGCCGGTGCCATTCTCGACGGCTTCAGACAGGCACTCAAACAGGTTGTGGAAAACCGCGAACGGGAAGGGGCGGAGCTCGCCGGTTTCATTGAAGCGCGCATCAAAGGTATCAATGAGCAGGTCACCACCGTGCGTGCACTGCTGCCGCAGATTCTTCAGAACCAGCGCGAGAAGCTGAAAGGTCGCCTGGAAGAGCTACTGGAAGAAATCGACAAGGACCGTATCGAGCAGGAAATTGCCCTGCTGGCGCAGAAGGCCGATGTCGATGAAGAACTCGACCGCCTAGAAGCCCACATCACCGAAACCCGTCGCGTGCTCAAAAACGGTGGACCTATCGGCCGCCGCCTGGACTTCCTGATGCAGGAGTTTAACCGGGAAGCGAATACGCTTTCGTCCAAAGCGGTGGTCACCGACACTACCCAGGCCGCAGTGGAACTGAAAGTGCTGATCGAGCAGATGCGCGAGCAGGTGCAGAACATCGAATAATCCGCTGATGTCCCGCAAAAGCCCCAATGCCGCCGACAGGAAAGTGGCGCTGCTGATCGCCAAGCAGTGGCCAGAACCCGCCTCTACGGCTGCCGGCAGGCGCACTCTGGATATTCTCGAGCTGCTTCACGAGGCGGGCTATCAAATAGAAATTGGTAGCCCAGCGCAGCCCACCCCCTTCCAGGCGAGCACCGGATTTGGCGAGCACCGGATCGATGTGAACGAATCCAGTTTTGACACCTGGGTACGCGCACTGAAACCCACCCTGGTGATTTACGACCGCTTTATGATGGAGGAGCAGTTTGGCTGGCGGGTGCGCGAGCAGTGCCCGAATGCGCTCACCCTTCTCGATACCAGCGATTTCCACAGCCTGCGCGAGGCGCGCCACCAGGCGCTGAAGAGCGGCCAGCCGGTAAACCTGTTCAACGCGAGTGCCGAGCGCGAAATCGCCGCCATGGCGCGCTGCGATCTCACCATCATGATTTCGCAGGTTGAAGTGGATTTGCTAAAGCAACATTTCTGCCTGCCGGACTGGCAACTGCACTACCTGCCTTTTCTGGTGCGGGAAATTCCGGACTTTTCCGCTCTGCCCGGCTTTGCCGAGCGCCAGCATATGGCGATGATCGGCGGATTTAAACACGCGCCCAATCGCGACGCGGTGCGCTGGTTGGCCGAAGATATTTGGCCAACGCTGCATTCGCTGCTACCGGGTGTAGAGTGCCATGTGTACGGGGCATATGCCGATCATGCCATGCAGCAATTTCACAAACCTGGGGCAGGGTTGCGGATTATCGGCCGTACCGACGATGCGCTCGCAACGCTCTCGCGCTATCGCCTGAATCTCGCCCCGTTGCGATTCGGGGCGGGGCAAAAAGGAAAGATTCTCGACGGCTGGCTTTCCGGCACACCCACCATCACCACGCCCATCGGTGCGGAATCCATGGCATCACCGGATGCCTGGGGCTACGCGTTATCAGATGGTCCGGATCAATTTGCAGAAATCGCCGCGCGTATCTACCAGCACGAGGCAGACTGGCTGGCGGTGCGCGAAGCCAGCGCTCGGGCGCTGCATACGGGATTTTCCCATGCATCCCACGCGCAGGCGTTTATCGAACGCATCGAGTCCACCACCCACTGCCTCGAAGCGCATCGCAATCGCAATATGTGGGGGCGTATTCTGAGAAGAACCGAACATCGCGCGGAAGAATTCATGAGCCGCTGGATCGAAGCAAAAAACAAATTGCCCGGTGCCAGTTGACCTGAACGCTCGGTTTATATTTTCCATGTGATCTCCATGCCACTCTCACGCCCAATTACCATCATCGCCGTAGCTCAACTGTTGGGCACGTCGCTCTGGTTCAGCGCGAACAGTGCCGCAGATTCTCTCGCAGTGAGCTGGCAGATTAGCGCTACCGATATGGGCTGGCTGACCAATGCCGTGCAGTGCGGTTTTATTCTGGGCACGTTGATACTCGCCCTCGGCGGCATCGCCGACCGCTTTCGCGCAAGCCAGATTTTTATCCTGAGCGCACTGGCAGGGGCGCTGTTTAATGCCTGCTTTGCCTGGCTGGCGGACGGTTTGACCAGTGCATTGGTGTTGCGTTTTTTTGTCGGGGTTTGTCTTGCGGGTATTTACCCCATGGGCATGAAATTGATCGTGAGCTGGGAGCCGCAGCGAGCCGGTGTGGCGCTGGCGCAACTGGTGGCAATGCTTACCCTCGGCACCGCCTTGCCGCACGGCATGCGGGAAATCGGTGCAGGGGTGCCGTGGCAGTGGATCATCAGTGCTTCATCGGTGCTGGCAGTAATTGCCGCTGCTTTCATTCACCGCCTTGGAGATGGTCCACACCTGCCACAACCCACTTCAGCCGCTCTTCCACAGCCGGAACATCGCGGGTTCAGCCAGCCAGCGGTGGTACAGGCTTTCCGTATTCCTCAATTTCGGGCCGCCGCCTGGGGTTACTTCGGCCATATGTGGGAACTTTACGCTTTCTGGGCGATGGTTCCGCTACTGGTTTCAAGCACGGCTTTATTCGAGCAGTTTCCGGCACTGGGAATTCCCGGGCTATCCTTCGGGATTATCGCCGCTGGCGCACTGGGTTGTGTTTTGGGCGGGATACTTTCGCGAAAATTTGGCAGCGCACCGATTGCCATGGGTGCACTTGCAACCTCAGGTTCTTGCGCACTGCTTTTCGTTTTGCTCTGGGACAGACTACCCGCACTCTGGTTGGCGGTGTTGCTGCTGATCTGGGGTGCCACGGTGATTGCGGACTCGCCGCAGTTTTCTGCACTCTCCGCCACCGCCTGTCCCGGTGAAATCGTCGGCGCAGCGCTGGCCATTCAGAACTCCATTGGATTTGCCATTACGGTCATTTCAATCGCTGGTGTCAGCACACTTTTCGAGTTGAGCGGACCCCAGGCAATCTGGTTGCTGCTACCCGGTCCGATATTCGGCCTGCTGGGCTTCACGCTTACCATGCGGCAAACCGCGCGCTGAATTCGAATTACCTTGTACACCTGACCGAAAATCAAATCGGTGCCAGGCGCCGAGACCTCCATCACACCCCTCCCCCAATGGGTTACGATCGTACCAATTAAGACCTAATTTTGGCGCGAAATCCAAAGAGTTGTCCCCATTTTCAATTGCGGGCGCAATGAACCTCCTCGTTATACCAAAACCTTGGGAAATAAATCCGCAACAAAATTGCGGGGAAAACCCGGGTTGCCGCACAGGAGTATCGCGGTGTTTTCACGGCGGCTCTACCCAGCGCCGCCGATAAAAATAATTATGGAGAAATTCGCAACAATGAAATTATCAGCGTTATTGAAACCTTCCCCCGGTGCCGTCCTCGGCGCAGCGACGCTTTTGCTGAGTGCCACCTTCGGCGCGAGCTATTCAGCCCATGCCGTCGAGCCGGAACTGTCCGCCATGTCTGTGGCGGCGGACGAGGTGATTACCGATCGCATCATCGTGAAGTACAAAAGCACTCTCGCCGGTGCAAACTCCATGGCCATGTCCCAAACCGCAATCGATCGTATCGCGCAAACGGCCGGTCACCGCTTCAAACATATGCGCCGCCTGGCGACCGGTGCGCAATTGATGAAGCTGGAAAAGCGCGCAAGCAAAATGGAGTTGGACGCAATCATTGCGCGACTGCAACAGGACCCGCAG
Source organism: Microbulbifer sp. ABE4_465 (assembly GCF_056160765.1). NCBI lineage: Bacteria > Pseudomonadati > Pseudomonadota > Gammaproteobacteria > Cellvibrionales > Microbulbiferaceae > Microbulbifer > Microbulbifer sp. ABE4_465. The sequence goes on from NZ_JBSWXV010000008.1 coordinate 99,968, forward strand.
GTGGAATACGCAGAGCCAGACCGGTTGATGCAACCTATGGCAACCCCCAACGACAGCAACTACAACCAGCAATGGCATTACTTTGAAGCCACCGGCGGCCTCAACCTGCCTGCGGCCTGGGATGTGACTCAGGGGGAGGGCGTTGTGGTTGCCGTGATCGATACCGGCTATCGCCCGCACGCGGACCTCAATGCCAACCTGCTGCCCGGCTATGACATGATCTCCGATACCACTGTGGCCCAGGATGGTAACGGCCGTGACAGCGACGCCAGTGACCCGGGTGACTGGTCCCCCGCGGGCGCCTGTGGTGCGGGACAACCGGCACGCAACAGCAGCTGGCACGGTACCCACGTGGCCGGGACGATTGCCGCTGTTACCAATAACGGCACCGGTGTGGCCGGCGTTGCTTACAAGTCGAAAATCGTACCCATCCGCGTACTTGGCCGCTGTGGCGGCTACACCTCAGACATTGCCGACGGCATTATCTGGGGTGCTGGCGGCAGTGTCAGTGGGGTTCCGGCCAACGCCAACCCGGCGCAGGTATTGAACCTGAGCCTGGGCGGAGGCGGTGGCTGCGATACCACCACACAAAATGCCATCAATACCGCACGCAGTCTCGGCACTACGGTGGTAGTGGCCGCGGGTAACTCCAATGCCAATGCCGGGAATTACAGCCCGGCGAGCTGTAACGGGGTTATCACTGTAGCCTCCACCAACCGCGCCGGCAGCCGTGCCTACTACTCCAACTACGGCAGTGTGGTGGATGTGGCAGCGCCCGGTGGCGAAACTTCCGTGAGTTCCAACGGCGTACTTTCCACACTCAACAGCGGCTCTCAGGGCCCCGGCAGTGACAACTACGCCTTCTACCAGGGCACCAGCATGGCAGCTCCCCACGTGGCGGGCGCCGCGGCACTGCTGTACGCCGTTGATAGCGGAATTACTCCGGACGAGGTTGAGTCCACCCTGAAGAATACGGCGCGCGGCTTCCCCGGTTCCTGTAGCCAGTGCGGCAGCGGTATTGTCGACGCGGCGGCGGCAGTAGACGCGGCCAATGGTGGTGGCGGTGGCGACCCGCAGCCTGGCGATGGCGAGCTGACCAACGGCGTGGCCGAGACCGGCCTCTCTGCAAGCTCAGGTCAGGAACTGCGCTTCACCCTGGATGTCCCGGCGGGTGCGAGCAATCTGAGCTTCCAGATTTCCGGTGGCAGCGGCGATGCGGATCTCTACGTACAGTACGGCAGTCAGCCCACCACTAGCAGTTACGAGTGCCGCCCCTACCTGAACGGTAACAACGAGACCTGCACCATCAGCAATGTGCAGGCAGGCACCTATCACGTAATGGTACGCGCCTACAGCAGCTTCTCCAGCGTCAGCCTGGTGGGCAGCTTTGATGAAGGCGGCAGCGGCGGCGCCACCGGCTGGACCGAAACCAACGTAGCCGGTGCGGCCAACGCCTGGCAGCACTTTACCCTCGATGTAAACAGTGGCATGGCATCACTGGAAGTGCTCATGAGTGGAGGCAGCGGCGACGGCGACCTGTATGTGCGCTTTGGCAGCCAGCCCACCACCAGCAGCTACGATTGCCGTCCCTATCGCTGGGGCAACAACGAGAGCTGCAGCTTCAGTAACCCGCAGGCGGGCACCTGGTATATCAGTATCCGCGGATACAGTGCCTACTCCGGCGTAACCCTGCAGGCTGAAGCCGCCCCCTGATAGCCGTCACAAGAACGACCCCTCCTTGATTGGCCGGCCTTTGCCGGCCTTTTTTGTAGCGGGTTTTTATCCGGCAGGAACGGATTACTTCACAAACGGCTGGAACTGCTTGTCGACCGGAGTATCGGCGAAGTGATTGATGTAATTACTCATCACCTTCTGCGCGACACCCACAATAATTTCCAGCAGCTGTTGTTGGCTGTAGCCCATATCGTAGAAGCGCTTTACTACCTCGTCGGATACCACACCGCGATCGCGCACTACCGCCAGGGTTGTCTCCCGCAGTACTTCCAGTTTTTCCGTCGGCAAGGGCGTTTTATTGCGCAGAGCCTCGTTGATTTCGTCGTCCACTTTCATGGATTTGGCAATCGCGCTATGGGCGGGCACACAGTAGTGGCAACCGTGCTCCACATTGATTGCCTGCCACACAACGGTTTTTTCCTCAGCAGAAAAGGAAGTATTGAGAAACTGTTCGTGCAGCACCTGATAGGACTTCAGTGCCGTCGGTGCCTCTGCCATTACCCCGTGCAGGTTGGGGATAGAGCCGAACGCATCAATGGAGTTCTGCAACAGCGGCTTGCTGTCTTCCGGTGCGCTTTCGATATCGTGAATCTTGAAGTCGGACATATCGTACCTCTTTTTCCTCTCTTACCTCTCGTGCCTCTGGGCGTGTAGATCACCTGACAAGTGATAGTGATCAGCTCGGGCAACCGCACTGGCGGCCCATATTTTTGAGCAGATGATCAAGAATGCACAACCTACCCAATTTTGAGCATATGTTCAAGACCTGGCAAATTTGCCGAAACCGGCTCCCGGCCATAAAATTGAGCGCCTGATCAACCCATCAACCAGGTGAAGCACCATGGCCAACACGGCAAAATTCGATCGCCGGGAAGTGCTGGAAAGCGCTACACGCCTGTTCTGGCAGAAGGGTTATCACGGCACCTCCACGCGGGATATCCAGCAGGCTACCAACCTGAAGCCGGGCAGTATTTATGCAGCATTTGGCAGCAAATCTGGACTTTTTAGCGAAGTTCTGCACTTTTATGCAGACAGTATGGCAGGCCAGCTGTCGCAGGTTTTAACTGAACACGACACAATCATCGGCGGGTTGCGCGCCTTCATGCGCCACGTGATCCTGGAGGGGGGCGACGATGCGCCCAGCGAGCTGTGCCTGCTGGCCAAATCCCTGTCGGAGCTGGAAGAGGGCGAGGCAGAATTACTGAATGAGACCCGCAGACTGCTGGCAGCGACCGAGCAGCGTTTTCAGCAGGCGCTGGCCAGGGCCGTCACCAACGGTGAGCTGCCCGTGAGCACCGATACCGCTCTGGCAGCGCGGCAATTGCAAATCCAGCTGATCGGCCTGCGCAGCTATTTGCGTGCCACCGGCGACAGGGCCGCCGTCGAGGAGCTGGTTTCGCGGTTGTTTAATTGATCCTGTCGCAGCAGCGCGCGCAGGGATCACAGAGTGCGGACCGACCCGCAATGGCTCGGCCCACTCGCCATTCAGCCGGTACTCGTTGAATTACGCGTCCAAAGCTCAAAAATTCTCCGTTCTTTATTGGTTTAATGAGGCGCAACACCCGCGAAACCTGTAATCTCGCACCTAATCGTGTCAATATTGCCGCAGTGAAAAACCAAAAATTACTGTGACTCTAATCACAAATATAAGTATTCGTTCGGAAATACATTTACGTCTATTAAGACCACTAAGGGGTAACCATGGGTATCTTTGTCCGCAACTGGCTCGCCGGGTGCGTAGCACTGTCGCTGTCCCAAATTTCATTCGCGGCCGGCACAGATGCCGGTACCGACATTACCAACACCGCTACGGCGAGCTTTACCAATAGCCTCGGTGCCTCCCAGTCCGTTGACTCCAATACAACCACGCTGAAGGTCGACGAGTTGCTGGACGTAACGGTGACTTCCAATGACTCAGGCAATGTCTCCGTGGTTTCCGACGAAACTGGCGCAGTCCTTTCGTTTACGGTTACCAACACCGGTAATGGTGAAGAAAACTATGACCTGGACATCGACAGTGCATTGACCGGCGATGATTTTGATCCGGAAAACGTCCAGATCTATATCGATGCCAACGGCAATGGCAGCTATGACCCCGGTACCGACACCCTGTTCACCCCGGGCAGTTCAGCCGCACCGCTCCTGGATGCCGACGGCGCCATCACCGTATTCCTGGTTTCGGATATCCCCGACGCACTGAGTAACGGCGACACTGGTCTCGTCGAACTGACCGTAGAATCGGTGACCGCTCAGGCCAATGCCGGAGCGGAAGTTCCGGGCTATGTGTTTGCCGGTCAGGGCGACGGCGGCGGCGATGCGGTAGTAGGCAGCAGCACGGCCCTGGTGAGCGAACAAAACGCCTATCTAGTTGCACAGGTGGAAACCACATTCACCAAGAACCAGAGCATCGCCGATCCCTTTGGTGGCACCAGTGCGGTTCAGGGTTCAATCATTACCTACACCCTCACCTTCGAGTCTACCGGCACCGGCACCATTACCGGCCTGGTACTCAGTGACAACATCCCCGATAACACCAGCTATGTTGCGGGCTCCATTACCCTCGACAGCACCGCAAAAACCGACGCATCCGGCGATGATGAGGCCACATTTGAATCCGCTGCGTCTCCGCAACGTATCGATGTAAACCTTGGGGATGTTACCCCCCCAACAACACACACCGTTACGTTCCAGGTGCAAATAGACTGAGCCCTGACGGACAGCCATAGGAGGTTGCCTTGAAAACAACACTCATTGCCCGGGCACTGGGCGCACTGATATTCGCCATCGCCATGCCTCTCGCGGCCGCGGTGGAGTTGGAAACCCGCGCCTACCGCGAGGTGGAAGTGAACAGTGCCAGTGGCACCCCGGAGAAAAAGCTGGAAGCACTGGAACGCGCTGCACCGGGCCAGGAAGTTGTGTATGTGATTCGCTACCGCAACTCCGGTGACGAGCCGGCGCAAAACCTGGTTGTGAATAATCCGGTCCCCGCGCAAATGCGCTATGTCGCCGATTCTGCCGAGGGGAGCGGCACCACCATAGAGGTCAGTGTCGACGGCAGTAACTTTGCGGATCTCGCAACCCTCACCGTCACCGCAGACGACGGCTCCACCCGACCAGCTCAGGCGGACGATGTCACGGCGGTGCGCTGGATCCTGAACGGTAATCTGCCCGCCGGCGGCTCCGGTGAGGTGCGTTACCGGGCAGTACTGAAGTAGACAGTGAACCCTTTTTTAAAACAGCGAAATAAGAACACCTTAGATATTTATCGGTTGCTCATCGCACGGAAGATCAATAAACCAGGAGTGAATCCCAGTGAACTTCTTCAATAAAAATGCCCGCGGACTCGCCTCCCTGGGCGGCCTGCTCATGGCAGTTCTAGCCCCCCAGGCGCTTGCAGACGGAACCGCTGCGGGCACCCAGGTAACCAACACCGCCAGCGTGGAATACCAGGTAGGCGGCGTGGCACAAACACCAGTCGACAGTAATGACGAAGTGTTTACCGTCGACCGCGTCATTCGCATGACCCTGACCCCCGACGACAGCCCGGTGACTACCGTTCCCGGAGCCACCGCACAGGTCACCACCTACACCCTGACCAACACCTCGAACGACACTCTGGATTTTGACCTGAGTGCGATCAACGCCGCGAATGCGGATATGGGTGCTCTCGGAACCGACAATATCGACGCCAGTTCCGTAACCGTATTCTGGGACACCAACGGCAACGGTGTTTATGACCCCGGTACCGACACCGCCACCACGGTTGACAATCTCACCGGCGACGCGGGCGGCAGCGATGACAACCAGACCAAAGTGTTTGTGGTTGTCGATGTCCCCAGCACCGCCACCGACAGCGATATTCTTGGCGTCGAGCTGACCGCGTCGGCGCTCGACGGTGATGGCAGCGCGCTGACCGAAACCAGTGGCGCCAACACCACCGGTGAAGACACAGTGTTTGGCGATATCGCAGGCGCTACCGATGGAGCGCGCGATGCCGCAATCAGCAGCTACGGTGCCTACGCGCTGGAGTCCGCCAGCATTGCGGTCGCCAAAAGTTCAGAAGTGATCGAAGACCCGTTCAACGGCACAACTGATCCCAAATTCATCCCGGGTGCGACCGTTGAGTACTGCATGGTTGTTACCAATAGCGGTAGCGCGGCGGCCACCGACGTTACCCTGACGGATGACTTCCCAAGTCAAACCACCTACGTGGCCAATTCCATCGCCACCGGTACCGGTGGGACTTGTGGTGCCAATACCGATGGCACACCCCTGGGCTCCGAATCTGGCGGCGAGGTCACTGCAACCTTCACCTCCGTCGGCGCCAGCAACAGTGTCTGGGTCAGTTTCCAGGTCACCCTGAACTGACGCCAGTATGGGGGCTCCCGGGGTGATCTATACCCGGGGCCCTTTACATTGAGCACCCCAAGTTGGATCTGCGATCGCAAGGGCGGGCCACGGCGGGCTACGCAAGTCCGTTGCGTACCCTAAGCGCCGGCAAGCCCATTGCCTGGTTATGCGCTTCAGCATTTTTGTGGCTGGGCCTGCTGCTGCCTGCTCCCCAGGCTTTGGCCCAGGCCGACCAGATTCGCAATATCGCGCAGGCCAGCTGGCTGCACCCGAAAAACCCCACGGCAACGCTCTCGCAGGATTCCAACCCGGTCAGTGTCACGCGACTGGAGCTGCCCGCCTGCACCCCCTCCAGCGCGCATTTCTACCAGCACTTGCCTGGCGAGCGTGAGATCTCCGGTGCCGCAGCGCGATACTTCGATGGCGGGGCGTTTCTCGATACATCGGACAACCGCGTACCACTGACAGCCGCGACCGCGTTCGACGGAACCGCGCTGGAACTTTCCGCCGTCAACAGTGCGCCCGCTACCGTTTATCACGCCGGTGAACCCATCCTGATCTCGGTGGAGGATGCGAACCGCAATATCGACCCCCAGCAGCGGGAAACGATCGAGATTTCGCTGCACACCAGCTACGAAACCGGCGCACTGAATCCGAGCAGTCTCATCCCCGAGCGGGAAACGCTGTACCTGCTGGAAACCAGCCGGGATAGTGGCCTGTTCAGTGCCGCCATTCAAAGCCACGGACCCATCGACGAAATACCGGTTCGGGATGCCGACGGCCAACTGGTACTGGGGGTTAATGCCCGTTTAACCCTCGGCTACGAAGACCCCATGTGCGCGGGGGAAAGCGCGCGCGGCGAGGTACGAGTAGACCCGCTCGGTACCGTGTTCGACGCGGTGGACGGTCTCCCGGTGCTCGGGGCAACCGTTTCCCTGGTCAACGCCGACGGCACCCCTGCAACCGTTTTTGCCGATGATGGCGTGACCCGGATCGACCACCAGCAGGTCACCGGCGAAGTGCTGGGTGCAGATTCCCCATATTTTCGCTTTCCCTATGTCGCCCCCGGTGACTACCGCCTGGTAGTGGTTCCGCCGCGAGGCTACACCGCACCTTCGATTCTGGCCGATGACGAAATGCCCACCTCACCGAGTGGCGCGCCCTATCAGGTCGGGCCGGGCTCACGCGGCGACCTGTTCAATGTTCCGGTGGGGCCCGCGCTGGTGGTGGATATCCCCCTGGACCCGAGCGATGACGCGCTGCTGCTGGAGAAATCCGTATCACAGGCAGTCGCCTCGGTCGGTGATTTTCTGCAGTACCGCCTGAATATCACCAGTCAGGTAACCGCCCCGACAACCGCGGTGACGGTCACCGACGAATTGCCTTTCGGTATGCGCTACCGCAGTGGCTCTCTCAGCGTAAACGGCGAGCGCCAGGGCGACCCGGATATCTCGGCGAATGGCCGCACCCTGCAGATTGCCACCGGTGATCTGGCCGGGGGCGCACAGACTGAGGTGCGCTATGTGGTGGAAGTGGTGGCCGGCGCACCCACCGGCGACGCGGTCAACCGCGCGACCGCGCGCGGCCTGAGCCCCGGCGGTAGCAGCATGTCCTCCAATCAGGGGCAGGCCGCGGTGCTGGTTACCGAGCCACTGATGAGCGACCGCTTTACTCTGGTGGGACAAGTTTCTACCGGCGCCTGTGGTACACCCTGGTCGCAGCTCGACGGGGTTGCCGGTGTTCGCCTGCTGCTGGACGACGGCACCTACGTGGTTACCGATAGCGATGGCCGCTATCACTTCGAAGGCGTCCGGCCCGGCACCCATGTGGTACAACTGGATATCGACAATCTCCCGGCGGGCTGGGAACCGGTCTCCTGTATCGACAATACCCGCTTTGCCGGCAGTACCTACTCCCAGTTTGTCGACGCCCAGGGCGGCAGCCTGTGGCGAGCGGACTTCCAGTTGCAACCGGCCCGCGCGGGCCTCCGTCTGCAGACGCAAAGCCCGACCGTCACCCCCATACTGGAGCCGGCGCAGCCACACCGTTATACCTTCTACGGTAACTTTGCCTCCGGCGACGACCAGCTGCTGCCAGAGTCCCTGCAACAGCTGGAAGCACTGAAAGCCGAGCTGCAAAAAGCGGACGTGGTCTCCATGGAGGTTACCGGCCACACCGATACCCAGCGGCTTTCGGTGCGCGCACAGCAAAAGTTCCGCGACAATTACGGTCTGTCCATCGCCCGCGCAACCACCGTGGCACAAGCACTGGCCGGTGCCACCGGCCTGTCCGCTGATCGCGTCACCATCGGTGGTCTCGGGCCATCCAGGCCAATTGCCGGCAACGATACGCCTGCAGAGATGGCGAAGAATCGTCGCGTGGAAGTCACCGTCCTTTCCCGCGCAAGCACCAGAGAGGTTGTGGTCGGTGAGCGCAGGCGGCACCGGCACCGCGTGGAGCTCGATACCAGCAGCCACGGCTTCGGAAACCTGCGCATCACCGCAATGATTCCCTCACAGTTACAGTATGTCCCGGGCACCGCAGAGCTGGACGGTGAACTTGTCGCCGACCCCAGTCAGAACGGTGAGATGTACCTGTGGCGGTTGCAAAACAGCACACAAGCGGACGCCACCAGTGCCGTCTCCGGCCTGCGTCGCACCTTCACCTTTGAAACCGAAGAGCTTTGGCGGCGCGATGCGCCATCACAGCAGCCGGTAAGTGACTCTACCGGTGGATGCACACAACCGCTGAACATCAAAATCAACGCCCTGATCGATACCGACAGCGCCGCCAATATCCGCCTGCCGGTGGTAGAAAATCGACTCGATTGCGGCGCCGCGAATGTGGACGGGAAACCTGGCGAGGGCGCCACCCTTGCGCAAGACCCCGTCTCCGGGGACAGCGGCCACCACACCACCGCAATCTCCGCCGCCGTGCCGGCCTCTCCGGAACCGACACAACCTCAGGAGCCCGCAAACACGTCGTCCGTTCGCGCCGCCGGTGGCGACACAGACTGGCTGGCGCGCGCGAGCGGCCAGCGCGGATTCCTGTTTCCCCAGGAGCGACACAACCCTAGAGCACCGGCTCTGCGCGCGGTCATTGCGCACGATATCGGTGAAATAGTGCACCTCACCATCAATGGCGAGCCCGCACCGGCCATAAGCTACGAAGGGATCAAAAAGTCTGCCGACGGGCGATCCGCCATCAGTGTATGGCGGGCACTTCCGCTTTCGGAGGGTGACAACCTGCTGCACGCCACGGTTGTCGACGACAGCGGTGCCCAGCTCCGGAAGCACGAGCGCGAGGTGCATTTTGCCAATACCCCGGCGCGCGCTGTGCTGCTGGCAGATCAGTCGCAACTGGTCGCCGACGGCGTGAGCCGCCCAAAAATTGCCATTCGAATTCTCGATCGCGACGGCTACCCGGTGCGCGACGGCATTACCGGCAGTCTCGACATTAGCGCCCCCTACGAGGCGTGGCAGAGCCTCGACAGCCGCCAGCAGCGGGACCTGGTGGGCATGGACCGCCTGCAGCCCCAGTATCAGGTTGTCGGCGATGAAGGTATCGCACGCATCGAGCTGGCGCCGACCACCCGCTCCGGCGCCTTTACCCTGAACTTCCGCTTCCGCACCAACGTCGATTCCGTGCGTGAACAGCAACTGCAGGGTTGGATTGCGCCGGCCGCGCGGGATTGGGTGGTCGTGGGCTTCGCCGAGGGCACACTCGGCTACAGCACCATCAAAAACCAGATGGAACCGCTGCCCGAGGACGTGGAGTCCGGTACCTATACCGATGGCCAGCTGAGCTTCTACGCCAAGGGCCAGGTCCGTGGAGAGTGGCTGCTTACCATGGCCTACGACAGTGACAAGCCCCGCGACACCACATTGATGGCTCCCATCGATCCGTCACGCTACTACACCCTGTACGGCGACGGCACCACCCAGGTTTACGGTGCCGCCAGTCGCGACAAGCTGTACGTGAAGATGGAAAAAGGGCAGTTCTATGCACTATTCGGCGACTATGAAACCGGTCTGGTGCATACACAGCTGTCCCGCTACAGCCGAACCCTGAACGGATTCAAGGCGGAGCGCAGTGACGGCCCTCTGGTATTCAGCGTATTTGCCGCCGATACCGAACAGAATTACGCGCGCGATGAAATTCAGGGCAACGGTACCTCCGGCCTCTACCAACTCAGCTACCCCGATATCGTGCTCAACAGTGAGCGCATTCGCCTGGAAACACGGGACGCCATTCATCGCGATACGGTTCTCGGCAGCCGCAGCCTGGCGCCGTTTATCGATTACGAGATCGACTACGCCGCCGGCACCCTGTTTTTCCGCGAACCAATCTTCAGTCGGGATGGGGACTTCAACCCGGTATACATTGTTGCCGAATACGAGACCCAGGGCAGTGACAACCGCCAGTTCAACGGCGGCGGGCGCGTGGGCCTGAACCTTTGGGAAGACACCCTGGATATCGGTATCAGCGGGCTGCGGGACGACAGCGCCGCGGGCACCACCGACCTCACCGGCGTCGACCTCAGCTGGCGCTTTGCCGATGACAGCGAGCTGCGCCTCGAGTCCGCGCAGAGCGACGGGACACATCAGGGCAGTGCACGCAGTGGCGACGCGTGGCTTGCGGAAGTGGAGCACCACAGCAGCCGTTTTGACCTGCTGGCCTACAGTCGAAGTCAGGATCAGGAATTCGGTGTAAACCAGCAGAACCTCGGCGATAGCGGCCAGCGCAAAACCGGTGCCCAGGGTCAGGTGTACCTTGCCCCGGGCTGGTCACTGCAGGGTGAGGCCTACCGCCAGCAGAACCTGGACAACGACGCAAACCGCAACGCCGCCAGCGGCAGACTGCGCTATGAAAATGACGCCGGCAGCCTGGCCGTCGGCGCCCAGCATATCGTGGACGAACTGCCGGTTTCCGACAATTCACAGGTATTTGAACAGGCGGAATCCTCCCAGGCGGTGGTCACCGCACGGCGCAAGCTGATGGAGGGCAAGCTCGATGTTTCCCTGCAGGCCGAGGCCAGCCTCGACGACCAGCAGCGTCAGAGCGCGGACTACCCGGATACATACCTGCTCGGTGCCAGCTACGCGCTGACCGACAACACCCGCCTGCTGGCAGCCCAGGAATTTACCGACGGTGATGCACAGAACACCACAAGCAGCCGAATGGGTGTACAGGTAGAACCCCTGCGCGGCACCCGGGTGACCACCACCCTGAACCAGTCGCGGGTAGACGACTTCGCACCGCGCCATTACAGCCAGCTGGGGCTGACCCAGGTGGCCACGCTGGGAGAAGACTGGCGCCTGGATTTCGGGCTGGATGCGAGCCGCTCACTGGATGGCGACTGGCAGGATGTCACCAGCGAAGACAACGTTTATCCACAGGCCAACCGCGAGAGCCCGTTCGGCCAGTCATCCCTCAGCAATATCAGCGAAGACTTTGTCGCAATCACGGCCGGCGCCACCTGGCGCGGCGAGTTCTGGGGCTGGCGCGGGCGCCTGGAAAACCGCCGCAGTGACAGCAGCGACCGGTTCGGAATGACTACCAGCTTCCTGCGCCAGGCCCGCGCCGGAGTGGCCTTTGCCAGCAGCCTCGACGCATTCCGCTCGGAACTGAACGGCGGCGTGAAAGCGGACCTGGCGAGCCTCGACCTGTCCTGGGCCTGGCGCCCGCTCGGCAGCCAGTGGTCACTGCTCAATCGCACCGAATTCCGCTACGAAAGTATCTGGGACCCGGCGCTGGCGACCAACCTGGGTATCTACGGTTTTGACGGCCTGACCGCAGCCGATGCCCGCAGCCGGCGCCTGATCAATAATTTTGCCCTCAACCGGGTATCCCGGGAGTGGCAGGCAGAAGACCGGCACGGCAACCTGTTCCAGCGCTACGAGCGCAGTCAGTGGTCCCTCTATTACGGCGCCAAGTATGTGCAGGACAATTTCGACGGCGTCGATTACTCCGGGTATACCGACCTGCTCGGCACCGAGTTCCGCTTTGACCTGAACGAATGGATGGATGTAGGGCTGCAGGCGAGTGCACTGAACTCGTGGACTGCCGGCACCCATGTGTACTCGTTCGGTCCGCAGCTGGGGCTGTCGCCGGTGCGCAATGGCTGGATCACCCTTGGCTGGAACCTGCGCGGCTTCCGCGACCGGGACTTCGAAGCCGCCCGCTACACAGCCCAGGGACCGTACCTGCAGCTGCGCTTCAAGTTTGACCAGAACACCCGCTTCGGCTTTGGTGACGCGGCGGAGGATCAGTGATGTTGGCGAGGCTGTTGTTGGCGAGATTGCGACGTTTTTATATCGCTCTCTGTGGGCTCGCCCTGCTGCTGGCTTCGACGCTGTGGGCTAACCCGGCAGTGGCAGACAACTGTTATCACGCAACCGCACAGGGCTCGACCGGCCCTGCGGATTGGGAGACTTACTGCTGGCTGGACCTTTCCTCGTACAATGACGTCGCCGCACGCTCCGGGGCAGGGCAAAACTTCACCTACAACCTCCCCGATGGCACCGTCATGACCTTCAACCTGAGGGTCAGTGGCTCGGCGGCGAGGGCGGCTGCCACGCCGTCCTGGTCCGGCGCAGCCGTGGGGAATACCGCATTCCTCGGAATAGCCGGAAGGCCTGTGCTCTATCAGATCAGTGGGGGCACCACGACGGCGACCATTTCCAATATCAACCTAGCGCCACCGGCCGGAGGCACGGTTACCAATTATATGTTTGTCGCCGGTGATGGGGAGTCTTCGAACGGCGGAGAAAGCCTGCGCTTTGAGACCAACGGGGGAAACTGGGCACTGCTGGACCGGGCAGGGCCAACCAGCGGCTCGTCCTATCCGGGCATTTCAGGTGTCGGCAGCAGCGATGTCCAGATCACCGGGCGCTCGGGCACGGTAGGCGCCCACATCGTCGGCTCCAGCGCGCCAACCGCGGTCACCACTACCCTCGTCGGCAGCGGATTACAGGGCGCCATGTTCGCTGTGCGCTTTGCCTCGATCCGTCTCAATACCGAGATCGCCGGCGGACGTGTCGATGCCTCCGACCAGTTCCGGTTCTCCATCAACGCCACCAACAGCGGTGCAGTACTTGCAGAGGGAACCTCGAGCGGCACCGGGCCGGGGCCGTTTACAGGAGCGACCCTGTCGAGCACAGCCGCGCTCCCGCTGACACTCAACCAGTCGATGGCAAGCGGAAGCAGCAGTGCGATCTCGCGCTATCGCACGGTGCTAACTTGTACCAACCCAACGGGTTCAAGCACGCCGCTCCCGAACAACGTGGAGACTATTTCCTACAACTTCGGCACTCTGCAGTATGGGGATGCGGTGCAATGTACGTTCCACGAAACCGAAGTACCCATCGCGAATTTGTCCAATTCCAGCAAAAGCGTCTCGGACATCAATGGCGGCGATGCCAATCCCGGCGACATATTGCGCTATACCATCACGATCAATGAATCCGACGGCGTATCGGCCAGTGGTATCCGTGTCACCGACAATATCGATGCCCTGCTGGAAGACTTCACCGTAGTCAGTTTGCCCGCGGGTGCCACCGACTATTCCACCGCCGGTACCGGGCCGCTGGACGTGCGTGATATCGACCTACCGGCCAACGGCTCCGCGGAAATTGTCTTCGAAGCGCGTATCGCCGCCGGCGCCATGCCCGGTGACACAATCAACAATACCGCAGTGGTGATTCACCCCGTTGACGGATCTACCGTGCAGGTGACGGCGCCTTCAGTGACTGTTACTTCTCCCTTCCCTCCGTCAGAGGGCATCAAGAAGCTTTACCCCTATTACGCCAGTATTTCCGGCGCGAACCGCAATACTCTGCAGCGAATTGTACCGGGAGCGAATTCAAACACGACTTTGAGTGAAGGGGGTGCAACCACGCTGACGATGACGCCGCAAACTCAGGCACCTCTTAGGTTAACCGCCGGAAGTATCCAGATTCCCCTGTGTATGCGCCGCAGCACCTATCTCGACGGTAGCACTCGCTCGCGCACAGTGAGCGTCCAATTGGATTATGTGGGCGCATCAAGTGGCACTATTGGCAGCCAAACGCGAACCGTGGGGTTAGAACTTTTTAGCTGGCTGCCAATTATGTTCAACATCGACCTTCCCAGTGATGTCACGTTGAATCCAGGCACCGCCATCCGGATGAGGGTAACCAACGATTCCAGTGGCGAGGGGCAGCGAGACACATACTTGAGTTCTACAAGTTGCGGCACTGGCGATTCCCATGTGGCCTTTGATACCAGCACAGTGATCAATGTGGATAGTGCAATTGTCTACAGCTCGGCCTATCCCGCCACCACAACTCAGGCCTCCTATGGCGCGGGCACACAGGCATTTATCCGCGCTGTGGTGAGCGACCCGTTTGGCAGTTTTGATATCACCGGCGCTGCCATCGAAATCGCCGATGCAAACGGAAACACCGTACAGTCGCTGACTGCCATGACAGAAGTTAACGACTCGGGCGTCGCTACCAAAACCTACGAATTTCCCTACACAATCCCGCCCGCTGCGGCGAGGGGAAACTGGACCGCGCGTATCACCGCCTATGAAGGCACCGAAGGCACGGTGACCCACTCACGCGTGGTCACTTTTCAGGTTGGTGGTTCGCCCGTGCTTTCGGTGTTGAAGGTCAGCAACACCGTGTCGGACCCGGTTAACGGCACCGCAAGTCCCAAGGCAATTCCCGGCGCGGTGATTCATTACACCCTGCGCCTGAGCAACAGTGGCGACGGGCTCACGGATGTGGACAGCCTGATACTGCGCGATGCACTACCGGCTCAGGTGGATCTCTACGTGGGGGATATGGGCGGCGCGGGCAGCGGTCCGGTCGCCTTTACCGACGGCAGCCCAGCGAGTGGGCTCAACTGGCAATTCAGCGCACTGAACAGCAACAGTGATCACCTGGACTTCTCCACCGACGGGAGCGACTGGAGCTATACGCCGGTGCCGGACGCCAACGGCTTCGACTCAGCGGTACGCTATATTCGACTGAAACCCGCAGGGCGCATGAACGCACAGTCGGGCGGTGCCGACCCCTGGGCGGAATTTTCATTCCGTGTGCGGGTGAGGTAAGTCCGACAAGCTGGGCTATGTCGCGCCCGTCGGGGGCTGATAAATCCCCGACGGATTTCGAAATCCGGTCTTTGGGGACATTGTGCAGGTGGCGGCCTGTGGCAGTATGGCTGGCAAGATCACAACAACAATAGCCAGACAATCTTCGAGGTCCCCGTGGGTTTAGTCACCGCTGCCATTCCCTTTTTCCTTCTCGCCGTGCTGATCGAGCTGGCGCTGGACCGCTGGCGCGGCTGGGGTCTGTACCGGCTGAACGACGCCATTGGCAGCCTCGGTGCCGGCATCCTGAGCCGCATCCTGGGGCTGGTGAAAGTCGGCATCCTGATGCTGCTGTATATCCCGCTGTATCAGTGGCTGGAACCCACTTACCAGAGCCTCGGCATCAACTGGTCCCTGGACAATCCCTGGCACCTGCTGCTGGCGGTAATCGCCTATGACTTCTGCTACTACTGGAAGCACCGCATCTGCCACGAGATCAATATCTTCTGGGCGGAACATCTGGTGCACCACCAGAGCGAGGACTACAACCTCACCACCGCCCTGCGCCAGTCCAGCGACCTGGTGCCCCTGGGCTGGATTTTCTATCTGCCGCTGCTGCTGATCGGCATGCCCCCTGAAGTGCTGATTACCGCCGGCGCCATCGACCTGATTTACCAGTTCTGGGTACACACGCAGAAATTCCCCAAGGTCCGCTGGATGGAGTGGATCCTGGTCACCCCCTCCAACCACCGGGTGCACCACGCCCAGAACAAGGTGTACGTGGACCGCAACTACGGCGGTGTGCTGATCATCTGGGACCGGCTGTTCGGCACCTATCAGGAGGAGCTGGACGAGGAACCCTGTATCTACGGCGTGCGCAAACCCCTGAATACCTTCGACCCCCTAGCCGCCAACCTGCAGCACTTCAAACGCATGTGGCTGGACGCGGTGTACACCAAAAGCTGGAAGGATAAGTTCACCCTCTGGTTCCGCGCCACCGGTTACCGCCCGGCGGATGCGGAAGCGGCGATGCCGGTTCCCAGTGGCGACCTCGATAATTTCCACCGCTTCGACCCCCGTATCACCCGCGGCCTGCGCTGGTACGCCCTGGTCCAGCACCTGACCTATTCCGTAGCAACCCTGGCGTTACTGCAATTCAGCAAAGAGCTCGGCTATGGGCTCACCGCTCTGATGGTGCTGATGCTGGTGATCGGCCTGGTCATCAACGGTCGTATCCTCGACGGCGAGCCCCGCACCCGCGGGTGGGAAATCGGCCGGCTGGCACTGCTCGGCGCCACCACGCCCCTATTGCCCGAGGCCATCTGGGCCGCGGTTGCCGGGTACTGTCTGGCAAGCGGAACTGTCTGGTGGGTGTTGGTTTTTACCAACAAAGACGATACAGTCACCTCCGTTAGTCATTAACGCTAGGAATCCGCAGTATCCTCGGGGCTTCCCCAAAGTTCCGCAGGTTGAGATTCCGCAGGCACCCCCGACCGGGTTCGGAAAACCTGCCTCCCCGTGGCAGGCTGACCGGAAAAGCCCAACACTTTGCCCCCAGCACCGGTCGGGGTCGCCTGTATTGCGTTCGCACCCTGCCATCCGCATTCGTTATACTCCCCGCCCAACAAGCCCCACTCCATTCATTTATTTGCAGCAAGGTTCGCCGTGTCCACAGGTACTCTCTATACGGTCTCCGCGCCCTCCGGCGCCGGCAAAACCAGCCTGGTAAAGGCGCTCATCGAGGCCGACACCCAGGTCACCGTATCCGTATCCCACACCACCCGGCCCATGCGCCCCGGTGAAATCGACGGCATCAACTATCATTTTGTGGATCGCGACGGCTTCATCGCCATGCTCGGCGAGAACGCTTTTCTGGAACACGCCCAGGTTTTCGAGAATTTCTACGGCACTTCCAAGGCGTGGGTCGAAGAAACCCTCGCCAGCGGCCGCGATGTGATTCTGGAAATCGACTGGCAGGGCGCGGAACAGGTGCGCAAGCTGATGCCGGAAACGGTGGGCATTTTTATCCTGCCCCCGTCCCAGCAGGCCCTGCTGGAGCGCCTGACCGGCCGCGGCCAGGACGACCAGGCGGTGATCGACAAGCGCATGGCCCAGGCAATCGATGAGATGTCCCACTACGTGGCCACCGATTACCTGGTCATCAACGACGATTTCACCACCGCCCTGAACGAACTGCGATCTATTATGGTGGCGGAGCGCCAGCGGCTGGTGCGACAGCAGGAGCGTCACTCCAGCTTGCTGCAGTCGTTGCTGCGCAGTCAGTAGAGCTCTAAACAGATTTCGTGGCGGTGACGCTGCCGGGTATGGGTTTGCCAGACGCGCCGTGAACCCATCCATGGGGGCTCTTCTGCGAGGTCCCTCTCGCAGAAGGTCTGGCAAACCCATACCCGGCATCGCCACCTTCGCATCGTACTTTTGGTGCACTTACAGGCACTGTTCGATTTGCGTACACCGCGCGGTCCGGTAGAATAGTCAACCCCGTCCGTGCTGGCGCTGACCGCACAGACAACAGAATTCGTCAATTTTGCCCAGCCGGGCGAACTTACACACTGGAACAGAAGATTTATGGCACGTATTACCGTTGAAGATTGCCTCGACCACGTAGACAACCGCTTTGAGCTGGTGATTGTCGGCAGCAAGCGCGCCCGTCAGATCGCCACCGGCGGCCGTGACCCGCATGTGCCGGAAGAAAACGACAAGCCCACCGTAATCGCCCTGCGCGAAATCGAAGAAGGCTTCGTTGACGCCAGCATCCTGGACGAGCCGGAAGAAGAGCCAGTGCAGCACGCCGCGCCGGCGCCGGTCTTCCTGTCCGAGCAGGACCTGTAATCCTATTTACGACGTATTGATGCAGGATTTGCAGGTAATTTAAGAGGCGATCGCGGCTTTGCACACTATCGACAGTCTGGCCCATCGCCTCTCGTCCTATCTACCCCCCGACCAGATCCAGTTCGTCCGCCGCGCCTACTTCTACGCGGAGCAGGCCCATGAGGGCCAGAAGCGACGTTCCGGAGAACCCTACATTACCCACCCCCTCGCGGTAGCCACTATTCTGGCCGGCATGCATATGGATGCCCAGAGCCTGGCGGCGGCGATGCTGCACGATGTCATCGAAGACACCGGCATCCCCAAGGCGGCTCTGGCGGAGCAGTTTGGGGAGGAAATTGCGGATCTGGTGGACGGCGTCTCCAAGCTGACCCAGTTCGAGACCGACAGCCCTGCGGAAAAGCAGGCGGAAAATTTCCAGAAAATGGCCCTGGCCATGGCGCGGGATATCCGCGTGATTCTGGTAAAGCTCGCCGACCGCCTGCACAACATGCGCACCCTCGGCTCGCTCAAGCCGGAAAAGCGCGCGCGCATCGCCCGTGAGACCCTCGAGATCTACGCTCCCATTGCCAACCGCCTGGGCATGAACGATGTGCGGATCGAGTTTGAAGACCGCTCCTTCTTTGCCATCTATCCACTGCGCGCCAGTCGCCTGCGCGCAGCGCTGGTGGCCGCCCGCGGCAACCGCAAAGAGCTGCTGGAAAAAATCCAGAACGCTATCGAGCTGCGCCTGGAGCGGGAGAATATCGACGCGCTGGTGATCGGCCGCGAAAAGCACCTGTACAGCATTTACCAGAAAATGCGCTCGAAGAAGAAGTCGTTCAAGGAAATCATGGACGTCTACGCCTTCCGCATCATCGTCGACAGTGTCGATACCTGTTACCGGACCTTTGGGGTTATCCACAACCTCTACAAGCCGGTGATCAGCGAATTCAAAGACTATATCGCCATCCCCAAATCCAACGGTTACCAGTCGCTGCACACCGTGCTACTCGGTATGCACGGGGTGCCCATCGAGGTGCAGATCCGCACCAAGGAAATGGACGAGATGGCGAACAGCGGTATTGCCGCGCACTGGCTGTACAAGTCCTCTGGCGATGAGGTACTGAATACCGGCGGTACCAGCCAGGTGCGTGCGCGCCGCTGGGTGCAGGGCCTGCTGGAGATGCAGCAGCGCGCCGGCGATTCCCTGGAATTTATCGAAAACGTAAAAATCGATCTGTTCCCGGACGAGGTTTACGTGTTTACCCCGAAGGGCAAGATTATCGATCTGCCGGCCGGTGCCACGGCGGTGGACTTCGCCTATTCGGTGCACACGGATATTGGCAATTCCTGTGTGGCGGTGCGCATCAATCAGCGCCTGGCACCGCTGTCGCAACCGCTGGAGAGTGGGCAGAAGGTCGAGATCCTGACCAGCAAGAATGTGCAGCCGAATCCCAACTGGCTTAACTTTGTGGTAACCGCGAAGGCGCGCAGTGCGATTCGCCACTACCTGAAGCATCAGCGTCACCACGATTCCATTGAGCTGGGGCGCCGCCTGCTGGAGAAGGCGCTGACCAAGTTCCATCTGAAAATTACCGACCTGGAAGAGGAGCAGATCAAGCGCGGGGTGAAAGAGGCCAGGTGCGACACCTTTGACAATCTTCTCGAGGAGATTGGTCTGGGTAACCGCGCGGCGTTTTCTGCAGCAAAACTGCTGGTGCCGCCGGGCACCACGGAGACCGAGGCGAGCAACATTTCCTCGCCGCTGACCATCGATGCCCAGGAGGGCATGCTGATCAGTTTTGCCCGCTGCTGTCGTCCGATTCCGGGGGATACGATCATGGGGCACATCAGTTCCGGTAAGGGAGTGGTGGTGCACCGGGATACGTGCCGCAATGCAGCGGAGTTGCGGGAGCATCCGGAGAATATTATGGCGGTGGCCTGGTCGCCGGATGTGAAGGGTGAGTTCCTGGGGGATGTGCGGGTTGAGGTGGAGTCGGAGCGCGGCATTATTGCCCGTTTGGCGACGCGCATAACCGAGGAGGGTGCGAGTATTGAGCAGATCCATGTGGATGAGAAAGATGCTCAGCACAGTGTGATTGCTTTGACTCTGGAAGTTGCTAACCGGGTGCATCTGGCTCAGGTTATGAAGCGGCTTCGCAACCTGCCTGCGGTTATTAAAATCGCTCGTCCTTAATTCTTGCCTTTTCTTTCACTTCGCCCTGTTCGTCCGTCTGCTCTGAACAGGGCCGGGCCGCCTTCGGTGCTCCTGTCAGGTCCGGCCCAGTGCCGGGGTCTACCCGCCAAACAACCTCATCGGCAATCGTTTGTCGGATAGACCCCGGCACTGGGCCTTCTTGGATGCTGCGGCTTTTTTTGTTCTTGCGGATGGTTGTTGCGACCTTGTTGTGAAAGTTGGTGGGGTTTTGCTCGAAAATTCCTGGAATGTGGACAGGTTCCGCATCTGGGGATTTGGACCTTTCCGCTGCTCCCCAAGGCTTTCAAACCGCGCTATATTCTCCCGCTTTCTTTTTCAGCTAAGTGGCCCCGTTCGGGCCGGGAGAGGTCATCCATGCCCAATCGTGCAGTGATAAAAACGGATAAAGCACCGGCGGCTATCGGCAGTTATTCACAGGCTGTGAAGGTAGATAACACGATCTATCTGTCTGGTCAGATCCCGCTGGTTCCGGAGACGATGGAGCTGGTTTCCGACGATTTCCGTGAGCAGGCGGTGCAGGTGTTCAAGAATCTGCAGGCGGTGTGTGAGGCGGCGAACGGTTCGCTGGATGATCTGGTGAAGTTGAATCTGTATCTCACGGACCTCGCCAATTTTGCCACGGTGAATGAGGTGATGGAGGAGATGTTTACCAAGCCGTTTCCGGCGCGCGCTGCGGTGGGTGTGAGCCAGCTGCCGAAGGGTGCGCAGTTTGAGGCGGAAGGGATTCTGGTTATCTGAGGATATTCTCGGATTTAGTCCGAGGAATTAGCCCGAGAACCGCCATGCGCCGCTCGCGATTGATCGATCAAGGGCGGCGCACTTCGTTTAGGCTTTTCTTTTTGAGCTATTTTGCGGCTCAGTCATTTTCCAGCAGGGTGCGGTAGCCGGCGCGATAGTCGGGATAGAGCATTTCATAGCCGCTATCCAGCATGCGTTTGTTGCTCATTTTCTTGGAGCGCCGTTCGCTGGTGGCCACTTCTTCACGCAGGTGGGCGCTGGTGTAGCCCATGGATTTCGCCAGCCAGCTCTGCAGCTCGTACATGGGGACCGGGGTACAGTCGGCGCCGATGTAGAGTTTTTCCAGCGGCATGCCTTTTTTCTGGCCCTCGATCAGGTGGGCGAGGAAGCCGACGGCGTCGTCCACGTGAATGCGGTTGCTGAACTGGGGTGGTGACGGCGGGGCGCAGCGGCCGGCGCGGACCTGGGACAGGAGTCGGTCGCGACCCGGGCCATAGATGCCGGCAAAGCGCACAACGCAGGTGTCGACGTCACTCTGCTGGGCAATTTTTTCTGCGGCGAGCAGGGCTTCGCCCTGATAGCTGCCGGGCAGGGGCTGTGAGCGCTCGTCGAGCCACTGGTCGCCGCTCTGGCCGTAGACACGGGTGGAGGAGACCCACAGCAGCAGGCGCGGGGGCTTTTCCATATCCGCGAGGGCCTGGCGCAGGCAGGTGGCGGTTTCGACGTAGGCGCGTTGATAGGCTTGCGGGGTGCTGGCGCCGGGGGTGAAGGTGGCGATGACCACGTCGGCACCGTTACTCAGATGGCGGTGGATATCTTCTGCTTTTGTAGCGTCGCCGCGACGCCAGTTGACCACGTCCGCTCGACGCTTGCGGGCCAGCGCCTGCAGCGGATTTCGTCGCACGCCAAATACATCGTAGGCCTTGCGATCCAGCTTCAGTGCCAGACGGGTCCCCAGATCCCCGCAACCGAAGATCCAGACTTTTTCCTTTGCCATAACCGCTCGATTAAACCCCCGGGTATCGAATTCCGACCCCAATAGTTGCCACGCCACATTCTACCGGGCGCCGCTTAGAATAGTTGGTTGAGTGTAATCTGTGAATTACTGTGAGTATGCAGTCTATTGGCTCTTTATAGCCAATTTAGACCGCTAAGTCTGTGAACCGGGCCCACAGTTCACTGCGAGCCCGGCACCGGGGTACTGCCGCGTTGCGGTCAGCCCCGGGATTTCACCAGCCGATAGATAAACAGCAAGATCACGGCACCGACTACCGCGGTAATAATGCTACCCAGTGACAGACCACCGGTGGTGCCCAGGCCGACAAAACTGCCCACCCAGCCGCCAATAAAGGCGCCGACAATACCGATGATCATGGTCACGATCCAACCACCCGGATCTGGGCCGGGCATGATCCATTTGGCCAGCGCACCGGCGATCAGACCAAGAATTATCCAAGACAAGATTCCCATAGCGATTCTCCGCTTTGTGTGTTTCGAACACTTGCCTACCATGTATAGCAAATAAAGCGCCATATCACCGGTTTGCGGCGCTAGTTAATAGCAAAAATTACTAAGTATAAACAATGCTAATAGCATTTTTTTCTAGTTTGTGACATTTACACAGGTGTCTGGCGGTTTTACTGGCCGCCAGGGGGTGTTTATGAATAAACTCTATCGCCAAGATTCATCTGATTGCGTTTGCCATGACACTGAACGAACTTCGTTACATCGTCACCCTGGCACAGGAGCAGCATTTTGGCCGCGCCGCAGAGCGCTGCTTTGTGAGCCAGCCGACCCTGTCCATCGCGGTGAAAAAGCTGGAGAAGGAACTGGGCGTTGCCCTGTTCGAGCGATCCAAGACCCGTGTACAGGCCACGCCCCTGGGAGAGCGTATCGTCGCCCAGGCGCAACTGGTACTGGAGCAATCCGCCGCGATCAAGGACATCGCCAGCGCCGGCAAGGATCAGCTGAGCAGCCCGCTTTCCGTGGGCGCCATCTTTACCATCGGCCCCTATCTGTTCCCGCACTTTATTCCCCAGCTGCAGCAACTGGCACCGCAGATGCCGCTGTATGTGGAGGAGGGCTACACCTCCACATTGCGCGGGCGCCTGCGCAAGGGCGAACTGGACGCGGTGATCATCGCACTGCCATTTACCGAACCGGACGTGGTGACCCAGCCCCTGTACGACGAGCCCTTCGTGGTACTGATGCCATCGGACCACCCGCTGGCAAAATTTGAAGCGCTGAAACCGGAACAGCTGTGCGAAGACAATGTGCTGCTGCTGGGTGAGGGCCACTGCTTCCGCGATCAGGTGCTGGAAGCCTGCCCGCAACTGCAGCAGTCCATCGAGAAAGAAGCGGGCAGTGGTCATATCCGCACCGCCGCCGACGGCAGCTCTCTGGAAACCCTGCGCCATATGGTGGCTTCGCGCCTCGGTATCACCGTACTGCCGCTGTCCGCCGCGGCCGCCTCCCAATACGCCACCGGCGTGCTGGTGACCCGTCCGTTTGTGGCGCCGGCACCGCAGCGCACCGTAGCTCTGGCCTGGCGTGCCAGCTTTCCCCGTCACCGCGCCATCGACATGCTGCGCGACGCGATCAATCAGTGCCAACTGAAGAGTCCGTGAGCCAGAAGCCAAGCAAACAAAAAAAACCGCCAGCGAAACCCTTAGCGGAAATACCGGTTACCGCCCTCAAAGGGGTTGGCGCCAAGCTGGCGGAAACCCTCGCCAAACTGCATATCAGTTCCCTGCAGGACCTGATGTTCCATCTGCCCGCCCGCTATCAGGACCGCACCCGCGTGGTGCCACTGGCGGGCCTGCGCCCGGGGATGGATGCGGTAGTTGAAGGCGAGGTGCGCGCCGCCGATGTGACCTTCGGCCGCCGCCGCAGCCTGGCGGTGCGCCTGCAGGACTCCACCGGCAGTATTACCCTGCGCTTTTTCCACTTCACTGCCGCGCAGAAAAATCGCCTGGCCCCCGGTACCCGGGTGCGCTGCTACGGCGAAGCCCGCCGCGGCAGCGCGGGTGTAGAGCTTTACCATCCGGAAACTGAGGTTCTCGGGGAAGATGTTTCGCCAACCGCACAAACCCTCACCCCCATTTACCCGCTCACTGAAGGCCTGGGCCAGGGGCGCCTGCGCGCGCTGATCGGCCAGGGACTGGACTGGCTCGCCGAGGGGAATGTCACCGAGCTGCTGCCCGCGGACCTGCTGCCGCGTTCACTGCAGATGCCGCTCGCCGGCGCGCTGATGTACCTGCACCAGCCGCCGGCAGATGCCGATCTGTCGCAGCTGGCCGAGGGTCAGCACCCGGCGCAACAGCGCCTCGCGCTGGAAGAGCTGTTGGCCCACCATCTGAGTCTGCTGGAATTGCGCCGCAGTGCCTCGAAGGTCAATGCGCCGGCGCTTTCCGCGAACGCGGCACTGGAGCGGGACTTTCTCGCGCGCCTACCGTTTACCCCCACCAAAGCCCAGCAGCGTGTGGGCCGGGAGATCGCCGAGGATCTCGCCGGCAGCGCGCCAATGATGCGCCTGTTGCAGGGCGATGTGGGCGCGGGCAAGACTCTGGTCGCGGCCCGCGCTGCACTGCAGGCGATCGGCGCCGGCTATCAATGCGCGGTGATGGCGCCCACGGAGATTCTGGCCGAGCAGCACCGGATCAATTTCAGTGGCTGGCTGGAGCCCCTGGGTATTACCGTGGCCTGGCTTACCGGCAGCATGAAAGTATCGGAAAGGCGCGCGCAACTGGCCGCGATCCACAGTGGCGATGCCCAGTTGATAGTGGGTACTCACGCACTGTTTCAGGAAGGCGTCGAGTTTCACCGCCTGGCCCTGGTGATCATCGATGAACAGCACCGCTTCGGCGTGGCCCAGCGGTTGCAGTTGCGCGAGAAAGGTTCGGTTGAAGGTGCTCCCGGTAAACAGCAGCGTACCCAACCCCACCAGCTGATCATGACCGCCACCCCGATTCCACGCACGCTGGCCATGTCCGCCTTCGCCGACCTGGACTGCTCGGTGATCGACGAATTGCCGCCCGGTCGCCAGCCCATCAACACCGTGGCCATCTCCAGCGAGCGCCGTTACGACGTGATGGCGCGGGTGCACAGTGCGGTGCAGGAAGGGCGCCAGGCCTACTGGGTATGCACCCTGATCGAGGAATCCGAAACCCTGCAGGCTCAGGCTGCGGAGTCCACCGCCGAGGAACTGGCAGATACCCTGAACGGGGTGCGCGTGGCACTGGTACACGGGCGCATGAAGCCGGACGCTAAAGATCTCGTGATGAAGGCCTTCAAGGCCGGCGAAGTGGATTTGCTGGTGGCAACCACCGTGATCGAAGTGGGCGTGGATGTGCCCAATGCCAGCCTGATGATTATCGAAAACCCGGAGCGTCTGGGACTCGCCCAGTTGCACCAGTTGAGAGGTCGGGTAGGGCGGGGAAGCATCGCCAGCCACTGCGTGCTGATGTACTCCACTCCGCTCTCGGCCAACGGCCGCGCGCGTCTGCAGGCCCTGCGCGACCATGCGGACGGCTTTGCCATCGCCGAGGAAGACCTGCGTCTGCGCGGACCCGGGGAGATTCTGGGCACGCGCCAGACCGGCGAAATCCAGCATCGCATCGCAGACCTGCAGCGGGATGCCCACCTGCTCCCCCAGGTACAGAAAATCGCCGCGGCAGCGCAACTGACAGCAGAGTCCCGCGCGGCCCTGGTGCGCCGCTGGCTGCACAACAAACCACGCTTTGCCGAAGCCTGAGGTTACGACTTCGCAAAACTTCTGCCGCTTTCAACTCACCCTGATCTCCGTCCCCATACCGCCCGATTGCCCGTTTTGAGAACCGGCGCACGCATTTTTAAACACCGGCTTATTGCCGAGACCACCAAGTCATAGTCGGTCACTAATATTTTTGCGCTCCCGCCGCAGCAGTGGCAGCCTGCCCAAAAGAGCTATGCAGCCAAATAACAGGGTGAATCAAACCACCTCCCGAAGTCCGGCAGGCGTATCGCCGGTCACACACCACAATCAATCGCGTTCATCCGCCCCGCGCCGGTGAACCAAGTGGCTGCAATCCAGTCAGCCTCAGCAATCAGGAAGCTTCCCGGTGATCTATCTGTTACACCCCGGCCAATTAATCCGCCACCTGCCGTCACTCGGCGTACTGTTGTGCGCCGCACTGTCGTACACCTGCGCAAATGCCCAGGGCCTGTTTGGCGGCAGCGACGAACCCATCCCCCATCTCACCCTCGCCCGAACAGAAGTGGCCGCAGAGGTACCCACCCCACTGGTGGGGAATGACTTTGAAAGCATGCTGGCGCAGGCAACGAACAACGGCACCCTCAGCGCCGCCAAAGAGACCGCAAACCAAGAATTTGCTAACTACCTGCGCACCCGTCTGGACGGCGCCCTGCGCGAACTCCTCGCCGATGAAAACATCCCGCTGTACACCGATAATAATTCGTTCATTCTTTACAACTTCTTTGATATTTCCGTAGTAAAGCGATTGAGCGGCCTCAAGAGCGGTGGCGACTACGAAATCGAGAGAGGCAGCCTGAGCGCCAGCGGCGACTACCACCTGCGTCTGCAGGCACCCGGGGAGCGGTTGCTGGTGGAGAGGCGTGTTGACATTGGCGATCTGCGACTGAAGGGTAAGTACCGGATCAAGACTTCCTTGCGCGGCGATGCGGGGGAGGACAACACCACCGAAGAGTTGCGCCAGATGGCGGACCAGCTGGTGAAGCGGGTCATCGATCGTATCGAAGACGATCTGGAAGCCGACGCCCTGCGCGAGCTGAGCAGTCGCGGCTGACAGCGGGCACAACTCCGCGCCACCATCCTGGTGGCGCCCACCCCCTAATTGATCCCCAAATCCTCCGCTGCGACCCACCTCACACAACTGACTACCACTGACGCACAAGTCACCGAAATTTTTTGCTCTCCGCATCG
Organism: Microbulbifer sp. ABE4_465; assembly: GCF_056160765.1. Taxonomy (NCBI): domain Bacteria; kingdom Pseudomonadati; phylum Pseudomonadota; class Gammaproteobacteria; order Cellvibrionales; family Microbulbiferaceae; genus Microbulbifer; species Microbulbifer sp. ABE4_465. The sequence continues at coordinate 126,854 of NZ_JBSWXV010000008.1, forward strand.
ATAAGTGGCAGCCTGTGACGGACGTCTAAAAATTACAGAGCGAAACCATTCGCCGTGGCGCGCCCAATCAAACAGCGCCAAGAAAAATTATCCCGGTATAAAAATCAAAACAGGGAGCGATGCATGAGAACCCAAGGAATCCGTCGGCTACTCGCCGTCGGTGTGTGTAGCCTTGCGCTATCCACCAGTACCATTGCCCAGGACAGCTTCTGGGGGAACGACGACCACACCCCCAGTCTGGTCATTGCCCCGACTGAAATCGAGCTCGATGTACCCATGCCGGTTTCGAGCGGCAATATGCAGCTGATGCTGGCACTCGCCGGCAACGGTGGCGGTCTCGCCGATCTTAAGAAGGAAGCAATCCGCAATTACACCCAACACATTCACAGTGAACTGGCGCGGGTGCTGTTTGAGTACCTCGAGGATGAAGAAGTACCTCTGGTTGCGGAGAATGGCCTGCTGAACCTGCAGAACACGATCAACCTCAAAGTCATCAAGCACCTGAGCGCGATGAAACCCAAAAGCGACCACGACCTGGAACAGGGTAATGTGACCCTGAACGGCGAATTTCGCTACGTCCTGAGCAACCGCAGTGGCACCGCGCTGCGTGAACAACGCATCAGTATCGACAATCTGAAAATCAGTGAGAAATACCGGGTGCGCAGCTATCACGACAATCGCGCCGGCGAAGACACCACCGAAGCAGCCATCAAGGAAGCGCTTACGGAAATGGTTGAAGAACTGGTGGAGGCGATGGAGGACAACCTCGAAGCCGACGAATTGCGGGATATGGCCACGCTGTAATTGCGAAAAGTGCCAGAAATGAAAAAGGGCGAGCCGCGCAACGCGCTCGCCCTTCTTTAGCTGCAGGAAGGCGATCAGGCCGCGGAAGATTTTCCTTTGCCCTTGCCCTCACCCTCACTTACCACACTGTTGTAGTTGTCGTCATTGAAGGTATCCACGTTCAGCGCCCCCTCACTTTTCGCAACAATCGTGCTCACCACTGAATCCCCGGTAATGTTCACCGCCGTGCGCACCATGTCGAGCAAACGATCCACACCCATCACAATGGCAATGCCCTCAACCGGCAGGCCTACCTGGCCCAGCACCATCGCCAGCATAATCAGACCCACACCCGGCACACCAGCGGTGCCGATAGACGCGAGAGTCGCGGTCAGAATCACCGTCAGGTAACCCATCAGACCGATCTCGATCCCATACAACTGGGAGATAAACACCGTCGCCACCCCCTGCATGATCGCCGTACCATCCATATTGATGGTCGCACCCAGGGGAACAGTGAAAGAGGCAATCTTGTTATCCACACCCAGACGCTTCTCCACCGTCTGCAGCGTCACCGGAATCGTCGCCGCGGAAGACGCGGTACTGAAGGCAAACGCCATCGCCGGGCGCATTTTCTTGATCAGCTTCACCGGGTTCAGCCCCGACAGCAATTTCAGCAGCAGCGGATAGACACCGAAGGCGTGGATCATCAGCGCCAGCAGCACCACCCCGAAATACTTCGCCAGAGTCGGAATGGCATCCAGACCCAGCAGCGCAATCTTGTTCACCAACAGCGCAAACACCCCGTAAGGCGCAAACACCATCAGCACACCCACCATGCGCAGAATCACCTCGTTCAGATCATTAAAGAACGCCGCCACCCGCTGGCCCGGCTTGCCGCTGCGGGAAATCGCGTAACCCAGCAGCAGGGCAAACACGATGATCTGCAGCATGTTGCCTTCTGCCATCGCCATTACCGGATTGGTCGGAAAAATATTGACCAGTACATCGGACAGGGGAGGGGAATCTTTCGCTTCGAACTGCGCATCCCCCGCCAGGTACTCCATACCCACACCGGGCTGAATCACCAGCGCCAATAGCAGCGCTAGGGAAATGGCCACGGCCGTCGTGCACAGGTAAAGCAGCAGTGTCTTCCCTGCCAACACCCCAACCCGGCTGCCCTCGGACAGAGCACAGGCACCACATATCAGCGATACCAGCACCAGTGGCACCACCATCAGTTTCAGCGACGCAATGAAAATCCGTCCGATGATGTCGAACAGGCCATTGGTGAGGTAATTGTTGATAAATCCGGTAACCGTCGCACCCAACACCTGGCTGGAATTGAGTACATTGAACAACAGGCCAAGCAAGATCCCCGTGATCATGGCCAGTACGATTTTTTTGGTAAGCCCCATGGTCCGTCCTAGTTATGAACCTGATGGTCATCAGGTTCGATACTTATTTTGTCATTAAGAAATCTGCGGTCCGGGAGAAGGTGTTGATGTTGTGTGCAGCCTTGCGAGACCTTCCGCGAGAGGGACCTCGCGGAAGAGCCCCCATGGATGGGTTCACGGGGGGCCGCCTAGGTCGTGTCTCGCAAGGCTGCACACGGCAGCAACACCGCCACCGAACTGGTTTCTTCCCCGAATCCAGCGCCACTATATCGGCAGCGCTCCAGCCGAGCAAAAACCATAACCATTCACCAAAGCCAGCGGTCAGGTACAATGCGGTTAATTCAAACCAGCAAAACCCCGCGCGGAGTCTGCGTTGTACCACTCCCCCTTTGAGGCCATCGGCGACTGGCACCCACAACCCCTCGAAAGCTTGCACGGCCACACCCCGCCGGACCACCTCCTGCCCTGGCTGCAACACAAAGGGTCCCTCACCGCCGCCCTCAAACACCTGAGCCACGGCGAGTTTAGCGTACAAATACTCAACCAGGGCTGGCACACACCCAACCTCGAAGAGCGCCGCGCCCTCAACCTCAAAGAGCGCAACCGCGCCCTGATCCGCGAAGTCCTGCTCTACGGCAGCGACACCCAGCCCTGGGTTTACGCCCGCAGCGTCCTTCCCGAGCGCACCCTCGCCGGCAAATCCCGCTACCTGCGCAGCCTCGACAACCGCCCCCTCGGCGAACTCCTGTTCAGCCAGCCGGACATCCGCCGTGGCCCCATCGTCCTCAATCAGCTAAAGCGCAATTCCCAGTGCCAGCTGGCGGAACTGGACCAGAGCGAAACCCACGCCTGGGGCCGCCGCTCCACCTTCTGGCTGCACGACAAACCCCTGCTGGTTGCAGAGACCTTCCTCAGCGGGTTCAATCCCCACAAACCGCCAATGACCTAATGATCTGAAGAGACAGGAAAGAATACGGGAACTGCCATGCAAGCCATTCGCCAACAAGTCCAGCAGCGCTTCGCGCAGCACTGGCCCAGTATCCAGCCCTATTGGCAACTGGCCCGGCTGGACAGGCCCATCGGCTCGCTGCTGTTGCTCTGGCCCACCTGGGCCGCGCTGTGGATTGCCGCAAAGGGCTGGCCGGGGCTGCACCTGTTTGTAGTGTTTACCCTGGGTGTGATTCTCACCCGCGCCGCCGGCTGTGCCATCAACGACTTCGCCGACCGCAACATCGACGGCCACGTAAAGCGCACCAACCAGCGCCCCCTCGCCACCGGCGCCGCCACCCCGAAAGGCGCACTGATGCTGTTCGCCGGCCTGATGCTGCTGGCATTTCTACTGGTGCTCACCACCAACAAGCTGACCATTCTGCTGTCGCTGCCGGCGCTGGCGCTGGCCTTCTGTTATCCCTTTGCCAAACGCTACACCCATCTGCCCCAGGTGGTGCTGGGTGCGGCGTTCAGTATGGGAATCCCCATGGCATTTGCCGCGGTCACCGATGAGGTACCGGCGGTGGCCTGGGTGCTGTTTACCGCCAACCTGCTGTGGACCGTGGCCTACGATACCTTTTATGCCATGGTGGACCGGGACGACGACCTGAAGATCGGCGTGAAGTCCACTGCCATCCTGTTCGGCGACATGGACCGGGTGATGACCGGCTGCCTGCAGGGCATGGTGATCCTGGCTCTGTTGATGCTGGGAGGGCGCGCGGATATGGGCCCCCTGTATTACGGCGGTGTTGCGGTAGCTGCCGGGCTGTTTTGCTACCAGCAGTGGCTGATTCGCGCACGGCAACGAGAAGCCTGCTTCAGGGCATTCCTGAACAATAATTGGGTGGGTATGGCGCTGTTTGCAGGCATATTTTCCCACTACCTGTGGAATTAAGCGCAGACACCGACCCGCAAGCCGCGCTTCCCGTACGGCTGTCATATTTTTGTCACTAAAGTGACGTTAAATGGCCACTCTAGAATAGTCAGTTAAATGACAATCACTTCAGTTAGGGTATGGCAGGCAGATGCACAGCAAGACGATCCTCATAGTCGACGACGAAGCCCCGGTGCGGGATATGTTACGGGTAGCACTGGAGATGGCGGATTACCGTTGTCTTGAGGCGGAAAATGCCCAGGCGGCCCACGCGCTGGTCATTGATGAGAAACCGGATCTGATTCTGCTGGACTGGATGCTGCCGGATGTTTCCGGGGTTGAGTTGGCCCGTCGCCTGAAGCGGGATGAGCTGACTTCTTCTCTGCCGATCATCATGCTCACTGCCAAGGGTGAGGAAGATCACAAGATCAAGGGTCTGGAGACCGGTGCGGACGATTACATTACCAAGCCGTTTTCACCGCGCGAGCTGGTTGCACGCCTGAAGGCGGTGTTGCGCCGCGCGGGCCCGAGCACGCCGGAGGAGCCGCTGACGGCGGGTGGCCTGGTGCTGGATCCAATCAGCCACCGGGTGACGATCAATGGCAATCCGGTGGATATGGGTCCGACCGAGTTCCGCCTGCTGACGTTTTTCCTGAGCCATCAGGAGCGCGCTTATACCCGCACCCAGTTGCTGGACCATGTGTGGGGTGGCAACGTGTATGTGGAAGAGCGCACCGTGGATGTTCACATCCGTCGCCTGCGCAAGGCCCTGACGGTGGATGGCCACGAGCGCTACATCCAGACCGTGCGCGGCACCGGCTACCGCTTTTCTGTACAGACCGCGGAAAGGGTGTAACCTACACCCAAGAATTGTAGAGGGCTCCGTAGCGAGTCCTGTGGCGGCCGAGCACCAGGTAAAAGTTTTTGAAAAAATTGTCGGGAACAATTTTCAGCAGCTTTAGCTGCCCGTAGGGCTGAGCACACGGATGTGCTCAGCTAAACCGCTGTGAATACTTCCCTGTACGCTGCGTCGGCGACATCCCTGTCGCCGACGCTTTCAAAAACGCTTACCCGGCACTCGACCTTCGCTTAGAACCTCGGTAGTTTTTCCAATTACCGGGTTTACCTACCTGAAACAAGATGGCCAAACCATCATGCTCGATCGCAGTATTGGCGAGTTTTCCCGCTTTATCATTATCGCCCTCGGCACCACCATTCTCGGTTTTGCCAGCGGCCACTGGTGGCTGGCGCTGTGCGCTGGTCTTGCCGCCTATGTTTTCTGGTTGCTGTGGCAACAAAATCAATTTGACCGCTGGCTCGCCAACGGCCGCCGCGGCCCGGCGCCGACGAATTTTGGTGTGTGGGGGGATATCACCGACGATTTCTACCGCATGCAGCGCCGCCACCGCAAAGAGAAGCAGAAGCTCCACGCGATGCTGCGGCGGGTGCAGGACAGTACCAGTGCATTGCGCGAGGGTATTGTGGCGCTGGAGGACGATGGCAATCTGGCGTGGTGGAACCCTGCCGCCGGGCAAATGTTGCGTTTACAGCCGGACGATGCGGGCCAGCCGTTGGTCAACTTTGTGCGCGACCCGCGTTTTGTCGAGCATATGTACGAGCGAATGAGCGGCGGCAAGCGGGCGAATCAGCAGCCGATTACGCTGCCGGCGCCGGGGGATGATTCGCGGATTCTGCAGGTGGAAGTTACGCGCTTCGGTCAGGATGAAGCGCTGGTGATTGTGCGGGATATTACCCGGCTGCATAACCTGGAGCAGATGCGGCGGGATTTTGTGGCGAATGTTTCTCACGAGCTGCGCACACCGCTGACGGTGATCGCGGGTTACCTGGAGACGCTGCAGATGAGTGGCCAGGCGCCGCGCAATTGGGACAGGCCCCTGGGGCAGATGAGTGAGCAGACGGTGCGTATGACCGGTCTGGTAAACGATCTGCTGTTGCTGGCGCGGCTGGAGACATCCGAGCGCGACAGTGGGCGCGACCGGGTGTCGGTGCGCGAGCTGATGGAACGGGTGGCTGGCGAAGCCCGCTCGCTGAGCGGTGAGCGGCATGAGATTTCTGTGGCCTGCGATGAGGACTGCACGATTACCGGGGACGCCGGTGAGCTGCACAGCGCCTTTGCCAACCTGGCGTTTAATGCGGTGAAGTACAGCCCGGATGGCGGACCGATTGAACTGCGCTGGCGCATGGATGCCAGCGGTGGGCATTTTTCGGTGAAGGATTCCGGTATCGGTATCGACCCGGTGCATATTCCGCGTCTGACGGAGCGCTTTTACCGGGTGGACGCCGGTCGCTCCCGCGAGAGCGGCGGCACCGGTCTGGGTCTGGCGATCGTCAAGCATGTGCTGTTACGCCACAGCGCCAACATGAACGTAACCAGTGTACCCGGCCGCGGCAGTACCTTTACCCTGAATTTCCCCCTGCAGAAGCTCACCCAGGCCAGCACCGCCACTAGCTGACGGCTACAAAACTGACTGCTATAAAAAAAGCCCCGAGAGGGGCTTTTTCGTTTCCAGCATGGAAAGACTTCAACGATTACTCCAGCTCTTGCAGCTGCCGGGACTCTCCCGCGGCGGTGTACTGCACTGGAGCATCCGGGGATACCCCCTCCGATTTGCGCTTTTCCACGGTGATATGCACCAGCTTGCGCGCGCTGTCGCGGATCAGGATATGTTCGCGGCCCTCGTCATCCACCGGCAGATTGCGTTCGCCCAAAAGCCCGTCGCGCAGGGCACGCAGCTGGGGTACATCCCGGTAGCGGTCCAGGTCCTTGGACAGCTTGTGCTTCATGCGCTCGGATTCGTGCAATGCAGCAGCGTATTCGCGATATTTACCGAAGAAAAACACGGCAGCAACAGCGGCGAAGATAGCGAGGGCGGTTTCTAACCATGGGGGCATAGTGATGTTTCCTTGTCCTGCGATTGTTCGTTTTTAACGCCCGCTGTAGGAGCCTCCCTGCAGGGTCCTACAAAGTGCGGTTCTCACTCATTTGCCACACCAACAACTGGTTGTTGGCAGGCAGGTAATTGTTTTCGATTCGCTGCAGCCCCTGGGCTGCCGCCAGCTGATCCAGCCACTCCAGATCGCGAATCCCGCGCAGTGGGTCCTGCTCTTTCAGCCACACATCAAAACCCGCATTGCCGGGACCAATATACTCGCCGGCGATTTTCACCGGGCCGTATACGATTAACTGACCACCGGGCTGCAATACCCGCGGCAGTTTATGGAAAAACGTGTCCACTGCGACGGCCGGCATAATATGCAGTGTATTGGCGGTAAACACCGTGTCCACCCGCAATTCGGGCCAGTCGCCGGTCACATCGAGCGCAACCGGTACCGGCAGGTTGGCCGCGGGGCGGTTGCCGAGCCAGGCCTGCACCTCGTGCAGGTTCTGCGGGCGCTCGGAGGTCTGCCAGGTGAGATGGGGCAGGCGCGGGGCGAAGTACACCGCGTGCTGGCCGGTGCCACTGCCGATTTCCAGCACATGACCGCTTGCGGCCAGCAGGCGTTGCAGCTGGTCGCAAATGGGTTCGCGATTGCGCGCGGTGGAGGGCGCGTCTGGTAGTTCGCTATCCGTCATGCTGTCCTGCCGCCCTCGTCAGGCCGGCTGTTCGTCGCGCAGGAACACCCAGTCGTTGCCATGGGAATGCTCTTCGCTGAAAGTGTAACCGGCAACATCAAAGTCTTTCAGCTGCTCGGCCCTCTTTACCCGGTTGTCGATGGCCCAGCGGCTCATCATGCCGCGGGCTTTTTTGGCGAAGAAACTGATCATCTTGTACTGGCCGTTTTTCCAGTCCTTGAAATGCGGGGTAATAATTTCCCCCTGCAGTTTCTTTTTCTGCACGGATTTGAAGTACTCGTTGGAGGCCAGGTTCACCAGCTCCTTGCTCTTGAGTGCCTGCAGCTGAGTATTCAGCGCCTCGGTAATCTTGCCATCCCAGAATTCATACAGGTTCTTGCCGCCGCTGTTGGCAAACTTAGTGCCCATCTCCAGCCGATAGGGCTGCATCAAGTCCAGGGGGCGCAGCAGGCCGTAGAGGCCGGAAAGCATGCGCAGGTGCTTTTGCGCAAAGGCAAAATCCCGCTTGCCCAGGGTTTCCGCTTCGAGTCCGGTATACACATCGCCCTTGAAAGCGAGCAGGGCAGGGCGGGCATTGTTGTCGGTGAACGGGCGCTTCCAGCTGTGGAAGCGGTCGTAGTTCAGAACCCCCAGCTTGTCCGAGATCTTCATCAGACTCGAGATATCCTGCGGACTCAGGGCCTTCAGCTCCTTGATCAGCGCCGCGGACTCCTTGAGAAAATCCGGCTGGGTGGTGTCCAGTGCGGGGATTTCACTATCAAAATCGAGGGTTTTTGCGGGGGAGATAACGATAAGCATAGGGGAACTCGAAAGCGGTCAATGACTTGCGTCATCCCGGCGCATCATGCCGGGATCCAGAGTCCGGAGTGCTGGATTCCGGCCTACGCCGGAATGACGGTGGTGAGAGGGCGTCGGATTATTCTGGCTTCAAAATGTCCTGCCACCAGTTGAGTGGCGTCTGGCCATCCACCGGATCGTACACATTGCCGTAGTACCAGACACTGTTGGCACCGTCACAGACACTGTTGAGAATTTGCTCGATCTCGGCGAAACCACAGCTTACATGGATGCTGTACACCAGCAGGCGTGGGCTTTCCAGATCCAGCTCACCACCGAGCTTTTCCAGCTGCGGGGTCAGTTGATCGGAGAGCTTGGTGCTGTCTTCGCGGCAGAAGATACGCACCGCCAGGTTGCCGGAGCGCTTGACCAGCTCGAAGCTGGGCTTCTCCGGATCTTCCCGGTTCACCTTGATGGTGTCGCCGCTGGCGATGCCCTTGATAAACGCCGGAGAGCGCACCAGCTGCACGCTGTCGTCCTCATTGACCCGCACCTGCATGCGCTCGACCACCGGCTCCCCGTCAGGGTTGGTACCGGCAAACAATTCGATAATCTGCAGTGCGGTCGTCATAACCTCTCTCTCCGGACTGTGTACAATATTCGGCGATAAAATTTGCGAAGCGCATTATACAGGGAGAGGATCATGTTTCCGCGTTCAATCTCAAACCGCCTGCTGGCCACCGCTATTGCCGCTTCTCTGACCGGCGGTATCGCTGGCTGTGCGGTCAACCCGGTGACCGGCAAGAAAGAGCTGTCACTGATGTCCCAGGGCCAGGAAGTGGCGCTGGGCGAGCAGCAATACCCCAAGGCCCAGCAGACCCAGGGCGGTGAATACCTGGTCGACCCGGCCCTGCAGAGCTATGTCAGCCGTGTAGGCCAGAAGCTGGCGAAGGTTTCCGATCAGCCAAACCTGCCCTACGAGTTTGTGGTGCTGAACAACTCCACTCCCAACGCCTGGGCCCTGCCCGGTGGCAAGATCGCCATCAACCGCGGCCTGCTGGTGTTGCTGGAAGATGAAGCCGAATTGGCCGCGGTCCTCGGCCACGAAATCGTTCACGCCGCCGCCCGCCACTCCGCCGCCGCCATGTCCCAGCAACAGATCCTCGGTGCGGGTATTGCCATTCTCGGTGCCACTACCCAGAACACCGGTTACGGCGATCTGATTTCCCTGGGCAGCCAGTTTGGCGGCTCCGCGTATATCGCCAAGTACGGCCGCGACAACGAGCTGGAGTCAGATGAATACGGTATGAAATATATGGTGGCCGCCGGCTACGACCCGCAGGGTGCGGTGGGGCTACAGAAGAAATTCGTGGAGCTCTCCAAGGGCAAACAGTCCGGCGGCCTCGACGCACTCTTCGCCAGCCACCCGCCGTCACAATCCCGCGTCGATGCGAATATTGAACACGCGAAGAAGCTGGGTGGCGGCGTCACCAACCGCAACGAATACCAGCGCGCCATTGCCCAGTTGAAGAAAGATGCAGACGCGTATAAAAGTTACGACAACGCGGTGGCCGCCGTTCAAAAGAAAGAGTACGACCGCGCCCTGACCCTGACCCGTCAAGCACAGAAGCAACAGCCGAAAGAAGCGGCCTTTTACGCGCTGGAAGGGGATTTGCTCGCGCAGAAAAAGCAGTACCAGTCGGCTCTGCAATCCTACGAAACCGCGGTGCAGAAAAACCCGACGCTGTTTTCCAACTGGCTGATGCGCGGCATGCTCAATGCGCAACTGAAGAACTACACCGCCGCCGAGCGGGATCTGCAGCGTTCCACCAGCTATCTGGACACCCCCCACGCACACTATTACCTGGGCCAGGTATACGAGCAGCAGGGCAATACCAAAAATGCACTGAGCCAGTACCAGATCGCCGCCCAGTCTTCCGGCGATATTGCCACCAAGGCGCAGGCGCGGGTGCAGGCGCTCAGCAACAAGGGCTGATTTTTTACCAGACCCCAGACGCAAAAAAGCGGGCGAATTTCTTCGCCCGCTTTTTTTTGGATAATTTCCGTGAGGAAATTACAGCTGAACGGTTACGCCCAGGCTGAATACATCCAGATCGTCATTATCGCGGCTGGAGCCATAGGAAACTTTGGCCGCAACATTGCGATTGAAGAAGTGGGTAGCGTTAAACTCGTAGTTTTCCGCTTCGTTATAACCCGCGCCGATGGAGGTGTTTTCGTTGAAATAGAATTCAGCCTCACCACCCCAAAACAGGTCTTGACCATCAATATCGATCAGCGAGAGTTCGGTGGTCAAGTACTGGCCGCCCGAAAGAGCGGTGAAATATTTTGCAGATACTGCGCGAGAATCGAACTCATCGTCCACCTGCGCGGTAAAGCCGATGTAATCATTGCCGCTTAGCTGATGGTTGTACTGAGCGCGAGCAAACAGAACTGTATCGGTATCTTCAATTTTTACTGCTTCCACTTCAGCGAGGAAGTTCGGAGTAAACAGGAAGCCCGCACCAGCGCTGTAAGCGTCACGGAATTCGTTATCTTGCACCTCACCGAATACTTTCCACTGGCCGGTGAAGTACTCACCGCCAACATTCAGACTGTCGCTATCACCGCCGTCATAATCTACGTAGTCAAAACCACCGTAAATATTGGAAACCGGCAGAATGTAATTGAATTCCTTGCGCGGGCCCAGAGTCTCCAGCGTGCCGAAGTAATACTTGGAGTCAAAGCTCAGTGTATCAATGTCCGCCACGCCATTATCACGGCTCTCGTATTCAGCGTCGGTAAAAGAATTATATTGCTCCGCGGAAGCAACCGCAGAAACCAGCATCAGAGGAAGTGCTGCAAACTTGAACTTCATAGAAGTGTTCCCTGTTTAATTTACATCTGTACTTTGGTACCCGTTTGATTTGCCCGTTTGATCCCTCTCTCAAAGACCAGCCAATAAGGCACCCGGACAAATTCGGCGCGGATTCTAAGTGCAGGAAAATTTAAGTGCAACGAAAAGAATTAATTGCGACGGACGTCTCAAATACAATTTGAATTCGGTAGTTTAACTACAGCCGCCAGGGTATTTTGTCGCTGGGGAACTGAACCGAAGCTGAATGTATTTCGTTTTAGAAAAATTACGGAATATTGCGTGTTAACGCGAGCTTCGGTAAGGCAGGGGATTAACTCTTTACGCTTTGGCATTACCAAACAAGCGATTAATTCCTGTAAGCGATTCTCAATTAAAAATGGCACTAAAGTTCAGGTGAAAAAAATGGCCGCAATTTCGGCCATTTTTATTCAGGGTGTAATTAAATGTAATCTGGAATTAATACAAGCAATCCGAACTTGCCGTTGATTACAGCGCGCTGTTATCGCATATTTTTTTCATTGCCGTGGCGAATATCGGCACCCTTTACCAGGTAAACCACCTGTTCGCAGATATTCTTTGCGTGATCGCCAATACGTTCCAGCGAACGCAGGGTCCACAGCACATTCATCACCCGGGAAATACTGCGCGGGTCTTCCATCATATAGGTGACCATCTCGCGGATTGCGCTGCGGTAGTCCATATCCACCTGCTCGTCTTTGGCCAGGGTTTCCATGGCGGATTTGACGTCGAAGCGGGTGTAGGCGTCCAGCGCGTCATTGAGCATCTTGCGTACGGCGTTGGCGATATGGCGGATCTCGGTGTAGCCGCGCGGGGCGGTGCCTTCGTCGGTCAGGGCGATGGCCATCTTGGCGATCTTGCTGGCCTCGTCACCGACGCGCTCCAGGTCGCGGGCGATGCGGATTACCGACATCACCATACGCAGGTCAGACGCCGCCGGCTGGCGCTTGGCGATAATCAGGGTCGCGTGCTCGTCCACTTCCATTTCGCAGCGGTCGATTTCCTCTTCCACCTGCAAAACCTTTTCCGCCAGCTCACTGTCGGCGTTTGCGAGGGCTTCTACGGCATCGGCTACCTGACGGGTCACCAGGCCACCCATTTCCAGCATTTCCGTCTTGAGGCTTTCAAGATCTTCGTTGAACTGGCGGGAGATGTGTTGATCGAAATGCATATCCATAGCGTTTTGTGGGCTCCCCCCAACCTTAGCCGAAACGGCCGGTAATGTAGGCTTCGGTGAGATCGTGTTCGGGATTGGTGAACACGGTCTCGGTGTCATTCACTTCCACCAGCTTGCCGAGGTGGAAGTAGGCGGTGCGCTGGCTGACCCGCGCGGCCTGCTGCATGGAGTGGGTGACGATGGCGATGGTGTAGTTCTCGCGCAGTTCGTCGATCAACTCCTCGATGCGGGCGGTGGCAATGGGATCCAGCGCCGAGCAGGGTTCGTCCATCAGGATCACTTCCGGGCTCACGGCAATGGCGCGGGCGATACACAGGCGCTGCTGCTGACCGCCAGAGAGGCCGGTGCCGGGCTTGTCCAGGCGATCCTTCACTTCGTTCCACAGGCCGGCGCGACGCAGGCTGTTTTCCACGATTTCATCCAGTTCCGCGCGGCGGCTGGCGATGCCGTGAATCTTGGGGCCGTAGGCGACGTTGTCGTAAATGGATTTGGGGAAGGGGTTCGGCTTCTGGAACACCATGCCGACACGGGCGCGCAGGGGCACCACGTCCACCTTGGGGCCGTAGATGGCCTCGCCGTCCAGGCTCAGTTCGCCTTCCACGCGACAGCCCTCAATGGTGTCGTTCATGCGGTTGAGGCAGCGCAGGAAAGTGGATTTACCACAGCCGGATGGGCCGATCATGGCCACCACCTGGTTGCGGCCGATATCCAGGCTCACATCGTGAATCGCCTGAGTCTCGCTGTAAAACACATTCACGTTGCGCATGCGCAGCTTGGCGTCGTCGCAAAACGGCGATCCGACGGTACCGTCCACTTGGCTATTGGGATTAGCCGCTCTGCTTTTCACTTCCGGGTTTTTCACTGAAGAGGGCTCCGCTACCGGTTGGGTGGCTTCTTTCTGCGCCGGTACAGCTTCGCCGGCGTTCAGGGTCATGGTACTCATGGCTCTTTCTCGATTCGCTATCTTAGCATTCACAGGTAACGGGGCGCGTTACCAGCGGCGTTCAAGTTTTTTACGCAGCCACACTGCGCAGGTGTTCATGGTGATCAGGACTGCCAGCAGTACCATGATCGCGGCGGAGGTGCGCTCCACAAAGGCGCGCTCGGGACTGTCGGCCCACAGGAAAATCTGTACCGGCAATACGGTGGACGGATCGGTAATGCCGTGGGGCACATCGACGATAAACGCCACCATACCGATCATCAGCAGCGGTGCGGTTTCACCCAGGGCCTGGGCCATACCGATAATCGCACCGGTGAGCATGCCGGGCATGGCCAGCGGCAGTACGTGGTGCAGTACCACCTGCATGCGCGAGGCACCCATGCCCATGGCCGCCTCGCGAATGGAAGGCGGCACGGACTTGAGCGAGGCGCGGCTCGAAATAATGATCGTCGGTAACGTCATCAACGTCAGCACCAGGCCACCCACCAGCGGCGCCGAGCGCGGCAGTTCGAAGAAGTTGATAAAGATCGCCAGGCCCAGCAAACCGAACACGATGGACGGTACCGCGGCGAGGTTGTTGATATTCACCTCGATCAGGTCGGTCCAGCGGTTCTTGGGGGCAAACTCCTCCAGGTAAATAGCTGCGGCAACTCCGATGGGGAAGGACAACGCCAGGGTAACCAGCAGGGTAAACAGCGAGCCGACCAATGCCGCGCGGATACCCGCCTGTTCCGGTTCGCGGGAGTCACCATTGGTAAAGAAGGTGGTGTTGAAGCGCTTTTCCAGCTCACCGCTTTCGCGCAGCGCCAGAATCCATTCCGCTTTCTGCTCGGAGGTGCGGCCGAGGAAACCCTCTTTGGATTTGGACAGACTCTTCACATAGGTGTCCACATCGTCATCGGCGTTAAACCACAGGGTTTCGGTTTTGCCCAGCAGCTGCGGGTTTTCCTGCAGACGCTCGCGCAGTTCAAAGCCGGCACCATTGGATACCAGCGAGTAGAGCTCGCGCTTGTCGCGACGGCCGGTTACTTCCGGGAAGCGCTCGCGCAGGGCATTGCGAATCACCGCATCAAAGTTGGCCCAGGCCAGGCTTTCGTCGTCCACGGTTTCGATGCCGAGGGCGGCCGGGTCGTAGGTCACCTGCAGCTGGATATCCGTCTGCACAAAGGCACTGCTGCCCTTGCTGATGATATCGGTGAACAGCACCAGTACCGCAAGCACGCCAAAGGCGATACTCGCGATGCCAAAACCACGGAAGATTTTTTCCTTGCGGTGACGGCTGGCAAGCCGCGCTTCGATTCGTTCGCGGACCTGCTTCTGGGTCAAGTTGGATTGAGTCAGATCAGTCATACTGTTCCCGGTATTTTTTCACGACGTGCAGGGCGATAAAGTTCAGAATCAGGGTGCTGATAAACAGCATCAGGCCGAGGGCAAACGCGGCGAGTGTTTTTGGACTGTCGAATTCCTGGTCGCCCACCAGCAGGGTCACAATCTGCACCGTTACGGTGGTCACCGATTCCAGCGGGTTGGCGGTGAGATTGGCGGCGAGACCCGCAGCCATCACCACAATCATGGTCTCGCCAATGGCGCGGGAGACCGCCAGCAACACACCGCCGACAATGCCGGGCAGCGCGGCAGGGATCACCACCTTGCGCACGGTTTCAGACTTTGTGGATCCCAGACCGAGTGCGCCGTCGCGCAGGGACTGGGGTACCGCGTTGATCACGTCGTCGGACAGTGACGATACGAACGGAATAATCATTACCCCCATCACCAGGCCGGCGGCGAGGGCACTCTCGCTGGACGCTTCCAGTCCGACGGACTGGGCCACTTCGCGCACGAAGGGTGCCACGGTAAGCGCGGCGAAGAAGCCGTACACCACCGTGGGGACACCAGCGAGAATTTCGATCAATGGCTTGGCAAATGCGCGCACCTTGTTGCCGGCGTATTCCGCCAGATAAATGGCGGACATCAGTCCCACCGGCACCGCCACAAACATGGCGATGGCAGATACCATCAGGGTGCCGGTAAACAGGGGCACCGCACCGAAGGCGCCGCTGGAGCCGACCTGGTCCGAGCGCAGTGCCATCTGCGGGCTCCAGTGCAGGCCGAACAGGAATTCGGTCACCGGTACCGACTGGAAGAAACGCAGCGATTCGAACAGCACCGACATCAGGATGCCGACGGTGGTGAAAATGGCAGCGGAGGCACAGGCCAGCAATATTATGCGCAAGACCTTTTCCACCTTCTCGCGCGCACGCAGTTCCGGTGAAATACGCAGCAGAGTATATGCACCAAGGCCCGCCGCCAGAATCAGGGTAATTGTGGTCTGTAGCCATTGGCCGCGCTCGCGCAGGCTGAGCAGATGATCCGCGGCCGCCTGGATCTGCGGGGTGGTACCCCCAATCAGGTTGCCCGCGGCCAGATTCTGAATCTGCGCGTAGAGCAAATTCTGACCAGAAATGGACTCCGGCTTATCGGCAATACCACCCATCACCAGGGTGCGGATGATGGCGTCGTCAAACAATAGCCAGAACCCCAAAATAACCAGGGCCGGCAGGCCGCACCAGAGTGCGGTATGCACCCCATAGTAATTGGGCAGGGAGGCGAGACTGCGCACACCACCGCGACTGCGGGCGGTGGCGATGGCGCGGCTGAAGCCGGTACCGTAGGCCACCAATACCAGCAACAACAGCAGGGCGAAGAGAGTGGGGGTCTGCATCGATTCGCTCGGTTATCTGTGATGAAGTAAAACGCCGGCCATTATCCGTAGTTGTGGCCGTAATTCCATGAGATTAAGCAATGGCTCATATACGTAAACGGCCAAGCCCCCGCGAAGTGAAGGGACTCGGCCGGTAATTCCGTCTACCTGTCTGGCTTAGCTTTATTTTGCTGCCAGGTTGGTCAGCGCGTTCAGCTTGCGCACATTGGTGGCCACTTGCTGACGCTGTGCATCGGGCAGAGAGATCATACCCTTGTCGGCAAGGTAACCTTCTTCACCCCAGGCGCGCTCGTTGGTGAGCTCAGCCAGGAATTGTTTGATTCCGGGTACCACGTCCACATGTGCCTTTTTCACGTAAACAAACAGCGGGCGAGAAACCGGGTAGCTGTTATCGGCGATGGACTCAAACGTAGGCTCCTGGCCTTCGATCACGGAGCCCTGCACCTTGTCGGCGTTCTGGTCGAGGAAACTGAAACCGAAAATGCCGAGTGCATCAGGGCTGGCAACCAGCTTGTTCACGATCAGGTTGTCGTTCTCACCGGCTTCCACGTAGGCGCCATCTTCGCGCACATTGTGGCAGATCGCTTTATAGGCATTCTTGTCGGAAGACTTCTTGGCCGCGATCCAGTCGAACTTCTTACAGCCACCTTCCATTGCCAGCTCGGCGAAGGCGTCGCGGGTACCGGAAGTCGGGGGCGGACCCAGCACTTCGATTTTGGTCGCCGGCAGGGTCGGATTTACGTCTTTCCAGGTTTTGTAGGGGTTCTCAACCAGTGTTTGAGAGCCATCCGGGTTCGGTACGTCTTTGGCCAGGGCCAGGAAGATGTCCTTGCGGGTCAGTTCAAACGGCTTGGAAGTCTTGGCGTTGGCCAGCACGATGCCGTCGAAGCCGATCTGTACTTCTACCACATCCACGCCGTTATCGTTACACATGTCCAGCTCGGACTGTTTGATGCGACGGGAAGCGCCAGTGATATCCGCGGTGCTCTCGCCCACACCCTGACAGAACAGCTTCATGCCGCCGCCGGTACCGGTGGATTCAACAACCGGGGTCTTGAACTGGGTAGCGCGGCTGAAGCGCTCGGCAACCACGGTAGTGAACGGATAAACAGTGGACGAGCCCACGATGCTGATATGATCGCGCGCCGCCAGGGCAGCGTTGGACGCCGCGATGGTCAGGGCCGCCAGGGCCGAGGCCAGTACTTTTTTGTTCGCAGAACGGTTGTTCATGATTTCTCCAGAAATGGTCGCGAATTGGTCGAGAATTAGTCTGTAGTCTCTGCACGCCGCGCATGCTATTTCGAACTGGTGACGATTCTATGAATGAAAAGTTACAAACAGATTACAGAATGCAGCGCAGTTTATGACCAGAAAACCTCACGCGGTCAGCTCATTCCGAGCATCGCAACTGGCGCAATTTCTGACCAGCAGGTACGCTCCCCCCATTGATAACAGAACAATAAAGATGGTTTGAGAGACCTCCCATGAAGTTTCTACTACGCACCGCCGGTGCCCTGGACCGCTTTGCCAGCAACTGCGGGCGGCTACTCGGCTGGTTTACCCTGGCCATGGTGCTGATCCAGAGTCTTGTCGTGGCCCTGCGCTACGGATTCGACGGCGGCTCCCTGGCCCTGCAGGACACGGTGGCCTATCTGCACGGCGCCGCGTTTATGCTCGGTCTCGCCTACGCCCTGCAGGCCAACGCCCACGTGCGGGTGGATGTAATCTATCGTACGCTCAGCGCACGGGGGAAAGCCTGGGTCGATGCGGTGGGCTGCCTGATCTTTCTGCTGCCGCTGTGTGTTTTTATCGGCTACGGCAGCTGGCAGTTTGCCGCCAGCAGCTGGGCGGTGAGCGAGACCAGTAACAGCGCCGATGGCCTCGGCGGCGTCTACCTGCTGAAAAGTCTGATTCCCCTGGCCGCCGCTACCCTCGCCGTGCAGGGATTGAGCCAGTTTGCGCGGGCACTGAATACCCTGATGCAGGTGGAAGCCGGCAGCGACGGGAGCCTATCCTCTCAACCCTCCACTCACGCACCTGTTCGCAAGGGGGCCGAGACACAACCCCACCCGCTGGTGCGGGAAGCGGCCCCGGGCTCGGCGACGGAGGTGGGCGCATGATCGAGCTGATCCCCCTGCTGATGTTCCTCGCGGTCTGCGGAGCGCTGATGCTCGGCTACCCGGTGGCCTTTACCCTGGGCGGCACCGCGCTGCTCGCCGCTGGCCTCGGCATTGTCGGCGGCATCTTCGACGCGGAACTGCTGAAGGCGTTCCCGGACCGGCTCTACGGCATTATGCAGAACGGCACCCTGATGGCGGTGCCGCTGTTCGTTTTGATGGGCGTGATGCTGGAGAGAGCGCGGATCGCCGAGGAGCTGCTGGTCAATCTGGCGCGGGTCTTTTCCGGAATCCCCGCGGGCATGGCGGTCTCCGTGGTGGTGGTTGGCGCGCTGCTCGCCGCCAGCACCGGTATTGTCGGCGCCACCGTGGTAACCATGGGCCTGATGTCCCTGCCCACCATGCTAAACCGCGGCTATTCCCCCAAACTGGCCACCGGCACCATCTGTGCGACGGGTACCCTGGGCCAGATTATTCCGCCGTCGATTGCCCTGGTGCTGCTGGGGGATACCCTGTCCAACGCCTACCAGCAGGCCCAGCTGAGCCAGGGGATTTTCAATCCCAAACCAGTGAGTGTGGGCGACCTTTTTATGGGCGCGATTATTCCCGGGCTGCTGCTGGTGGCGGCCTATATCCTCTATCTGCTGTTTATCGCCCGTCGCCAACCCGCTACCGCCCAAACCGGCAAGGAAGAGGTGGAGCTGCTGCAGACCCTCAAGAGTCTGGCGCCGCCCATCGCGCTGATGCTGCTGGTTCTCGGCTCCATCATCACCGGCGCCGCCACCCCGACGGAAGCGGCGGCAGTGGGGGCCCTGGGGGCCGGTATCCTAGCCTGGGGCCGCGGTGCGCTGAACTGGGCCCGGGCCGGCGAGGTCGGGCAGAGCACCCTGCAGGTCACCGCCATGGTGTTCGCCATTTTGATCGGCGCCTCGCTATTCTCACTGGTATTCCGCGGGTTTGGCGGTGAGGAAGTGGTCACGCACTTTTTCGAGACCCTTCCCGGAGGCATAGTGGGGGCGACCCTGCTGGTGATGCTGGTGATTTTCCTGCTGGGCTTTATCCTCGACTTTATCGAGATCACCTTTGTGGTGGTGCCCATTGTCGGACCGGTACTACTGGCCATGGGGCTGGACCCGGTGTGGCTAGGTGTGATGATTGCGCTGAATCTGCAGACCTCGTTCCTCACCCCGCCCTTCGGTTTTGCGCTGTTCTACCTGCGCGGCGTGGCACCAGCGGAGGTGGCCACCGGCGCCATCTATCGCGGTGTAGTGCCATTTATCGCCATTCAGCTGCTGGTGATGTGTCTGCTGGCCCTGTGGCCGGCGCTGGCGACCTGGCTCCCAGGCTACCTGACGTCGTAGTGACATCCGGCTCGGGTAGACTCAACTAGTAGAAAATACCGTCAGCGGCGCAGAATTTGCCCTATACGCCCTGGCTAATTAGTACCCAGATTGTGCTAGAATGCGCCACCCGGCCAAGGTGACACTGAATGCACCGCCGGGCCAATAAATCTAAGAATTTGTGAGCACCCGCGATGTCCGCCATTGATGAAGAACCGCAACCCAGCGGTACCCTGACCCTCCAAACCCAGTCCATGCCCCGGGACACCAACCCCCAGGGTGATGTTTTTGCTGGCTGGCTGATGTCGCAGATGGATGTGGCCGGTGCCATCCTCGCCCAGAGCATCGCCCGAGGTCGCGTGACTACCGTCGCCGTTGGCAGCATGGTTTTCCTGCGCCCGGTAACCGTTGGCTCCACCGTGAGCTGCTACGCGGAAGCAGTAGAAGTAGGACGATCGTCCATTAAAACCATGGTGGAAGTCTGGCTGACCCGGGTGGATACCGGTGAACAGGTGAAAGTCACCGAGGGTGAATTCGTCTTTGTTGCCATCGACGATCGCGGGCGCACCCGGCCGCTGCCCTGATAGGGTAGCTTATTCGCCTAGAATTGAGGCCGTGATCGGCCTCAATGCATCCCTCCCACCTCCGGCAGCACCACACCCAATCTGCGCAACTGCGCCGCCAGTTGCGGATCGTTGGTTTCCCGCCAGCGCTGGAACAACTGCAGAATATCCGTCGCATCCATCTCCCGGGCGCGCCCGCACACTCTCGCCACCAGCTCCAGTAAGCGCGCAAAGCGCTCGGCCAGTTCGCTGAATACCCGCCGGTTGTTGCGGGCATTCTCCCCGAGGTAGTCGTAAGCACCACCGCCCATGCCGATAAAATAGTCCCGACTAATCCCCCGTCTGGAATAGTTGTCCGGGAAGAGGGCCCCCATAAACAGGGCCAGATCGCCGAGCTGGCGCAGGATCAGGCAGCGGTGGTAATGACTGTCCACCTCAATTGCGTCGCGATACAACAGTGCCAGTGGTCGCACCGACATTTCGCCGCTGTCGTAACTGAACACCTGGCCACTGTCGCCGAAGCGCGCCAGCAGGCTGCCCAGGTACCAGAGGGTTTCTTCCTGGGGGCGCGGATCCAGATCGTCGGCCCCGTCCTGCAGGCGCTGGCGAAAAAATTCTGCAAGTGTCTGCTCAAAGGTGGTTTGCGATACGGATGGCATCAGCTCCTCCTTTTTCTATTCTTCACTGTAAATATAAATCTGCCGTTATCCCGCTTCTATTTTTTTACCTCGTTTTTTTATAAAAATTTTTTATAAAAAATTCGTTTTTGGCCCCCTTGAAAAACCTTTCAACGCTCCTATTTTCGGCTTTGTCGGAAGGGCACTCCCTTCCCGGCAACCAACCATTAACCATTGAAACATCCAAATGCTTATTGGGAGGAAATCCGATGAGTATCAAACCGCTCTACGACCGGGTGGTTGTGAAACGCCTTGCCGCAGAAACCACCACCAAAGGTGGCATCGTTATTCCGGACAAGGCTGCCGAAAAGCCCACCCAGGGAGAAGTGATTGCCGCTGGTGACGGAGCACCGTTGGACAACGGTGAGCTACGCCCCTTGGCCGTTAAAGTGGGAGACCGTGTCCTGTTCGGCCAGTACGCTGGCACCGAAATCAAACACGACGGCGAGACCTATTTAATCGTGAAAGAATCCGACATTCTCGCTGTACTGCAACAAGTGGAAGATAAACAACAGGAGAAAGCCGCATGAGCGCCAAGGTAGTCAAGTTTTCTGACGATGCCCGCGAACGCATGCTGGCGGGCGTAAACATTCTCGCCGACGCGGTAAAAGCCACACTGGGTCCCAAGGGCCGCAACGTGGTGCTGAGCAAAAGCTTCGGCGCACCGCGCGTGACCAAAGATGGTGTGTCTGTAGCCAAAGAAATTGAGCTCAAGGACAAGTTCCAGAATATGGGCGCACAAATGGTGAAGGAGGTGGCCTCAAAAACTGCCGACGTGGCCGGTGACGGCACCACCACTGCAACCGTGCTGGCCCAGGCACTAGTGCGCGAGGGGCACAAGTCCATCGCCGCCGGCATGAACCCCATGGACCTGAAACGCGGTATCGACACCGCGGTGAAGGCCGCCGTGGAAGAGCTAGCGAAACTGGCCAAACCTTGTGACGACACCAAGTCCATTGGCCAGGTGGGCACCGTGTCCGCCAACTGGAACGAGGACATCGGCCAGATCATCGCCGAGGCCATGGAAAAAGTCGGCCGCGACGGTGTGATTACCGTGGAAGAGGGCAAGTCCCTGCAGAACGAACTGGAAGTCGTGGAGGGTATGCAATTCGATCGCGGCTACCTGTCTCCGTACTTCGTCACCAACCAGGAAAAGATGCAGGCGGAACTGGATAATCCGTACATCCTGCTGTTCGACAAAAAGATCAGCAATATCCGCGACCTGGTACCGCTGCTGGAGTCTGTGGCCAAGGCCGGCCGCCCACTGGTGCTGATTGCCGAAGACATCGAAGGCGAAGCCCTGGCCACCCTGGTGGTCAACAGCCTGCGCGGCACCATCAAGGTGGCTGCGGTAAAAGCGCCGGGCTTCGGTGACCGCCGCAAGGCCATGCTGGAGGATATCGCCATCCTTACCGGCGGTACGGTGATCTCCGAAGAAGTCGGCCTCACCCTCGAGAAGGTCGAACTGGAGCAACTGGGTAGCGCCAAACGCGTGGTGATCAGTAAAGACAACACCGTAGTGGTGGACGGCGCGGGAGAAAAATCCGCAATCGATGGCCGCGTGAAACAGATCCGCGCGGAAATCGAAAACTCCACGTCCGACTACGACAAGGAAAAACTGCAGGAGCGCGTGGCCAAGCTGGCCGGCGGTGTTGCGGTGATCAAGGTCGGCGCCGCCACCGAAGTGGAAATGAAGGAGAAGAAAGACCTGGTGGACGACGCCTTCCACGCGACCCGCGCAGCAGTGGAAGAGGGCATTGTTGCCGGTGGTGGACTGACCCTGGTGCGTGTGGCCGACAGCCTGCGCAAGAGCGGTTTGAAAGGTGCCAATGACGATCAACAGGTGGGGATCAATATCGCTCTGCGCGCAATGGAAGAGCCCTTCCGCCAGATCGTCGCCAACGCTGGTGTCGAAGGCAGTGTGGTGTTGAACAATGTCCGTGACAGCTCCAGATCCGGAGACAGCGCCAACTACGGCTACAACGCCCAGACCGGCGACTACGGCGATATGCTGGAGTTCGGCATCATCGACCCCGCCAAGGTTACCCGCTCTGCGCTGCAGAATGCGGGCTCCATCGCAGGCCTGATGCTCACCACCGAAGTGATGGTGGCTGACAAGCCGGAAGAGAAAAAATCAGAGGCCGCGGCGGACGCCTACGACTACTGATTTTTCCAAAGACCCATCCCCAGTGCTTTTCTTTTCGGGGCCGCAAGGCCCCTTTTTTGTTTGGCGCGGTGCACCCCTAATCGCTAAATACCGCGCCCTTCAGCCAGCGTCGCACTCAGGGCCTGCTTACTGATTTCGTTAACCCGGGATGATAGCTTTAACAGTAGGTTACGCAGAAAGTCGTGTGTGATACTGGCGGATTCAAGAATGGGCTTGAGGCCAAGGAACTGCATGATTTTCTTGACTAGCAGCGCCACCAGGCTCACCGAGCCGACGAGCAGTTTTACGCCGCTATTCAGCACCATGGCCAACTGGTCCATTAGAGTGAAATAGGTGGTGGCAGTAAAATTGATTACGCGCCCTGCGAACTCCATGCACTTTTTCACCACGTAGATAATGGCATCGTTCAACCATTCAATTGCAGACATCGTCTGTCCGATTGCGGCCTTGGATCGCAGCCAGGCTTCGACGCCGCTATCGGTACGGGCAGCCGGACGCATTGCATGAATTTCAGACCAGCTTTTTTTGCTTACCGAATCCACATACAGATCCATATCGTGATATGTCGCCCACGGAATCAACCCTGGAGATGGTAGGAAATATTCCCTGTCAGTACTCGGGGTATGTACAAAGGGCCATATCGGGATACATGGGACAATATCCGTACGATGATAGGCTCGGTACATATTCTTGTCGTTGAGCAACTGAGTACAGTTTTCTGAGAAACCGATCAAGCCCACTCTTGGGCTGCCGAAGGTATACAGCTTCGGTTGGTGTATGGTGTTGGCTTTAATCCATTCAGCAGCAAGTGTTGCCAGTGCGCCCCCGAGGCTATGTCCCAGGCAATGCACAAAAGTGCCGGAAGGTAGTGTGGCAACAAAGTCTTGTATCTGCGGCAACATCGACTGAAATGACTTTTTGAAGCCATCATGAACCGGTTGGCCCCTTGCGGAAGAGGACAAGGTTATATTTAGATTTGTCAGCCAGTCAGCGAGATATTGTGTGCCGCGAAACAAAATAAAAGCATGCCCCTGGAATGCTTCTTGGCCGACGAGCAAAAACCCGAACGCTGTTCTTACTTTGATAAAACCTGGCCCGCCGGTCTTGCCTTTCAGCATATTGGTTTCGAAAAACCGGATTTGATTTTTATACCTTACATTCAAAACCTCTATCGCACGATCCAGCCTGTCAATCTTGCTTAAGGCGTAAACATCTCTAGATAAACTAGCAGACTGTTGAGGTGTAAGTTCCATTTTTAAAATCCATTATCAATGACATCGGGTTCAACATCCCAAATGCACCGGGTAAAAAAAGGCTGATTGTTTACGTTGATAAGTTTTGTTTCACTCTCTAATTCACAGGTGACTGATATAGGAACACCGCGCGCTTCCGAATTTTCAGCTTTCTTTCTCTTTACGCCGGACCAAATTTCTATCTCTTCTTCGCCCACTGCCACGGTAATTTTCTGACCGACTACAAATTCTTGAGGCAAGATATTGACAATATTCCGCTCGAATCGAGCGGAAAACTCGAAGTAACCCTTATCATCCGTAATGGTTTCATCCTGCTTTTTTTTCTGAAAGTCTGTAGTTCTTGTTACTTTAGCACCAGCTACCGGTACTCCATTTTGTAAAATTACGCCAGAAACCCCAGAAAACGTACAAGCTTTACCAGTATCAAATATCGACATAGCGTGCAGAGAACCTGAAAATATTAATGCAATTAAAGAAACAGTGAATCGATACAATATTGTGTTGATATCCACGTATTGAAGCCCGGATCAAAAAACGAAGTGCAACGCACGGCGGAACTTACCGGCACCTGAAGTTATACTAAAGGGCGCGATACCTTTGTCAAAAATATAAAATGGTGTCAGAGTCAATTTACGAAATGCGCACGATCGTACCAATTTTTGCGATCGCGGGAGTCAATAAAATAGAGGGAATAACGTGCCAACGATGGATGCGGAATTCTGTCGGCACGTATATAGATGAAGTGGCGGACTACTCCTGCTCGGGTACTACGTCACGGGTATCGTAATAGGCTTCTTCACTGATTCGGTGATAGGGAATTACCTGCGACTCGAATTCCTGGAAGGCCTTGTATACACGATTGAACTGCGGATCATTGGCCGCGGTTTCCTGCATGATACCCTGATTTATCTTTTTCAGGTGGGCGATGACATCGTCCGGCAGTTTTCTCAGCTCAACCCCATGCTCATCCACCAGTTCTTTCAGCGCACGATTGTTGCGCGCGGTGTACTCGTCGAGCATATCCTGGTTGGCGTCGCGGGCGGCGGTTCGGACGATGGCCTGCAGATCTTTCGGCAATTTTTCGAACGCAGTTTTATTGATGATGATTTCGAGGATTGAACCCGGCTCGTGCCAGCCGGGGTAGTAGTAGTATTGGGCGATCTGGTGGAAGCCGAACGCGAGATCGTTGTACGGTCCGACCCATTCGGTGGCGTCGATCACGCCGGTCTGCAGTGCGGTGTAAAGTTCGCCACCGGGGATGGTGACGGCAGTGCCGCCGGCGCGGTTGAGGACCTCACCGCCGAGGCCGGGGATGCGCATCTTGAGACCTTTGAGGTCGTCGACAGAATTAATTTCCTTATTGAACCAGCCCGCCATCTGCACACCGGTGGATCCGCCGGCCATAGGGATCAGATCAAACGGCGCGTAGAGCTCTTCCCACAATTCACGACCACCACCGTAGTGCAGCCAGCCATTCATTTCCTGAGCGTTTAATCCAAAGGGTACCGCGGTAAAAAACTGCGCGGCGGGTACCTTACCTTTCCAGTAATAGGCCGCGCCGTGGCCTACCTGCGCAGCACCGTTTGAAACAGCACCAAAGACTCCCATAGCCGGGACAAGTTCACCAGCGCCGAAGACTTTGATCTTCAGGCGGCCATTGGACATTGTTGCCACGTTTTTGGCGAAACGCTCCGGCGCGCTGCCGAGGCCGGGGAAGTTCTTTGGCCAGGTGGTGACGAGCTTCCATTCAAAAGTTTGCTGGCCAGCGTTTTCGATCGAAGTGACGGTCTGAACCTGATCGGAGCGGGAGATCACCAGGGTGCCAAAGGTGAGCACCAGCAGGGCGAGCAGGCCGAGGATAACGGGGGGATACCAGTTTATTTTTTTCATGTCCGTTTGATTTTTATTTTTCGTTTTATTGCGTCATCCCGGTACCGGATCGCGTCCGGCATGACAAAAGTATCTGGGATCCAGTGAGTGTGGCAGGGTATTTGAGGTTGCTGCCGGTTCTGTGGTATCTGGATCCCGGATCAAGTCCGGGATGACGTTGTTGCTAAAATATGATGATGTCGATCGTGATTACAGCGGCTGTAGTTTGGCCATGGATACTACCAGCCATTTGGCTCCGGCGTCGTCGAAGTTGACCTGTACTCGGGCGCGTGGGCCGCTGCCTTCGAACTGCACCACGGTGCCTTCACCGAATTTGGCGTGGTCGACGCGGCCGCCCAGCGCCAGCGGTGGCAGGTCGTCGTCGAACTGCGGGGCCGGGTCGGAGAACTGGCCTGCTCGTCCGTAATTGGGTTGAAACAGGGGCTTGGAGACTTCGGTTTTCAGGCGAACCTCGTGGATGTATTCCACCGGGATTTCGCTCACAAACCGCGACGGTTTGTTGTAAGTCTCACTGCCAAACAGGCGGCGGCTTTCCGCGTAGGTGATATACAGCTTCTGCATGGCGCGGGTGATACCCACGTAGCAGAGGCGTCGCTCCTCCTCCATACGCCCGGGTTCCTGGGCGGACATCTTGTGCGGGAACAGGTTTTCCTCCACACCGGCCATAAACACCAGTGGGAATTCCAGACCCTTGGCGGAGTGCAGGGTCATCAGCTGCACGGCGTCTTCAAACTCATCTGCCTGGCCTTCGCCGGCGTCCAGCGCGGCGCTGTCGAGGAACTGGTTGATCAGTGGAATCTCTTCCTCGTCCACCGCCTCGCCATCAGCGTCCACGGTGGGCAGGCCGTCGAAGCCGCGACAGGCGCTCACCAATTCCTGCAAGTTCTCCACCCGGGTCTGACCCTTCTCACCCTTCTCCTTGCCGTGGAATTCGATCAGGCCAGTCTGTTCGATGGCCAGCTCGGCGATATGGTCGAGGGTTTTGTCGGTGCTCTCTTCGTCCAGCGCGTCGATCAGGCTCAAGAAGTTGGCCAGGGCATTGCCCGCGCGTGCGGCGAGGACTTTCTGTTGCAGCATCTTGGCGGCGGCGTCCCACAGGGAGCAGCCGTGTTCGCGGGCGAACTGGCGCACCATATCCACGGTGCGCGCGCCGATGCCGCGAGTGGGGGTATTCACCACCCGCTCGAAGGAAGTGTCGTCGTGGCGGTTGGTGATCAGGCGCATATAGGACAGCGCGTTCTTGATTTCCATGCGCTCGTAGAAGCGCTGGCCGCCGTAGATGCGGTAGGGCACCTGTTCCCGCAGCAGGCCTTCTTCCAGCACTCGTGACTGGGCGTTGGACCGGTAAAGGATGGCGATGCTGTCGCGGCGGTTACCATCGCGCACCCAGTCCTGGATGCGCTCGACAATAAAGCGCGCCTCATCCTGTTCGTTGTAGGCGGAGTAGAGCGCGATGGGCTCGCCCTTGTCACCCTCGGTCCACAGCTCCTTGCCGAGGCGACCGGTGTTGTGGGCGATCACCGCGTTGGCGGCGTTCAGGATGGTGCTGGTGGAGCGGTAGTTCTGCTCCAGGCGCACCGTCTGCACGTCTTTCAGATCCGCCTCGAAGTGCTGGATATTCTCGATTTTGGCCCCGCGCCAGCCGTAAATGGACTGGTCGTCGTCACCCACCGCGGTGATCGTGCACTGGTCGCCGGCCAGCAGGCGCAGCCAAGCGTATTGGATGGTGTTGGTATCCTGAAACTCGTCGACCAGGATATGGGGGAAACGGCGGCGGTAATGGGCGAGTATGCCGTCGTTATCCCGCAACAGTTCGTGGGCGCGCAGCAGCAGCTCGCCAAAGTCGACTACACCGGCGCGCTGACAGGCCGCTTCATAGGCGCTGTAAATTTGCACCATGGTCTGCAGCCAGGGATCGCCGGTGAGCTGGATATACTGCGGGCGAATCCCCTCATCTTTCTGTGCACCGATCCACCACTGGGTTTCCCGCGGCGACCACTTCTTGTCATCCAGCCCCAGCTCGTTCTGCACCCGCTTGATCAGGCGCAGCTGGTCATCAGAATCGAGAATCTGGAAGTTCTGCGGCAGCTTGGCTTCCTGCCAGTGGGCGCGCAGCAGGCGGTGGGCGAGGCCGTGAAAGGTGCCCACCCACATGCCGAAGGTGTTCACCCCCAGCAGTTCCTCGATACGCCCGCGCATCTCGCGCGCGGCCTTGTTGGTAAAGGTCACTGCCATAATGGAGTAGGGCGATGCCCCCTCCACCTGCATCAGCCAGGCGATACGGTGCACCAGCACACGGGTCTTGCCCGAGCCGGCACCGGCCAGAACCAGTTGATTGCCCGGCGGCGCCGCGACGGCTTCGCGCTGGGGGTCGTTGAGGGGGTCTAAGAGTTCAGATACGTCCATGGGGGCGGATTGTATCAGGGGTGGGGGGAGAACTGGGTATATAAACAGGGGTTTTTGTGGGCGGATGGGACGGCGGATGCGCTGCGCTTATCCACCCTACGGTTTGGTGGAGCGGCGCTGTAGGAGCCTGCCCTGCAGGCGAACATTATTGGGGCACGATTCGGTTCGCCTGCAGGGCAGGCTCCTACAGTAGGGGGGTGACAATAACGGCGTGGCGGGCTGCGGGGCTCGCCAGCACCGGGCCATGCCGCTAAACTGCACAGCTTGAACCAGAGAAGGTGTTGTCGTGAAGCCAGCGGAAGTCACGCAGAAGATCAGCGAACAGCTGAGTTCGATGCGCAAATCAGAGCGCAAGGTTGCGGAATATATCCTCGCCAATCCCGGCGAAATCATTCATATGCGGATCGTCGATCTCGCCACCGAAGCCCAGGTGAGCGAACCTACCGTGGTGCGCTTCTGTCGCGCGGTGGGCTGTTCCGGCTTCCAGGAATTCAAGCTGAACCTGGCCCAGCAGCTCGCCTCCAGCCCCAGCTTCGGCCAGATCGCCGTCACCGAAACCGACACCATCGCTGAATACAAACGCAAGGTATTCGACTCCACCGTCGATACCCTGCTGAATGTGCGCGACAAGATCGACGGCCGCGCCCTAGAAGCCGCTGTCGCCGCCATCGCTGCTTCCAAACGGGTTGAATTCTTCGGCTTCGGCGCCTCCGGTGCCGTCGCCGCCGACGCCCAGCACAAATTCTTCCGCCTGCAGATGGCCACCGCCGCCCACTCCGACCACCACATGCAGAGCATGTCGGCCATGAGCATGAAGCCCGGTGATGTGGTGGTCGCCATCTCCCAGAGCGGCCGCACCTCCTCGCTGCTGCGCTCCATGGAAATGGCCAAGGCGCAGGGCGCCACGGTGATCGGCCTCGGCCCCAGCGGCTCTCCCATGACACGCCAGTCCAGCATCCCGCTGGAAGTGGATGTGGAAGAAGATATCGAACTGTACACACCGCTTTCGTCGCGCATCGCCCACCTGGTGGTGATCGATGTCCTCGCGATCGGCGTCGCCCAGCGCAAGGGTCCACAGCTGCAGGAGCACCTGCTGAAGCTGAAGAAAGGCCTCTACAATCTGCGGGAAGAGAAACACTGACACGGACTGATCGTTCGGTCAGCGCCGCGCTTCGACCCCGGCTCCCCTGTCCCTGACCGCAAATTCCCGAACTGTCATGGAAACTGGCCTTGGCCCCCGTTACCATGCCGGCGCCCGCCGGTGTCTCGGTTTTAGCCGTAACAGCCGATGCCGGCCACCTCAACCGAGTACTTGCAACAAGTACTCGAGATTCTCTTCAATTGAGTTGTTATGCCCCCGAATTTCTTCGACGCCGAAGGCAAGCCGCCGCGTTGGCTCGCCCCCTGTCTCGCCGCACTGGTGGCACTGACGCCATTTGCCATTGATACCTACCTGCCGGCAATTCCCGCCATGGCCATGGCGCTGGGTGTGGAGGTGGCGCAGGTACAGCACTCGGTTTCCAGCTATCTGCTGGGGTTCGCCGTGGGCCAATTGATTGGTGGGCCACTGTCGGACCGTTGGGGTCGCATTGTCACCGGCACCATCGGGCTCGCCATCTTTATCGTCAGCTCGGCACTGATCCTATTTACCAACACCGTGGAACTGCTGGTGGCGCTGCGCTTCTGCCAGGCGCTGGGTGGCGGCTTTGCCACGGTGATCTGCGGGGCGATCGTGCGCGACCTGTACCACGGGCGGGACGCGGCGCGGATCATGTCGATGATTGCCACCATGATGCTGATAGCCCCCATGGCGGCGCCGGCGATTGGCGCGACCCTGCTGACCTTCGGCGACTGGCACGCGATCTTTATCTTCCTGCTGGTGTACGGTCTGCTGATGATGGTACTGGTGCGCGGGGTGCTACCGGAGACGGTATCCAAGTTCCGCCGCGCACGCCGCCAGCGGGAGTCCCGCCGCAGCATGCTAAAAGGCTATGCGCAGATCTTCCGCACCCCCCGTGCACTGGGCTTTCTGTTCGGGCAGGCGTTGATCAGTGGCAGCATGTTTATCTACATCACCACCGCGCCTTTCGTGTTTATGGAGCATTTCGGGGTTTCTTCCGCCACCTTCCCCATGCTGTTTGGCAGCTGTGTGCTGGGACTGGTGTTGATGGTGCAGCTGAATATCCGTCTGCTGAAGGTATTTGAACCGCGCCAGATACTGCTGGCGGGTATGGGGCTGCAGTTGTTTTCCTGCGCGCTGTTGCTGGCGAGCACCCTGTATTTCGGACAGGACCAGGTGTTGCTGGCGTGGATGGTTCCGCTGGTGATGGCGATGGGTGCCATCGGCATCATCACCCCCAACTCGGCCGCCTGTTATCTCGAATTCTTCCCCAGGATCAGCGGTACTGCGAATGCCCTGTACGGAGCCTCGCTGTTTATTTTTGGTGGGGTCCTGGGTGGAGCAGTGAACGCGGTGCACACCGGCACTCTGGTGCCGATCGCACTGGGGATGCTGTGTTGTTCCGCCGCCGCCCTGTGCATGGCGCTGTTTGTAGCGCGGGCGCGCCGGCCGATCGAAATTGAGGAGCAGACGCTGCGGGTATGACCCGCAGCCGTGGCTCTGCAGGCCTTTAAATCAGGCCTTCCGCCTTCAGTGCCTTCTGCACCCCTTCCCGCTGGCCCATGCGCTCGGCAAACGCCTTGAGCCTGGGCCAACTGCCGGTATCCACACCCACCTTGCTGCACCAGTTGTACACGGTAAACAGATAGGCATCGGCGATGCTGAAGTCGTCACCCATCAGGTAGTCTCCGGCCATCTGGTCTTCCACATACTGGAAGCGCTTCGCCAGTTTTTCTTTGGCTGCCGCCTGTTCATCATCGCTTCCATCCCAGAACAGGGGCAGGAAGGATTTGTGCACCTCGGTGGAAATGTAATTCAGCCACTCCAGCACCCGGTAGTGATCCAGTGAGCCGTATTCCGGGGCCAGTTTTTTCTCCGGTTTCTGCTCCGCCAGAAACTGCACAATGGCCGGTCCCTCGGTGAGCAGCTCGCCGCCCTCCAGCTGCAGCGCCGGCACATAGCCTTTCGGATTCACCTCCGTGTAGTCGCCGCCGCTTTCGGTCTCCTTGGTTTTCAGGTTCACCTTGCACAGGTCGAGATCAATGCCCGCCTCGCAGGCGACGATATGCGGTGACAGGGAACAGGCACCGGGGGCGTAAAACAGCTTCATGGTTTTCTCCGTGTCGTAGCGTTATCCGCGGCCGTGGGGCGCGCTGTAGTCCAGTTCCGGTCCCACAGGCACGATGCCAGTGGGATTGATGTTTTTGTGGCTGGCGTAGTAATGGGTCTTGATATGGTGGAAGTCCACCGTGTCCGCCACGCCCTCCCACTGGTACAGCTCGCGCACATAACCCCACAAATTGGGGTAATCCGCCAGGCGCTGCTTGTTACATTTGAAGTGGCCGTGGTACACGGCGTCGAACCGGATCAGTGTAGTAAACAGCCGCCAGTCCGCCTCGGTAATCCGTTCGCCGGTGAGGTAGCGGTTGCTCTGCAGGCGCTGCTCCAGTTGTTCCAACACCTCGAACAGCCGGTGATAGGCGGCCTCGTAAGCCTCTTTGCTGGTGGCGAAACCCGCACGATACACGCCGTTGTTGACGTTTTCGTAAACCAGCGCATTGGTGGCGTCGATATCGCCGTGCAGATCCTGTGGATAAAAATCCTGCTCGTCGCCGGTGAGGTCGTTGAACGCGGTGTTGAACATGCGGATGATTTCCGCGGACTCGTTGCTGACGATCTGCTCGCGCTGTTTGTCCCACAGTACCGGTACCGTCACCCGCCCGGAATAGTCCGCGCGGTTGCGGGTGTACACCTGGTGCAGAAAATCGCTGCCGAACAGCTTGTCGCCGCTGCTGCCTTCGTCTTTATCGAAGGTCCAGCCGTTTTCCATCATGTAGGGGCTGACCACCGAAACGTCGATGTAGTCCTCCAGCCCCTTGAGCTTGCGGAAAATCAGCGTGCGGTGGGCCCAGGGGCAGGCGAGGGAGACATAGAGGTGGTAGCGCCCTTTCTCCGCCTCGAAGCCACCCTCGCCACTGGGGCCGGCGCTGCCATCGGCGGTGACCCAGTTGCGCAGCTGCGCCGCCTCGCGCTCGAATTCACCGCCGCTTTTGTCCGTGTCGTACCACTTGTCTTTCCACTCGCCGTTTACCAGCAGTCCCATTCTTCACTCCTGTTACCGGATCCGCACCGGGCTTCACACTGTTCCACACACCACTCCCCACGAAAGTGTAAGAAGCTGTCATGCAGTTCAGTGTAATTCGGAGATTCGAAACTAAAATCGCAGTTATTCGGCGGGAAACACCGTTTTTTTAGCAAGAAAAGAGAAAGGGCAGGGGGCTCACTATCGAAACCCCGCCAGAATCTGGTCCATCACCCGCGAGGCCTTGCCGCCCTCGGCGCCGGCGACCGGGTGCGCACCCGCGCCGTTCAGGTGTTTGACCATATTCTCGATATGAAAGAACTGGATATTCTCCGGGTGGGCAATATCGGCCGTTTCGCGGTCATCGCCCGCTTCGAGCTGCAGTGGATTCTCCGCAAACACGGAAAAGCGGATTGTGCCTTTGGCGCCGCAGATTACCACCTCGTCACAGTAGTCACTGGCGCCGAAATTCCAGAAACCCGCACCGGTGGCGCCATTTTCAAATACCCAGCAGGCGGAAACCGCATCTTCAGCGTCATACAGATTCTGCTGATTGACCGCGATACCGCGGGCATCGGTAATGTCACCGGCCAGGTGGATAAACAGGTCGAGGCCGTGGCAGGCCAGGTCGACAAAATGTCCGCCGCCGGATACCGCCGGGTCGGTGCGCCAGTCGTACTCCGGTGACAGATCCGCGGCGGAAGGGGTGCGCGCATAGCTCCAGTTGATATGGCGCACAGCGCCGATACGACCGCTGTCGATCCACTCTTTGACTTTATTGAAGCGGGGCAGGGAGCGGCGGTAATAGGCGACAAACAGCTGCGCATCCAGCCCCTCAAACGCCCCGATGATTTCCTCGCACTCGGCAAAATTGAGCGCCATGGGCTTTTCCAGGCAGCAGTGTTTGTTAGCGCTCGCTATCTTCAGGGCGTACTCGCGGTGGCTGCCCGGCGGGGTGGCCACATAGATGGCATCGATTTCCGGGTCGTTGATCAGCTCGTCGGCGCTGGCGTAGGTTTTGGGTACCCCGTGGCGCGCGGCGTAGTCCGCGAGCTTTTCCCGGTCCCGGCGCATCACCGCCAGCAACTTCGAACCCGCCACCTTGTTAAATGCCGGGCCACTTTTCAGCTCGGTGACATTGCCGCAACCAATAATGCCCCAGCGGATTTTGTCGCTCTCACCAGTCATCTGTTAGATCCCAATTTAAATAATGCTAAGGCCTCGCGAGGCGCCAACCGCGATCATTCGATCGGCGGCAAACCCTCGCGCAGTGCGCGCAACAGCAGACAGGCGGCGGGGCCGGCGCGATCCTGGTCGGCGTACACCAGATACACTGTGGCTTCCCGCTCCCAGGGTTCCTCGGTGCGCAGGGGTAGCAAGCGATCGGCAGACAGGGAATCGCGGATGCGGGTCTGCGGCAGCCAGGCAAAACCCAGGCCCCGTTCAATCAGCTCGATGGAAGTGTGCACGTTGGTGACGGTGATGCGCTGGTCGGAACCGAGCCAGCCGGCATCCTGGCGATTCTTCAAAGCGGAATCGCGCATCACAATCTGCCGCGCCGCTTTCAGGTCCTCGCGGTTTACCGGCCGGCCCAGCTGATGCAACGGGTGGTCCGGGTGTGCCACCGGCACGAACTTTACCCGCGAGACGGGCTCACCCACAAACCCCTGGGGCACCCGCGCGGTAAGAATGAAGTCCACTTCCTGTTGCAACAGCAGCTCCTCGCCGCCAGAGAGCACCGTTTCGCGAATTTCCAGCCGGGTGTGCGGGTATTCACTGGCAAAGCGCTCCACCGCGTTGAACAGCGCCTCGTAGTCGAACAGCACATCCACCGCCAGACGCAACTGCGCCTCGGTACCCTCCGCAAGACTGGCGGCAACGGATTCCAGCGCCTCGGCCTCGTCCAGCAGGCCGCCGGCCCGATTCAACAACACGCGCCCGGCATCGGTCAGCTCCGCCTTGCGCCCGCGCACTTCCAGCAGCGAAACCCCCAAACTTTCCTGGAGCTTGTGCACCGCGTGATTGATGGAAGACTGGCTTTTGTGCACCGCATCTGCGGCCTGGGAGAAGCCCCCGTGCTCTACCACCGCCTGAAACATGCGCCACTGTTCCAGTGTTACCTTGGCCATAGACTGTCCTTCGTCTGAATTCGAAAACTGATTCCGCCTCGCACCACCGGGTAAAACGGAATTCCGATTAATCTATCGAGCTTGTCGAAACTTAGCTGCGATTATTTGCCATTTTCTGGCGATTTTATCGGCCTATACTGCCGGAAATGGAGGAACAGAACCATGTCTAAAGTCACATCAAATAGCGCAAACAGCGCCAGCATCCGCCCCGCTGCGCGGGTTGTGGCGGGCCATCCCTCTGCCGATGGCGCCGGGGTGAAGATTCACCGGGTGGCGGGTTTCCAGTCCCGGGACTTCAGTCCCTTCCTGATGATCGATGAGATTCGCTCGGAAAATCCTGATGACTATATCGCCGGCTTCCCGCCGCACCCACACCGCGGGATAGAAACCCTCACCTATATGCTGAGCGGCGAGTTCGAGCACCAGGATCACCTGGGCAACCGCGGCGCCATCAATCAGGGCGGTGCCCAGTGGATGCGCGCCGGCCGCGGCATTATCCATTCGGAAATGCCGTCCCAGGGTGAGGGCGGCATGCACGGCTTCCAGCTGTGGATAAACATGGCGGCGAAAGACAAGATGAGTAAGCCGGACTGGCGCGATATCCAGCCGCATCAGGTACGGGAGATTTCCCTGGACGAGAGCGGCTCGCTGATCCGCCTGATCTCCGGGCAATGGCAGATTGCCGGAGAACCGGAATGTGGTCCGCTGCTGGAAGCGGCCGCGGATGCGGCGGTGGCCGATGTGCGCCTGGCACCCGGCGCAGAAATTAACTTACCGGTGCCTCCGCAGCACTCAGTGCTGGTTTACCTATATCGCGGTGCGCTGGACACCGGCCGCGGTGTGGTGGAGCGCGGCAATCTGGTGTTGTTTGGCGATGGTGAATCGCTACAATTGCGCGCGCCGCAAGGTGCACCAGAGGAGGGCGTTGGACTGTTGCTGTTACACGGCACTCCATTGGACGAACCCGTCGCCCACTACGGTCCCTTTGTTATGAATACCCGCGAACAGATCGAACAGGCGGTGCGCGACTACAATAACGGCACGCTTACGGATTGAGTTTCGCGCACGCCGGGTAACCCGCCCGGCGTGCCGCCTATCTACTTGAGGTAATCCCCCGGGCATGGACGTCTATTACATCTTTTGCTTTCTCGCCGCCGTTTCCGTGTTCCTCGGGTTTATCAATCAGTATGTGCTGCGCACGCAGACCACCATCGCCATTACCGCGGGTTCCCTTGCACTCTCTCTGATCGTCACCGGTCTCGGCAAACTGGAAGTTGTCGAGCTGCGCGACTGGGTGGCGCAACTGCTGCCGCTGATGAACCTCCCGGACCTGCTGCTGAAGGGCATGCTCGGCTTCCTGCTGTTTGCGGGCTCACTGCATATCGACCTGCTGATGCTGCGCAACCAGAAGGTGGAGATTACGCTGCTGGCGATTGTCGGCACTTTGATTTCAACCTTCGCCGTCGGTTACATGCTGTACTTCTTTTTCGGCCTGATCGGTATGCCGGTTGAACTGGTGTACTGCCTGCTGTTTGGCGCACTGATTTCCCCCACCGACCCCATTGCGGTGCTCGCCATCATCAAAAGCCTGAAGGCTCCGGAACAGGTGTCGATTCAGGTGGAGGGGGAATCTCTGTTCAACGACGGCTTCGGCATGGTGGTGTTCGCGGTGATTTATGCACTGGCGTTCCAGGGCACCGAGCCTACCGTCGCCGCCATCAGCCATCTGTTTATGGTGGAGGCCCTCGGTGGTATCGCGCTGGGTCTGGCCATCGGTGGCCTGTTCCACTGGCTGATTTGCTCCACCAACGATCACAGCCTGGAATTGTTGCTGACCCTGGTGATACCCACGGCAGGTTTTGCGGCGGCCAATATGCTCGGTGTTTCCGGCGCACTGGCCATGGTGGTGGCGGGGATCATCATCGGCAACTTCACCCGTGAGAAAGGTTTCTCGCGCATGAGTCAGCACGAGCTGGATAACTTCTGGTCCATTACCGAGGAGTTCCTGAACGGGATTTTGTTCCTGCTGGTGGGACTGTTCCTGATCACCATCGACTTCAAGCCCATCGACTATGTGCTGATCGCCGCCGCCATCGTGATCGTGCTGCTGGGGCGGGTGCTTGCGGTCGGCTTGCCGTTCCTGTTCCTGAAGCGCCACCGCCGCTACCACCCCTACACCGAGCGTATTTTGATCTGGGGCGGCCTGCGCGGCGGCCTTGCGCTGGCGTTGGCAATGTCGATACCCGCCGGCTATGTGGTGGACGGTGTGTTTGAAGACGCCACTCACGATCTGCGCCACCTGTGGGTGGTGATGACCTACGGCGTGGTACTCTTCTCGATCGTGGTACAGGGCTCTACCATCGCGCCGCTGATCCGCCGCAGTCGCGAGGCCAGCTTTTCCGAAAACGAGCCGCCGACGCCGCAACCCGACTGATACTGCCGCGCTGCGGCCCCGATATAACGCTTACGATTTTTCATGCCGCACGACAATTTTCTAATTCAGACCGTTATCTTTCTCGCCGCTGCAGTGGTGTCCGTACCGCTCGCCAAGCGGCTGGGCTTTGGCTCGGTGCTCGGTTATCTGGTGGCCGGGGTGTTAATTGGCCCCCACACCTTTGGCCTGGTGGGGGATACCAGCGAAGAGCTGCACTTTGCCGAGTTTGGCGTGGCGCTGATGCTGTTTCTGATCGGCCTGGAACTGCAACCGCGGAAACTCTGGGCGCTGCGCGGCGCCATTTTCGGCACCGGTGGCGCCCAGGTTCTGCTGACCGCGCTTGCGATCTGTGGCCTGGCCATGGCGCTGTTCGACTTCAACTGGCGCACCGCGACCGCGGTCGGGCTGGTGCTCGCACTTTCCTCCACCGCTATCGTATTGCAGTCGCTGTCGGAGAAAGACCTGCTCAAAACCGAAGGCGGGCGCAATGCGTTCAGCGTACTGCTGTTCCAGGACATCGCCGTCATCCCCATTCTTGCGTTGCTGCCGCTGCTGGCCACCGTGGAAATTGCCAGCGATCCGGACGACCTGCAGGGGTGGACCTACGCTCTGGCGGTATTGGGTGCGGTAACCGGCCTGATTCTGGCCGGGCGCTTTCTGCTTACGCCGCTGCTGCGCATTGTGGTGGGCACCCGCACCCGGGAACTGTTTACCGCCTGTGCGCTGCTAATCGTTTTGAGTGCCGCGGCGCTCATGTCGGCGCTGAATCTGTCGCCGGCTCTCGGCACCTTTATCGCGGGTGTGGTACTTGCGGACAGCGAGTTTCGCCACGAGCTGGAAGCGGACATCGAGCCCTTCAAGGGTCTGCTGCTGGGGCTGTTTTTCCTCGCTGTCGGCGCCAATCTGGATCTGGCACTGGTGATGCAGCAGCCGCTGCTACTGCTCGGCCTGCTGGCGCTGCTGGTACTGGTGAAATTTGCCATTCTTTTTGCTCTCGCGCGGGTGCGCGGAATGGCGCGAGGAGAAGACTGGCTGTTTGCGCTATCGCTGGCACAGGCGGGGGAGTTCGGTTTCGTGTTGCTGGCCTATGCCAGCCAGAACCACGTACTGCCGACGGATGTGAGCAGCGTGCTGATCGCACTGATCGCCCTGTCGATGGCATTTACGCCGCTGTTGCTGATGGCCTACGAACGGCTCATCCAGCCGCGCTTTTTCAGTGGCCCGCGCCAGCCGGATGTCGCGGACAGCGCGCCCCACGACGATGGCTCGCCGGTTATCATCATCGGTTACGGTCGCTACGGGCAGATTGCCGGGCGCCTGCTGAACGCCTGCGGGTTCGATACCACGCTGTTGGAACACAATGCCGAGCAACTCGAACTGGTGCGCCGCTACGGTATCAAGGCCTATTACGGCGACGCATCCCGGGAGGACCTGCTGCACGCGGCGGGGGCGGACAACGCGAAGATCGTGATCCTTACCCTCAGCGACCAGGCCGCATCGCTGGAGATCGTCAGCCGCATCCAGAAGCACTTCCCACACCTCACTATTCTCGCGCGCGCGCGCAACCGCATGCATCAGTACGCGCTTATGGAGGCGGGGGTGAAATACATCTACCGGGAGACGGTGGACAGCGCCCTGGAAATTGGCGCCGGCGCGCTGCAGCTGCTGGGTCTGTCCAGACACCAGGCCCAGCGCTCCGCACGCAAATTCAAACAGCACGACCAGCGCATGCTGGAATCCCTGTTCCCCTACTGGCGCGATGAATCCCAGCACGTGGCTAAGACCAAGATCTATCGCGAGCAGTTGCTGCAGGCACTGCAGGAGGATCGCCGCGATCCCGACCTGCACCTGGATCACCACTGGGGCGACAGGGATACAAGTGCGGGAAAGGGTAAACGTGACAAGGTTAGAAAGGTGCAACCGGGTCTTTAACCGGCGCTACCCGCTTCTCGGTCACTATTTTTATCCGGGGTGGCAAACTGCTTGCGCAGATAAGTCATTAGCCGCTCGAGTTGTTCGTCGTTCAACTCACTGGCAAACCCCGGCATCATGATTTCTTCACCATCCACCGTCCGGCGTATGCCCTGCAGTATTGCCTGGCGCAGATTGTGGTCGCTTTCGGCACCCACGGTAGAGTTGTGCACCAGGGACGGGTAGTAGCCGTCTTTGCTGCCGGTGCCATCCACGCCGTGGCAGGTGGCACACAGCCCCAGATACAGGCGCGCGCCATCTGCACTCAACCTCGGATTCAGCTCGTGTACCAGGGGGTTGCCGCGCTCGATGATCACATCCGTCGCGGCGGTGCCGCGCCGCTGACGGGGAACCCGCGCCTTACCTTTTACCGGTGGGATGGCGCGCAGGTAGGTGACCATTGCGCGGATATCCGCGTCAGTCATCCGGGAAAGGCTGAACTCGATCGCCTCCGCCATAGGGCCACCGGCCTGCGCGAGGCGATTGACGTGGCCGGTTTTGAGATATTGGGTAAGTTGCTCGGTGCTCCAGTCCCCAATGCCGCTATCGCGGTCCGGGGTAATGTTGTAGGCCTCCCAACCATCCAGCACCGGTCCTCCCCCGAGAAACCCTTTTTCGGATTCATCGTACGCCTTTTGCTGAAATGCCAGGCCGCGGGGCGTGTGGCACTCGCCGCAATGGGCCAGCGCCTGAACCAGATAGGCGCCGCGGTTCCAGGACTCACTCTGCTGCGGATCGGGCTTAAACGGGCCGCTGGGTGTGAACAGGTAGTTCCAGATTTTCAGTGGCCAACGGGCGCTCAGTGCGCGGGTGATTTTATTCGGCGGCGGCGTGTCGTGGACCGGCGCCACACCAAACAGGAAATAGGCATACAGCGCCTGAATATCCGCATCGGTAATTTTCGCGTAAGACTCGTAGGGCATCGCAGGATAGAGGTTGCGCCCCCCCTTGCCGATCCCCCGGCGCAGTGCGCGGTCAAACTCCTCCAGTGTCCAGGTACCGATGCCGGTGTTGATATCCGGGGTGATATTGCTGCTGTATAGCGTACCGAGCATCGGAATGGGCATGGCGCGGCCGCCCGCAAACGGCGTGCCGCCGGCACGGGTGTGGCAGGCCTGACAATCCCCGGCAACGGCCAGGTAGCGCCCCCTCTCGATCAATTCTGGCCGGTTCAGCTCGGTATTCACTTCCGATTCCGCCGCCTGGTCCCAGACCTCCTGCGCCAACAACAGCGCCGCCGGCAACAGGGCGCCGACAGCCACCAGCCATATCCCTCGCACCCCCATCATCACACCTCCTTGAGTAGTGTGTCCGCCAGGCGCAGGGCGAGGGCAGCGATGGTGAGGG
This sequence comes from Microbulbifer sp. ABE4_465, assembly GCF_056160765.1. NCBI lineage: Bacteria > Pseudomonadati > Pseudomonadota > Gammaproteobacteria > Cellvibrionales > Microbulbiferaceae > Microbulbifer > Microbulbifer sp. ABE4_465. The sequence goes on from NZ_JBSWXV010000008.1 coordinate 167,501, forward strand.
TGACATTGACGGTGCCCACCGTGGGCATTACCGAGCTGCCGGCAATAAACAGATTGGGGTGGTCGAAGGTGCGGCAGTCCTTGTCCACCACCGAGTCCGTCGCTTCAAACCCCATGATGGTGGTGCCGGTAATGTGGTTGTTGGGCGCGAAATCATCGCTGAAGGTGACGTCGGTGCCGCCCATCACCCTGGCGATTTCCCCGTAGGTTTCCCGGGTGTGCGCGGCACTCTTCGCCACGTAATCGTCAATACTGTAAGTGATTTCCGGGCGCGGTATACCGCTCGCGTCCTTTTCCGAAGTACTGGGGCGAATGCGGTTTTGCGGCTGCGGCAATATTTCGTGGAAGCTGTTGAACTCCACGTAGCGCGCCGCGCGCTCGCGGATACGCTCGGTGAGCTCGGGGATATTGATCGGATCCCGTTGCTCCAGTACCCCGCGGGTTGCCTTGTGCACCGCAGACATATTCGACAGGTGCAACTTCTTGCCCGCATAGTCCGCGCGAAACTCGCCATCCCGGAAACCGACCAACGAGGTCATTTCCTGGGGGCCCCGGCCTGGCCACAGAGGCTCGTCAGCGTAAAAATGCACACCTGTACCCGGGTGATCCATCAGGTTGCGGCCCACCATATCCGAGCGATTGCCGACCCCGGTGGGGTGCTTGCGGCCGTAGGAGATCAGCATCAGTTTCGGCGTTTCGATCCCGTTGGCGGCGAGGATGAAGTGCTTGCCAGAAACCCGGTGATCCATGCCCATGGGGTCCTTGTACTCTGCGGCAACAATGCGATCGCCCTCACTCACTAACCGGTTCACCACCGCGCTGTGGATCAGTTCGGCGCCGTGCGCCTCCGCCTTGTCCACGTGCACGATACCGTTGTACATGGCGCCAATGGGGCAGATGGGCATGCAGTTGTTATTCCCGCAACAGGTAGGGCGACCATCGTAGGGCCGGCTGTTGCGTGCCACCGGCTCGGTCACCACTTTCCAGGCGGGATTGTGGCTATTCATACGCGTTTTTACGCGGGCTTCATTGAAAGACAGCGGCAACGGCTGCATCGGGTAGCCAGTACTGCGGGGCGAACCCAGGTCTTCATCCTTTGGCCCCCAGACCCCCAGCTCCTGCTCTGCGCGGTGGTACCAGGGCTCCAGGTCGCTGTACTCGATGGGCCAGTCGCGGCCGACTCCGTAGAGGCTTTTCAGTTTGAAGTCGCTCGGCAGAAAGCGCCAACAGGACGCCGCCCAGTGCCAGGTAGTGCCGCCCACAGCGCGAATATACTGGGAGTTGAACGCATGGCTGCCCTTGAAGATCAGGTAATCATTGGCAAACTCGCCGTATTCCGGGTGCGGTGCCCAGGGCGGTGAGCGATAGGCCGCCATAAAGTCGGACTTGTCTGGCTGGTTGCGAAATCGCTCCACCGTCTGCCAGCGGGGTACTCGCGGCCCCGCCTCCAGAATAATGACCGATTTGCCCGCTTTGGCGAGCGTGTTCGCCACCAGGGCGCCCGCCACCCCAGAGCCTATCACCACAAATTCGGCTTCCTTGCCTGGCAAAATCTAGCCCCCCCGAATTTCAGTTTGGGTGCGCTGGCCCAGTCGCCCGGCTTACCGGTGCAGTAACTGGGTATCGGGAGTACATCTGCGGTGAGGCGATACATCAGTGCGCGTTCAAACGTCACCAGAGTCTTACCCACCGTTCCCAAGTACCAGGCAGAAACGATCAATTGCGCCACCGGCGAGTGACGATCCACAGGGCCCGGATCTTCCGGCAATACATCCAGTTGCTGGGCGAACGACGGATACTCACTGTTCAGGGCCGCCAACAGGCGCACCGCAACACGCCGATCGAGCTGAGTATCGACCGGCAGTGGATGAAGGAGTTTTTGCGACACCGAGAAAAATTTACTGAGCCGGTGGCCCGCCTCTTTGCTGCTGTCCGGTAGCTTGTCCGCCCGCACCCTGGGCAGCGCGCCGGTCCCCGCCAGCAATCCACAGCCGAGGTAGAGTTGCGTGCGAATAAAGCGGCGCCGACCAGTTGCCGGAAGTTCATCGGCGCGCACACCGCCATTGGGTCTCGCGCCGCGATCTGAAATGCCTGCGCCCACACCGCCTCCCGCCCACAAAAAATTTCGCTACTGGGAGTATAGAAAAGGCTGCTGTGACCGCATTTTGAAGAAATTCAGCCCCCGTTACCGGCGCGGGCCGAAATCTCTTTGCGCTGGCACCGGTTTATTCCTGAGGCTCCTGGGTCACCATTATCAGTGCCTCCGTATCGAAGCCGAGCTCACTCGCCCGGCGCACATACCGCTGCATCACTGCGTCCGGCACCGTGGGCGTGCGCGACAGCAACCAAAGATAGGAACGGTCCGGCCCGGACACCATGGAGTAGCGATAGTCCTCATCCAGCTCAAACACGATATAGGCGCCATAAAAAGGCCCGAAGAATGAGACCTTCAGGTGCCCCACATTCGGAGCATCGACAAAGTAGGCTTTGCCTTCCGCCTCCTGCCATTTGGCGTTCTCGGCATCAAACCCGCGATTCACTACCTTCACACCGCCGTCTTCACGCAGGCTGTATTGCGCGGTTACCTTGCTGAGGCCCCGCTCGAAGGAGTGATCCAGGCGTGCGATTTCATACCAGGTACCCAGGTAGCGGTTGATCTCGAAATCCTCCACCGGTTCCACGCCATCGGGAACACCGGTACAGGCGGACATCGGCACAATTGCGGCAATCAACAGATACCGTATCAGGTTGCGCACTTCAGGATCCTTTTGCTGTTTACGTTTTCCAGGGGTTACTGTCGGTAAAGGTCGCGATATACAGCGCCTCGACCTTCTCTCTGGCCCAGGGGGTTTTACGCAGAAACTTCAGACTGGATTTCACCGAGGGATCATTGCGGAAGCAATTTACCGGCACACGGTCTGCAAGCCCCTGCCAGCCGTAGTGCTGCTCGAGCTGCAACACGATGGTTTCCAGCGTCACACCGTGCAGAGGGTTATTGGGTTGTTGATGATGCATGTTCATTGGCGCCACTCGGTGAGGTTGGGGGCGGAGTCTACGCGGGTGTGAGTGAAAAGAAACGGGCATCGAGCGCCGGCTTCATGGCGCCAGCCACCACTTCAGAATGAGTGACACACTGCCAAGCGCCATCACACTCATCAACCAGATTGCCAGCATCCAGCCCAGCCGCTTCCAGGTGGCACCTTCCTGCTTCATCAGTGATACCCCTCGGTGCCGACTTTGCCGCGGAACACCCAGTAGGCCCAACCGGTATACGCCAGGATCACCGGAATGATAAATGCCGCGCCCACCAGTAAAAACAACTGGCTATCGCGCGGCGCCGCGGCCTCCCAGAGGGTGATCGACGGCGGAATCATGTTGGGGAAAATACTGATACACAACCCGATAAAGCCCAGCAGGAACAGCGCCAGCGCCATCAGGAACGGCAGCAGTTCATGCCCCTTTTTCAGGCTCCAGAAAAATACGCCGGTGCAGATAATCACCAGTAAAGGAACCTGTGCGGTGAGCAGGACCTGGGGCATTTCAAACCAGCGGCGCCAGTAGTCATTACTCAGAAACGGGGTTGCCAGGCTTACCGCAACCAGTGCCCCTACGGTGGCTACCCCCAACCCGTAGGCGAGACGGTGTGCATGACGCTGGCATCCACCCTCGGTTTTTCGAATCAACCAGGTGGCACCCAGCAGCGCATAACCAATTACCACAGCAATACCGGTAAGCACGCTGAACGGACTCAGCCAGTCGAGCCAACCGCCAGCATAGGCGTTGTTCTCCACCTCAATACCCTGCAGGATGGCGCCGATGGTGATGCCCTGTGCCAGCGCGGCCACGGTGGAACCCACGGTAATTACCAGATCCCACAGTGGCTGGTGGGCGGGATCCCGCCAGCGGAATTCAAATGCCGCGCCGCGAAACACCAGCCCCAGCAGCATGGCAATCATCAACGGATAGGTCGCCGGCAGGATGATCGCGTAGGCGAGGGGGAAAACCGCCAGCAGTCCGCCGCCACCCATGACCAGCCAGGTTTCGTTGCCATCCCAGAAGGGTGCAATGGAGTTGATCGCCTGATCGCGCTCCTCTCCTGGGGCGAGTACAGGCGAGAGAATACCGACACCCAGATCAAAGCCATCCAGCACCACATAGGCAAAGACAGAAAAGCAGATCAGCCCCGCCCAGATCAGTGGCAGATCAAGACTTTCCATGGGTACCTCCTGCATGGCCTGATGACGCCGGTGCCAGACTGGACGCCGGTGTAATGCCGGCAGCATGGGCCGGCGCCTTGTCGGGTTCCGATTCACCGCGATTGGGTGGATGCGCCATCAAGCGCAGCAGATAGTAAATTCCCATGCCGAACACCGCGGTGTAGACCACAACAAAGGCTATCAGCGACGCCGCCACCGCCGGCGCATCCAGCGGCGAGGCGGAATCCACCGTTCGCATCAGCCCGTATACAGTAAAGGGCTGGCGGCCAACCTCCGTGGTAATCCAGCCCGCGATTACCGCGACAAACCCCGCAGGCCCCATACACACCGCAGCCCGGTGCAATGCGCGGGACGCATACAGGCGTTGTCGGCGCCGCGCGATCAGACTCCAGACCCCCAGCGCCAACATGGCGAAACCAATCGCGACCATTACACGGAAAGACCAGAACACCACCGCGACCGGCGGCCAGTCCTCCCGCGGAAAGTCCGTCAGCCCGGGCAGCGGTGCGTTCGGGTCGTGTTTGAGAATCAGAGAACCCAGCTTGGGAACCTCAATCTTGAAATGCACCTTGGCCGCTTCTTCATCCGGAATCCCGAACAGGATCAGGGGCGCACCGTTGGGACTGGGATCGAAATCCCCCTCCATCGCCAGCACCTTGACCGGCTGATGCTCCAGGGTATTCAGCCCATGCATATCCCCCGCGAGGATCTGCACCGGGGTTACAATGACCGCCATCCACATAGCCATGGAGAACATTTTGCGGGCGCCGACGTTATTGCGGTCTCTGAGCAGGTGCCAGGCACCAACGCCCCCCACCGCAAACGCCGTGGTGAGATAGGCGGCGATCACCGTATGTACCAGCCGGTAGGGGAAGCTCGGATTGAAAATCACATCCCACCAGGATTTGCCGACAATAAACTGACCCTGGTCATTGATTTCAAAGCCCGCCGGCGTCTGCATCCAGGAATTCACCGACAGAATCCAGAAAGCGGACACCACAGTACCCAGCGCCACCATACAGGTCGCGAAAAAGTGCAGGCGTTTCCCCACTTTATTGATGCCAAATAACATGACACCGAGAAACCCCGCCTCGAGGAAGAAGGCAGTAATCACCTCATACCCCATCAGCGGACCGATCACCGGACCGGCCTTGTGGGAAAACTCAGACCAGTTGGTACCGAACTGGTAGGAAAGCACGATGCCAGACACCACACCCATACCAAATCCCACCGCAAAGATTTTCAGCCAGTAGCGATACAGGTTTGCGTAGACGCCGCGGCCGGTTTTCAGCCACAGCCCCTCCAGCACCATCAGGTAGCTGGCCAGACCGATGGAGAAAGCCGGAAATATAAAGTGAAACGACACGGTAAATGCAAACTGCACCCGCGCGAGGAAAACGGCGTCTAGATGCTCGAACACAACCTGGGTACCCTGGTGAATGACTTTATCTGCCCTGATAAAAAGTAGTCGCCCGCGAGGCGCTGTCTAGCTGTGACCGCGCAGATTCCTCTCATCGCACAGCCATTGTCGATCGGTCTTCGCAAAGATTACACACACAAAAAAACCCGCTGGGATTTCTCCCGGCGGGCTTTTTTTGGACTTCGATGAGCGGTCTAGAAGTTCGCTTCTACCCGCAGCGTCGCCAGGCGCGGCTGACCGAGGGTGGTGGAGTAACCGCCGGCATCCGGCTGCACAATGTACTCTTCATCCAGCAGGTTGGTCACGATCAGGTAGGTGCCGAAGTTGTCCCACTCGTAACCACCGCGCAGGTTGACCACCCAGCGGGCGTCAGTTTCAGGATCGTAGCGGGGGTCATCTTCCGACAGGTTGCTCACATACGGATTGACCACGGCCTGGGCTTCGCCCTGATAGTTGGCATTCGCATTGAATACGATGCCCTGGTCGCCGCGGTAGGTAACGCCAAAGTTGGCGGTGGAGTCCGGGGCACCGGCGAAGGCGCGGCCGGAAAGATCGTAGGTGATATCCGGCTGCACGATTTCAAATTCGGTGAATTCGGTATCGCTGATACCCACGCCGGCGAAGCCGCTCCATTCCGGGGTGATCTGGTAGGCCAGTTCAACTTCGAAGCCGCGCACGCGGGATTCACCGCTGTTGACGGTTTCCGAATCAAATTCGCTGCGGCTCAGCTGTGAAGCCACCTGCTGGTCTTTCCAGTCTAGCTGGTACAGGTTGGCGTTGGCGGACAGGCGGCCGCCCAGCCACAGGGAGCGGAACGCCAGTTCGTAGTTCCAGGTATATTCCGCGTCGTACACGAAGGTTTCACCGCGGGCGACGTTGGTGCCCACACCGCCGGAGCGGTAGCCTTTCTGCACGGTGAAGCTGGTGGACATATCCGGGGTCCAGTGCCAGGTGGCGCCGAGTTTCGGCAACACTTCTCCAAAATCCCGGTCGACACGGGGCTCGACGCCGGACGCGGCGGCGGCGTAGTCGAGAATATAGGCGTTGAAGGTTTGCACCAGGAAACCGGTCTGCGGGTCAAAGTTCGCAGGATCGGGCATATCCCCGGCGTTGACGATGGTGAACAGGTCTTCGCCTTCGTTGGCCTGGGATTCGCGGTCATAGCGCAGGCCGCCGAACACGTCGAGCTGGTCGGTGACGGAGTAGCTCACATCGGCAAACAGCGCGGTGCTCTCCACGTACTGATTCAGGAAACCGTCGCTGTTGAGCTGGGCCGGGTTGAAGCCACCGTAGAGGGACAGCAGACCCGCCGCCATTTCCACCGGCAGACCGAATTGATAGGCGAGAGATTCCGGGGTAATACCCAGCTCCGCAAACGAAATCAGGCGATTGCCCACATACACGTCGCTGACTTCCAGATCGGAGTAGTAGGCACCGATCACACCGGAGAAGCGTTCGTAGTCGAAATTGAACAGCAATTCCTGGCTAAGCGTTTCATCCACGCGGTCGTCGTACTGGGTGGTGCCCGGCACCGGGCTGGCATCGCCGTCCCACTCATAGCCGTAATTGGAGTCGCTGTAGGCGGTGCTGGAGGTAAGACTCCAGTTTTCGTTCAGCGCGTAAGACAACTTCAAGACTGCCATATCGGTATCGGTGTACTCGAAGGTGGGATCGTTGAAGGTGGTCTGCTGGTTCTCGAATGGATCCTCCGAAGGATTGATCCACTTCACACCCTGCTCGCTCTCTCCGGTAGTCAGGGTCAACAGGGCGCGCAGGTCCGGCAGTGCTTCCGGCTCGTACAGCAGTTTCAGACGCAGGGTCTGATCATTTTCATAGTTGCTGTTTTCACCGCGGGTGACGTTGGGGATATAGCCATCGAAATCGCGGTCTTCCGCGGCGATGCGGAAAGCCAGCTGGTTTTCGATAATGGCACCGCCGAAGGCCACCGCTTTTTCTTCGCGGCCCTCTTCACCAAAGCCGAGGCGCCCACGCAGGGTCCAGTCGTAGGTGGGGTCGATGGTGTTCATGACGATGGCACCGGCCAGTGCGTTGCGCCCCTGCAGGGTGGACTGGGGTCCGCGCAATACCTCTACCTGCTGCACGTCCCAGGTAGAGAAGCCGCCTTTCTGGATCATGCGGTAGGGCAGCACCGCGCCATCGGAGTAAACGCTGGTCAGGAAGCTGTTGCCACCACCGGAGACGTTGAATGCATCGATACCGCGGATGGTGAAACCGCGGCCGGGGGTGCCGGTAACGTTGGGTGTGCGCTCCAGCACGTCGTACATGCTGTTGATGTTTTCTTCTTCGATGCTCTTCGCGGTCACCACCTTCACACTGGTGACCGTGTCCTGCAGCGAGCGTTCGGTTTTCTGACCGACCACCATGACTTCTTCAAGGCCGGACGTTTTGTCTTCCGCCTGCTGTGCGAATACCGGTACAGAGAAGACGAGACCGGAAGTGAACCCCAAGGCGATAGCGCGGCAGAGCGGGCGCCGCGCGAACTGGATGGCAGACATTATGTGCTCCATTTAAATGTGCTGAGTCAGAAAACCACTGGACACGCCAACAATGCGGGTCTTTTTGTTGGTTGCTTATTAGCTGTTTATTAGTGCCGGCAAATACATGGCACTGCGCGAAAACTCCGCGTTGGTCGAATGTGTCTGGCGCGTCATTCTTGAACTTTTCCAGACATTCGAAGTTTTTCGACCGGATTGTTGGGCCGAAACCGGCACAATGGTATCATTTGATAAATTTAGTGAGAACCATTATCAAAGATAATAACAGTCGATAAACTATGGAAATACTGCTATTGAAACTGCTGGCGGGTGTGCTGGGGTTTGGCGGGTGCCTGCTGACCTATCTCGCATCCACACGTCAGCGCCTGCTGGGCAAACCACTCGAACAGAAATCCGCCTGGGGACTCTTCGCCGGCATGCAGCTGCTGGCCTGCGTACTGCTGGCCAAAATCTATCCGGCGGTTTCCGCGGTCCTGTTCGTGCTGACTCTGGTCATGCTGTCGTGGATCGCACTGGTGCTGGCGTCGGCGCACCTGGCGCGGCGGCCGATTCTGGTGGGCGCGCTCGGCCTGTTTCTCACTTCTCTCTTTATGGTGACCGGATAAATGTGGCTTAAATCACTCGCGGGATTTTTTCTCGGTCTTTTGATCTCCACCAGCCTGGTACTGAACCTGAAACTGCTGCCGGTGGATGTGGATACCCGACTCCTCGCCGGACTACTGCTCGCCTTTGTGCTGTGGGCGGCGGTGATGACCTATTTCTACTACGCCAGCTCGGTAAAGCGCGCCAGCCTGAACAGCCTGAAACTGCTGGCGGTGTCCGCCGCGGTCAACGGCGTTGTGCTGTACAGCGGCATCTGACGTGAACCCCAATAAAGAGATAACCGATTCATGAGTGACAAGAACGCCGGTATCAAGAACCTGATCGAGGCCCACAGCTGGCTCGGGGTGATCATTTCCGTTGCGCTGTTTATCGTGTTCTGGGCCGGCTCGGTGGTGCTGTTCCACCACGAGATCCAGGCCTGGGCCCAGGCACCACACTTCGCCATCGATAAAAATGCGCCGGACCTGCCGATTGAAGACATCGTTGCGCAGAAGCTGAAAGAGCACCCGCTGAATAACGAAGAACACCTCACGGTACTGATTGCGGACGATCACCACCCGTACCACAACATCTACATCGACCTGCAGCCGGAAGAGGGCTACGAGGGCCCGGAGCAGGTAGCGCAGTTACTGGTACACCCGAAAACCGGTGAAACCCTCGCCAACGTCGACGACTTCTACCTGGCCGACTTCCTGCTGCACCTGCACTACGATCTGCGCCTGCCCGGTGGCATGTACCTGGTGGGCGTGGTGACCCTGATTTTTATGGTGCTGATCTTTACCGGTATCTATATTCACGCGCGCAAGCTGTTCAACAACTTCTTCCTCTACCGGGAGAACAGCAAACGCAATAAAAACCTGGATATGCACAATGTGATCGGCGTGATGAGCCTGCCGTTCGGATTGATGTACGCGATCACCGGGGTCATCTTCAATATTTCCATCGTGTTCCAGATCGCGTTTGCGGTATTCCTGTATCAGGGCGACCAGAACGCCATGCTGGAAGATGCCGGCTACACCATCGTCACCGAAAAGCCTTCGGGCAAACCGATGGATATGCAGCCCGCCTACGACTACGCCCGCGCGCGCGGCGAAGAGACCGGCTCTCCGGTGATCATGCTGCGCTTCTACAACTACGGCGACGAAAACGCGGTACTGCAAACCTACGCCATCGACGAAAGCCGCTTTGCCCAGCCGGTGGAATACTATTACCAGGTGCGCGACGGCAGCCTGATCGGTCTGAAAGATGCAGAAAACCGCAATGCCGTAACCAGTGGACTCGATACCATTGTCGCCCTGCACTTCGGCAACTTTGCCGGGGTCGACCTGCGCATTCTCTACCTGCTGTTGGGCCTGGCCATCGCCGGCATGATCGTGGTGGGGAACCTGTTGTGGCTGGATAAACGCGCGCTGCAGAAAAATGTCAGTCCACGCAGCATCAATCTGGTAGCCAATCTCACCCTCGGCGGTTGTGGCGGTGTGGTGCTGGCGACCGCCGGCGGCTTCCTGCTGGAGCGCATCCTGCCGCTCGGCCTCGCCGCACGCGGCGACTGGGTTGCCTACAGCTTTGGCGCTATGCTGGCTCTCACCGTGGTTTGCGCATTCCTGGTGCCGAACAAGCGCCACTTCCTGCGCCTGACCCTGTGGGCCACCGCTGCACTGTGTGTGGCCACCGTGATCGCCGACTGGACCATGTTTGGCGATAAGATGGGCGAGCTGTGGCAGAACGGCTTCTACCAGGTAATTGGTATGCAGACGGCGCTGCTGATCAGCGCGGCCACTTGTGTATGGATCGCCACCTTGTTGAGAAGAAAGTTGTTGAGTGACAAAGCAGAAAACATGGCTCCGGCGGAGCAGGATAAAGGATTGCTTGGCAACAGCTGACGCAATTCAATCAGATCAAATCGAGAGGCCCGCATATCCGGGCCTTTTTTTGTGAGCGACAAAAGCTACTTCGACTTATCGCTGTTTAATTGGTCAACCAATTAACGCAAAAAATCGGAAAAATCCGGGCCTTGCGGCCTTCAGGGTGTAAGAATTGAACATTCATTTTGAGCCCGGGAACCTGTCTCTGGGACCCGCCTGAATACCCGCAGTCTGATATCGGTCGATGTATGATTAAAAAGCCTTTTTCCTCCGATCGCCCTTTCTCCATCCTTTATTCCAGCGCGCTGGTCGCCACCTGCACACTTTTTTCTGCCTGTCAGAACAGTCAGGAAAGCGTATCCGTGGAAACTGCGAAGAATGAGCGCACTTCGGCGATAGTCCCAGGATCATTGGTGGACCTCCGCCACTGGAAAATCACCCTGCCCATGGACAGCAACGGTGATGGGAAAATTGACGAAGTGGGCCCGCCACAGATTTTGCGCCTGTATGAGCCGCGTTTCTTTTACGGAAACCACAAGGGTGAAGTGGTATTTACCGCCCCCAACAAGGCCATCACCACAGCCAACTCCACCAATACTCGCAGTGAACTGCGCCAGATGCTTGATCCCCAGGGCACCAAGACCAAAGCGCCGGGCAATAATTTTGTACTCGCAGCACACCCCAATGCGCAGCGTTTTGGCTCCGTCGGCGGACGTCTTTCCGCGACTCTCGCGGTCAATCACGTCGCGGTGAATGCCGCGCATCCCGGCAAGCCTCCGGCATATTCTGTCGTGGTCGGCCAAATACACGCGGGCAAGGATGAAAGCCTGCTCAGCCAAAGTTTTGGCTACGGCAACGAGCCACTGAAGATCTACTACAAAAAATTCCCCAACCACGCGTACGGCTCGGTTTTCTGGACCTATGAGCGCAACCTGGCAAAAGACGATCCCAACCGCATCGATATTGCCTACCCGGTGTGGGGCAACACCTGGGAATCCGCGGAAAATCCGGGTCAGAAGGGCATCAAGCTCAACGAGTCGTTCAGCTATACGGTCAATGTGGTCGGCAATATCATGCAGCTGGTATTTGAAGCACCCAACAAACCGCGAGTGGCGTACAACATTGACCTGTCGAGTAATACGGATGCATACGGCAAGGTCGACAGCCTGGACAACCCAGCAGGCTACAGCGGCGACTGGTTTTATTTCAAAGCGGGCGCCTACAACCAGTGCAGCAGCAAAGACCAACAGGGCATGTGGTATCCCGGCTGCGCCGGTTCAGGGGTTTGGGAAGAGGATTTCCGTGAGGGCAATTATGCCCGGGTGAGTTTTTCTTCCATTGAACTGAAGTAGACGTTTATCGCCTCGTTCCAGAAGCGAAAAAGCCGGTGGGGTTACCACCGGCTTTTTCTCGTATCGCATTGGCTTTAGTGGGCCGCTCTCCAGTAGGACACTCTCCAGTAGGCCAATCTCCGGCGCCACAGACCGCCCAGGGCCAGCAGAGAAAGTAACCAGAGGCCGACACTACCGCCACTGGAACCGCTACCACCGCTTCCACCGTTATTTACCGGAGTCTGACCGCCGGTGCTGATGCCGTCAGAAGAATCGTCGTCACCGCCATTGTCGGTATCGCCGTCACCCTGGTCGCCACTATCCGAACCACCGTCATCAGTTCCTCCATCGTCGGGAGCCGCGGCTTCCTGCAGGGTAAAGGTGAAGGTCTCTTCTTCGGAAGACAGCATCGGATTGCCGTCATCGGTTACCACAACGCGTGCGCTGTACTCACCGAGAGTCATCGATACCGGATCAAAGGAGAAGGAAGCCTGATCGCCGGGTGTTACCGGCAGCTCTTCGGTATACCACTGATAGCTGTGGGTGTCGCCACCATTTACATCTTCAACAGCGGCGGTCAGCGTGATCTCTCCGGCGTCGTTAATAAATATCGTGCCGTTCTCTCCTGACTGAGATCCCGTTACCTGCACTGTGGGTGCCACATTATTGTCCGTGACCGTCATGCGGTGGTTGCTGCGCGAGTCGTCAATTGGCATGGCAAAAACATCGGCGCTACCTGCGATTGCCGAGACCAGCGCGATAGAGAGTACCTCGTCTGCTTCTTGCAGACCGTCGCCTACCACTGGAATTCGCACAGCAGCGTTTTCCAGCGCATCCACGGAGTCGATAGTGACAAGTAATTCACTCGGGTCTACACCACTTTCACCTTCGGTAACCATGTCGTCGGTGGTCGCGGTGCTTTCCGATTCCACCCAGGTGGCCAGAATGGAAATCGGATAGGCGGGGGACGGGCCCGACAGCTCTACTGCTAGCAGCGCATCCCGGTCTTCACCCGTAATGGATTCTTCTAAAACGAAACGCACCTGCGGGAATACATTGACCGTTTGTGACAAAGGCTCGGAACGGTTACCCGCGTCGTCGACCGCAAACCAATGCAGACTTAGCGCACCGCTTGTTAGAGACACCTGCTGATCGGCATTGATCGCGAGTGGTTCACCATTCAGCTCTACCTGGTAGTCCAGCTCATCGTCGAAATTATCGATGGCCTGAGCTTCGTTCACATTCAGGGTGACCAGAGTGCTTTCACCAGTGGCCGCAACGCCGATTGCCGACGGAGCTTTGAGGATTTCTGGAGCGTCCTCGTCTTCCGCGCGTGACGGGTCTGTGGGATAGGCATCTTCAGCGTTTGTAACGCCGTCGTTGTCCGTGTCACCCAGAGATGGATCTAGTGTGAGTTTGGATGCACCTAGGCAAGCACTATCACACGATTCGAGCCAGGCATCTGGCAGTCCGTCGTTGTCTGCATCTTCTGATGCGGCTGCATCAACCGGGAAGGCGTCTTGCGTGTTGGCCACTCCATCGTTGTCGTTGTCGTGATCCAGGGTCAGACCAGAGGCAGACTGACAGGTGCTGTCGCAATCATCGCTCCAACTATCTGGTTGGCCGTCGCCGTCAGTATCTACAGACGCGGCCGAATCGACAGGGAAGGCGTCTTGTATGTTGGCTACACCATCGTTGTCGTTGTCGTCGTCTAAGGTGAGACCGGACTCTGTCTGACATGCGCTGTCGCAATTCTCGAGCCATTCATCTGGCTGACCATCTCCATCGGTATCGACAGATGCCGCTGCATTGGTTGGCAGATCGTCGACATTATTGGTGACGCGATCGTTGTCCGTGTCATTCAAAGATGTATCCAGAATAAGACTGGAAGCAGACTGACAAGCATTATCGCAGGTGTCCAACCAGGCATCTGGCAATCCGTCGTTGTCGGCATCTACGGATGCGGCAGCATCGAGCGGGAAGGCGTCCTGTGAATTGGTTACGCCATCATTGTCCGTGTCATTCAAGGATGTATCCAGAGTAAGACCGGAAGCGAACTGACAGGCGCTGTCGCAACCCTCGAGCCATTCGTCTGGGTGACCGTCGCCGTCGGAATCGACTGACGCAGCAGCGTTGGTTGGCAGGTCATCCACATCGTTGTTGATGCCGTCGTTGTCCGTATCGTTAAGAGATGCATCCAGCGTGAGGCCCGATTCCGACTGGCAGGCACTGTCGCAAGCATCCAGCCAGGCGTCCGGCAGGCCATCGTTGTCGGCATCGACGGAAGCTGCGGCATCGACCGGGAAGGCGTCCTGCTCGTTGGCTACGCCATCATTGTCATTGTCGTCATCCAGAGTGAGGCCAGATGCGGACTGACAGGCGCTATCGCAACCCTCGAGCCATTCGTCTGGTTGACCGTCGCCGTCGGTATCAGCAGATGCTGCAGCACTGTTTGGCAAGTCATCGATATCGTTGGTTACGCCATCATTGTCCGTGTCGTTAAGAGATGCATCCAACGTAAGACCGGACGCGGATTGACAAGCACTGTCGCAGTTGTTCAGCCACGCATCTGGCATGCCGTCGTTGTCGTCATCTACAGAGGCTGCGGCATCAACCGGGAAGGCGTCTTGCTCGTTGGCTACACCATCATTGTCATTGTCGTCATCCAGAGTGAGGCCGGATGCGGACTGACAGGCGCTGTCGCAGTTGCCATTCCAGCTATCTGGTTGACCGTCGCCGTCGGTATCCACAGAGGCTGCGGCGTTATCAACAAAGGCATCTTCGTCGTTTACTACACCGTCGTTGTCGGTGTCGTTCAGAGATGCATCCAACGTGAGGCCCGATTCCGACTGGCATGCACTGTTGCAAGTTTCCAGCCAGGCGTCCGGTAAGCCATCGTTGTCGGTATCGACCGAAGCGGCGGCATTAAGCGGGAAAGCGTCTTGCTCATTGGCTGCGCCGTCATTGTCATTGTCGTCGTCCAGAGTGAGGCCGGAGGCGGACTGGCAGGCGCTGTCGCAACCCTCAAGCCATTCGTCTGGCTGGCCATCGCCGTCGGTATCCACGGAGGCGGCGGCGTTATCAGCAAAGGCATCTTCGTCGTTCACTACACCGTCATTGTCGGTGTCGTTCAGAGATGCATCCAGCGTGAGGCCCGATTCGGACTGGCATGCACTGTCGCAAGTATCCAGCCAGGCGTCCGGCAAGCCATCGTTGTCGATATCGACCGAAGCCGCGACATCGACCGGGAAGGCGTCTTCGCTGTTGGCAACACCATCATTGTCGTTATCCGTATCAAGCGTCAGCCCCGAGGCAGTTTGACATGCGCCATCACACCCTTCACTCCAACTATCCGGTAAGCCATCCCCATCGGTGTCTACTGCGACAGCCGCATTCTCCGGGAACTGATCCAACACCAAACCACTGGTCGCACGGCAGTCTGCGTCACAGCCGATCCGCCAGAAGTCCGGAGAGCCATCACCATCACTATCTACGCTAGCAGCAAATTTTTCAGGGAAAGCGTCGACTTCTCCAACAAAACCATCGCCGTCCCCATCTCGGAATAGTTTTCCTTGTAGGCGAAGTCCGGGCAGTTCGGTCGTGACTCCAAAATCCCAGTACGATCTGCCTTGATCATCTGCATAATTAGACCAACCACTATAGATTGTGGTGTTCGCACATGTCATATTATCCGCACCGGTGGGGCACTGAAGCTCAACCAATGTTGTGCCGATGCCGCCTCCACTTGAAGGCTGACCAGAAGTATTTGTTGCCCAATAACTATCACGAACAGTCCCCCACCCCTGGGTCAAGCCTCCTGTAGATTCACTCCCAGATACATACGCTGTGGAAAAACTGGCATGAATGTTTGCAAAATTATTGCCCACCAACCCACCAACATATTTAGAGCCGCTCACGCTGCCCGTAGCATAGCTAGCGATAATTTCGCTTGATCCCGTCTCTCCAATCAATCCGCCAACTCTTAGTTCACCAGTTACAGAGCCGCTGACGTATGATGCTATAACCTGACTCTTACTTGCTACTCCTGCGATACCACCGACACTCCAGCGGCCTCGAATCGATAGCAATGGCCCCGACAGACCCAACTCCTTAACAGTTGCGTTTTCAATGAAGCCAAATAAACCTTGATGTCGATCATCAGGGCGATTGATAACAAGATTACTTATGACGTGGCCATTTCCATGGAATACGGAACTAAAAACACTATCGACAGGAAGCTTGCCTATGGGCTCCCAGCCTTGCCCATCATTCCAAAATTCATCTTCGCTATCGAATACTCCGTCACCATTGGTATCGAAATTTAAATCACTTACCAACTCATAGCCTTTGCAGCGCGCTTCCCACACACCGTATGTTAAAACGTACGGACAACCCGAAACGTCAAGGTTACCCCCGGCGATCAATCGCTGACCCACACCTTTCAAACTATATCGGACTGCATTCAGTTCCGCCCAGCTAGAAACTTCAATAAATCCATTGTTATTGATGTCCGCATCAACAATACCGTCATTATTGTCATCTTCATCCTGAATGTTGCTTACTCCGTCATTATCGGAATCATTTAGTTCCACATCTAGCGTCAAGCCAGAATCGAGTTGACACGTCATATCACAGCCCACATTCCACTGGTCAGGTAGACCATCCCGGTCAGTGTCAATTGAGGCCGCTAAACTTTCTGGCAGGTCATCAAAAATCAAGCCACTTTCAGCGCGGCAATCCTCATCACATCCAAGCGTCCATCGGTCAATGGAACCATCACCATCTGCATCGATACTAGCGGGGTACTGTGTTGGAAGAGCGTCGAGTTCATCAGGCGTACCGTCTCCGTCTCCGTCTCGATAAATTCGCCCTTTCAAGCGCAACCCTGGCAGCTCATTGCTATTGCCAAAATCCCAGTAAACTTTCCCCTCGGCATCTTTGTGCTCAAACCAATTTTCGTATATTTCGACCCCTACACAGCTCGTATTATTGGGACCGGTAGGGCACTGAAGAATTTCTATTGAAGCTCCAATACCGGCACCTTCACTAGAGTCCTGTCCCGAAGCGTCCACTGCCCAGTAAACTGCTTCGACCGAACCAAATACGGGGTTTGTGCCTATCTCGGCAATCAGACCTCCCGCACTATATTCTGCGCGCACAAACGCAGTTGACATACTTGCGACGATTTCAATATTGGAAACCTCCCCCACTAATCCCGCCGCACCGTTATTCCCAATCACCGAACCGCTAACGAAACTCGCAGATATCTTACTGTTTATTGCCCGCCCCGCTATGCCACCAATATCGCCTCCAATACCGGAACCGGAAATTGCGCCACTTACGAAAACGGCAGATACGTCACTATCAGTTAAACTACCTGCAACGCCACCCACGATTTCTCTACCCCTAATTGCCATTAGAGGGCCAAAAAGCGCCATCTCGCTGATACTTGCATTAACGACATCACCAAATAGTCCTTGGTGACCAGCGGAACGTGAAATCATGAGATTTAACACTGCATGCCCATTGCCATTAAATTTCGCGCTAAAGGTATTGAAGTACGCTTTACCAATAGGTTCCCAGCCTTTACCTTCATTCCAGTAGGTATCTCGAGCATCAAGCACCCCATCCCCATTGGTATCAAAATCCAAATCCGTGGTGAGTTCAAAGCCAACACAACCATCCGCAGGGCAGCCCTCACTGCTTCCATAGAGCGATGAACCATCCAGGTTGTTGCGGACCTCATCGAGGTCGGCCCAGTCGTTGATTTCGATCAGGCCGTCGTCATCGAGGTCGTAGTCTGCGCGGCCGTCGGCGGACCAGGCTTGCTGGGCTGAAAGCAGCAGGGAAACGCTTAGGGAAAAGAATAAGAAAATAGCGCGTGGCATTGCACTCTCCGTGTAGGCAGCTATTGGGCTTCCAGCCCGACCAGATGTGATTTCTATTACCGCATGGGTGAGTGCGGTACAAAACAGCTGGCGACCTTAACAGAAATGGCTGTGACGCAGAAAGTTGCACTAGTGGATTTACTGAAAATTGCTTAAATTACTGGCGCGTATTTATTCCCTGATGTTTTCACCCTTATTTTTAAGGTGAAAATTACACCTAGTTAGCACCAAAGTACTTATTATTTTGTGATTAATTATCGAGAACAATAAGAAGGCAGAAGTATCTATTTTCGAGTGAATATAGGCTGAAATAAATTAAATGGAACGATGGTTTCATTTTTTTGTTTTGTAAATTTTAAAACGAATATGGGCCGCAAAAGCGACCCATATTTCACGAAATAAATTTTCGAATTATTCCACCGTAACCGATTTCGCCAGGTTGCGCGGCTGGTCCACGTCGGTACCTTTCAGCAACGCCACGTGATAACTCAATAGCTGCAATGGCACCGTATACAAAATTGGAGAAAGACTTTCCGGTGCTTCCGGGACTTCCACTACGGTTACGCCTGGCTCGCTGTTAAAGCCCGATTGTGGGCTGGCAAATACAAACAGTTCGCCACCCCGAGCGCGTACTTCCTGCAGGTTGGATTTCAATTTTTCCAGCAGTTCATCGTTCGGTGCAACGACAATCACCGGCATGTCTGCATCCACCAGAGCCAGGGGGCCATGTTTGAGTTCGCCGGCGGGGTACGCCTCGGCGTGAATGTAGGAGATTTCTTTCAGTTTAAGTGCGCCTTCCAGGGCGATTGGATATTCAACGCCGCGACCTAAAAAGAGTGCGTGATTTTTTTCCGCAAAGGCTTCACTGGTGGCTTTTACCAGAGCGTCGAGGCCGGTGAATTTTTCCATCAGTTTCGGAAGCTGATGCAGGGCGTCGATGAGTTCCGCTTCGCGCTCGCCGCTCATGCCGTTGGCTTTGGCCAGGGCGATGCAGAATATCTGCAGGGCGACTAGCTGGGTGGTGAAGGCTTTGGTGGAGGCGACGCCGATTTCCGGGCCCGCTTCGGTCATCAGGTGCAGTTCGGATTCGCGCACCAGCGAGCTGTTGGGTACGTTGCAGATGGTCATGGAGGCGAGGTAGCCAAGCTCTTTGGCCTGTCGCAGCGCGGCGAGGGTGTCGGCGGTTTCGCCGGACTGGGAGATGGTGACAAACAGAGTGCCCGGGCGCACGGCGGTTTTACGGTAACGAATTTCGCTGGCGACTTCGACGGAGCAGGGCACGCCGGCCCAGTCTTCGATCCAGTAGCGGGCGACGAGGCCGGCGTGGTAGCTAGTACCGCAGGCGACGATCTGCACCTGTTTTACTTGTGGCAGAATTTCGTTAGCGGCGGTGCCGAGGGCCTGGGACAGTACCGAGTGTTCGCCGATGCGGCCGGCCATGGTGGCTTCAACCACTTTGGGCTGCTCGAAAATTTCTTTCTGCATGTAGTGGCGGTAGCGGCCCTTATCGGCCGCGTCGTGACCGCCCTGCAGTTTGTTCACCGGGCGACTGACTTCTTCGCCAGTTTTGTCCCAGATGGCAATGCCGTCGCGGGTGACTTCGGCAATGTCGCCTTCCTCTAAAAAGATAAAACGGTCGGTAACCTGTTGCAGGGCCATGGGGTCGGAGGCGATAAAGTTTTCGTCATAGCCGACGCCGATGACCAGGGGGCTGCCGAGGCGGGCGCAGACCAGACGCTCGGGTTCGGTGGAACAGACCACGCCGAGGGCGTAGGCACCGTGGAGTTTTTCGGTGGCGGCGGAGACGGCTTGCAGCAGATCGCGGTTGTCTTTGGCGAGCTCGTGGATCAGATGGACGACGACTTCGGTGTCGGTCTCCGACTGGAATTCATAGCCTTTGCTGATGAGTTCGTCACGCAGTTCCTGATAGTTTTCGATGATGCCGTTGTGCACCAGGGCGAAGTTGCCGGAGGCGTGCGGGTGGGAGTTTTTATCCGAGGGGACGCCGTGGGTGGCCCAGCGGGTGTGGGCGATACCGAGCTGGCCGGCGGTGGGACTGTCGTCGAGGGCGGATTCCAGGTCGGCGACCTTGCCCTGTGTTTTGCGCAGTTGCAGTTTGCCGTCGCCGTTGACGAGGCACACACCGGCGGAGTCATAGCCGCGGTATTCCAGTCGACGCAGTCCTTCCAACAGGATTCCGGTTACGTTTCTTTGGCCCAGGGCGCCTACGATTCCACACATATTTCTTACCTCGGTATTTCGGTTCGGTGCCACATAATTGGTTTTGTGGCGGCGGCGCTACCGGGTAAGGGTGGGCGAGACACGCCGTGAACCCATCCATGGGGGCTCTTCTGCGAGGTCCCTCTCGCAGAAGGTCTCGCCCACCCTTACCCGGCATCGCCGCCTTCTCGTCATGGTTTCGAGTGATTTACACACTCTGTTTCGTTGTTAATTCACTTCTGCGCAGATGACTCGCAGGCCCCTGCTTTCCAGTTGTGCACAAACCTTGTCTTCGATGCCGCTGTCGGTCACTAAGGTACCGAACATTTCCCAGCTCAGTTCCAGATTCGGAATCCGTCGCCCCACCTTGCTGGACTCCGCCATCACCACTACTTCGCGGGCGACATCGGCCATGACGCGGGACAGGCCAATCTGCTCGTTGAAGGTGCAGGTGCCGCGCTCGAGGTCGATGCCGTCGGCGCCGATAAAGGCCTGGTCGAAGTCGTAGCCGCGCAGGACCTGTTCGGCGACCTGGCCCTGGAAAGCCTCGAAGTGGGGATCCCAGGTGCCGCCGGTCATCAGCAGGGTGGGTTCGTTTTCCAGTTCCCGCAGTTGGTTAGCGACGTGCAGGGAGTTGGTCATGACGACAAGGCCGCGCTTGTGGTTGAGCTCGGGAATCAGGCCGGTGGTGGTGCGGCCGTAGTCGATGACGATGCGGTTGTGGTCGCGGATAAGCTCGGCGGCGGCGCGGCCAATGGCGCGTTTGGTCTGGGACAGGGGATCTTCGGCCACCAGTTCCCGGGGCAGGGGGATGGCGCCGCCGTGGCGGCGCAGCAGCAGGCCGTTGTCTTCCATGGCCGCCAGATCCTTTCGGATCGTAACTTCGGAGGTTTCGAACTGACGCGCGAGTTCTTCGACGCTGGCTTCACCGGCTTCGTTGATCTGGCTGAGTATTTGGTGGCGGCGCTGTTGGGTATTACGCTTGGACATGAGCGTTTGGACATGCTCGCTTAAGTTTCGCTTCGTAAGTTAAGCATAGCAAACCGAAACTGAAGTTCACACCTGACTTTTGCTGAGGTGGTCTTTTACGGCTTTCAGGAATCTGGCCAGTTCACCGCCGGTAACCGCGCGGTGGTCGGCGGTTATCGACAGAGGCAACAGTTTGCGCACCCGGGCCTTCCCCTTGTGGGGCAGTACCGCCTTGTGCGCGCGGCCGGCGCCGACGATACACACCAGTGGCGGCACCACCACCGGCGTGGCGAAGCGGCCCGCCAGACTGCCAAAATTGGAGAGGTGGATGGTGGCGCCCTGTAGATCCTGCTGGGGGATGGCACCTTCATTGGCCTGCTGTTTAAAACGGGCGATTGTCTCCTGCAGCGCATCCTCGCTCTGTGCGCCGACATCTTTGATCACCGGCACAAACAGGCCTTTGGGCGCGTCCACCGCCAGACCGACGTTGACCGGGGTTTTCGGCTCCAGAACGGCGTTGTCGAAGTGGGCATTCAGGTTTGGCTCGTCCGCGGCGGCCAGGGCGATGGCCTTTAGCAGACGCAGGGTGGCGCTGCTGCCCTTGGGCCAGTCGGAGATATCCACCTCATCGAACAGGGTCATGGGGCAGACCTGGTCGCGGGCGCGATTCATGGCCAGCATCATCGCGCGACGGGCGGGGGCCATTTCACTGGATTCGGACGTGGACTTATTACGCTCTTTCGCGACGGTTTCGTCGCTTTTCTCCGGTTTTTCGCTCCAGCGTGGCAGGTTTTCACCACGCGCCGCGGCGCGTACTTCCGCTTCGCTGAAGCGGGCGCCGGACGGATGCAGATCGGCCAGATCAACCTTGAGCCGGCGGGCGAGGGCGCGGATCGCCGGGGTGGCGCAGCGGGGGCGGTTGGCGATGGGGCGCTGTTCTACAGCCAGAGCCTCGCTGCCCTGTTCAATCTTGCCCACCACGGTGCCGCTGTCGCTGTTGGGTTCACTTGCAGGTTTGCTTTCCGGCTCTGGCGCTGAACCCGGCTCCGCACCGGCAAATCCGATCAGCGGCTGGCCGGTTTCCAGTGTCTCGCCTTCCGCGGCAAACAGGGTTTCCACTGTGCCGGAATAGGGGGAGGGAACCTCTACCAGTGCCTTGGCAGTTTCCACGGTCACCAGGGTCTGATCCGCTTTGACGCTGTCACCCTCGTCCACATGCCATTCGCGAATCACCGCATCCGGCAGGCCTTCACCCAGGTCGGGGAGCTTGAAGATCTTCATCGGCCTCCCTCCACTCCGTGTTCGCGGACGCCGTCGCGAACATAGTTAAGTGCAGAGCGGGCGCCAGCCAGGATGCGCTCGACTCCGGGCAGATAGGCATTTTCCAGCTGGTAATAGGGCATCACCGTGTCGTAACCGGTGACCCGCTGCACCGGCGCATCAAGCAGGTCGAAGGCGTACTCCTGAATCTGTGCGGCGATTTCCGCCCCCAAACCACCAAAGCGCGCGGCTTCGTGGACCACCACGCAGCGGCGGGTTTTCTCCAGGGAATCGATGATGGTGTGGATATCCAGGGGCTTGAGGGTGGCGGGGTCAATGACTTCCGCCTCAATGCCGTCGCGGGACAACTGTTCAGCGGCGGCGAGAGTCTCGCGGACGCTTGCGCCCCAGGCCACCATAGTCAGGTCGCTGCCTTCACGCAGGACAAAAGCGCGGTCCAGGGGCAGGGACTCGCCATCGTCCGGTACCGGCTGTCTGGCCGCGCGGTAAATGCGTTTGGGTTCAAGAAAGATCACCGGGTCCGGATCGCGAATGGCCGCCAGCAGCAGACCATAGGCACGCGCGGGGGAGGAGGGCACCACCACCCGCAGACCGGGGATATGCGCAAAGATCGCCTCGGTGCTCTCGCTGTGGTGCTCCGGGGCGTGAATGCCGCCACCATAGGGGGCGCGGTAGACGATGGGGCAGCCTAGGCGGCCGCGGGTGCGATTGCGCATGCGTGCGGCGTGGCTGAGGATATGATCGAGACCCGGGTAGATAAAGCCCATAAACTGGAACTCGGCCACTGGGCGAAGTCCCTGGGTGGCCATACCCACGGCGATGCCGGCGATCATGGTCTCGGCCAGTGGGGTGTCCAGCACCCGGTCTGCACCGAAGGTTTTCTGCAACCCGTCGGTTGCCCGGAATACGCCGCCGTTCGCACCAATATCTTGCCCGAACACCACCACTTCCGGGTTGTTTTTGAGCTCGTAGGCCAGCGCCTGGGCGACCGCTTCCACCAGGGTGATCGCACTGTTTTGTTCGGCCATCTAACCCTTTCCCCCAATCACCGTGCCTTTCTTTAATTCCCGATGCTGCTCGTCGCGCAACTGGTCGTACTGCTCGTACAGCCCTTCCGGCAATTGCGCGTAGAGATGATCGAAGATGGCGGTCACCGGTTCCGGTGCGCGGGATTCCCAGTTATTCAGCGCCGCTTCCATAATCTGTGCCAGCTCGCGGTCCAGGTCCTGCTGCCTGGCATCGCTCCACAGGCCCTGATCCCGTAGATAGGTATCCAGCCGTTTGATCGGTTCCCACTGCCAGGCCTGCTCCAGCTCCTCGGCACCGCGGTAGCGGCTGGCATCATCGGCGGTGGTGTGGTCGCATAGTCTGTAGCTAATTGCCTCGATCAGCGCCGGACCTTCACCTTCGCGCGCCCGCTGTATGGCGTCCCGCACCGCCCAGGCCACGGCCACCACGTCGTTGCCATCCACTTGCAGCGCCGGGATACCGGCGGCGATGGCTTTCTGCGCGATGGTCTGGGTACCGGTTTGCGCGTTTCTCGGCACCGAAATGGCCCACTGGTTGTTGTTCACCACAAACACCATAGGTAGCTTCCACACCCCGGCGAGGTTCATGGCCTCGTAGAAGTCCCCCTTGGAAGTGGCGCCTTCGCCGGAGCTGGCAACCGCTACCTGTAGAGGAATGCCCTGCTGCTGGTGGCGGTATTTCAGCGCAAAGGCCACACCGGCGGCGTGCAGCATCTGGGTGGCGATGGGTACGCAGATGGGCAGATCCTTCGGCGCGTGCTGGAAATTCTGCCCACGCTCGTCACCACTCCAGTTGGCGAGGATCTCTTCAATCTCCACACCGCGCTCAAGCAGGGCGCCGGTTTCCCGGTAGTAGGGGCAGTAGACATCTTCGGCCATCAGCGCGTTGCCGGTGGCGATGCCAATGGCTTCCTGGCCGAGGGTGGAGGGATAGGTGCCGAGGCGGCCGGTGCGCTGGAGTTTTACCGCGCGGTCGTCCACTAGCCGGGCCAGTTGCATTTGCCGGTGGCAGTGGGTGAGCCAGTCGGGAGTGGCAAATTCGGGCAGGGGCTGTGTCTCCCGGCCCTGTTTGTCCAGGTACTGGAGATAGGCGATATCGAAGGAAGCCTGGAGCTGCAGGCGGGGTTTATGCATCGGCTGGGTTCCTTGGATTCCGATGCTTTTAGTGTAGTTGGCGGTCTTCAGGTTACCGGGTTCGCTTGGTTCTCGATTGGTGGCGGTGGATCACTGGGCGTGGGGTTTCAGGACCGCTGTGAACCCATCCCTGGGCGCTGCGGCGCAAACATCCTGTTTGCGACGCTCCTGAAACCCCACGCC
>NZ_JBSWXV010000009.1:0-180267 GCF_056160765.1 Microbulbifer sp. ABE4_465
GTTTTCAGGATCGTCGCAAACAGGATGTTTGCGCCGAAGCGCCCAGGGATGGGTTTACAGCGGTCCTGAAAACCGACACCCGGTGACCGGCCGCCACTGAGCCGGAACAGAGCTCGAATAGAGCCCGGAAAAGACCAAACAGAGCCAGCTATGATTCGCAAACTGCTGATCGCCAACCGTGGCGAAATTGCCTGTCGTATTATCCGCACCGCGCGTCGCCTCGGCGTCGCCACCGTCGCGGTTTATTCTGACGCAGATGCCAACGCCCTGCACGTCCAGCAGGCCGACGAAGCCGTACACCTCGGCCCCGCCCCGGCCAAAGAATCCTACCTGGACATCGACAAAGTCCTCGCCGCCGCCAAACGCACCGGCGCCGACGCCATCCACCCCGGCTACGGATTCCTCTCCGAGAATGCCCACTTCTGCCGCGCATGCGAAGAAGCCGGCATCATCTTTGTCGGCCCACCCGCCGCCGCCATCGACGCCATGGGCTCCAAATCCGCCGCCAAGCGGATCATGGAAGAGGCCAATGTACCCCTGGTGCCCGGCTACCACGGCCAGAACCAGGACCCCGGCATTCTCGAAGGCCACGCCAACCGCATCGGCTACCCGGTACTGCTCAAAGCGGCCGCCGGTGGCGGTGGTAAGGGTATGCGTCGGGTCGACAACCCCAACGAATTCCACGCAGCACTGGACGCCGCCAAGCGCGAAGCGCGCAACGCCTTCAACGACGACATCATGTTGATCGAGCGCTACGTGGTGAATCCGCGCCACGTGGAAATCCAGGTGTTCTGTGACAAGCAGGGCAAGGGCGTATACCTGTTCGAGCGCGACTGCTCGGTACAGCGCCGCCACCAGAAAGTGGTGGAAGAAGCCCCGGCGCCCGGCCTGTCCGCCGAGACGCGCAAGAAAATGGGCGAGGCCGCCCTGCGCGCCGCCCACGCCATCGGTTACGTGGGCGCGGGTACCGTGGAATTCCTGCTGGATGCCGGCGGTTCGTTTTATTTTATGGAGATGAACACTCGCCTGCAGGTAGAGCACCCGGTTACCGAAATGATTACCGGCCAGGACCTGGTTGCCTGGCAGCTGTCGGTGGCCGCTGGTGACTCCCTGCCACTGGCCCAGGAAGAACTCAGTATTATCGGGCACGCTTTTGAAGTGCGTATCTACGCGGAAGATCCGGACAACGACTTCCTGCCGGCTACCGGTAAGTTACTGCGGCACCAACCGCCCGCGGAAGACAAATCCGTGCGCGTGGACACCGGCGTGCAGACCGGCGACGAAATCAGCGTGCACTACGACCCGATGATTTCCAAACTGATCGTGCACGGTCGCAACCGCCGCGAGGCCCTGGCAAAAATGGACCGCGCCCTGCAGCAGTATCAGATTGCCGGACTGCGCCACAATATCGAATTTCTGCGCCGGGTCATCAATCACACCGCCTTCGTGAACGGTCGCGTCAATACGCACTTTATCGAAGATCACGAACAGGAAATCCTGCAGCAGGAACAACAGCTGCGCTCCCAGCAGTGTGCCGCCATTGCCGCCTTTCTGTTCCACAGCGAAGCGCGTGCGCAACACCGCTCCGCGCCGAAAGCCGACCCTTTCTCTCCATGGCACAGCGGCAACAACTGGCGCAACGGCCTCACCGTTTGGCGCAGTAAAAAAATCGAAGTGCACGGCCGTGAGATTGAAATCCGTTTCTCCGGCAGCGAAGACAACCTGCGCTGGCAGTGCAGCGCCGCCGTGGACAATCAGAGCGGCACCGTTGCCGCTCTACACGGTCAGAATGTGGCGGTGCTCGACGGGCGCCGGGTGAACTATTCCAGCGTGGCTCATGGAAATGAGGGCACGGTATTTGTCAGTGGCGAGCAGGTGGACTTTAAAATCCTTCCGCCGGACACCGGCGAAAGCGCCGATGCCGCCCACGGCCTGGAAGCGCCGATGAACGGCACCATCGTCACCCTGCTGGCGGAGCCCGGAGCCAGGGTCAGCAAAGACCAGCCGCTGCTGGTGATGGAGGCGATGAAGATGGAACACACCCTGCGTGCGCCGGCAGACGGCACCGTGAATCAATTCTTCTGCGCCGCCGGCGAGCTGGTGGATGGCGGCAGCCTGTTGATCGACTTCAGCGCAGAAACCGCCGAAGGCTAACTGGAGTATTTTCGATGGCACTTCCGGAGCGAGCAAAAATGGTCGAAGTAGGCCCGCGAGACGGCCTGCAGAATGAGAAACAACCCATCTCCGTAGAGACCCGGGTGCAACTCATCGACCTGCTGAGCAACAGCGGTCTCAAGGTGATTGAGGCCGGTAGCTTCGTCAGCCCCAAATGGGTACCGCAGATGGCGGCCAGCGAGGAAGTGCTCGCCGGTATCCGCCGCGTGCCCGGCGTCACCTACAGCACCCTCACCCCCAATATGGTGGGCTACGAGCGCGCGCGGGATGCCAGGGCGGACGAGGTCGCGGTATTTGGTGCGGCGTCGGAGAGCTTCACCCGCAAAAACATCAACTGTTCCATCGAGGAAAGCCTGGATCGCTTCCGTCCGCTGGCGGAGCAGGCGCGCATCGACGGCATTCCGGTGCGCGGCTACGTGTCCTGTGTACTCGGCTGCCCCTACGAGGGCGACATCAGGGCCGAGAAGGTGGCAGAGGTCAGTAAAGCGCTGCTGGATATGGGTTGCTATGAAATCAGCCTCGGCGACACCATCGGCGTCGGCACCCCGGACAAGGCCCGCTATATGATCGAGACCGTGGCGCAACAGGTGCCCATGGAAAAGCTGGCGGTGCACTTCCACGATACCTACGGCCAGGCGCTGGCGAATATCTACGCCGCCCTGCAAGCCGGAATCACCGTGGTGGATTCCGCGGTGGCCGGACTCGGCGGCTGCCCTTATGCCCGCGGCGCCTCCGGCAATGTGGCCAGCGAAGATGTGCTCTACATGCTGGACGGACTGGGTATTCACACCGGCGTCGACCTCGCCCGTCTGGCCAGGGCCGGCAACTTTATCTCACGGGCACTGGGGCGCGACAGCGGCTCTAAAGTTGCCCGCGCCATTGCCGGCGAGCCCGGCGTCATCGACGGCGACTGAGCCGCGGCGGTATTGCGCACAAGGTCACCAGATTCATCGCGATCTGATACTATCGGGCCCCTCGTTTACGACGCCCGATTTTTGACCACATGAAAGCCTTACGTATACTCCTGATTACCACCACCGCCGTGCTGTTGCTGGCTGCGCTCATCGCACCGGGCCTGATTGGCCCCAAGGTCGAGGAAGCTCTGCAACAGCAACTCGCCCAGCAGCCGAATATTGACCTGAACGGTTACCAGCGCGGCTGGTTCGGCGCTGAGGCGCTGACCCTGTTAAAAGGGAAAGAGGGCGCCACTGAAACCTTCAGTGAAATCCAGCACGGCCCGGTTCTGTTTACCCGCAGCGGCCCCAGAGTGGGCGCCCTCTATGCGGAAACCCGCCTCACCGGCAAACAGCTGGAACCGGTGCTGCGCCATCAGCTGGAAGCCTACTACGGTCCTATTGGCACGAGTGTGGACGACAGCCCTGTCGTGCTGGAAACACTGGTGGCTGCCAACAACCGGGTGATCAATACCCTGTTTCTGCAGCCCATCGAGCGTGTCGTGGCGGACCAGCAGATCCTGTTCAAGGGGGGCGAGATCCGCTTTGTGACGGACTACCAGGGCAAGCAGCGAGACAGCCGCTTTGAGCTGGGCGAGTTTGTGCGCATGGACGGCCACCGCGAAGCACTGTACCTGCAGTCCGCTCAGGGCGAATTTGCCCTGGCACCCTCAGGTGCCGGCACCCTGCATGCCACACTGCCGCTGGTGCGCGCCAATAACGACAACGGCCCACTCGAGCTGCGGGACGTGGAGCTGGAGTACGCCAGTGAACTGGTGGCACCACGCACCCTCAAGGTTCTGGCCGGGATCAAATTGCCCGAGATCCAGTCTTCCACACCGGCCAGCAGCATGACTCAGCAGATCAACCTGCCATCCATCAGCTACGACGATCTGCACCACTTTCTCTACAACCTGATGTTGACTCCCTCCCACCAGCGCAGCTGGCCGGTGGTGTTCCAGCGCCCACTGCAGGCACAGCAACAGCTGGACATCCAGACCGCAAATGGCCCGTTACAGCTGCAGCTGGACGTGGACTGGAAGGGCATGCCACGCAACCGCAACGTACAGAACAGCAAACTGTTCTGGCTCGACAACCTGAACGGCAGTGCAAATATTTCCGCTGCGGAGCAGGCCCTGATGCAGTCACCCCTGATCATGCAGGCCAGTGCGCTGAAACAATACGGGTTTATGCAGGAAAAGGACGGCCAGCTGACCATGCACCTGCAACTGGATCACGGCAATCTCGAAGTGAATGGACAGCTATTGCCCGCCGACCTGTTTGTACTGGCATTGATGGGCGGAATCTAACGACCAGCCACTGGCAATACCGCCAGCCAGCAGGCAAAAAAAGAGCGGCCAATTGGCCGCTCCAACGGTTTCTCTCACCGTTTATCGGTACTACTAAAATTGGTACTACTAAAACCGGTACTACTAAAACCGGAACATCAAAATTCTGTCACCGTACCGCCTCAGGAATAGGCCGGCCGGTTCTCCGACAGGGTCAACCAGCCGCGTATCACCCGATAGCACACCCACACCCAGCTGATTCCCCAGACCACGAAGCCCACCAGAATCCACACGGTTGCCCAGCCAATCACAAACCACAACAGGCTGTACCAGAAGGTGCGAATCTGCCAACGGAAGTGTGACTCGGCAACGGTGCCGCGCACATCCCCCAGCTTCACATAGTTGATAATCACGCCAACAAAAAACGGCACCGCGGTGAAAATGCTGATCGCCTGAATAAGGTATACCAGAGTGGCGATGTCGCGCCCGGAGCGCTCGCGTTCGGATTGTTGCTCGGCGGGATAATGCTCGGACATGGTTCAGTTTCCAATCGATTATTCAACGCTTAAGTGTAAGTGCTAATTCCGCCACCGATAAGCACACGGGCACGCAAGTTGTCGCGGCCACCCCGTTGCCTGTCGCACTCGCACCCTGTAGCAAGCTAGCGCAGTGCCCACTCGGTATGCACATTTTTCTCCCGCCAGGCTTTCAGCTGCTGGATTGAGGAACGCATCAGCCCGAGTATTTCCGTGCGCTGGTGGCGACAATAATCCCGCTCGCTGTCGATGGACAGCCGCGCAGACAGCGCCTTCAAGCGCGCAGCGACCACTTCCAAACCAACACTCTCTGCTTCAGCGGCAATCGCCTGGGCCTGGTGCTGTGCATCGAGCCAGTGGCGGCCGGTCAGAGCACTGGTAAGCGCGGTGATCTTCTTCGGCAAGTTGGCGAGGCGGTCGCCAAGCAATTCGGAGAATGCCAGATGTCCCAGGGTATCTCGCTGGCGCTCCAGGGTACTGGAGTTCAGCACCTTGCTGGCACGCGCAGGCTTGCTCGGCGTCGATTTCGGCTGGGTTTTCTGATCCACCCAACTCAACAACTGCACCAATTGTGTGTCCGAGGGGTTGGAAGGGAGAACACCGGAGAGGCCGCGGCCGGCGAAGCGCTCGCGATCTCCCTTGTTGACGCTGTCCAGCATGCCGAAGATCAGTAGGCTCTCATTGGCAAAATCCCCGCGAATCTTGCGCGCAGTCTCGACACCGTCAATCAGCGGCAAACGCACATCGATCAGTACCAGATCGTATTTCGCCTTCAGCGCCGCCTCGGCGCCATCGATGCCATTGGTTTCCCGGCGCACCTTGTGGCCACTGGCTTCGAGGCGCGGGCGCAGACTTGGGTGGCTGTCGTTTTCCACCAGCAATATATACAGCTCACGCTGCGCCTCCTCGATCGACACGGGGGGCGCTGCAGCAGGCCCAAGCCCCTGAGGACTGCCCTGGCCAGCGCGCTGAATTTCTTCAATGGTACTGCGCAACGCACGGCACTGTCCGAGCGCGGCCTCTGCGAGGTGGCGGGTCTCATCATCGCCGCCACGGGACAGCAGACTCATGGTGCTTACCAGTGTTTCCAGTGGCTTGCGCATACGGTGCCCACTGAGGGACAGGAAGTCCCGATGTTCTTCCTCCGCCTGTTCCCCAGCAACCCTCGCCTCCTCAAGCTGCTTGTCGCGCTCCATCAACTCGTGCACCCGGGTTTGCACCTGGCGGAACAGCTTTGCGTTTTCCGCCTGCAGGTCTGCAACCTTGGCAGCCGCCGCATCCTGCGCGGCTTGCAGCCGGGCACGCAGGCGCATGCTCACCAGAAGACTGGCAACCAGGGCGACCGCAGTAAGCAGAATCCAAATCAGGGGGAGGCGATTCTCGAGGAGTATGGCCTGCCCGGGAAAGGCAGAGGCAAAGGTGGGGGTCAGCGCGGCAACAGCCACAATAATACGGCCACCCACTACCCAACACTGGGTAGGTAGCCGGCGGATCGCTCTGGCGCTGGCACCATCGCAGGTGCTACTCACCGTACGGCAGTAGGTCATGGTCATTATCTTCCTTGTAACCACTAAAAGTTCGGGCTATTCCTGCAACCCGGCCCATACCCCTGTCGGAATGATTTCTCGCGGGAATTCCACGGGAAGTGACTTACTCAGGGTGGATATCTCGCCGGGTTGGGCGGCCCGGCAAGTCTTTCGTATCCTGTATACGCACACTGTGCGCTTTTAGACTTGTGTCTGGCGGCGACCAGGGCATCCTGCCCGGTACTGGCATGGCCTTACACCAAACCAGGCACCGCATAAGACTATTCTACGCCAAAATTTCAAAATGCGACGGAGTTCTTGCTGGGCGCATTTGAAGGCAGGACCCATGCGCAAGTCAACTACCGGGCATTACAAGCTATTACGCCCGCTCCAACTCGGCCGCAGCCGGGTCGCAATCCGCGCCATTGCGGTGCCCCAGACCCCGGCTCCACAGTCGCCGCAGACAATCCAGGTACATACCGTAGGGCCGCCCGAGTACACCCGCGATCAGAGCAAAGGTCGCGCAGGCAGTGGCGATTTCACCCGCAGAAGCACCTCCGAGCAGCATATTGGCCGTGTAAAGAGGCAGCTGGAAGCTGAGGAATACAAAGGTATCCACACCATAGTTGTGCAACGCGCTGCCACGGCCAAAACGCCCCACAATCCAGTTTCGGTAGAGACTGAACGGGCGCGCGATCAAGGTGTTGAACACCACCGCGAGCAGTCGAACCTTCAGGTGTTCCCGCCAGCTCATTCCCGCCAGCATCAACTCGATGGGTATCGCAATTGCCCATGAGAAGCTGTTCATGGCGAACACATCGAGGAGCCACTCACTCCAGCGGGTGCGACGGTTGCGGCGCTGATTCAGCTGGGAATTGGTGCACTGGGATGTCTCAACCGGCTTTTCGTCCTCCAGCGCCATCACCGGCGGGGAGACAGGAATGGCTTCGGTAGCCTGAGACAGAGATTGGGGCGACATGCTGACACTGGACCTGACGTTCGGTGGCTTTTGGCCACGGCGGATTACTGCTATTGAACATTATTCAGCCACTTTTGGTGGCGGCTGCGATTATATCCACCAAAACCGTAATTTCCAGTCCCTTCATATTATATTTTCATTAACACCCAACATGAGCATCCTACCTCAAGTAAATATCCGCAATTAACATCCTAATAGGGCTGCCCGGAGTATATCGTCCTCCGCCCCTGAAACTACCTCCTTCAGGGAAGGCACCGTACACTACGGGGCTATGCAACTTTGCGCATACATCGCCCTTTGATTTGACTGTCGAGATCCACAATGTCCCTTAGATTTGCCGTGCTCAGCCTACTGGATATCGAGCCCGGCAGTGGCTACGACCTGAAACGCCGTTTCGAGCGCAGTGTCAACCACTTCTGGAGCGCCAGTCATCAGCAGATGTACCGGGAGCTCCACAAGCTGCACCACGAGGGACTGCTGGACTGTGTCGAGGAGCGCCAGAATGGCCGCCCCGACAAAAAGATCTACAGCCTGACCGATGCCGGGCGGGATGCGCTGGCATCCTGGATTACACAGCCCGCCGCTGCACAAAAGATCCGCGACCCATTCTTGATTCAGGTTTTTGCCGGCCACCACCTGTCTGCGGTGCAGATGCGCGCAGAGCTCGCCAACCACCTGGTTCAACACCGGGACAAACTTGCCACCTACGAGGCACAGAATGCCCGTTTCTACCGACGCCCGGCAGAACAGCAACAGAGACTGTGGATATCCCATCAGCCACTGTTGCTGGGCATTGAAACGGAGAAAACCTGGATTCGCTGGGCAGAGCAGTTGCTGGCTCGCCTGGACGAGGAAATCAGGCCGCGACGCTGAGCGCGTAATACCCGGCCATATGGATGGTGGAAAGTGTGCCCGCTGTGGTTATCGGATCAAAAGGCGTCCGCAGGGATATGGCACACAACTTCGATCTTGTGCCCGTCAGGGTCAAGTACAAAGGCACTGAAGTAATTATCGTGAATTTCCGGGCGCAGTCCCGGAGCGCCATTACCCACACTCTCCGAGGCACCGGCTTCCAGCGCGACCTTGTAGAACCGGTGCACGGTGTCCCGGTCTTCCGCGCTGAATGCAAGTTGCAGTGCGGGTGATGTGCTGGAGCCGCCCTTGATCAACAGCTGGGGTTTACCGCCCCAACCAAACCCGGCCCAGTCGCCCATTTCCATGACCAACTCATACCCAAGGGGTACCAGAGCGGCCTGGTAAAACGCTTTGCTGCGGTCGTAGTCGTGCACGATCAGACCAATATGATCCAGCATGGTAGCCCCCTTGGCGCGAACATTTTCCCACTGAAAGAACTCAGTATAGATAGGAGCTAAAAAAGCCGTTGGCAGTGCCCCGCGGGGAGATGCTATACAACGGTGAAGTACGCCAGAAATCCGTAAATGACCACGGCGCTACCGCAGAAAAACTGCCCCAGTATCAGGGCGCGAATGGCGACCGTATAGCGGATACAGCTGCCCTGTGAATGGACATCGCGGGTGAATACCCGTGCCGCTTCCGGCAACTGCGCTTCGGCCGCACGCAGCCCCGGCACCGCCAGGCTCAGCAGCTGACGGCTGCGCATATCCATCACCCAAAACACCGCAGATACAATCACCACAAAACCGCCGAGCAATACCAGAATCAGAGGGTGAAATCCCTTCTCCACGGCAGTGAAGACACCGCCATCGGCAAACATGGACAGGACTACAAAAAAATTGAAGGCTTTTAACCGCTGTTCCGCGTTAAAACGGTAGTGGTCGCACAGGTACTGCTGTTCGTTCACGCGTCGGACTCTGTATTGATTATTGGGTGATTAGGGAGACTGTTGAGCAAGTTTGCTGTGAACACCATTAACGGTTTTCACCGCCGCGGAACCGTACCAGGGGTGCAACTCCATGACCAGGCGCCCAGCCTGAATTGCCGGGTCGGTTTCCGTCAACTTGCGCGCTTCTTCCACGGTATCTACATCGAAGATATAAATACCACGCAGTTCACCACCGTCCAGAAAGGGGCCGGCGAGCACCAGTACACCCTCATTCGCCAATCGCTGAATGTTTGCCAAATGGGCACGCTGCAACTCCGCTGCAGCCACTTTATCCTGATCGCGGTTGGGGCCCGCCTTCAGCAGCGCCAGCACATATTTGTGCATCCCATATTTATCGGCACCGAGTTCAGCAGCGAGCTGCGGATCGTGATTGGCTTTATCGTTGCCGGAGTCCGCCACACTGGCGCCGGCCCACAAGCTGAGACAGGCCAGAAGCAACGCGGCCCGGCCCCATGATTGAAGTAGCATTGAGTTTTCTCGCGTATTGTTATTAACAGCGGCGTCGAGGCCGCCTTCCTTACTGTACGGCCATTACATCGATATTACTGCGCCTCAGTATACGCTCAGTAGTATTCCCCCAACAAAAACCCCTTGGGTCCACCGCGCTCTAACCCGCGATCAAGCCTGCCCGTCATTCCAAATTGGCTCCCCTCCCCCGATGAAACGGTTCGGGGAAATTCCCCGTGCGCCGTAGGTCAGCATGAATCCATACAGATGACCCTGGGCCGCGCAATCGGTCATTCACAATACTTTCACTCCGTTGCAATAAAAACGCCCTACTCTCCCCGGCCGGTAAATCAACAAAAACGTTCAGGACAATATAATTTAAGGACTCTTACCATGCGCCAAAACACACGCAAATTCCCAAGATTTTCCGGCGAAAAGACACTACTTGCCCTGGTAATCGGCCTTGCCGCTTCCGGTTCTGCAACGGCACAGCAAAGTGTCGAAAGCATGGAAGAAGTCGAGGTCTACGGAGGCTCCCGCGCGGCACTGGCCAACGCACTGGAGAAAAAACGGACTTCCGATAAAGCATCCAGCGTTGTAGATTCTGACGCCATGGGCAATTTTGCGGATACCAACGTCTCCGAATCCCTGCGCCGTCTGCCCGGCATCATGGTAGAAAACGACCAGGGGGAAGGCCGCTACGTATCCGTGCGTGGAATGAACACCGACCTGAACGCCATGACCATCAACGGCGTGAGCACCGCCTCTCCGGAAAACCGCCGCGGCGTAATGCTGGACGGCGTGCCCTCGGACATGCTCGACTCCATGACCGTGTACAAAACCCTGACGCCCAACCTGGACGCGGACACCATCGGTGGCGCCATCGATCTGGAAACCATCAGCGCATTCAAATACGACGGCTTCCACAGCAAGGTCAAAGCCGAGACCTCTTACAACGAGCTGACCAAAGACGCGAACAACCCCAAGCTCGCCGTTACCGCCACCAACCGCTTCCGCCTGCAGGACGGCGAGCTGGGCGTGGCCATGGTGGTCAGCGACCAGACCCGTCGCATCGTCGCGCGCAATAACGAAACCGGTGGCTGGGGCGACGAAGCCATCGACTCCGATTTCGAAATGCGCTACTACGACCTGGAACGCGAGCGCCAGGGTGTGGTGCTGAACTTCGATTACCAGGCCGACAGCGGCAACAGCTACTTCGCGCGCTTCTTCCACAACGAATACACCGACACCGAAGATCGCGCCAAGTGGGAAACCCGCTCCCTGGAAGACGATGCTGTTGTCGACGGTGACATCGCCACCTACCCGACCCAGCGCATGGATACCGAATCCCGCCCGCGCGTTGAGGTGCGCAGCATCAGCTCCGCCCAGTTCGGCGGTGAATTCCAGCTGAGTGAGCGCAGCACCCTGAAAGCGGAAATCTTCGGCTCACAGGCGGAGCAGGACGACACTGACAAGTGGAACGCCATCTACCGCAGTATCGAACTCGATACGCCGATGACCTACGACAACAGCGACCCGAAAAAACCGGTGCTGAACTACGCCGCCGAGCTGTACGACCCGCAGAACTATTTCCTCAAGGCGCTGGAAAGTGAAACCGCCCTCTCCACAGACCAGGATTTCGGCCTGCGTGTGGATATGAACCTGGAGCTGAACGATGTTACCGAGCTGCAGTACGGCATCAAATACCGCCAGCGCGACAAGGACAACGAGTTCGATTTCTGCGGCTACGAGCCCATCGACGATGTGACCCTGGCGGAGCACGACAACCGCGTAATCGGCGATTACTTCGGCAACAACCACGGCCCCTCGCCCACCTTTGACGGCGTGCGCGACCTGATCCCGACCCTGGGCAACGGCAGCTTTGCGCTGTCCGACGGCACCAGCTGCCGTGCGCCGGGGGACCTCTATGAAATGAGTGGTGACGAGGAAGAAGAATCCATCGCTGCAGACTGGTATGCGGAAGAAGATGTTTTCGCCGGCTACCTGATGGCTACCACCAATACCGACTTCGCCACCTACGTCTACGGCCTGCGTTACGAAGACACCAGCGCCACCTACCGCGGTAAACAGTTCGACGGCGAGGCCTATGCCGGCGACGTGGCCTACAACAATGACTACGGTTTCCTCGCGCCGTCGGTGAATGTGCAGTTGCAACTGGCCGACGACCAGGTTTTGCGCCTCGGCCTGTTCCGCTCCCTGGTGCGCCCGGGCTTCGGTGAAGCCAGCGCCGGTGCGGAAATCGACCTGGAAGACAACGAGATCGAGGGCGGTAACCCCTACCTGGATCCGACCACTGCGTGGAACCTGGATGTCAGCTACGAGTACTACGTCGGTGAAGGCACCTTTATCGGCGGCGGTCTTTTCTACAAAGACATCCAGGACGCCATCGTCGAAGTGAGCGCAAGCGACGCCGAACTGCGCGACCGCGTGTGGGACCGTATGGAAACCTACATCAACGCGGACGACAGCCGCATCTGGGGTGCGGAGCTGGCGCTGCAGCACGCCTGGGACAACGGCCTGCTGGCGATGGTCAACTACACCTTTGCCGATGGGGAGACCGACCTGCCGTCGGATTCCGCCTTTGGCGACCGCACCACTCCCTACGTCAAGCAGGCCCGCAACACCGCCAACCTGGCCTTCGGTTACGACAAGGGTGCCTGGGATATCCGCCTGGCCGCCAACTACCGCGACAAGTACCTGGACGAGCTCGGTGACAGCGCACTGAACGATCGCTACACCAGCGATTTCATGCAGGTGGACCTGACCGCGAAGTATGAGGTCAACGACAACCTGACCATCAACGCGGCGGCCATGAACCTCAACGACCGTCCGGAGTTCTACTACTTCGGCAACGAGAGTCGCCTGTCCCAGTACGACGAGTTCGGTTCTACTTACGAGCTGGGCTTCAGCTACACCTTCTAATAAGACGGGAAGTTAAGGGCGAAGGTGGCGATACCGGGTACAGTCTTGTGAGACCTTCCGCGAGAGGGACCTCGCGGAAGAGCCCCCATGGATGGGTTCACGGCGTGTCTCACAAGACTGTACCCGGTAGCGCCACCGCCACTTAGTTAGAAATTAACGAAACAAGTGTGCAACAGCGGTACTTAACGATTGGCCCGATGATCCACCAGCTCGTCTACCACGGACGGATCCGCCAGGGTCGAGGTGTCCCCCAGTGAATCCAGCTCGTTACTGGCAATCTTGCGCAGGATACGGCGCATGATCTTGCCGGAGCGGGTTTTCGGCAGTCCCGGGGCCCACTGGATGATATCCGGCTTGGCGATGGGGCCGATTTCCTGTACGCACAGGTCGATCAGTTCCTTCCGCAGCTCTTCCGACGGCTCGCGGCCATTTTTCAGAGTCACGTAGCAGTAGATACCCTGGCCCTTGATATCGTGGGGATAACCCACCACCGCCGCCTCCGCAGTATCCTCGTGCAGCACGATGGCGCTCTCGATTTCCGCGGTACCCAGACGGTGCCCGGAAACATTCAGCACGTCATCGATACGCCCGGTAATCCAGTAGTAACCATCGGCATCGCGGCGCGCGCCGTCGCCGGTAAAGTAGTAACCGGGGAAGGTGGAGAAGTAGGTGTCGATCATGCGCTGATGATCGCCGTACACGCTGCGAATCATGCTCGGCCAGCTGGCCTTCATCACCAGCGCACCTTCGCCTTCACCCTCGATTTCCTGGCCTTTCTCGTCCAGCAGTGCCGGCTGTACACCAAAAAATGGATTGGTCGCGGAGCCCGGCTTCAGCGCAGTGGCGCCGGGCAGCGGCGTGATCAGGTGTGCACCGGTTTCGGTCTGCCACCAGGTGTCCACGATCGGGCAGCGCTTTTCGCCCACCACGTCGTAGTACCACTCCCAGGCTTCCGGATTGATCGGTTCACCCACGGTGCCCAGCAGTTTCAGCGAGCTGCGGTCGCACTTGGTGACGAAGTCGTCGCCGGCACCCATCAAAGCGCGGATTGCGGTGGGGGCGGTGTAGAAGGTATTCACCTTGTGTTTTTCCACCACCTGCCAGCAGCGGGAGGCATCCGGATAGGTGGGCACACCTTCAAACATCAGCGAGATGGCACCGGCACACAGCGGGCCGTACACAATGTAGCTGTGGCCAGTAATCCAGCCCACATCCGCGGTACACCAGAACACATCACCTTCCTTGTAATCGAAGGCGTATTTGAAGGTCATGGTGGAAGCGAGCAGGTAGCCGGCAGTGGTGTGCAATACACCCTTGGGTTTGCCGGTGGAGCCGGAGGTGTAGAGGATAAACAGCGGGTCTTCCGCGTTCATCGGCTCCGGTGCGCAGTCGGTGCTCTGTTCGGCGACGGATTCGGCGTACCAGATGTCGCGTTTGCTGTCCCAATCGATGTTGGCACCGGTGCGTTTGACCACGATGGCGGTGTGTACGTCCGGGCAGCTCGCGAGCGCCCTATCTACATTGGCTTTCAGCGGTACTTTTCTGCCACCGCGCACACCTTCGTCGGCGGTGATCACCAGGCGACAGTCGGAGTCGAGAATACGGTCTTTCAGGGAGTCCGGGGAGAAGCCACCAAAGACCACCGAGTGCACCGCACCAATGCGGGTACAGGCGAGCATGGCGTAGGCGGCTTCGGGGATCATCGGCATGTAGATGCACACGCGATCGCCCTTGTTCACGCCGCGGGCTTTCAGCAGATTGGCGAGGCGACCAACCTGTTCGTGCAATTCCCGGTAGGTGATGTTTTTACTGTCGGCGGGATCGTCGCCCTCCCAGATCAGCGCGGTCTGCTCGGCGCGAGTGGGAAGGTGGCGATCGATACAGTTGACGGAGACATTCAGTTCGCCGTCGGCAAACCAGGCCGCATGGCCTTTTTTCAGATCTTCTTCCACCACTTTGGTGAACGGCTTGCTCCACTGCAGGAAGTCGTTGGCCTGCTGGGACCAGAATGCTTGCGGGTCTTCTACCGACTGGCGGTACATGCGCTGGTAGTCGTCTTTGTTGACGAGGGTATCGGCGGCGAAGGTTTCGGGCACCGGGTAGGTGTGCACTTCAGACATCGTTTTCTCCCTTATTAGTATTATCGGGCTGCTGCGCCATCCGTTAAGCGAGCTGTAAGTGAGCAATCGCTTCGGCGCATTCATCGCAGTTGTTTGCCCGGGTGCGTCCGCGTGCGGACCCTGGGGCATTTATCCCGATAAGTTATACCACTGGCGGCCAAGAAATGACAACGCTGTCACCTCTCCTTTCATTTCATCATAGCGTGCAGGGTTTGCGGTTTCCCACCTTTGGGTTGGATTCTGGTGCCTTTTTGTTGGTTCTGGTTTTGGTTTGGGGTGGCCACTTAGAGGTCTAGTGGCGGTGAAGCACCGGGTACGGGTTTTCAGGACCGCTGTTAACCCATCCCTGGGCGCTGCGGCGCAAACATCCTGTTTGCGACGCTCCTGAAAACCCGTACCCGGCACTCCACCTTCTCATCAGCTTGTGGGTATTTGTTCGGTTAATTACCAATCAGACCTTTGAGATGCGCAACCACACTGCGCCCCAGTGCAGACAGGGCATAACCGCCCTCAAGTGCGGAAACAATTCGGCCTTCGCAATTCTTGTCCGCGTACTCCCGCAGTCTTTCGGTTACCCACAAATAATCTTCTTCCTTGAAGCGCAGCTGCGCCATGGTGTCTTCGATATGTCCGTCAAAACCGGCGGAGATAAACAGCATCTGCGGTTGAAATTTTTCCAGTGCGGGCAGCCATTGGGTGGTCACGACTTGGCGCAGGGCATCGCCGCCGGCGCCGGCTTCGAGGGGGGAGTTGACGATGTTGTCGGGCAGGTCGCCGGTGCCGCTAAACGGGTAGTAGGGGGACTGGAAACTGGAGCAGAGCAGGTAACCTTCGCGGCCGGCGACAAAGTCCTCGGTGCCGTTGCCGTGGTGGACGTCGAAGTCGAGGATGGCGACGCGATCGAGGCCGTGTTGTGCGCGGGCGTGGGCGGCGGCGATGGCGATGTTGTTGAACAGGCAGAAGCCCATGGCTTTGTCCCGCTCGGCGTGGTGGCCCGGTGGGCGGACGGCGCAGAAAGCGGCGTTGATTTCCCCGGCAATGACGCGATCCACGGCGTCGATACCACTGCCGGCGGCGTGTAATGCGGCGGCGAGAGTGTGGGGGGTCATGCGGGTATCTTCGTCGAGGACTTCGATGCCCTCGCTGGGGGCGCGATCAAACAGGGAGGCGACGTATTCCGGTGTATGTACCCGCTCGAGCTGCGCGCGGGTGGCTTGGGGGGCGTCGAAGAAGCGCAGCACGTATTCCATGCCGCTGCTTAACAGCTGGTCCTGGATGGCATCGAGCCGCGCGGGACACTCCGGGTGGTCTTCGCCCATATCGTGGCGGCTGCAGGCGGGGTCTGAGAAAAATCCAACGGTCGCCATAGTCAGTTCCTCGCGTCCCTGTCGCCATCACGGTCTGTTTTGTTTTCGTCTTGGGTGAGATCCAGTTCCAGATAGAGCTCGTCCATGGAGTCCCCCATGCGTGTGGTGAAGCCGTTACTTTCAAAAATTTTCAGCATGGGCTTGTTGTCCCGACGCACGCAGGCAAACATTTTTTGAATGCCCCGCTTGCGCGCGATGCTTTCCATTTCTTCCAATAGAGTGGAAGCAATCCCTTTGCCGCGACGGCTTTCCTTGATGACGAACGCTACTTCGCAGCTGTTGTCGGCTTGGTAATAGTAATAACGGCCAACACCCTGGATGACCTCGCTGGCCCCGTCGAGATCGGTAAAGCACAGGGCAAGATCTTTACGCTGATCCACACTCACCAGACTGCAAGATTTTTCCCGGGACATCTGCGTGACATGGTGGTTGTAACGCATCATCAGGGTTTCTTTGTTGTGGGTGTAGAAAAACTCCTGAAGCCTGCGCTCGTCGGACGGGCGCAGGGGACGCAGAGTATAGCGGATGCCGTCAAAGGTGTAGCGTTTCTGATCCACCGGGCCCAGCTCCGGCACGGTGGTGGGCGCCTGCTCCTGGTATTCCGGCACCCAGTAGAATTCCCGCACTTTTTCCAGCAGTTCCCGGCGAAAATCCGGATGGGCGATTCGAATCATTTCCAGGGTACGTTCGCGCACGCTTTTCCCCCGCAGGGAGGCGATACCATATTCGGTGACGACGTAATGCACATGGGCGCGGGAGGTCACTACGCCTCCACCGGGGGTGAGCGACGCGACGATGCGGGAGACCAGCCTGCCATCTTTATCCTTCGCGGTAGACGGCAAAGCGATGATCGGTTTACCGCCCTTGCTCAGGGCTGCACCGCGAATAAAATCCACCTGCCCGCCGATACCGCTGTACAGGCGACTACCGATGGAATCGGAAACCACCTGCCCGGTCAGGTCCACCTCGATGGCACTGTTGATGGCGACCATTTTGTCGTTGCGGGCGATTTTTACCGGGGAGCTGACATGCTCCGCCGGATACAGCTCCACATGGGGATTGCCGTCGATAAAGTCGTACAGCATTTTCGAACCCATGCAGTAGCTGGTGATGGTCTTTCCCCGGTGATAGGTTTTCTTGCGGTTGTTGATCACACCGCTTTTCATCAATTGGGCCACGCCGTCAGAAATCATTTCCGAGTGCACACCCAGGTCTTTGTGATTGCCCAGGTAGCGCAGCACGGCATCGTGCACCTTGCCCATGCCGATCTGCAAGGTGGAGCCATTTTCTACCAGTACCGACACATACTGCCCGATCTGTTCGACCGCCTGATCCATTTCCGGCGGCGGTGATTCGGGGATTGCAGCCTCGGCGGTCATCCAGGCGTCGATCTGGTCGCGGTGGATAAAGGTGTGGCCGTTGGTGCGCGGCATACAGGGATTGATCTGGGCAATGACCGTGCTGGCATTTTTCACCGCGGACGACACGACATCGACACTCACTCCCAGGGAGCAGTAACCCAGTTCATCCGGTGGGCTGACCATGATCAGCGCGGCATCCAGTGGCAGCACATGATCACTGAACAGTTTTGGCACTTCGGAAAGAAACGTCGGCGTATAGTCCGCCCGCCCCTCCGCCACCGCATTGCGCACGGCGGTGCCACCGATATACAGGGCGTTTACAGTAAACAGCTCGGCGTACTTGCGCTGGGCCCAGAAATTATCCGACAGGGTAAAGACGTGGGTCACTTCAATATCATTGAGGCCACGACTATTGGCGACCAGGTCGGCCATCAGTTCATTGGGGACAGCGGCGTGAGAGCCGAGGAATATCCGGCAGCCGCTCTTTAGCAGCTGATCCCAGGCGAGAGGTTCGTTGGTCTTGGGGCTTGTCAGGGACGACATAGAATTTAGCGGGCTCCTAACAATTGGGTGATTCTATGGTAATCGGTGCTGTGGCCAAAATAATTTCCCAATGGTGATCTCAGGTCGACACCCGGTGATTTTAAATCACTTGACCAAAACCTGTGAATTGACAAGCATCAATTAGCAGTCACAAACGCAATGTAACCAGGATGTTTAGAGTCGCGGCTGCTACACGCTTGTTAATATAACAATACCTTATAAGCATGGTGAGAATAATGAAACCGAGATCGCTCAACGGAAGCGGGAAATTCTGCCGCGTCCTATTTATAACCACAGTATTCAGCCTGTTCATTTCTAACCAATCTCACGCTGGCAACTGGACCACCGAAC
Organism: Microbulbifer sp. ABE4_465; assembly: GCF_056160765.1. NCBI lineage: Bacteria > Pseudomonadati > Pseudomonadota > Gammaproteobacteria > Cellvibrionales > Microbulbiferaceae > Microbulbifer > Microbulbifer sp. ABE4_465. The sequence continues at coordinate 18,455 of NZ_JBSWXV010000009.1, forward strand.
ATTATCTGGCAGGCATGGATTCCGTACACATCTATCTGCCGACAACAGCACCAGTAATCAATAACAAACGCGCACTCATGATCAATCTTCACGGTTGCTCAATGAGCAATACGGATATGAAAAACCATGCGGACTGGGAACCCACCGCGGATCAGTTCGGAATGGTTATCGCCCTGCCCGATGTACCGGGACTGGGCGCATCGAACATAAGCTGCTGGGACTACTATGGCGAGAACCACACCCGAAGCAACAAGCACAACAATGAAATTATCAATCTGGCCATTGAGCTGACGGGCCGCGCCGCACTGAATATTGACCCGAACCAGGTTTACATTACCGGATTTTCCTCCGGCGGAGGCCAAGCCAATGTGATTGCCTGCCTCGCGCCAGATATTTTTGCCGGCGTCGGCAGCTCAGCGGGGCCCGGCCTCGGCACCACCACCTACCAGTACTCCAGCGTCCCCTGGAACTATTCCGACGCAAATGCCGCAGCACACTGCGCCAATCTCGCAGGAAGCAACAATTCACATCTGGAGACACAGATTTATTCAACCATTCACGGAAATGCAGATTCGACGGTAGACCCAGGCTTCAATCAGCACGGTGCTAATATCATGAGCCTAGTATACGGTGCTACCTCAGAGGGGCCGCCCACTAGCATTGCAAGCGGCGGGACCAAGGTCATTTTCTCAGACACCACGGGACCTCGTGTATCCAGAATATCCGTGAGCGGCATGGGACACGACTGGTCTACTGGAAATGGCGGAAACTCCGGCTATTTCGTCCACACCAAAGTGGACTACCCCAACTACGTAACCCAATGGTTTTTTGACAACAATCGTCGAATTGGCGGAGCCTCGGGTATTGATAGCGATGGGGATGGATTCAGTTCCAACAGTGACTGCAATGACCAGGATGCCAGCATCAACCCGGCGGCCACGGAAATTTGCGATGACGGGATTGACCAGAATTGCAGCGGCAGTGATTTAGCCTGCGATGCCTGGACCTGCAAAGAATACACAACCGCCAACACATACCACTACAACAGCACCCCGCAACGAGCAACCGTCTGGTACTTCAACTGGGTGTATCACTACTACGCGAAAGGCAGTGGTGAAGAGCTCACATTCTCCGGGCCCTTTTCCTACAACACCGTCTCGGAAACCAGCGAAGGATACTTTGAAGCGGGTAGCTGCCCGTAACCGAGCACGCTAATCCGTCGGCTACAATTCTAACCAGATACCTCCGGAGCGCTCGATTGCGGCTCCGGGGGCGGAATATTCCGCATGGGAATTTCGATGCACAGCTAAAATCAAGTAAACCCAGCCAGAAAAATTACCGCTCATGCGCACTGCGCAATGCCGGCCGTCGATGCATAAAATCTTGTGCTTCAGCTAGGATCCACTTTCGAAACAAAACCGTCGGCTTGTGGGCGGTATAACTGGTGGGGCACACAAAATAGTATGCTTTATCACAAAGCATCGTAAATTCGTGTGCAACAACCAGTTTCCCGGAGTCCAGCAAGGGGTCGACTAGCGGCCGGTACATGGGAATAATCCCAAGCCCGTCCACAGCGGCCTGCACGGCCACCGCAACATTGTCGAACGCCATTATCCGCTTGCGGGCAATTGCCGAAGCGTCACCACCGGCCTTGGCCAGCCAGTTTGGCCACAATTCGGGAAGGTGTTTGTACCCCAACCATGGGTGCTGCTCTATTTCGGGCAACGACAAGCCAGTCCCAGCTGCTGTCAGCAATTCAGGCGCGCAAACCAGTTGAATATGCACATCCACAAGCTTATCGCTCTGACACCCGGGCCAATTTCCTGTTCCCAATCGTACCGCCGCATCCATTTCCCCGCTGCTGAAATCGACCGATTCTTCCGTGGTATCCAACGCGTTGGTAACAAAGGCGACGGCCAGCTCTGGATGCAGATCGTGAAGTCGGTTCAGGCGCCCGATCAACCAGGTGGAATTAAAGGTGGCCGACAGACCCAGTTTGAATTTTCCATCCCCCTCGCGCCCCAGAATGGTATCGGTGGCCAATTTGATATCAGCAAAACAAAGCGATAGCGCATTAGAATAGCTCACGCCACTCGGGGTCAATTCCAACCCTGACTTTGCGCGATTGAACAGGCTTGTGCCGAGAAAATCTTCCAGCCCCTTGATCTGCCTGCTAACGGCGGATCTGGTCACGAACAACTCCTCGGCCGTTCGGGTAAAACTCAGGGTGCGCGCGGCGGTAATAAAAAACAACAGCGCGTTCAGCGGTGGGTAATGCCTGGCCACTTCATCGCCTCAAACGGTATCTTGGTAAGATTATGGGTTCGGGTTAAATTCCATAAATGGCAACTTCTACAAAAAACTACATACCTCGAAGGCACACATATTTGATCTCAAGATAGTCATCGATGCCATACCTGGAGCCCTCCCGACCGACACCAGACTCTTTCACACCGCCAAAGGGTGCCACTTCTGTTGAAATCATACTTTCGTTCACACCAACCATGCCAAAATCCAGTTCTTCGGTCATGCGTAAAATCCTGGAAATATTTTGCGTATACACATAGCCGGCCAACCCGGCGCTAGTATCGTTGGCCAGCGCAACGGCTTCAGCTTCCGAAGAAAACCGGACAACAGGTGCCACTGGACCAAAAATCTCCTCCCGAAACAGCTTCATTTCTGGGGTAACGCCGGCAAGTACCGTTGGCTCATAAAACCCGCCACCAAGAATTGAGACCTGACCTCCAGCCATCGCTCTGGCGCCACAATCCAATGCATTCCGAACCAGGGAATCGACATTGTCCAGAGCCGCTCCGGTAATCAAGGGGCCGATATCGGTTTCGGGATCGCGGCCATCGCCCAGCTTGAGTTTTTTTACCGCGCGGGTCAGCTCTTGAAGAAAGTCGGAGTAGATCCCCTCCTGCACCAGAATGCGGTTGGCACTGATACAGGTCTGACCGGCGTTGCGAAATTTTGAAGCCATCACACCGGAAACCGCCGTCGGCAGATCTGCATCATCAAATACGATAAAAGGCGCGTTGCCCCCAAGCTCCATCGACGTTTTCTTGACAGTTCCTGCGCACTGGGCCATGAGCAGTTTCCCCACGCGAGTGGATCCGGTAAAGGTCAACTTTCGCACTTGTGGATGACAGCTGAGCTCTTCGCCCATGCCAATGGCATCGGTGCCGACAACAATATTCAAAATGCCGTCTGGCAGTCCCGCCCTGTGCGCCAGTTCCGCCAGGGCCAGCGCCGAAAGCGGCGTCTCAGCGGCAGGTTTGATGACCAATGCGCACCCAGCGGCCAGTGCCGGCGCTGCCTTGCGGGTAATCATCGCGCTCGGGAAATTCCATGGCGTTATTGCGGCGACCACGCCCACTGGCTGCTTCACCGTCAGCAGGCGCACATCGGTAGCGTGCGCCGGTATGACATCGCCGTAAGCACGCTTTCCCTCTTCCGCAAACCACTCAACAAAGGACGCCGCATAGTGAATTTCAGCGTGCGATTCCGCCAGCGGCTTACCCTGCTCCCAAGTCATAAGAAGCGCCAAATCATCTGTATTCGCGAGCATCAGATCAAACCAATTGCGCAGGATATTTGCTCTGTCTTTCGCTGTGCGTCGCCTCCACTCAGCCATCGCCACTGTGGCCGCCTCGATGGCGGCTCGCACGGTTTGTCGCCCGGTATCGGCTACGGATGCGATTACCGTCTCGTCAGCAGGATTGAATACGGAAAACTCGCCCCGGCCGGGCTCATCCACCCAGCGTCCCGCAACAAATGCTTTGGTGCGCAGTAGCGAAGGGTCATTAAGTTGAAGCATGTTTTATCCAGTCAATGTACTTGTCACGGCCGCGATCACCGTGACCTCTATGGCTGGATCAATAGTGTTAATTGACCGCCCAGGGGTCAAGCAACCAAATTTCAACAGCTGTTGCCGTAAATGCACCAGGGACCATCAAGTCACCCAATCCTCGGGGGTTGAGTTACCGCCAGCAACGACGGACTGACGCTCCACGAGACGCTGTCGCGCTCAACGCAACAAGCTGTCCAGTTTTAATCGCTTGTACCCTTCGCTTGCTCGACACCATCATGTGTATACACGGCTGAACCTGAACGTATTTCTATAAGCCCCTGGGCATAAACACCAACGTCGGTTCATAGAACAAGTTTTATAACAGCCTTATATCAACGCATATAACAACACCGGTTTTCGGAGCAGTGTCCCGCATGTTTGATTTGGAAGTTGCCCAAGATAAAGATCTTCACTGGCTACTGAGTCCAGGCGTCAAGCCCGTTGGGGAAGGTACGGCCGGCATATCTGGCGCGCCGCTGGCGGCGATCGAAGTTGCCCCTGAGGGACGTGAAATCCTGCAAGTTATTAATAGCCTGCCGGCAATGCCGGAATACACTCCAGATCAGGTTCGCGCACAACGCGTGGTCCGCGGTAACCCCTGGGATCACGGCAACCCAAGCGGCATCCTCCGGCGGGATATTCGGATCGAGCTCGATGACTGCACATTGCCCACTCGAATTTATCTGCCGGAGGTCAACGACGAGTATCCGCTAGCAGGGCTGGTGTACTTTCACGGGGGTGGCTTCGTTCTGGGCAGTATCGAGAGCTACGACAACTGCCTCGCTCAGCTCGCGGCACTTTCGGGGTGCGCGGTGATATCAGTGGAGTATCGACTGGCTCCCGAGCATCCCTTCCCGAGCGCAGTTTACGACACCCAAAACGCCTATAACTGGATTTACGAGCGCGCCGGCACACTGGGCCTGGATGCGAGCCGGCTTGCCATTGGCGGCGACAGTTCCGGGGCAAATCTGGCTGCAGTGGCCTGCCTGTTAAATCGCGACCAAAAACGCCCGCGTCCCAGTCTTCAACTGCTTATTTATCCGTGTACCGAAGGCAATACACCAACACCCAGCAGACAAGAATTCGCCAACGGCCTTCTGCTGACCCAGGCAGGCCTGGAGTGGTTCCACAACCATTACATTTCGAAGGACCACGACAGCGACTGGAGATTTCGCGTATTGCGCGCAGAAAATCACAGTGATTTGCCCCCGGCGTTTGTGCTGACCGCAGGGTTTGATCCACTGCGCGACGAGGGTGCCGCCTATGCGGAAAAGCTGCGACGCGCTGGCAACCCGGTGCGCCACTCATGCTACACGGATATGTTTCACGGCTTTATCAACTTTGGCACTTTGCCCCAGTGTCAGGTCGCTCTTTCCGAGTGCGCATCCGTACTGCGCGCCATGCGCGTGTCCGCCGGGAGTAGCGAATCAATATATGACCCAGGGTAACTCATGGGTCAGATTGAGAAGTAACGCTTGAGGTAGCAGTAACGACAACCGTTTTAATAAAAAGAGAGATAGCGATGAATACAAAATTTTCCAGCCGAAAAACACTGAGTGCCGCCATTTCCCTGGCCATAGTCAGCGGATCCTGTGCGGTCACCGCACAAGAGAATGGCACTTTAGAAGAAGTCATGGTAACCGGTTCCTATATCAAGTCGTCACCTGACGACGCGGCCGTTCCGGTTCAAGTGGTGGGTCGCGAGTATATTGATTCTATCGGCGCAACGACGGTGGCCGATGTCATGGCCAAACTGCCCCTTATCTCAGGCTCGGAAAATCAGGCCGACTCCTTTACTCAGGGTTCAACCCAGGGCACATCGAACGTCAACCTTCGCGGTTTGGGTCTCAGTTCGACCCTAGTGCTGATCAATGGCCGGCGACAAACAATATCCGGGGCTCTCAGTAATGACGGGAGCGTATTTGTCGATACAAGTACAATTCCTGTGGATGCCATTGAGCGGGTAGAGGTACTGAAAGAGGGCGCCACGTCCGCGTATGGCTCCGATGCCGTTGCCGGTGTGGTCAACTTTATTCTGCGTAGCGATTTTGAAGGTGTTGAGATCAACGGCGGCGTGCGCCGGACCGGTGACGGTGGCCAGCAGGATACGAATTTTGGCATGGTCTGGGGCGGAGGAGATGAAGACACACGCTTCACTCTTTCGGCACACTACCTCGACCGCACCCCTCTCAGTGGCGCTGATCGACCGGAACTTGTCGACAATGCGATCAGCTCGCTTGGCAACTCGTTTCTTCCTTATGCCGCCGCACCGGTCAATGTCGCCAGCGGTGCATATGCCGGCACCTATATGCCCTTCGAATCAGTACCGGATGCCGGGTGTACCGACAATAAAGAAGGTGTGCTAATTCCGCAGCCCAGCGGTGTACGCTGTGGCTTTCACTACGGTGAATACTACAACCTGGTCAACACAGAAAATCGTGCCCAGGTATACGGCAATCTGACCCAGGAGTTTTCTGGCGGAATCGAACTGTTTGCGGAGATCGGCTATTCGAGCAGCGAAGTTACCGACAATCCACAGTCCCCCAGCTATCCGGATTTGACCTTCCCGATCATTGATGCAAGTCACCCCGGCAACCCATTTGGCGTACCGGTCATTTGGTTGGGGCGCCCACTCGGTGCAGGTTTCGAACCCCCGACTGCGGCGCGTGAGAATGACACACTGCGCACGTCGCTGCAGTTGGCCGGCGAAACCGCCGGTGGCCTGTCGTGGGATAGCGCATTGACTTACAGCGCCAACCAGTACACACAGTTTCAGCAAGACACACTCAAATCCCGATTGCTCGCCGGCCTGGCGGGAATGGGCGGACCAAATAACGATGAATGGTTTAATCCGTTCACCCCGACAAGCAATAGCCAGGGCCTGATCGATGATTTCTCCTATGTGACCGAGGCAACCCGCGAAACGGATTTGCTGATATGGGATGCGGTAATCAGCGGAGACCTTATGGAATTGCCCGCAGGAACCTTGAGCTTTGCCGCAGGCGTACAAGCGCGCAGCGAAGGCTTCTCTGTGGATACCGATGACGTATACGAGCTGAAAAAGGATGCCAATGGCAACCCCATTCCTGTCGACCTGATTTTCCTGGGTGGCTTATCGCATGTCGATGAATCCCGCAACGGCACGGCCGTATTTACCGAAGTTAAAGCACCACTGACGGACACACTTGAGCTCACCGGCGCATTGCGCTATGAAAGCCTGGATACCGATAACAGTTTTGATCCAAAACTCGCCGCGCGCTGGCAAATTTCAGATCAATGGATACTGCGCGCATCGGCCAGTACCGCATTCCGCCAGCCTTCGCTGTCACAGCAATATGCCACGGCAGTTACCCTCAACGGCATTCAGGATTTCAATGCCGATGGCACAACCAAGGGTGGGGTCGCATTTATTCGTGTAGCCGCGTCTGGTTCCGATGAGCTGAAGCCCGAAGAGTCTGAAAACTACAACCTCGGGGTGATATTCCAACCAACTGACAGTCTGGATTTCAAGCTCGACTATTGGCGCGTTGACTACACCAACCTGATCACCGTAGAAAATGCCCAGGGGAAACTGCTGGCCAACCTGAATGGAACCGACATTCAGCGCGACCAGTTTGGCAACCTTTCTGGCATCAATGTCGAGTACTTCAATTCCTCCAGTGTTGATGTAGCCGGCCTGGATTTTGAATCCATCTGGCAGCTCAATGACCAGTGGTCTACGGCACTGAATATCGCGCACTTCCTGAGCTATGAAATTACCAATGAAGCGGGAAATACCGTGGAAGCGGCGGGCTATTTCAACTATGACAACTTCGCGCGCTCGATGCCGAAAACCAAGGCCAATCTCGCGATCAACTGGATGTCCGATAGACAGACCGCAGGCCTGAACATCAACTATATCTCCAGCTATGAGATGCGCCAGGCAGTTCCAGAAACTGAGCAGGCGGGCGTGGATTCCTTTGTAACCCTGGATACCCAATATAGCCGCAGTTTCGCGTTCGGAATGACGGAGGATGCGGAAACCACACTCAGCATTGGCATCCAGAACCTTCTGGATGAAGCACCGCCGCGCGCGTACAACGGCGCGAACTTGAGCTACGACCCGAAACAGCACAATCCACTCGGACGTGTATTCTACGCCCGCGCGAAATACAACTTCTGATCACCGACGCGCTTCCGGGGAGCACTAGCTTCCCGGAAGCAGGCAAATCCAAATGGCTCCCTTTCGCAAGTGACGCTCTTTTTGTTAGAGATTGATCGCTTGCGTCTTTTTAATTCGGTAATTTCGCATGTCGCACTTCAACTTTGACTCGTGCAATTCCATCGTCTGCCAGCCCGGCGCCGTTTCAAGGCTCGGCGAGCTTTGCGTGAATCTGGGAAATGAGCGGGTTTTAATGGTAACGGATCAGGGTCTTGTGGATGCAGGGCTGCACCAGTCAGCGATCGCCATTTTGACCGAGGCCGATATTGAATGTCGGCTATTTACCGATGTGGTTGCGGACCCGCCAGAGTCTGTGGTGGAGAATGCCATCGCATTTGCCCGCGACAATAAAGTCGACGGTGTCATCGGATTCGGTGGCGGCAGCTCGATGGATGTCGCCAAACTCATAGCAGCGCTATGTCAGTCACCGATTCAGCTAAAGGAAGCTTACGGTGTAGGTAATATTCGCGGCAACCGCTTGCCGCTCATTCAGATTCCCACTACCGCGGGAACCGGCTCGGAAGTTACCCCCATTGCCATCATCACCACCGGAGAAACCACAAAATCCGGCGTGGTCTCGCCAAAACTGTTACCCGATATCGCACTGCTAGACGCGGATCTGACGCTCGGCCTGCCGCCGCATGTAACGGCGGCCACCGGTATTGATGCCATGGTCCACGCCATTGAAGCCTACACCAGTGCAATCAAAAAAAATCCTTACTCAGACATGCTCGCTCGAGAAGCCCTGAGATTACTCAGCAAAAACATTGAAACCGCGGTTTATGATGGGCAAAACCGGGAAGCGCGCAGCGCTATGCTGCTGGGATCGCTGCTGGCCGGGCAGGCATTCGCCAATGCGCCGGTAGCCGCAGTACACGCGCTCGCCTACCCACTCGGCGGTCATTTTCATATTCCCCATGGGCTCAGTAATTCGCTGGTATTGCCCCATGTCATGCGCTTTAACCTGCAGGTGGCGGCGCCACTGTATTCAGAGCTCACCCCTATCCTGATCGAAGACTACGACAACCCGGGAGCCGATTCCCTGCAGAGAAGTCACGATCTGATCGAGTATCTAGAGCATCTGATTGCCAGGCTAGAACTCCCAAACCAGTTGCGTGCCGTCAATGTACCGGAACACAGCCTCAGCGGGCTGGCACGCGATGCCATGTTGCAGGAGAGACTTCTGGTCAACAACCCGCGGGCACTTACTGAACACGATGCGCTGATGATTTACCGCGCCGCCTACTGATTCGGAGACCCCAAAATGCAGACTGAGAGTTTAAATTCAATTGCGCCCAACCCGGACTCTGGCGGCGCCGAGGCTGCGAAGTCCGGTCGCTATGCCTGGTACGTCATCGGTGTACTGTTGGTTGCCTACACCTTCTCATTTATTGACCGCCAGATTCTCAGCCTACTGGTGGAGCCACTGAAGCGCGACCTGGGAATATCCGACACCCAGGTGAGCTTGCTGCAGGGCCTGTCATTCGCGTTGTTTTACACCATTCTGGGCCTGCCGATGGGGCGTCTTGCCGATACCGTAAGCCGGCGCGGGCTCATTGCTACCGGCTTGACCCTGTGGAGCCTCGCCACCGCTGCCTGCGGCCTGGCGGGCCAATACTGGCAGCTGTTCGTCGCGCGCATGGGTGTTGGCGTTGGCGAAGCTTCCCTGTCTCCGGCCGCCTACTCCCTGATCGCCGACAGCGTGGATCGCAAGAACCTGGCCGCGGCGATTGGGGTTTATTCAATGGGAATTTATATCGGCGGCGGGCTGGCATTGATTGTCGGTGGCGGTGTCGTGGCCTGGGCCGTGAACATAGATAGTGTTGCGGTTCCGCTCATCGGGGAAATCCGCTCCTGGCAGTTGGTGTTTCTCGCAGTCGGCCTGCCTGGCCTGCTACTGGTCCCGTTTGTTCTCGCGCTGCGAGAGCCGCGCCGTACCGGCGGGACAGGTAGCGCGATACCTCTGAAAGACGTCTGGGAGTTTCTACAACAGAACCGCCGCACTCTGACGCTGCTGATTCTAGGCGCTGCGCTGGCATCACTGGCGGGCTACGGTTCTGTGGCGTGGGTACCCAGCTTTCTCATTCGTACTCATCAATTGGGCTTTGCCGAGGCTGGCCTTGCCTTTGGTCTGATCGTTTTATTCTTTGGTTCGGCGGGTGTTGTCTGTGGTGGGCGCATTGCAGATTGGCTGGGGCAACGGGGGTGGCGAGACGGGAAACCGCGCACAGCGCTGTTCGCAGCATTGCTGGGGCTGGCACCAACGCTTCTCTATCCGCTGATGCCGACACTCACCGGGGTATTGATACTGCTCTCCGTATCCACTTTCTTCACCAATTTCATGATGGGATTGGGACCCGCCGCAATTCAGGAAGTAGTGCCCGCCAGAATGCGCGGACAGATATCTGCACTGTATCTGTTTGTAGTGAACATTATTGGATTGGGGCTGGGGCCACTGAGCATTGCGCTGGCGACGGACTTCCTGTTTCAAGACCCGAGCTTGCTCCGCTATTCATTGGTGCTCGCACCGGGATGTGCACTCACCATTTCCGCATTGCTGCTATGGCAAGCACTGCCACACTACCGTACGAGTCTCGCAAAAAGTGAGGCAGTTTAAACACAGCGATTGCTGATTTTTCCCCGCGCAACTGAAAGTTTGTATAGACAGCCGTAAAAGTCAGAAGTCACTATAGAAGAGTGTCTTCTGACTTTTTCACTTCTTTAAGCAACCAGTTTCGAAAAAACTCGACCGCTGGATTACTTGTATGATTGTTTGAATACAGCAGGTAATAAGACTCTTCTTTCAGCATGGAAAAATTGTGCGCGCACGCCACTCTTCCATCCGCAATCAGTGGCGCTGTCAGAGGCATATACATGGGTATCAGTCCCAAACCATCGGCGGCGGCCTGCGAGGCAACCGCGACATTATCCAGAATGATATTGCGTTTCTTGGACTTCAATTGCGGCACACCTGCTGCGGTAAGCCACTGCGACCAAAGATCCGGGAGATGCTTGTAGTGGAGCCAGTCGAATTCAGCCAGCGATTCCAAATCTTCAAAGGGCGCCGTGCCACCAAGCAACTTCGGCGCACCCATAATCTTTATAGGGATATCGAACAATTTGTCGAACTGGCAGTCCTGCCATTCGCCTTTGCCGAGGCGGATGGCAGCATCCATAGATCCACCAAGATCCAGTGCCGGATAGCTGGCATCGACGCTGTTTGTAATAAAGGAAATTGAAAAGCCGGGAGATAGTGCTTCGAGGCTGGATAAGCGGCTCATCAGCCACATGGCGTTAAAGGTGGCCGACACATTCAGGCGAAAACTTGGCTCGGCACGCCCGGTGACCAGGCGATCGGTTGCAGCTTTCAACTCTGCGAACAGGGGGGCAATTGCATCGAAGTATTCGGCACCGGCCTCCGTCAGCGCCAGGTTTTTGTTGCTGCGTTCGAATAATCGAAGCCCGAGAAATTCTTCCAGACAGCGGATTTGTCGGCTTATCGCCGACCGGGTAACACACAAATCTTCGGCCGAGCGGCTGAAGTTGAGCGTGCGTGCTGCGCTGACAAAGCACAACATGGCATTGAGCGGGGGGTGTCTATCGAGCATTTCACCGATTCTTTTTTCGACGATACTACTGACAAACTTTCGACCTGGCAATCAGGCCACAGAGGCACAATTCCGGCAAGAGCAATGCTGACTCAAAAACTGCGCTTGCCGGGTATAGCCCGCATTGTTTGCAGCCACACTCTGGAAATTTAGACCAATTCTGGTCGCTGCACAGGAATGGTATTGGTACTGCGCTCAACCCGATTCTGCTCATCCAGATAAACCAGCTTGGGTTTGAAAGTATCCGCTTCAGACTCAGACATCTGCGCATAGGCCGCGATGATAATTCGGTCCCCAACCTGCACCCGGCGGGCGGCAGCACCATTCATGGAAATAATCCCGGAGCCACGCTCCGCAAGAATCACATAAGTGTGGAAGCGCTCGCCGTTGGATACATTGTAAATATCGATTTTCTCAAACTCGCGCAGCCCGGCCAGCTCCACCAGTTCTTCATCAATCGCGCAGGAGCCGTCATACCAGAGCTCCGCCTGGGTGACCGCCGCCATATGCAGTTTGCCCTTCAGCATCTCAATTTGCATAACCTGACTCCTAAATTTCTACTACCAACTTTTCAAACACTCAACGAAACATTGTCGATCAACCGCGCACCACTGGTGTACATCGCCCCCAGAATGGTGATCTCACGGTCATCGTGGGCGGCGGGTTGCAGGTCCTTGCTGTTGCAGATGGAGAAGTAATCCACCTTGAAACCTGCGTCCTGAATTTTCCCACGCGCCTCTTCTTCCAGCACCGGAAAATCTTTGCGGCCGTTTTTGATTTCATCACTCACCCAGTTCAACGACTGATTCAGAACCGCCACTTTCGGGCGCTCCTCCTCGGTGAGATAGCCATTGCGCGAACTCATCGCCAGACCATCGTCCTCGCGATGCACCGACGCCGCGACAATTTCCACCGGAATACACAGGTCTTCCACCATGCGGCGGATCACTGCCAGCTGCTGAAAGTCCTTGATGCCGAACACTGCCTTGTCCGGCTGCACGATATTGAACAGCTTGGCCACCACGGTAGTGACCCCCTCAAAGTGCCCCGGGCGGCTCGCGCCACACAGTACATCGGTCATCGCCGGGCAGATCACTTTGGTCTGCTGGTCCATGCCGTTGGGGTAAATCTCGGCTTCTTCCGGGTGGAACAGGTAGTCACAGTCGGCCGCGCGCAGCTTCGCCATGTCTTCCTGCATGGTGCGCGGATAGGTGTCCCAATCCTCGTTCAATCCGAATTGCAGGCGGTTGACGAAGATAGAAACCACCACCACATCACAGTGCTGGTGCGCCAGGTTGACCAGCTCGATATGGGCGTCGTGGAGGTTACCCATCGTGGGCACGAAGCCGATGGTCTTGCCAGCGCGACGGGCTTCGGCCAGCGCCTCGCGCAGGCTGGCCACATGGTGAAAAACTTGCATGAACGGGGTTCCGCCAGAGGTATACACGGGCGGCATATTACCCCCCTGCGTCCGGCGGAACAAATGACGTGAACCAGTTGAAACCATTGGTCACATTCGGTTTTTGCCATCACCCCGGAGCGCCGCTGGTGGTTCAGGAAGGATTCAGTGTACGCGGGGCAAACTGCACTCCAAGTTATCGAGAAGCCCACTTCAAGGGCACAAGACAGCCGCCTCGGCGGCTGGGGAGAGCGACCATGAAGAGATTGATCAGCGTCTTTGCCGCTGCCGGCCTGCTCCTTGCGGCTGCGCCGAGCCTTGCGGACCGTGACGATCGCCATCACCGCGGAGAACAGCGGGATAAATATGTAAAACAGCAGCGCGAGAGGCATCACACCAAGGTTCGCGACATTGAAAACCGGCGCAGGGACGCGGTGAACCGCCATCTGGATCGTGCCAATGCACGTGAGGACCACCGAAAAAACCGGGATGACCGGGATCGCCGCAACCACCGCAAGGTGGAGAATCGTCACCACGACAAACGCCACCGCGACCGCAAGCACGGCCATCACAAGCCGGGCCGGCCGACGCACAAGCCCGGCAAACCCTATTATGCCGGCCACCACAAACCGCATCGTCCCAAGTATCGCCCTCACTACCGGCCACACAAGCACCGCTGGCGTCCCAGCCACTATGGGTACGGCTACCGCTGGAAACGCCTGCCGCGCAGCTATGTCAGCATCCGCTTTGGCGGTTTCGGGTACTACTACAGCGATGGCATCTTCTACCGCCCCCACGGTGTAGGGTATGTGGTCACTCAGGCACCGGTCGGCGCCTTTGTTCGCACCCTGCCGGGCACTGCAGTGAGCGTCACCTTCAATGGCTTCAACTATTACGTCGCCTATGACACCTACTACCGCTGGGACCGCGCCCGCCGCGGGTACCTGGTAGTCGCCAACCCCGGATTCATCTAATCGTTCGCTCCAGCCCCAATAACCGAATGAACGTTCGGTTATTTTCCCAGGCGACTCCCTTGAGTCGCCTTTTTTTCGCCTGAACAACGAGGCTTGATACGCCAGTTTCCGGGCACTTTCTGCCTTAGAAGTATTCCTGCTAAAAAACCGAACAAAAATTTAATTTTAAGCTTTAAAAAAAGGCAAAATTTCTTTTCTATAGTTATTGCTTTCCACACACTCTGGCCCCAAGATTCGCGCCCCAAACGGACCCCTGGTACGGTCCCTTACAGTCATTTACAACACACCGGAACTCAATTCGGAGAACGCTTTCAGAACCCCAGAGGTTCTTCCAACTGAAAAGGCGCCATGAAACAGCAACAAATCGAAAACTGGACCTGCGAAGACTCCGCAGAGCTTTACGGCATCCGCAACTGGGGCGCCGGCTACTTCAATTTGAACCAGTCCGGCGAAATCACCGTGGAAGTGAAGAACGAAGCCGGTGATTTGCATGCGGTTTCCCTGCTGGATATCGCCCACGGCGCCACCGAGCGCGGCCTTGGCATGCCCCTGCTGGTGCGCTTTGAAAACCTGCTCGACGCCCAGATCGCACGCATCAACAATTCTTTCCGCAGCGCCATCGAGAGCAGCGGCTACAAGAATGTGTTCCGCGGCGTATTCCCGATCAAGGTGAACCAGCAGTGCCAGGTGATCGAAGAGATCGCCAAGGCCGGTCGTCAGTTCGGTCACGGGCTGGAAGCGGGCAGCAAGGCGGAGCTGATCGCGGCGCTGTCGATCCTCGACAACACCGACGCGCTGATTGTGTGCAACGGCTACAAGGACGAAGAGTTCATCAATCTGGGCTTGCAGGCCCAGCGTCTCGGCGTGCAGGTATTCTTCGTGGTGGAAACCCCCTCGGAAGTGGACACCATCATCCACTGTGCCGAGCGCGAGAAGGTCGAACCCAATATCGGCGTGCGGGTAAAACTGGCGAGCAAGGTGGGCGGCTACTGGAATGCCACCAGTGGCGACCGCAGTATCTTTGGCCTCGGCAGTAACGACCTGATCGCGATGGTCGACAAGCTGCGCGACCACAATATGCTGCACTGCCTGAAGCTGCTGCACTACCATCTGGGCTCGCAGGTACCAAACATCCGCGACATCCGCACTGGCGTGCTGGAAGCCTGCCGCTACTACGCGGACCTGGTGGAAGAAGGCGCAGCCATGGGTTACCTGGATCTTGGCGGTGGCCTGGCGGTGGACTATGACGGCTCCAAAACCAACTATACCCACTCCAAGAACTACTCCCTGGACGAGTACTGTGTGGACGTGGTGGAAGCCATCATGGGCACCCTGGACAGTGAGGGCGTGGAGCATCCGGTGATCATTACCGAGTCCGGCCGCGCCACGGTAGCCTATTCGTCGGTATTGCTGTTCAACATTCTGGATACCACCAGCTTCGAACCTATCGAGCTGGAGGAAGACCAGATCGGCGAAGACGCGCACCCGATGCTGAAGAACCTGCAGCACGCGCTACAGAGTGTGACGCCGCGAAATCTGCAGGAGAGTTACAACGACGGCCTCTACTACCGCGACGAGATCCGCGCACTCTATCTGCACGGCCAGGTAAGCCTGCGGGACCGCGCGCTGGCGGAGAACCTGTTCTTGCAGTGCGCGCAGAAAATTCGCAAGCTGCTGGACGAGGTGGAGCAGATACCGGTGGACTTGCAGGCCTTACCTGAGGTGCTGTCCGACATTTATTACGCGAACGTGAGTGTGTTTCAGTCCCTGCCGGATATCTGGGCCATCGACCAGCTGTTCCCGCTGGTGCCGGTGCACCGTCTGGATGAAGCGCCGACCCGTTCGGCGATTATCGCGGACATCACCTGCGACTGCGACGGCAAGATCGATCGCTTTATCGACCGCCAGGATGTGCGCAAGACGTTGCCGGTGCACTCGCTAAAAGAGGGCGAAGAATACATCCTCGGGACCTTCCTGGTGGGTGCCTATCAGGAAACCCTGGGTGACCTGCACAACCTGTTTGGTGATACCAACGTGGTGAGTGTGCGCATTGAAGAAGATGGCAGTGTGGATTACAGCCGTGAAATTCACGGGGACAGCATTGCCGACGTGTTGAGTTACGTCGAGTACTCACCCCAGGATCTGTTTGAGCGTTTCCGCAAACTGGCGGAGCGGGCGGTCAAAGAGAAGCGGATCACGCCGCAGCAGCGGAAGGATATTCTGCATACCTACACCGCGAGCATGAGTGGTTACACCTATTTTGAGAAATAGCGGGCAGAAATTCCGTCGCTCACAAAATAGCTTTAAATAACAATTCATTGGTTTTCCCAACATCAGAATCAGGGAGAAAAAATATGGCCAACGTTCTGATTGTAGGCGCCGGCGGCGTCGGTCAGGTGGTTGCACACAAATGTGCGCAGGTTGAAGATGTATTCGAGAATATTACGCTCGCCAGCCGCACCAAATCCAAGTGCGACAAGATCGCCGATATGCTGCCGCGCAAAATCGATACCGCGGAAGTGGATGCGGACAACGTCAAGGAAATGGTCGCGCTGATCGAAAAGGTCAAACCGGACATGGTCATCAACGTGGCCCTGCCGTACCAGGACCTGCACATTATGGATGCGTGCCTGGAAACCGGCGTGCACTACCTGGACACCGCCAACTACGAACCGCCGGAAGAGGCCAAGTTCGAGTACAGCTGGCAGTGGGCCTATAAAGACAAGTTCGAGAAAGCCGGCCTGATGGCGCTGCTGGGCAGTGGTTTTGATCCGGGTGTCACCAGCGTGTTCACCGCTTATGCCAAGAAGCACCACTTCGACCGCATCAAGACCCTGGACATCCTGGACTGTAACGCCGGTGATCACGGCCTGCCGTTTGCCACCAACTTCAACCCGGAGATCAACATCCGCGAGATCACCGCGAATGGTCGCTACTGGGAAGACGGCAAATGGGTGACCACCAAGCCCATGGAAGAAAAGCGGGTATTCGAGTTCCCGGAAGGTATCGGTGAGAAAGACCTGTACCTGCTGTATCACGAAGAGCTGGAATCCCTGTCCACGCACTTCCCGGAAATCGAGCGCGCGCGTTTCTGGATGACCTTCGGTGCCAGCTACCTGAAGCACCTGGAAGTGCTGCAGAATGTGGGCATGACCAGCATCGAGCCGATTGAATTCCAGGGCCAGGAAATTGTGCCGATTCAGTTCCTGAAGGCACTGCTGCCGGACCCGGCGAGCCTCGGCCCGCTGACCAAGGGCAAGACCTGTATCGGCAACATCATCAAGGGTGTGAAAGACGGCGAAGAGAAAATCTACTACGTCTACAACATCTGCGATCACCAGGAGGCCTATAAGGAAGTGCAGTCCCAGGCCATTTCCTACACCACCGGTGTGCCGGCCATGATCGGCGCCAAGATGATGATGGAAGGCAAGTGGATGAAGCCCGGCGTGTGGAACATGGAACAGCTGGATCCGGATCCCTTTATGGACGACCTGAACAAGTACGGCCTGCCCTGGCAGGAAACCTGGTTGGACAAACCGTTCGTTTAACCTTTCCATCTGGATACCGGCCTTCGCCGGTATGACGATCACCGTCACCCCGGCGAAGGCCGGGGTCCAGTATTCCACGCGATAGACTTTCAGGAACCACACCTCCCACCTATGGACCTCACTCCCCGCAAAGACTACTTCGGCGAATTCGACCCCACCCGCGTTTCCACCCCGTGCTTCGTAGTGGACGAAATCGCCCTGCGCGACAATCTCGAAGTCCTCGCCGATGTGCAAAAGCGCAGCGGCGCCAAGGTGCTCGCCGCGCTGAAAGCGTTTTCGATGTTCAGCATCGGGCCCATCGTCGCGGAGTATCTTTCCGGCACCTGCGCCAGCGGCATCAACGAAGCGCGACTGGGCTTCGAAGAGTACGGCGGCAAGGATAAGGGCAAAGAGGTACACGTTTTCAGTGCCGGCTACAAAGAGCAGGAACTGAAAGACATCCTCGAGTTCGCGCACCATGTAATCTTCAATTCGTTCTCCCAGTGGAAACGCTACAAGTCTTTGTGCCTGGAAGCGCAGAAGAAGCGCCCGGAGTTGCAGTTCGGCCTGCGCATCAACCCGGAACACTCGGAAGGTCACACCCCGATCTACGATCCCTGCGCGCCCTGCTCGCGCCTGGGTATCGTGCGCTCGCTGTTTGACGGCGAAGACTTAACCGGTATTAGCGGCCTGCATTTCCACACTTTGTGTGAACAGGACTTCAAGCCGTTGGAGCGCACCATCAAGGCGGTGGAAGAAAAGTTTGGCGATCTGATTCCGCAAATGCAATGGATCAACTTCGGCGGCGGCCACCATATCACCCGTTGCGATTATCAGGTGGAAGAACTGATCAGTGCCGTGAAAGCTTTTTCCGAGAAGCACGATGTGCAGGTGTATCTGGAGCCCGGCGAAGCGGTTGCGCTATTTTGCGGTGTGTTGGTGGGCGAGGTGGTCGACCTGGCCTGGAACGGCAAGAACCAGGCGATCCTCGATGTCTCCGCTACCTGCCATATGCCGGATGTGATCGAGATGCCTTACCGCCCGGAAATCACCGGTGCATCACTGCCGGAGGAACTCCCCCACGCCTATCAGCTGGGCGGGCAGAGTTGTCTCGCGGGTGACAGAATTGGCGAATACAGTTTTGCCGATCCACTGAAAATCGGCGACCGGATTGTGTTTGAAGAAATGGCATACTACACCATGGTCAAAACCAATACCTTCAACGGCATTCCTTTACCTTCCATTGCTTTGTGGAATTCGGATACCGACGAATTGCGAATGATCAAAGAATTCGGGTACGAGGACTTTAAAAGTCGCCTCTCGTGACGCCCACCCACCGCAGGAGCTCTGAAGCAACTACGGTGGCGGTGAAGCACCGGGTGAAAGGTTTCAAAACCGAGCTAGGCGCCCCCCTGGGAATACATCCCTGTACGCTGCGTCGGCGACGTCCCTGTCGCCGACGCTTTTGAAACCTTTCACCCGGCACTTCACCTTAATATCTAGCCATACTGCTTCGTAAGGTACTTGAGAGGAATACGTACTCAAATACCACGGAGCTGAATACTTGAAGCGAAGGTGGAGTGGCGGGTGCAGGTTTTCAGGAGCGTCGCAAACAGGATGTTTGCGCCGCAGCGCCCAGGGATGGGTTCACAGCGGTCCTGAAAACCTGCACCCGCCACTCCGCCGCCACAAACGGTTACAAAGAACCCATGCACCAAGAAGACCCCAACATTTTCCTCGGTTCCGAAATCGAGCAGCCGAAGCCCGAAGATGCCCTGTTCCATATTCTGCCGATACCGTACGAAGAAACCGTCTCCTACGGCGGTGGTACCGGCAAGGGCCCGGCGGCGATTATCGAAGCGTCCCACCAGCTGGAAACCTTCGATAACTTTTCGTCCCCCTGTGAACTCGGCATCTACACCCGCGACCCGGTAGACGTCAGCGGCCCCGCCGAAACAGTCATGGACAATATCGCCAGCGCCACCACCGATATTCTCAGACAGGGAAAAATGCCCGTGGGCATCGGCGGTGAACACTCCGTCACCTGGGGCATCATCAAAGGCTACCTGGACGCCGGGATCAGCGACTTCGGCGTGGTGCAGATCGACGCCCACGCCGACCTGCGCGACCGCTACGAAGGCCACAAACACAGCCACGCCAGCGTCATGCGCCTGGTGTGCGAAGCGGGTATCCCGCTGTACCAGCTCGGAATCCGCGCCTACTGCGAAGAAGAGATGGAAGCCCGCAAACAGTACAACGTGCGCTACCTGGACGCCCACCAGCTGGTGCCCACCCAGATCCAGTCCATCGAACTTCCGGAAGACTTCCCCAGCAAGGTGTTCTTCACCCTGGATATCGACGGCATGGACCCATCGGTCTTCCCATCCACCGGCACCCCGGTACCCGGCGGTCTCGGTTGGTACCAAACCCTGAACCTGTTTGAGTCTGTCGCCAAGCAGCGGGAAATCATCGGCTTTGACCTGCTGGAGTTCGCCCCCATCGAAGGCTTCCACGCCTACGAATTTGGCGCGGCACAGCTGCTGTACAAACTGATGGGTATCGTCCAGCGCAATCGACGTTGAGGGCAGTGCAGTGGCCCACGGGTCACCACCACCGATGCGCTGAAATGACAATTCTTAACGATCGATTGGGCGCCGCCCGTAGCGCGCATCGCCAGATGCGTTTATTATTTGTTCAATAGTAAGTGCTCGCTTCGCGGGGGATTCAATGAACAAAACGGCAAAAATTTTGACGTTCGGCGTAGGCGTCGCAGCCCTGCTGTCGATGGCCTTTGCCGCACCACCAGCTTCCGCACACGGCGGTCATCGCGGCCATTATCACGGCCCGGGCCATCATCATCGCGGCTACTGGGGCCCGCGCTACCGGGGTCCACGAATTGGCATCGGTGTGACGGTTCCGGTACTGCCCGGTGGCTTTGTAAACCTGAACGTGGGCGGTCGGCCCTATTTCTACGGTGGCGGCGCCTTCTATCGCCCAGGCCCCCGGGGCTACGTGACCGTGGCGGCACCGCTGGGAGCTGCGGTGCTGACGTTGCCCGCCAGTGCGGTGCGGGTTCAGGTCGGTGGCTTCACCTACTATCAGTACGGGGGCGCCTACTATCAGTGGCAACCGCCGGTGAACCGCTACGTGGTGGTTCCTGCACCGGCTGCAGTCACCACCACCGTTACTACCACCACAACAACCACATCGGGACCGGTAGCTCACGGGGCCGCCTACAGCCCTGGCCAGGTGGTGGAGACCCTGCCCACTGGCTATAGCGCAGAAGTAATCAACGGCATCCAGTACTACCGCTACGGCGGCCACTATTTTATGCCCACCCAGCGGGATGGCCGCGAGGTGTATGTGGTGGTGCAGGTTTAATCGCGAATAAATCAACAAGGAACTGTTATGCACCTGCGGACACGGACGTCCCGACTCCTGGCAATCACCCTACTGGCAACCACGTGGATCACCACGGCTTTTTCTTCCCCACCATTGGCCGACCTTTTTCCCCTGGGCCGCTGGATTGACCTGTCCCACGATTTCGCCGACGACACTCTCTATTGGCCGACGGCCGATAAGTTTGCCAAGAGCACAGTGTTCGCCGGGGAGACAGACAAAGGTTATTACTACTCCGCCTACAATCTGGCGACCGCTGAGCACGGCGGTACCCATGTCGACGCACCGGTACACTTTGCCCGCGACCATATCAGCGTGGACAAAATACCCCTTGAGCAGTTGATTGGCCCCGGGATCGTGATCCGCGTGGCAGATCAAGTCGGTAAAAAAGATAAGGCGGACCGCAATTACCTGATTTCCGTCGCGGATATTGAACGCTGGGAAAATCAGCACGGCACTATCGCAAAAGACACCATCGTGCTGTTCGATACCGGCAATGCGCAGTACTGGCCGGATGCGGAAAAATATATGGGCACCGCCGAGCGCGGTGACGCGGCAGTGGCAAAATTGAACTTCCCGGGGCTATCGCCGGAGGCGGCGATTTTTCTCGCCGAGAAGCGCGGGGTGAAAGCGGTGGGGCTGGATACGCCGAGCATTGATTACGGTGCATCCAGGCTTTTCAAAACCCACCGGGAATTATTCAAACGGAACATTCCCGCTCTGGAAAATGTGGCGAATCTCAAGTCTTTACCAGACAAGGGCTTCACGCTGATTGCACTGCCGATGAAAATTCGCGGTGGCAGTGGTGGCCCGACTCGGGTGGTGGCGTTTATTCCCCAATAGCGGCCGTTAAACGGATGCGGCTACGCCCAATGCAGCCGCATCAGCGTCACGGTGTGCCAATTGCAGATACAGCACCTGATACGTGGCCGGTAGGCCTGCGGGGGTGCGCTGCCGTTCATAGGCTTCGGTCAGCGTGCGCAACTTTTCCCGGCTCAGCAGTCCCTTGCCCGCTGCGCGATTGACATTGTGGGCGCCAATACTTTTCAGCTCCTGCATCAGGGTTTTGAGCTTATTGAAGTGTAAGGCGCGCTGTTCGGTGCTGCTTGCGCAATCCAGATGATTACTTTCGCAGGCACTGCGCCAGTCGTCGACTTCCAGGAAACGGTTTACGTGTACCGCATCGTCCACCGCCGCCCAGCTCGTTTCCAGTTCTCGCAAGGTGCCCGGCACCAGGGTGGAAATCAGTGTGTTGCCAGCAGGGCTCATTACGCGGCGGATCTCGGCAAACAGTATTGGCAAATCGTAGCACCATTGCAGGGCAAAGCTGGAAAACACCAGATCGATCGTTCCGTCCGCCAGCGGTAACTGCTCCGCGTCTGCCGCCACGTAGCCATTCGCCGCCGGGCGATGCTCACGGGCGTAGCTCAGCATCTGCGGGGCGATATCCAGGGCGATGATTTCCGCATCGGGGAAGCGTTTGCGCAACAGCGCACTGCCGTAGCCGGTGCCGCTGCCGAGATCGAGAATCCGTTTCGGCGACCAGCTTTCTCCGGCGCGGCTCAACAGCTCGCGGCAAACCGCGCGCTGTAAATGGGCCGCGGCATCGTAGCTTGCGGCCGCACGACCGAAGGCGCGCGCCACCGAGGATTTTTCCAGTGGTGCTGAGTTATGGTTTAGTGGCGCAACAAAGCCCTTGATGAGCCCGGTAATTTCTTGCGGACGAGTCAGATGCGGGCAGTGACCCGAATTGGGAATGATTTCGACCTGCGCGCTCAGGACCTCAATTTCACGCGCTGCAGCGACCGGCACCAATGCATCCCCATCGCCGAAAATATGCAACGCGGGGATTTTTAGATTCGCCAGTAAAGCGCGGTTATCCAGCTCACCCAAACAGTTCAGTGCATCCGACCAGCTTTGCGGAATCGGCGCAGGCTGCCAGCCCTTCAGGGCTTTTAACAAGCTGCGCATCTCCGAGTCACCGCGCGCCTCCAGGCCGCAAAAGCGCGCGACGTTTTTCTCCGGAGCCTCACGCTGGGCGCGGCAGAACTCTGCAAAGACACTTTCATCCATTCCCGGCCAATCGTCCCGTGCAACAAAGCTACCATTGCTGGCAATGGTAATCAGGCCGCGAACTTTACTGCTTGTCGCCGCCATTCGCGCTGCCAGCATTCCGCCCAGGGACCAGCCGATCAGTACACAATCCTCGGGTAGCTGTGCTTCCAGTTGAGCAAGCAGTTCGTCGGTATTCGGCCAGGACTCCTGCGCCCGCGCACCGAAGCCCGGCAGCTCGATATTGACGGTCTCCCCGAACAATCCTTCCAGCTGTACGAGCAGTGACTGCCAGCAGCGCGCGTCGCCGCCCCAACCGTGGATCAGCGCCAGGTTCATACCGCCACCTCGCGACCTTTGATTGCTGCCAGCGCCTCGACCAGTGCAGACAGTATTCCGTCGATCTGAATTTCCGTGTGTGCAGCCGAGAGGGTGATACGCAGGCGCGCGGTGCCAGCGGGCACCGTGGGTGGGCGAATGGCCCCGACCAGGTAGCCCGCTTTCTGCAACTGTTCGGCAACATCCATTACGGTTTTTTCGCAGCCCAGCACCAGCGGCTGAATCGCACTGGTGGAGTTTTCCAGCGGCAGTTCGAGTGCGGCGGCGCGCTCGCGGAAGTAAGCAATACGCTGCTGCAAGGACTCCCGCAATGGCTCCTGCTGCATCAATTCCAGTGCGCGCAGACAGCCCGCCGCCACCGCCGGTGGCATGCCGGTGGTGTAAATATAGGTGCGGGCAAACTGGGTGAGGTAATCGATCAGAGCTTGAGAACCGGCGATAAAGGCACCGCCATTACCAGCGGCCTTGCCCAGTGTACCCATGACGATAGGTGCAGAATCCTGATCCAGCCCCGCTGCGGCAACGCTACCGGCACAGGGAAATTCATCGCTGCCCATCACGCCGAGGCCGTGGGCCTCGTCCACCATCAACCAGGCATCAAAGCGCTGACACAAAGACGCCATTTCAGCGAGCGGCGCGCTATCACCGTCCATGCTGTAGACGCCGTCCACCGCCAGCAGGATTTTTCCGTCAGACTTTTCCCGTGCGCGCCGGAGCTGCCGCTCCAGGCCGCGCAGGTCATTGTGGGCAAAGCGCAGATACTGGGCGCCAGAAATACGCCCGCCGTCGATCAGCGATGCATGATTGAGCTTGTCCTGCACCACAAAATCACCGCGCCCCACCAGCGCGTTGATCGCGCCCACATTGGCCATATAACCACTGCCAAACAACAGCGCGGCCTCGCGCCCGGTGACTTCGGCGATCTTGTGTTGCAGCTGCCGGTGAATATCGAAATGGCCATTGACGAGATGGGAGGCGGTCGCCCCCGCGCCCAGGAGCGCGCCGCGCTGCTGCGCGGCGATCACCTCAGGATGCGAGGCCAAGCCGAGGTAATCGTTGCTACTGAACGCGATCAGCTCGCGGCCATCGACCACCGCCACCGGGCCCGGCGCGGCATCGAGAATTTTGTGCTGGCGATACAACTGCTGCGCCCGGCGCTCGGCCAGGCGCGTGTTCAGAAAATTCTGTAGGCTGGACACAACAACCGATGCACTTACGCCTTGGCGGCGTCGTAGAAGTGGTCGTTATAAAGGGTTTCATTTTGTTGGTCTGCAATCTGGGATTGCAGCTCCGCTTCCACCGCCGCTTCGTCTTCGTGCTGGTGGTATTCCTCCGGCTTGATACCAAGGCGGTTGAATAGCTGCATATCCTTGTTGGCTTCCGGGTTACCGGTGGTGAGCAGTTTTTCCCCGTAAAAGATGGAATTGGCACCGGCGAGGAACGCCAGGGACTGCATCTCATCGTTCATGGATTCGCGGCCGGCGGACAGGCGCACGTGGGACCTCGGCATCATGATGCGGGCCACGGCGATGCAGCGGATAAACTCGAACGGATCGAGATCCTTGTTGTTTTCCAGCGGGGTGCCGGCGACTTTCACCAGCATATTGATGGGCACGGATTCCGGCTGCTCGGACAGATTCGCCAGCTGCATCAGCAGCCCCGCGCGATCTTTCTCTTCTTCCCCCAGACCGATAATGCCACCGGCACACACCTTCATACCCGCCGCGCGCACATTGGACAGGGTGTTCAGGCGATCTTCGTAGGTGCGGGTGGTGATGATATCGCCGTAGTATTCCGGCGAGGTATCCAGGTTGTGGTTGTAGTAGTCGAGACCGGCGTCCGCCAGATCCTTGGCCTGCTCGTCATTGAGCATCCCCAGGGTCATGCAGGTCTCGAGACCCAGAGACTTCACTTCTTTCACCATCCTGGTGACATAAGGCATGTCTTTTTTCTTCGGCGAGCGCCAGGCGGCACCCATACAGAAGCGGGTGGCACCGCTGGCCTTAGCCGCACGGGCCTCTTCCACCACCGCCTCGACCTTCATCAGCTTCTCGCGCTCCAGGCCGGTATCGTAGCGGGCACTCTGGGGGCAGTAGCTGCAGTCTTCCGGACAGGCGCCGGTCTTGATGGAGCAGAGGGTGCTCACCTGTACCCGGTTGGCGTCAAAATGCTGGCGGTGCACCGTCTGCGCGGTGAACAGCAGATCGTTGAACGGCATAGCAAACAGGTCCAGCACCTGCTGGCGGGTCCAGTCGTGGCGCACCTGGCCGTAGGTCGAAGACGCGGAAGACATTTGCGGGTTGGCAGTCACAGGGATTATTCTCCTCAGACAGCGGGACTCGCTGGTCACCGCGTCGTGATCGGTCGTACAACCGGGTTATTCCGTAAAGCTCGTCAGTTTAGCGGTGCCCCCTTCGCTGTCAACCAAGAGAACCAGCTCTGGTTTACAAGTGTCGATCCGGGTGCTGAATGGAGAATTGCGATCAGGGAGGATTGCAGTGGCGTTACACCGTCTTTTTGGTCAGATTATCAGCCGCTCGGTAGACCGGCACCTGGCGCGCTGCCTGCTGTGCGGTAGCGGAGAAGAGGTGCAGTTCGGCATCTGCGGCCCTTGCCAGCAGGAGTTACCGGGCCTGGAACACCCCTGCCAGCGATGCGCTCTCCCACTGGCGGCCCCCAGCGACCACACCTGCGCCGGTTGCCTGCAACACCCCCCTCCCCAATCCAACAGCTACGCCAGCTGGACCTACGCCTATCCGATATCGCAACTGGTACAGCGCTTCAAATACCGCCGCGACCTCGCCGCCGGCCGCACCCTCGCCGAACTCACCGCCGAACAGCTGAAAGCGCAGATAAAAGGAGATCAACGCCCGGACCTGCTGGTGCCGGTACCCATGCACTGGCGCAAGCAACTGTTCGAACGCGGCTACAACCAGGCCCAGCTGATC
This sequence comes from Microbulbifer sp. ABE4_465, assembly GCF_056160765.1. Taxonomy (NCBI): domain Bacteria; kingdom Pseudomonadati; phylum Pseudomonadota; class Gammaproteobacteria; order Cellvibrionales; family Microbulbiferaceae; genus Microbulbifer; species Microbulbifer sp. ABE4_465. Next base: position 44,755 of record NZ_JBSWXV010000009.1, read on the forward strand.
GCGGATATCCTCGGCAAACACTGGCGCATCCCGGTAGACGCCCGCGCCCTGCGCAAGATCACCGCCACCGGTAGCCAGCAGAAGCTGAAACGTACCCAACGGCGCAAAAACCTGATTCGCAGTTTTAAGGCGCATCCTAAGGTACAGGGACTGCATATCGGACTGGTGGATGATGTGATTACCACCGGTGCTACGGTGGAGGCGGCGGCGCAGTCGCTGCTGGATGCTGGTGCAAAGAACATAAGTACATTTGCATTGGCGCGAGTGCCATAGAGAACCGGATTACCCTTAGCCCGCACGCAAAACACCCGAATAATTTTCACAGGTGTCCCAGTTAAAACCCTGTAATAACAGGTAATTCCCAGCCGCTAGGATCCCTATGAATGTTCCGGTAAAGTTACATCCGATGAACCTATCAATCAGGCCAAACCCGAAATTTCTCCATGCTCAAACGACTCTTCGCCTCGCGCAAACACCCCTACGTTCCCGGCCTGAATCAGCGGGAGAAAATCGAGATCGACATTTCCGGCAGCCGCCTAACCATGCTGCTGCCACCGCATAGTGATTCCGAAGGGTTCCGGCGGGAGCCTCCGCCACGCCACATCAACCTACACGACCCGGATATGTTTTATACCGATGAGGAGTTACCGGAATGGCAGCGGAGTGGGTCGTCCTTCTACCATGGGCCAAAGGCAAATCGCCACTGGGAATTCTTCGGCCCCCCCTGGCGCTCTCGCCCCTATGGCTTTATAGCGTTTAGCATGCCTATTTCACGCCAAGACGCCATGCCGGAAGGAATGAGCTGTTTCAATCCGGCACATCTAGAGCAAGTAATCGACCGAGCCCTCTACTTTGGTACAGGTGGACCTGCACAGCCAACTTTCCCAAAAGAAAATGGACCATTCAACTGGCAGTTACAGCGAAAATCTGGAGTAACGGGTATCTATTTTGAATCCCACCGTGATTTTTCAGACTGCACCTCTGAACCCGAACCTTTCGAGCTAGCATCTCGAACTAGTGTATTAGTTCTTCCTCTCGAACACCGCTACTGCCTAAGTATTTCGTTCCGTTATTTTGGCTACGCGCCAGCAGAGGACTGCCTCAAAAATATGAATAATGTCAGAGATTCGACATTGAATTCGATTCAGTTAGACCTTGCTCCTACAGCAATAGAGCAGCTATCTGAAGCACAGAAAAAATGGCCCGACGCCAGAGCTAGCGAGAATCGCGAACCAGAATCATGGCAATACCCTGAGTGGCGCGCTGGAAAAAACAATGAGCCGGAAATAGTTATTCTCAAACCCGGTAGCCCACACCCCGTATTTACTCCCTGACACATTAATTGACTGCAACGAAGGATTCATTCAACAAGGATCAAGTTATGAGTTCCCCAGATAATCATTGAAAAATACTAATCCCGAAACATTCCAACCCAAATGCCAGCCGAAATATCTATGTGCATAGTGACCACTATGCTGACTGGATGGCAATAAAGAAGTCGCATGAAGGCGACTACTATCTAGGATCCATTATGCGCGCCGCATATAGCTTGAACTCTCGTGCTGGTGGTCGCTCGAATAAGCCCGCTCATTTAGCGCAGCCTGGGTTTGCCATTCATTACCTTATTGATGAGCACGGGAACGTAAAGCTTTTAAACTTGGATGTGGATAAGAAATATCAGGCCGCAGGTGACCAACAATCTACAGGTCTCTATCGTGTCAAATATTCAGCGGGGGAAAAGGGAGAAGGTTGGTTCACAGACAATATCGAAAATACAAAATTAGATCTCCGTCATCGCTGGAAGGAAGCCCATTACGCCGCAGTAGCAGGAAAGTTTGATGACAAAGAGCGAGCAGGCGCAAAATTAATCGACCATATTCGCAACGCCTACGCTGGCGAGCTGCGCGGCCACGCCATCGATAAACCTAACAAGCACTACTCCCTTTTCTGGCAAAATGGTGGCTACCGCAGCGACCACCAAAGCAATCAACTGGCGTCCTTGCTTCAGCAGGCCATGGGACAGAAATCCCGCGTACACTGGCTCGCTCACGGCGAGGGTGCTGGCACTTTAGTCCGCGCCATGAAGATTTTGAAAACTGGCCCCAAGCTTCAGCATTCAGAAAACGATTCAAAAGTCCGCGCTCGTCAGGTCGTGTACTTTTCCAACCCTCGCGGCAAAGGCACTAAAACCAAAGAACTGGAAACACTCTGCGAGCAGGTAGGGTTCGACCTGGCAGGTATTAACCGGAACACAAATGACCTATGGGACCGCGAAACCAATGGCGCGCACTCAGATAGATTCTTACCGATAATCGCTAAACTTGGTGTGGGTGGTGCAGTAGGCACTTTCGGCTTCGACACTTTCGCAAAAGCCATTAACCTCACCATGCAAGCCGCGGGTCCCGCTGGCACCATCGCCGCTGGGCTCGGTTGTTACATTATCGGGAAAAGCGTCTATAACGATCTCAGTGGCCACGCTCGCAGCCTCAAGGGCGTTTGCCAGAACACTCTGGGCAAAGGCAACCAGAACTGGGCAGCTTAGCTTCAATCCACTTACTCAAAGGCCGCCAAGTATCTGCTTAGCGGCCATGGCCAATTCCCCCCACATCTCAGCCAGATCCCCAACCTGACCAACCGGTACTCCCGTGCTCGTTTCTAGACCAATGTGACTCCAGGCGCCACAATAGTCGCCCTTTTTGGCGGCTGCGCAAAAATCCACCGGCTGCTAACGTTATAAATAGAGTTCGCCCGAACCGGCCCGCCAAGAACAGGGCCCACGCGGGTGTAACGCACAGGATGATGGGACCCAGAAACATGAGTGAATTCAAAATGCCCCGCGGCATCGTGATCAGCGGTACCGGGCTGTGGACGCCGCCGGAATCCATCAGCAATGAAGAGCTGGTGCAGGCGCTCAATACCTTTGCGGAGAAATATAACCGCGAGAATGCCGATGCCATCGAGTCCGGCGAACTACAGGCGAAACCCTATTCTTCCGCGGAATTTATCGAGAAGGCCTCCGGCATCAAGAACCGCTATGTGATCAGCAAGGAAGGCATCCTCGATCCGGAGCGTATGCGCCCCTATCTGCCGGAGCGCGCCGATGAAGAGCTGTGTCTGCAGGCGGAGATGGGTCTGAAGGCGGCGAAGCTGGCGCTGGAGAAGGCCAACAAAAAGCCGGAAGACATCGATGCGGTGATTGTGGGTGCCTCCTACCTGCAGCGGGCCTATCCGGCGATTGCCATCGAAATCCAGGGCGAGCTGGGCATCGACGGTTTTGCGTTTGATATGGAAGTGGCCTGTTCCTCGGCGACCTTCGCGCTGCAGCGTGCGGTGGATGCGATCAGCTCCGGCTCCGCTAAATCCGTACTGGTGATCAACCCGGAACTGGCCTCGCCACAGGTGGACTACACCGATCGCGACAGCCACTTTATTTTTGGTGATGTGGCGGTGGCCACGGTGGTGGAGCGCAAGGACAATTGCAACGCGGAAACCGCGTGGGAAATTCTCGGCACCAAGGCGAAGACCGTTTTCTCGAATAATATCCGCTCCAACGTCAGCTACACCTCCCGCGCCGCGGATGTGGATCCGTTCGGCGAGGGCAAGCTGTTCCGCCAGAACGGCCGCAAGGTGTTCAAGGAAGTCTGCCCAATGGCGGCGGCGCACCTGGAAACTCAGGTTCAGGAACTGGGTTACGAGCCCAATGCAATCAGTCGCTGGTGGCTGCACCAGGCGAATATCAATATGAACCTGTTGATTGCGAAAAAACTGATGGGCGACGACGCCACACCAGAGCGCGCGCCGATCGTGCTGGATGAATTCGCCAACACCGGTTGTGCGGGCTCGGTAATTGCCTTTAACCGCAACAGCGACGATCTGCCCGTGGGCAGCACCGGGGTGATCTGCTCATTCGGTGCGGGTTATTCCATTGGCAGTCTGGCGCTGGAAAAAATCGCCGTCTAATCAGATCTGTTTCCGCTGCCGCCGTCTGGCGGCAGCACTACCCACTCCGGTTCTTCATACCCGCCCAGGCTGCGAATCTCCACAAACGGCGCGGCACTCTTGATGATCTTTTCGATTTCCGGACTGTGATTGTTTTCCATGGCGTCGCGGTGCGCTTTGGATTGCCAGCGGGCGATGGCGATCAGCTTGTCCGGGTCGCCGATTTTGCGGTGTAGTTCGGTACCCATGGCACCGGGAGCCTGCTGAATCAGTTCGGAGGCGCGCACCCAGGCTTCTGCATACTCCTCGGCACTGTGGCCCTGTTTCATTTTGACTTCAAAAATGTACTTCACTGCCCGCTCCTTTTTTGATTTGGCCCGCCACTGGCAACCGCGTTAGCATAGCGCCCCCTGCCAATCCGAGCTTTGCGAGGCTCACTGGAGCACCGCCATGACCGAATCGTCAACTTCCTCTCAAGCCTCATCTCATCCCTATGATGCACTCACCCCGGACCGGGTGATCGATTGCGTGGAGAGCCTGGGGCTGCTCTCGGATGCGCGTATTTTTCCGCTCAACAGTTACGAGAACCGCGTCTATCAGGTGGGTATCGACGAGGCGCAGCCGCTGATCGCGAAGTTCTACCGCCCGGGTCGCTGGAGCGATGCGCAGATCAACGAGGAGCACCAGTTTGCCCTGGAGCTGGCGGATGCGGAAATTCCGGTGGTGGCACCGCTGGTGTTCGATGGCCAAACCCTGCACGAGGCCCACGGCTTCCGCTTTGCCCTGTTTCCGCGCCGCGGCGGGCACCAGATCGAGCTGGATAACTTCGAGCACCTGGAACAGGTGGGCACCATGCTCGGGCGTATTCACGCCATGGGCGCGGCGCGTCCCTTCAAGCACCGTACCTCGCTGAGCCTGCAACGCTTTGCCATCGACAGCCGCGAATTTATTCTCGGCGGCGATTTCCTGCCGCGGGAAAACGTGGAGGCCTATGCCACCACTACCGCGTATATCATCGAGCAGATTACCCCGGTGCTGGAGCAGGACTGGCCGACCATCCGGCTACATGGCGACTGCCACAGCGGCAATTTTTTGTGGCGCGACGAGACCCCCTGGTTTGTGGATCTGGACGACTGTCTGCAGGGCCCGGCGATCCAGGATATCTGGATGCTGATTTCCGGTGACCGCGCCGAGGCCACCGCTTACCTCGACACCGTGGTCGAAGGCTACGAAACCTTCTACCCTTTCGACCCGGCACAACTGCAATTGATCGAACCATTGCGCTGCCTGCGCCAGATGCACCACGCCGCCTGGCTGGCGCGGCGCTGGGAGGATCCGGCCTTCCCCATGGCCTTCCCCTGGTTCAATACGCCGCGCTACTGGGCGGAACATATTCTGGCACTGCGGGAGCAATTGTCCGCCCTGCAGGAACCGCCATTGACCCTCGGTGCGGTCTGAATGAAGGAGCAAACTCTGATGGAAACAGCCAAAGCCGACGTGACCCAGGACCTGATCTGGGAAGGCATCCGCCGGGATGTATCGGTACAGGTGGAGCGCGAGCCCATTCTGGCGAGCTTTCTGCACGCCACGATTCTCAATCACAACACCCTGGAAGCGGCGCTCAGCTTTCACCTGGCCAATAAACTGGACAGCCCGGTGGCGCCGGCGCTGCTGATCCGCGAGGTGATCGACGAGGCGCTCGATTCCGATGCCACCATCGGCACTGCCGCGCGCGCGGATCTCGCCGCCATCGAGCAGCGCGACAGCGCCTGCCACTCGCTCTACGAGCCCTTCCTGTTCTTCAAGGGCTACCACGCCCTGCAGGCCTGGCGAGTGGCCCATTGGCTGTGGCAACAGAACCGTCGCTCGCTGTCGCTGTTTGTGCAGCACCGCATCTCGGTGGTGTTCGGCGTTGATATTCACCCGGCGGCACAACTGGGGCAGGGCATCCTGCTGGATCACGCCACCGGTATCGTGATCGGTGAGACCGCAGTGGTGGAAGACAATGTATCCATCATGCAATCGGTCACCCTTGGCGGCACCGGCAAGGAATCCGGCGACCGCCACCCGAAGGTACGCTGTGGTGTACTGATCGGCGCCGGCAGCAAAATCCTCGGCAATATCGAAATCGGCCGCTGCTCGCAGATTGCCTCGGGCAGTGTGGTATTGAAACCGGTGCCGGAGAAATCTCTGGTGGCCGGCGTGCCCGCCAAAGTCATCGGCACCGCCAGCTGTGAACAGCCCGCCATCTCCATGGACCAGTGCGCCATCTCCAAGGTGGATCAATTGCGCTGATTCTGCTGTCACAGGTTGCGAACAATAGATACGGCCAACGATTGGCAGGACTATTCTGTAACCATGAAATACAGTCTCAGCGCTAAAAACCTCGTATGCCGCAACCTGGAGAACAAAGCCGGGTACTGCGCCGATCTCTTAAACCCCAAACAGACCAAGGAAATTACCGGCCTGCTGCGCACCGACAGCGGTCTGCTGTCCTCACGCTTTAACCAGGTGGTCAGCAACTCGGTGATGCAACCGCGCATCCTGCAGCGCTTTGTGGTGGACTACTTCGCCGAGCGCCACGCGCCCTTCTCCCTTTGGCACTGCGCCAGCAAATCTCTGGATGACGCGGAATTGGAGGCCCTGAATCTCAGCCGTCAGGCACCGCAGATCGCCATGGCGGCCGAGGTAAAACAGCTGACAAGCGACGAAACACCCCCCGAAGGTCTGGAAATCAAACCCGTCAGCACCGCCGAGGACATCATCGTCTACGGCGACCTTATTGCGGAAATGCAGGACTGCCCGCGGGAGACCGCGCAGATCAAAAAGTTCTACCACCAGCTGGCAGAATTGCCGGAGCACAAACACAGCCGCCTGAAACTGCATTTGGGCCTGCTGGACGGCAAACCCGTCGCCACCGGATGCCTGTTCTCCTCCGCAGACGCCCTCGGCTTCTACGACCTGTGCACACTACCCGACCACCGCGGCCGCGGTCTCGGCACCGCCATGTTCCAGCAGCTGGTAAAAGAAGTGATGAATAGCCACCACAAGCACGCGGTGGCACTGGTCGGCGAGGATCAGCAAGGCCTGTGGTTGAATGCCGGCTTCTACGCCGTCGGTGAAGTCACCTGTTACGAATTTATTCCCGAGCGAGGCAGTGCGCGCACGGCCACAAATCATCACTCGCCGGATAACGAGCTGGATGAAAATCGGAAATCCGCCTGATTATCCAGTAGAAAGTTGCGCGGGCTCAGGCCCGCTCGATCGGAAACGCAATGACCTCATCGATCCGCCCCGCCCCGCAGGCCAGCATCAGCAACCGGTCGACCCCCAGTGCAACGCCGGCACAATTCGGCATCCCCGCGGCCAGCGCCTGCACCAACCGCTCCTCAAACGGATTTACCGGCTTGTCGTTGTCTTCCCGATAATGCTGATCCGCCTCAAACCGCCGCAACTGCTCCGGCGCATCCGTCAGCTCCCAGTAACCGTTCGCCAGCTCCATGCCACCCACATACGCCTCAAACCGCCGCGCCACCGGCACTCCCAGCTCATCCTCCTCCACCCGCGCCAGAGCCGCCTGACTTGCCGGAAAGTCGTAAACCAGGGTAATGCCCTCACCCATAGCCGGCTCGATATGGTGGCTCATCAAAAGGTCCAGACACTCATCCCGCCCCGCCGGCTCAAACGAAATCTCCAACACCCGCGCCAGCACCACCTTTAATTCCTCGAACGACGCCCGATGGGGATCCACATCCAGATGCTGTAGAAACAGCGCCCGATAACTGTACGAGCGTACATGGGAAATCTTCAGCACCCACGACAGAAACTCCCCCACCTCAATCATCAACCGGTGGTCATCCCAGCCCACCCGGTACCACTCCAGCATCGTGAACTCCGGATTGTGCCGCCCCCCGGCCTCCCCATTGCGGAACGCCTTACCCAGGTAATAACAATCCCCAATCCCCGCCGCCAGCAGCCGCTTCAGACCAAACTCCGGGCTCGTCGCCAGAAACGCCGGCGCACCGCTGCAATCGGCCACGATGGAATCGATATGCGGGTCGCTGGTAGCGCGACGAGACAGAATCGGCACCTCCATTTCCAGCACCTGACGCTCGGCAAAGAAACGGCGGATGTCCGCGAGTAAGGTGGCGCGGCGGCGGAGGTTTTCCAGAGGGGCGGTAGGGCGCCAGAGAGATTTAGACATGGGATCAATCAATCGAAAAGATGTACCAGTTTAGCTGCCAACACTCACAAAACGCTGATGCGAAGGAAAACCCCTGCCCAGTGCTTTGCCGCCACAATATTTACCAAGTGCATCCCGCGGAGGCCAAATAAAAAGGGCGAATACCAGAGTATCCGCCCTTCGAAATCGTCAGATCAGGAAGATCAGTCTTCCTTAGCGCGACCCAGGTATTCCGCAGTGCGGGTATCCACCTTGATGGTCTCACCGATCTCCAGGAACAGCGGCACCTTCACTACCGCACCGGTCACCAGCGTCGCCGGCTTGGTACCACCCTGGGCCGTATCACCACGCACACCCGGATCCGTATCGGTAATCTCCAGAATCACATGGTTCGGCGGCGTCACCGCCAGCGGCGCACCGTTGTACAGAGTGACCACGCAAACATCCTGCTCCTTCAACCATTTCGCCGCATCGCCAACCGCCTTCGCATCCGCCTGATGCTGCTCAAACGTCTCCGGCTCCATAAAGTGGAAGAACTCACCGTCGTTGTAGAGATATTCCATATCCCGGTCCATCACATCCGCAGATTCCAGGCTTTCACCGGAACGGAAAGTGCGCTCCCACACACGGCCAGTCTTCAGGTTGCGCAGCTTCACACGGTTGAACGCCTGGCCCTTACCGGGCTTCACGAACTCATTGTCCACAATGGAACAGGGGTCGCCGTCCAGCATCACCTTCAGGCCGCCTTTGAATTCGTTAGTGGAATATGTACCCATGAGCTCCTCGAAATATCAGCATAACGCCGTCAAATTGATTAAACTTCGCGCGGCCCGCCAGGGGCAATTGAGCAGTAACCAGCCACCGCGCCAAAAAACAGCCCGCTATGATACAGCACCGCCAGCCCGCCCGTGAAATCAGCCGCGTCGAAATCGCCAGCGACCGAGCCGAAAGCGCGCCCGCGCGCCGCTGGCAGGAAGAAATGGCCGACCTGGTCACCGACCCACAGGAACTGCTCGACCTCCTGCAATTGGCCCCGCAACAGTTGCCAGCACTGACCGCCGCGTCAGACACCTTCCAACTGCGGGTACCGCGCCCCTTCCTCAAGCGTATCCGCCCCGGCGACCCCCAGGACCCGCTGCTGCTGCAAGTATTGCCCACGGCAGCAGAACTGCAGCCCAACCCCGGCTTCAATGACGACCCGCTGGAAGAGGCCAACGCCAATCCAGTGCCGGGAGTGGTGCACAAATACCGCGGCCGCCTGCTATTGATTACTGCCGGCCAGTGCGCGGTCAACTGCCGCTACTGCTTCCGCCGCGCCTTCCCCTACAGCGACAACCACCTCAACCGCAGCCAGTGGCAACAGGCCCTGGAATATATCCGCAGCCAAAAGGACCTGCGCGAAGTCATCCTGAGCGGCGGCGATCCACTGGTAATGAGCGACAAGCAACTTGGCTGGCTGGCTGGAGAGCTGGAACAGATACCGCAGCTGGACAAGCTGCGCATTCACACGCGCCTGCCCATCGTCGCGCCGTCGCGGGTCAACGACGAGCTCTTGCAGTGGCTCCCCAACAGCCGCCTGAAACCGGTACTGGTACTGCACTGCAACCACGCCAATGAGATCGATAAAGAGGTCGCAGCAGCACTGGCGCGACTGCGCACCGCCGGTGTCACGCTGTTGAACCAGGCGGTACTGCTGCGGGGTGTAAACGACAGCGAAGATGCCCTCGCCGAGCTGTCGGAAAAGCTGTTCGCCAGCGGTGTATTGCCCTACTACCTGCACCAACTCGATCGGGTGCAGGGGGCCGCACACTTCGAAGTAGACGACGATCGCGCCCGCGAACTGGTCGAAGCCGCCCGCCAGCGCCTGCCGGGTTATCTGGTGCCGCGCCTGGTGCGGGAAATACCGGCGGAAAAATCCAAAACTCCGCTGTAATCCCTCCCGCAAATCACCTGTCGCCACGGCAATAGCGGCGAGCCATCCAACCATTCACCGGCGGCTCCGCGCTTGCTTACGGGTGTCCGCCTGCGCACAAAACATCCACCCCAGCCCGCCGGAGAGCCACCCCAAAAGAGCCAACAGGCAACCTGTTCGCGCATATTCATAAGTTTTTTCGCGATTTAGTCGACATTTTGGACGCAATTTTCAACTGGTGCGTTTGTGCAAATTACGCCGCTCCGTATACTGCGCGTATAGCAACTCCGGTTAGTACAATGCAGGACGCAGTAGATACTGAACTCGGGCAACGGGCCCACCCCGGCAGCGAAGCCAGGGCAACATCTGACACCAGACCCGATAACCCCGCGACTCGCCAGGGCGCCCAAACACGCGCCGCACATGCCACACCAATCCCACCACCGGTTCTCGACCTGGAAAGGCTTGCCTGTGGCTGCCGCAACCATCGCCAACTGAAACGCTGGCTACATAGCTACCTGCGGGAAAACCCCACAGATCAGCGGGCCCAGCGCAACGCGGGCACCTTGCGCAGCCTGCTGGCAGAGATTGCCCGCTGGCGAGCGCCGGTACGCCTGCGCCTGGCAAGCCTGGAAGTCCTGCGCCCGGTCGTCGCCGAGCACTGTGGCGTTCTGGCTCTGGGGCAACTGACACAGAGTGACGCCGCGCCCCACAACCAAACCCAGGAACAGCGCCGCGACCTGCTCACCGCGGTCATCCTCTACCAGCATATGGCCCAGGCCTACACCAGTGTCTGCGGCCAGCTCTCTGCCGAGCCGCACACCCTGTTCTTCCGTCGCCGCCTTGCCAGGACCCTGCATCGGGGGATCGACAGCTACCGCCGCCTGATCCAGATCAGCAGTTACTTCTATCTTGCGCCTCCCAAGGGCAGCTGGGCGGGCATACACCGCCTGCTGTTCCTTGCCCGTCAGCACGACCTGTCTCAGCGGCGCGTGCTGGATCCCCTAGCGGGCAGTACTCTGGAACCGCAAAACCCCAGTGCGCGACGTCGTCTCCATCGCTGGGAGAGACTCTGTCAGCCCTACCTGCAAGCGGCCCTGTTTGCCAGTGCCAACCCGCTGCAACTGGCGGAGAATGAGCAGCTCCAGCTATGGCTGTGTTGCGATCGCTGGGCCGGCAGGGCAGCGCTACTGGAAAAGGCCGAAAAATCCGCGCAGACCCTGCTGTGTAACATCAAGCTGGATCAGCCACCGATTCCCGCGGTGCGCCTGCAGCGCAGCCGGGTGGACCTGCGACACTTTTCCATGCCCCTGGGCTGGCCAATAGACCTGACCAGACCGCTGTCTCAGCTGCAGCGACGCCTGCGCCGACCCGGCAACTTGTCCATGGATATGCTGACCCAAGTGCAGGGCATCTGGGCCGGGGAAAAGGCCCGCACGAGTCTGCGCACCCCGGTGGACATACGCTGCCAGGTAGTGATCGGTATCAGCGCCATCTGCTATCAGCTGAAGCAGGGTGGCGAGACCGCTCCGCTATCTTCCGCATTCAGCAATGACACCGGCCAGGGCAGCAGTCTGGTAATGGAAGTCGATTCCATCGATTTTCGCACCGGCCGCGCGCGCAGGGACTACGAGGTTTCCATCTCGGACGACTACACCTACGGAAAGAGCGCTTACGGCAATAGCGGCGCGCTGCCCAGCGCGCCTTCGGTCTCCCGCGGCACAGGCCCCGCAGCCACAGCGCCGCAACAGCGCTATGCCCCCATACCTGCAACCCTGCTCAATACCAGCGACAGCGGCGCCGGCCTGCGCCTGCCTCCCAGCACCCAGGGACGCCTGCACAGTGGCAATCTGATCGCCCTGAAAGTAAAAGAGCGCTGGGAGGTGGGAATGGTGCGCTGGCAGTTTGGGCTCCCGGACCAGTGCCGGGCGGGAGTGGAATTGCTGGGCGGCCACTCCAGTGCGGTGCGAGTACATCGCTATACCAGGGACGGGCGCCGCACCGATCCCATGGCAGGGCTCCTTACCGGTGACGCCGGTCATCCACCGGAACTGCTGCTACCCACCCCCCTGTTTCAGGAAGGAGACACCGTCGACATCGTCGCCGCGGGCCAGTCCCGCACCGTCACCCTGAGCCAGCAGACCCTGCGCACAGGCAGCTTCGCCATCTTCGAATTTTCGTGATCGCGGTGCAGCGGGGCTGCAGGACAGCGGCATAGATCTTGCGACCAGTGCCTTTGACGAGTAATTTCGTTGAAGTCACCGCTTTGTCGCAGGAATTTGGAACCATATCCCATAGTGGCCAACGTGCACTTGTTCACGTTAAATACCACGAACTACACTAGCGGGTTCGCGGTACTGGATCACCCCGCACCCTCGCATAACAAGAGCCAGGGGCAGCTGCACGGAAGCGGTCTTCAGATAGCAAAAACAAACCGCCGCGACGCAGTACAACAGGAACACAATGAGCAGCGACAACACCATCCGCCTACTACTAATCCACGATGTTCCGGCCGAGGCCCAGCGACTGGTGAGCATGCTGCAGAACGCCGGCCGCCCGAACCGCGCCCAGCACGTCGCCAGCGAAGCCGCGCTCACCAAGCTGTTGCAAGAGCACACCTGGGACCTGCTGATCGCCGCCGAACAGGGCAAGCAGCTGGAAGCCGCCACCGCCATCCGCACCATCAACAAGCTACAGAAAGACGTCCCGGCCATACTGCTGACCGAGCGCGAGGGCTCGCAGCCGGTGGTGGAAGGTCTCAAGGCCGGCGCCCGCGATGTGGTCACCATCGATGAAGATCAGCACCTGCTGCTGGTGATCCAGCGCGAGCTCACGGCACTCGAGGAGCGCCGCCAGGCGCGCCAGCACGATCGCCGCTACCACGCCACTCTGAACCGCGCCAAAGAGCTACTGGACAGTTCCAAAGATGCCATCGCCTACATATCCGATGGCCTGATCGTCTACGCCAACGAATCCTTTGCCGAGCGCTTTGGTTACCAAGACCGCGACGATGTCGAATACCAGCCGCTTATCGATATGCTCACCGAGGGTGAGCAGCCAGACGCGCGGGACTTCCTGCGCAACTGCGCCATCAACAACAACGAGGTGGAAGCCCAGGTCTGGCAGTTCACTGCCAGAACCGCCAACGGCACACCGCTGGCCACCAAGGCGGAAGTGCTGTCCACGGTCTACGACGACGAGCGCTGCCTGCAGGTGCGCATCGCCGCCAGCAGCGGCAACACCGAGGAGCTGGAAGCCCAGCTCAGTGAAGCCAAGAACCGCGACGCCGCCACCGGCCTGTACAACCGCCAGCGCTTCGTACAGCTGCTGGATCACGCCATCACTGCCGCCGCCGGCTCCCAGCGCACCGGCGGTCTGATGTATATCGAAATCGATCGCTTCGAAGAGTCCGTACTGCAGGTCATCGGGGTCGCCGGCGCCGACCAGCTGCACAAGAAGTTCGGCGAGCTGCTGCAAAGTGGCGCACGCCGCGGGGATATCATCGCCCGCTACGGCGAGGAAAGTTACTGCCTGCTGATGCCGGAAACTACGCCGGACAGCGCCGAATCCCGCTCAAAGGAACTGCTGAAAAAGGTAGCCGACACCATTTTTGAGTCCGCCGGCAAAACCCTGCACATCACCGCGTCCATCGGTATTTCCCTGATGAGCGAAACGTCCGGCAACGCCGACAAGGTGCTCGAGCAGGCCTCCAAAGCCCATGATCAGGCCACCGCGAAAGGCAACGGCGGCTTCGCCCTGTACGAACCCGACAGCGAGCAGCAGGGCGACGCCGATACCTATCACCGCGCCCGTGTTACCCAGGCGCTGGAGGCCGGCAACTTCAAACTGCTGTATCAGCCGATTCTCAGCCTGCAGGGCAGCGGCGAAAAGCTCTACGAAGTACTGGTGCGCATGGTCGACGGCAAAGAGGAACTCGCCCCCATCGCTTTCCTTGAAGCGCTCGGCGATGCCGGCCTGTCCAACAAAATGGATCGCTGGGTAATCCTCAACGCGGTCAAGGCCGCCGCCGCGCAAAATGCCATGGGCGAGCCGGTTTCGGTGCTGCTGCACCTCACCGCCGCCTCGCTCAAAGACAGCAGCCTCCCGGCGTGGCTCGGCGTCGCCTTCAAAGCCGCCAAAGTCACCCCGAAAACCGTCACCTTCCAGCTGCGCGCCGAAGACATCAACAGCAACCTTCACGCCGCCCGCGACTTTGCCAAACAGGTACAGGACCTCGGCTGCCGCGTTGCCGTGTGCCACTTCGGCACCGGCCTCAGCCCGTTCAAGGCCCTCGAACACGTCAAGGTCGACATCGCCAAGATCGACGCTTCCTTCGTGCGCGAGGTACAGGACGAGGGCGAAGACAGCGAAGCGCTGGTCAAACTCGTCAGCCAGCTGAAAGAAATCGACACCCAGGTCATCGTCCCCCACGTCGAACAGGCCAGCATGCTGCCCACCCTGTGGCAGACCGGCACCGACTATATCCAGGGCTACTATGTGCAGCCACCCGGGGAAGAGATGAGTTTTGATTTCAGTTTGGATTGATACACCGGGCTGATTGCATTCGACCAAAGGGGCAGGCACCTGCCCCTCTATCACTCCAAGCTCCATTCCCCCTGCAGCTTCAATTTCGGTCTACCTTAAAGACCACACTCAAACCAAATTTTCCCGTCACGGCCCCAATTGGGTATTCTGTGCCGCGATGAATTTACCCAGTTCTGAATCCACAAGTACAACAATCACGGAGCCCGCCATGCTGCCCCAATTGTTCCACACCAGCTTCGGCCGTCTGATCGGCGCCGGACTGCTTGCCTGCAGCCTCGTCACACTGAGCGCCTGCAGCAAATCGGAAGACCCCGCAAGACAGAAACAGATCGAAGAGCGCCCCGCTGCCAGCCAGAGCACCGAGGACGCCTCGGCCAACCAGGAAAAGCAGGGCCCGATGGCAGAGAAAGGCGCCCCGGAATCTGGTGTCGACTACCACTCCTTTGCGAACACAGACGACTATCGCGTCAAGCACCTCGATCTGGACCTCACCGCCGATTTTGACAACAAGGTGCTGAAGGGCGAAGCCATCCTCGACATCCAGCGCCTCACCCAGAAAAGCCCCGCGCTGATTCTCGACACCCGCGATATCGACGTCACTGCCGTGCGCGCGGGAGTGGGCAACAGCCTGCAGGACGTGAAATTCAGCATAGGCAAAACCGACCCGAACCTGGGCACCCCGCTGAAGATCAACCTGCCCAAGGGCGCCAACAAGGTCGCCATTCAGTACCAGACCTCCCCCGGCGCCTCCGGCGTACAGTGGCTGGAGCCGCAGCAGACCGCGGGCAAGAAACACCCCTTTCTGTTTACCCAGGCCCAGGCCATTCACGCGCGCAGCTTTATTCCCCTGCAGGACACCCCCCAGGTGCGCATGACCTACAAGGCCACCATCCGCACCCCGCAGGAATTGCGCGCGGTGATGAGTGCCAACAACGATCCGGAAGCGGAACTGGATGGCGTGTTCGAATTTGAAATGCCCCAGGCGATTCCGTCCTACCTGATCGCCATCGGTATCGGCAACCTGGACTTCAAGGCCATGGGTGAGCGCACCGGCGTTTACGCCGAGCCGGAACTGCTGGAAGCCGCGGCAAAAGAGTTCGAAGACACCGAGGACATGCTCGAGGTCACCGAAGAAAACTTTGGCCCCTACCGCTGGGACCGCTACGACCTGCTGATCCTGCCCCCGAGCTTCCCCTTCGGCGGTATGGAAAATCCGCGCCTGTCCTTTATCACCCCCACCGTGATCGCCGGTGACAAGAGCCTGGTGGCGCTGATCGCCCACGAACTGGCCCACTCCTGGTCCGGCAACCTGATCACCAACGCCAGCTGGCGCGACCTGTGGCTGAACGAAGGCTTCACCACCTACCTCACCAACCGCATCATGCAGTTTGTGTACGGTGACGAGCGCTACCAAATGGAAATGGCCCTGGGTTACGACGACCTGAAGGCCGACCTTGCGGACCGCCCGGACAAAGACGAGATCATGGCCATCGACCTGCGCGGCCGCGATCCGGACGAAGTTTTCTCGAATATCCCCTACGAAAAAGGCTCCCTGTTCCTGTACGAACTGGAGCAGAAAGTGGGCCGCGAGAATTTCGACAAATTCCTGATGGAATACTTCAATCACTTCGCGTTCCAGAGCATCACCACCGAAGACTTTGTGAAGTATCTGGATGAGACGCTGCTGAAGCAGTACCCGGACAAACTGGATCGCGCACGTATTCAGGAGTGGATCTTTGAACCGGGTATTCCCGAAGGTGCCCCGCAGCCCACGTCCGACGCTTTCACCAAGCTGGACCCGATCCGCGAGAAATGGCTGAACGGCGAGATGAAAGCCAGCGATATCGACACCAAGGGCTGGACCTTCCATCAGTGGAAATACTTCCTCGACGGCATGCCGGAAAAACTGAGCGAAGATCAGCTGAAAGAACTGGACGGGACCTTTGACCTGACCCAGTCGAAAAACAACGAAATCGTCTTCAGCTGGCTGATGATCGCCGTGCGCAACGACTACGAGCCGGCCAACCAACGCCTGGAAGATTTCCTGGTAAGCATCGGCCGCAACAAGTTCCTGCGCCCGCTATACCGCAACATGGTGGAAAGCGGCAAGACCGACGAAGCCAAGCGTATCTTCGAGAAAGCCAAGCCGGGTTACCATCCGCTGACTGTGAAGGTGAACAGCAAGATTATTTACGGCGACTGATTCCCACCTCTGTTTCGCCACTGAAACAGAAAAGCCCCGCGGTTCGCGATAGCCCGGGGCTTTTTTTGTAGATAAACAGCCGGCATTCACCACCGCGATGTGATAAAAATGGCAACGCCTATTTTTACACAACCGATTTACTGAAGCTCACCATGGAAGACGCCACCGGAGTAGGAATGCTCCCCGCCCCCTCTATCGTATCGCTCAACGAAATACTGCCTGCCGAACCCTTACTGATGATGGGTGCCGGGCCTGTACCAATTCCCGAAGCCGTGGCCAACGCTAACCGCAATGTGATCAATCACCTCGGCACTACCATGTCCCGGATCATCCGCCAGGTAAAGGAGATGTCCCAGTACGTCTTCCAGACGCGTTCGCCGTGGATTCTGGGCGTTGCAGGCCCCGGGTCGGCCGCCATGGAAATGGCGATCGCCAATCTTGTCACTCGCAACACGAAAGTCCTCTGTGTGTGCAATGGCTGCTTCAGCCAGCGAATGGCAGAAATGTGCCAGCGCCTCGGTGCAAATATTGAAACCCTGCAAAGCCCTGAGAAATCACAGGTCGAACTCGATCACTTTGCTACTGCGATCGAAAAATTTCAGCCCGATTGCATTACGATCGTTCAGGGCGAAACCTCCAATACCACTTTCAATCGACAATTACCCAAGCTCGCTGCAGAGGCCAGGAAAAGAGGCTGTATCACTATCGTCGACGCGGTGTGCACCCTCAGCACTATGCCGTTGCAGATGGAAGAATGGGGGATTGATGCGGTAATCACCGGTGGGCAGAAAGGTCTATCTTCAATCCCCGGCGTTTCCCTCGTTGCCTTCTCGGAAAATGCCTGGGACCGAATCCAAAGCCGCTCATGGACACCGGCGCACTGGTGCCTCGACGCCAGCCTTGCAGAAAATTTTTGGCATAAAGGCTCGTACCACTACACGGCACCCGTTTCCGGCGTATTGGCATTACACGAAGCCCTACGATTGATTTGTCTGGAAGGGTTGCAGGCGCGTTTCCAACGACACGAGCGCTGCTCACTCGCACTTCAGAAAGGCATCCAGGCAATGGGGCTCAACCTGTTTGTACCCGAAGAAAGCCGCCTGAACTCGGTAATTGGTATCGAGGCGCCAGAACAGGTCAGTAATCGCGATATTTGTACGACCATGTCAGCAAAATACCAGGTAGAAATTTCCGGGTCCTTTGGCTTGCCCATCGTCCGTATCGGGCAGATGGGGGAACAGTGCCGTGCGCAGAACCTATTCCGGACACTACATGCACTTGGCTGCACCATGCGGGATCTGGGCGTTGCGGTGGATATCCCTCGCGGCATGGGTGAGCTTGAGAGCTTGCTTATTTGCTCTGGGTAAGTCAACGGAAAAGATGGTTCCAGATAATACTGCACTGGGCGGGGTGGATTTCGCATTTTGCAAAATTAACTTCACGCTGCCTTGGCGACCTCAGCGCACTCGTGGTTCAATGCAAAAAAATCGGATTTGAATAAGATAAGGGATTCATCTTATGCCGCTGCTAGAAGATCTGGAAGGCCGGTCGCACCACCGCCAAAAGTCTTTGCTCGACTGTGCAATAGAAAATTTTGGTGAGCTTCCTGAAAAAATTTCCATTTCAGAAGAACAGGCATTGCTTGGCTATATCCAATGCTTAGCCAGTGTCGATGCGGGCTTACAGAAATATCGCAGAGATTCTGATGGCTGGAGTAACAAGCAGTTTCGCGAAGAAACTCACGACTCATCCAAGCTGGCCGCCAACATGGCAAGGAACCGAAAGCCTTGCCCCATACCGCGCATTAAGGGAATACCCGCTGAAACGCCGAATCGCGTTGAGGCTCACCATATCGTCCCTGGCGCTGATTTACGCTTCGATAAAGCCCAACTCCTTCGTGCTCGATTGGCGCGAGCGAAGGTTCGTATCAACGACCCCGATAACGGCGCCGGGTTACCCAAGACTTCTAGGGACAAGATTCCGCAACACCCCAACGCCGTACCACATCGAAGAATTCATCGCGAAGGGTATTACCGGTTTTTGACGGGCATCCTCTCTACCGAAAGAAACAAAATCATGTTCAGAGTAAAACTGGACCTGATTGGTCGCATGCTCCAAAACGGCGACATCCCCGAGTGGGTAATGCTTCCCAAACACGCACTCCCTGAAGAATAACGAATGATTTACCGCCTGGATTTTGACAGAGAAAACTTCTTCTGTATCGACTTGGATCAAGACGACATGGAAGAGCGGATGGGAGATCTCTATTACCCCGAGGGGCTTCCGTTATCCGATGTTTGGACCGAAACCCTTGGAGAACTCTATGACGGGCTTGGAAAGAATCGGGCGTTGAACACGCCGGATATTGCGAGCTGGGAGGGAGCGCCCGTATTTAATGAACAAGCCTTTCAACTATTGGGAAATAACCTGAAAAGCGCAGGCGAGTTTTTACCAGTAACAATCAATGGCGGACCATGGTTTATTTTCAACACGCTGGCTGTTTCGAATGCGATTGATCATGCGCATAGTGAGCAAAATTTGCGAGGCGGAATTTACATGGGCTTGAAGTCTCTTAACTTTATCGAAGGCGAAGTGGGGGAGTACTTGCTATTCAAAACGGATTTCGATGAAAGAGTGGGCATTTATTGTACAGAAACATTCAGGAGTCTGATCCGTGATTGTGGGGTTACCGGACTAAAGCTTCGAAAAGATTTACATTGCCCATAAACTGTCCATTGGGTTCACCCTTCCTTATTTTCAAACTGCCAACCCCATCTACCCCGGATTTTCAGCCACTCATCGAATCACTTCCCGCCGCCCATTTGGCGGGAGGTAAATTTATGTAAATCTCCTCAATCCTGACATTTCATCCCTTTATTCTGGCCTGAAAGTTGCTGCACTTGGTGCCAGACTTGTGCCCGCAGGAAACTACATAACGCCGCTGACCATCAGGTATTTCCAATCATCATGAAATTGATCCGCGCTTTCGGAACCATTCGCGCGAGCGTCTTCGCGTTGCTCGCAACTTTCTCCACCCCATCCACCCTCCACGCCCAGGGACCCAATGCCGGCCCAGTACCCGTGCGCGCGGCCACCGTGGAGCTGGAGCAGATCTCCAACCCGGTGGAGGCGCTGGGTACCGCCAGGGCCTGGGAGTTTGTCTCCCTGCGTGCGGGGGTGACCGAACATATCAGCAAGATTCATTTCGAAAGTGGCCAAAAGGTGAAAGCCGGTGAGGTGCTGGTGGAACTGAGCCACGGTGAGGAACTGGCGGAACTGGCGGGGGCACGCGCCACATTAGAGCGCTTTGAGCGGGATGAAAAACGCCTGCGTGGCCTGGTGAACAAAAACCTGACCACCCGCGAGCAGTGGGAAGCGGTGCAGACCCAGGTGGCAGAGACCCGCGCGCTGATCGATGGCCTGCAGGCGCGCATCGACGATCGCATTATCCGCGCGCCGTTCGACGGTCAGCTGGGGCTGCGCAATATCAGCGTGGGCAGCCTGGCCACCCCCACCACCGAGATCACCACCATTCAGGAAATCGACCGGCTGAAGCTGGACTTCACCGTACCCGAGCGGCAGTTGTCCGCGATTTCCGGCGGCATGAAAATTGAGGCCATGAGTCAGGCGCACCCCAAGCGGGTATTCAATGGCGAGGTGATGATTGTGGAAGCGCGTGTGGATCCGCAGACCCGCGCCTTTACCGTACGCGGCCGTCTCGACAACCCGGACAGCGACCTCAAGCCGGGGATGCTGCTGCGGGTGAAGATCATCAGCAATCCGCGCCAGGCCCTGACCATTCCCGAGGCGGCGCTGGTGCCGCTGGCGGGCGACCAGTCGGTGTTTGTGGTGAAGAAAACCGAGGGCGGGCATATGGTGCAGCGCCGCGCGGTGGAAATTGGCCAGCGCTACCGGGGCAAGGTGGAGGTGCTCTCCGGTCTCAATCAGGGGGATCAGGTAGTGACCCGCGGCACCCTGCATATCCGCGACGGCCAGGCGGTTTCCATTACCGCTGAAGAGGGAGCGGCCAGCCAATGATCATCAGTGATACGGCGGTCAAACGCCCGGTCTTTGCGCTGGTTCTGGCGCTGTTGCTGGTGGTGTTCGGCCTGATCAGTTTTGACCGGCTGGCACTGCGGGAATACCCGGATATCGACCCGCCCATTGTATCCATCGACACCAATTACCCGGGTGCCTCGGCGGATATTGTCGAGACCCGTATCACCCGTCTGATCGAGGACCGCATTGCCGGGATCGAGGGGATCAAGACAGTTACCTCATCCAGCACCGACGGGCGCTCGCGGATTTCCATCGAGTTCAATATCAACCGCGACGTGGATGGCGCGGCCAACGATATCCGCGACCGGGTTTCCGGGGTGCTGAACAACCTGCCGGTAGAGGCGGATCCCCCCGAGATCGAAAAGGTCGACAGCAGCGACGACGTGGTGATCTGGCTGAATCTCACCTCCGATCGCATGACCGTGCCGGAACTCACCGATTATGCCAATCGCTACCTGGTGGACCGTTTCTCGGTGCTGGACGGTGTGGCGCGGGTGCGGGTGGGCGGGGCCAAGGACTTTGCCATGCGTATCTGGCTGGACCGCGGCGCCATGACCGCGCACAACGTTACCAGCGCGGATATCGAACAGGCCCTGCGCGCGGAAAACCGCGAGCTGCCGGCGGGCTATCTGGAATCCATCGATCGCCAGTTCACCCTGCGCCTGCAGCGCCAGTTCCAGAGTGCCGAGGATTTTGCGCGGCTCGCGATCGCCACCGGCGACAGCGGCCATGTGGTGCGCCTGGGTGACGTGGCCCGCGTCGAGCTGGGTTCCGCAGAAGACCGTTCCACCTTCCGCGGCAATGGCGAACCCATGGTGGGTATCGGTATTACCCGCCAGTCCACCGGCAATATTGTGGCGGTGGCAGAAGCGGCCAAGGCGGAGATGGACAAGGTCAACAAGACCCTGCCGGACGGCATGCGCCTGAGCCAGAGTTACGACGCCTCGGTATTTGTGTCCGAGGCGATCAAGGAGGTGTACACAACGCTGATTATTGCGGTGATTCTGGTCACCCTGGTGATCTACCTGTTCCTCGGTAACTGGCGCGCGACCCTGGTGCCGGCGGTGACGGTGCCGGTTTCCCTGATTGCCACTTCCATCCTGCTCTACGCGTTTGGTTTCAGTATCAACCTGCTCACCCTGCTGGCACTGGTGCTCGCCATCGGTCTGGTGGTGGACGATGCCATCGTGGTGCTGGAAAACATATTCCGGCGCATGGACGAATACGGCGAGCCGCCACTGCTGGCCGCCTATCGCGGTGCGCGCGAGGTGGGTTTTGCGGTGGTGGCCACCACGCTGGTTCTCGTCGCCGTGTTTGTGCCGATCACTTTTCTCGAAGGGGATATCGGCCGGCTGTTTTCCGAGTTCGCACTCACCATGTCCGCGGCGGTGATCTTTTCTTCCATCACCGCACTGACCCTGTCGCCGATGCTGGCGGCAAAGCTGATTCGCCCCAACGATCAGCACAATGCCGCCACCCGCTTTATGGACAATGCACTGACCCGCATACAGCGGGTGTATGGCCGCGGCCTGAATGTGCTGCTGCGCAGGCACTGGATTGCCGGATTGGTATTTGTTGGCGTGATGGCATTTGCCGCGCTGTCGTTCCGGCTTATCCCCACCGAGTATGCGCCGCGGGAAGACCGCGGTTCCTTCTTCCTGCTGGTCAACGGCCCCGAGGGCGCCAGCTACCAGTACATGCAGGAATACATGGACATTATCGAGGCGCGGCTGATGCCGCTGGTGGAAAAAGGCTACGTAAACCGCCTGCTGGTGCGCTCGCCGCGCTCTTTTGGCACCTCCGCCACCTTCAACACCGGCATGGTGATTTTCACCCTGGCCCCCTGGGGCGAGCGGCCATCCGGATTTGAATTGATGAACCAGGTGCGCGAAGCGGTTAAGGACCTCAGCGGGGTGCGCGCCTTCCCGGTGATGCGCCAGAGCTTTGGCGGTGGCCTGGGTAAGCCGGTGCAGTTTGTGCTGGGTGGCAGCAGCTACGAGCAGCTGACCCAGTGGCGGGATCAGCTGAGTGCAGCCATCGACGAGTCCAACCCGGGCCTGCTGGGTGTGGACTGGGACTACAAGGAAACCCAGCCGCAGCTGCGCATCAATGTGGATTACGAGCGCGCCGCAGATTTGGGCGTACAGGTCAGCGATGTGGGCACCACCCTGCAGACCATGTTCGGATCGCTCCGCGCCACCACCTTTATCAATAACGGTGAAGAGTACGACGTGATCCTCGAGGGCGAGCGGGAAATGCAACGCACCCCGGACAGCCTGGAGAATCTCTATGTGCGCTCCAAAACTACCGGTGAAATGATTCCCCTGCAGAGCCTGGTGGAAGTGAGCGAGTACGCGGATTCACCGCAACTGCAGCGCTACAACCGGGTGCGCTCCATTACCCTCGACGCCAACCTGGCGGACGGCCTGGTGCTTGGCGAGGCTCTGCAATACCTGAATCAGCTGGCGGAGGAAAATCTCGAGGGTTCGCCGGTGATCGACTACAAGGGTCAGTCCAAGAGCTTCCAGGATTCCAGCAATACCATTCTGTTCGCGATCCTGCTGGGAGCCCTGGTGGTATTCCTGGTACTCGCCGCCCAGTTCGAAAGCTTCGTGCACCCGCTGGTGATTATGTTCACCGTGCCCCTGGCCATGGCCGGTGCCTTGCTGGGCCTGCTGCTCACCAATCAGTCGCTGAATATCTACAGCCAGGTGGGACTGATCATGCTGGTGGGGCTGGCGGCCAAGAACGGCATTCTGATCGTGGAATTTGCCAACCAGCTGCGCGATCGCGGTGTAGAGTTTGGCCAGGCTCTGCGCCAGGCCTCGGAAACCCGCCTGCGCCCTATTCTGATGACCGGCATCACTACCGCTGCCGGTTCGCTGCCACTGCTGTTGTCCTCCGGTGCCGGCTCGGAAACCCGCGCGGTGATCGGTACCGTGGTGCTGTTCGGGGTATTGGCGGCAACGCTGTTTACCGTCTATATCGTGCCGGTGGCTTACGATGTGCTGGCGCGGCGCACCGGATCACCGGGCCAGGTAGCGCGGGACGTGGATGCGCTCGAAGCAGAGCATCCGGTGCAAAAAGGAGATTGATTGGCGCCGATTATCACCGGGGGCTATCGGCGCCGACGCTTTTCTCTTAATCTTCTGCGCACTTTCACGTGCCGGGTGCAACTTTTTCCGGGCCCGGTGCGTCTATTGATTGCCGGTCACAACACCACCGGCATCATCGGAAAGACACTGCAAAACGCTGACAGGGACTCAACATGTTGATGGGTAAGCGCACACTCGCCGCCATTGTACTGATCATATTCGCGCTGTTTTTAGCCGCCTGTAACAAGCAGGCCTGCTACAAGGACGGCAACAACAAGCGCAAACCGCCAATTCCGTTCGCCAGCGTGGTCAGCGAATTCGCACCGGTGGCGGGACTCGCCGGCGCCTACACCACCCTTCACTGAGCGAAATTACGCGCCTTCGTGCAGCAGTTGCGCGATTTGCCGGTCGTTGAGGCCAAACAGGTACAGCGCTGCATCCAGGCCAAAGCCGTCAATCGCCTGCGGCGCCTCGGCGCGCACCTTGGGCTTGGCGTGGAAGGCGATTCCCAGCGCTCCCAATGCCAGCATCGGCAGATCGTTGGCACCATCTCCCACCGCAATCACCTGATCCAGGGGCAGCTCCAGCTCTTGCGCAATCTCCTGCAGCAGTAGCGCCTTGCGCGCACCGTCCACAATCGGATCGATCACATTACCGGTCAGTGCGCCGCCATCGAACTCCAGCAGGTTTGCGTGCACAAAATCCACCGCCAGGTGGTTTTCGCGCAGGTAGTTGGCGAAATAGGTAAATCCGCCGGAGAGAATCGCGCTCTTGCAGCCGAGGGCTCGCAGGGCGAGCAGCAGACGCTGGGCACCGGGCATAATCGGAATCCGCGGGGCAATTTCCGCGAGGCTGGCCTCGGTAAAGCCTTTCAGCAGGCTCATGCGCTTGCGGAAGCTCTGCTGGAAGTCCAGCTCACCGCGCATGGCAGACAGGGTAATTTTCGCCACCTGGTCGCCAACGCCGGCGATCTTGGCGAGCTCGTCAATAACTTCCGCCTGGATCAGGGTGGAATCCATATCGAAGCAGGCCAGTTTCGGTGCGCGCTGGGTTACCCCCGCCTGCAACACCAGCTCCAGTCCCAGTGACTGCCCGAGATCCAGCAGCGCGAGGCGCGCCGCGGCAAAGGCGATATCGCCCTCCAGCTGAATCCGTACCACCTTGCAGTCGGCGCGGGCCGCCAGGATATCCAGTGCCACCGGGCGCCACTGGTCCGCATTCACAAATGCGGCCAGTTTTTCCAGCTGCGCTGCCTCAATGTCTCCGGCAAGTACTGTCAGACACCAGGGAGCGGTTACCGCGGCGGGCTTTTCCGGGAGCGCCCGGGCGACGGGTAAGGCAAAGGCGGACGCGCAGTGGGCGGCGAGGGATGCGTACTGGGAAGTGGGGGAGTTGGCGTCCATGACTGACTCTTTCTTGTTAACGGCTGCCGGCGGCGATTGCCGGCAAATTGACCGGCCCGGCAGCAAAACCTGCCGCAACCCGGCGAAATGGCCGCGCATTATAGCCCGGCGCGTTTTTTCGCTGAAGAAGTGGGATAAAATCAGCGGCTGTACTGCCAGCGAATGCATAACAAGATGAAAAACCTTCTCGCCAGCCTGTCCGGACTCTCAGCCAGCCTGCCCCAGTGGCTGGCCGGTCTTAGCCGCAACCAACAGCGCCATTTGCTCGCCGCCACCATCTGGCTGACCCTCGCCGGTTTCTGTGTCGCCACCCTCGGCCACGCCTACAGCCAGCAGTTATCCACAGCCAAACGCCAAGACCGCGCCAGCGCCCAGGCCGCCGCCAGACTGCTCGCGGGCCAGAGTCTGCAACAGATCGTCGCCGGTGACCGTATCAGCCTGCAGTTACTGGCACAGCAGACCCTGGAGCTGCCCGCGGTGCACGGCGTGACCATCCAGGACGTGGATTCCAGTCCCCTGGCACAGACCGGTGTGCGCGACCGCGGCGAGATGATCACCGAGCCTGTGGTACTCCACGACAGCTTCGCCGGCAGCGTCGCGCTGAATATCCAGCCCGGCTCCGGGGTCGGTTACCCCTGGGCGAGCTTGCTGCTGTGCCTGATCTTCGCCCTGCCATTCAGCGCCGCCTGCGCGCTGGCCATTACCCAGCTGGTATCCGCCAAACCCCAGCAGCGCAAACCACTACTGGTCCCCAAAGCCCAACCCAAACCGCCCCCGGAAGTCACCGCCGGCCTCTACCTGCGCCCGCTGAACTGGGCCCAGCTCGGCAACCAGCTTTCCCGCAGCGCGCTGGATAATCTGCAGAGTGAACTGGAACAGCGCCTGCAGCTGCTCACTCGCATATACGACGCCCGCCCGCTGCCCAGCGCCGGTCCATTTGTGGGTCTCGGCTTCGCCGGTGAAGACGCCGCCTTTCGCGCAATATGCGCAGGCCTGCTACTGCGCGGCCTGCAACAGTCCAGCCGCGCCACCGGCCTGCAACTGGCGCTGTCCGTGTTGCCGGCAAAACCGGAACAGTTCGATTTCAACGGCGAACAACTGCTCAGCCAGTCCCGCGGCCTGACCCTGCACCCGCAATTGCTGGATGACGAGTCGCTGGAAAATCGTATCCAGTGCCACACCACCAGTTGGGGCGCCGAGGTGACCGGGTTGAATCCGAAATTGCAGCAGTTGCTGGATAATCAGTTGCAGCAATTGGTTAGCGCCTGAGCCCCTAGACGAGGCCGTTTACACCTCCTGTGGCGGTGACGCTGCCGGGTGCAACTTTGCGAGACACGCCGTGAACCCATCCATGGGGGCTCTTCCGCGAGGTCCCTCTCGCAGAAGGTCTCGCAAAGTTGCACCCGGCAGCGCCACCTTCGCTCTTGACCACTCTACGCAAAACTACATCCACTTATATCCCGTCTCTCCGTCATAACTTTTTAGTTGTTGATATTCATCGCAACGGGTCGTGATTGCTCCTGCGCCACCCTTTAATAACTTTCACTTGGGTTTCGAACCAGTTTCGCCGGTTGTCAACAGACGTTTTTGACCGGTGGGTGGCTCGAAGGAAAGTAAGAAAGTTACCCGCCTGCGGGCGCGGAGGTTTTCATGAAGCGTTCACTCGGAGGACTCGCCGGGGCATTGGGGGCAGCGGCACTGCTGACGCTCACCGGTTGCACCAGCATGGAGGACATGACTGACACGACCACAGCGGTAAACCGAACTGGCGAAGGCCCCGGTTACTACTCGGTAAAAGGCCGTTACTACCACTGCCACCAGAACGGGAAATGCCACAACGTGCGCAACCCCAGTTACTACCAGCGCGGCAGTGGTGACTATCGCCACGATCTGCCCAGGCACCGCGTCAATCAGCCCCGCTGATTGCCTTCTCATCGCTGATCAGTCAATGAACCCGGTGCACCTACTGCCCGCGTGAACGCGTACAGCCCCGCACCAAAAACCGCATCGCGGAGGTCTCACATGAATCGCATCGTTAAAAAAGCCCTAATGGCCTTAACGGTTTTCGGCAGCCTGACCCTGGGTGCCTGTGTCTCGGACGGCTACTACAGCTCCAGCACCACAGGCTATTCCACCTACCCGTACTCACGCCCCTATGTCTACCCCTCGGGCAGTGTCTCCTTCTACTATTCGTCACCGCGCTATTACCGCTACGGCGCCTATCCCCGTTACTACCGCGGTGGCTACTATCGCTATCACGGTCGCCACTACTACAACCGTCCGGGCTATCGCCCCGGTAAACCTGGATATCGTCCCGGCCGTCCTGGGCATCGCCCTCCGCACGCGTCACATCGCCCAGGTCGCCCCGCTCATCGTCCAGGTCGTCCGGCGCATCGTCCTTCTCGCCCGGCTCGCGGTGGTCGCCGCCGCTAACAGGGTGTATTGAAACCCTCATGAGAGAAGCCGCCTGCGGGCGGCTTCTCGCGTTTCATACCTTGGTCATACAGACCCGTATCTCCTCCCGCTGCTAGGATCTTCATAAATAAAAATGCATGCGGGAGTTTGCCGTGCACAAAGATTCATCACACGCCGTTCTGATCACCGGTTCCACCAGTGGAATCGGACTGGCCATGGCCCACTGTTTCGGGCGCGCCGGCTACCACGTGATGCTGCATGGCCTCGCCGACCGGGACAGCGCGCAGGCGCTACTGGCAGAGTTCGCGCACTACAGTGGCAATAGCGGCTTCAGCAGCGCCGACCTGTCGACCGAAGATGGTTGCGCGCAGCTGGTGAGTGACACCCGCGAAGCCATCGGCAACCCCTCGGTACTGGTAAACAACGCCGGCATCCAGTTCACCGCCCCCGCCCACGATTTTCCCGCGGAAAAATGGCAACAGATTCTCGCGATCAATCTCAGTGCAGGCTTCTACCTGAGCCGCGACCTGCTGCCGGCGATGCGCGCGGCGAACTGGGGTCGCGTGATCAATATTGCCTCGGTGCACGGACTGGTGGCATCCGAACACAAGGCGGCCTATTGCGCCGCCAAGCACGGACTGATCGGCCTGACCAAGGTACTGGCATTGGAGAACGCGGATTGCAATATAACCGCCAATGCGATCTGCCCGGGCTGGGTAGAGACACCGCTGATTCAACCGCAGATCGAGGCAATCAGCCGCGAGCAGCAGGTAGATCTGGAGTCAGCACGGGCGGAGCTGGTAGGTGCCAAGCAACCGATGGCCAAGGCGAGCAAGCCTGAGGCCATTGGCGAGCTGGCGCTGTATTTGTGTGGCGATTTTGCCAGCACCATTACCGGTGCGGCGCTGCCGGTGGACGGTGGATGGACCGCGCAGTAGTATCCTTCGCACCCGATCAATTTATCCTGCAGGGTGCTGCCGTGAATTATCAGTTGTTGATTGCCGACGATCATCCGCTTTACCGCGATGCGTTGGCGACCACCCTTTCCAGTCATTTCCCCAATTCAGATCTGCTGCAGAGTGAGGATCTGGATTCGACCCTTGAGCGGCTTTCCCAATCTGAAGTCGATTTACTGTTACTGGATTTGAATATGCCGGGCAGTGAGGGCTTTTCGGGACTCGCGCGTATCCGCAACGATTTCCCGGCGGTGCCGGTGGTTGTGGTTTCCGGCAGTGACAAGCACTCGGTGATCCAGCAGGCGTCCAGCCTGGGTGCCAGTGGCTTTCTTTCCAAGACGGCGCGGCCGGATGAGATTCTGCAGTGCATTGAGTGCGTGCTTGCGGGAGATCAGTGGTTCAGTGAGGAGGCTTTACAGGCGGAGCCTGAGTCGGCGCTGGCGGAGAAGTTAAACCAACTCACCCCACAGCAGTTGAAGATCTTTCAGATGATTGCGCAGGGGATGCTGAACAAGCAGATTGCATACGATCTGGATATTACCGAACCCACCGTAAAGAGCCATGTCACTGCGATTTTGCGCAAGTTGGAATTGCGGGATCGGAAGCAGTTGATTCGTGAGGCTCAGGCTCTTATTCAACTCTGAGTCTGGTTTTGTGCTTCGTAGCTTTTTATTCGGAGCTCTGGTCTTCTTTTTGTGGCGGTGAAGCAGCGGGTATTCGTTTTTGAAACCGCTGTGAATACATCCCTGTACGCTGCGTCGGCGACGTCCCTGTCGCCGACGCTTTCAAAAACGAATACCCGCCACTTCCCCTTCAATTCTTAGTTCTACACTTCGTTAGCATTTCGCAGTTCGAAGCTAATTGCTTGAAGCGAAGGCTGGGTGCCGGGTGCGGGTTTTCAGGAGCGTCGCAAACAGGATGTTTGCGCCGCAGCGCCCAGGGATGTATTCACAGGGGGGCGCCTAGCTCGGTCCTGAAAACCCGCACCCGGTGCTCAGCCGCCTCATAAGAGGACCTGAGCACCAACCCAACACCACAAAGTTAGACCCCCTGAAGGTACTCAGCAACGTGGCGATAGACCCGACCACACGCATCAGGAACAATATTTTCGATATTTAGAAAAGCGTGAATCATGTCTTCAAAGTGCAGATGCTCGGCGTTGGCACCGCCGGCTCGCACTTTCTTCACATATTCCACACCTTCATCCCGCAGCGCACAGAACTGCGCGGTGATTACCATAGTTGCAGGCATGTTTTTGGTGAACTCACCGTGTAGCGGAGATGTCTGGTAGGGATTTTCACCATTCTGCAAATAGTTTTCGAAGTACCAGAGAATTTTTTCTTTCTCCAGTAAATAGCCGCGGCCATTTTCTTCAATGGACGGCGCCTGCATGGTGTAGTCGAGGCTGGGGTAAATCAAAACCTGGGCATCGATGGTGTGTGGCTGGTGCTGCAGGATTCGCGTGGCGGTAGCGACCAGGGCACCGCCGCCGGAATCACCCATCAGAACCCAGCGGCCATTGTGGGCAACGTTTTTGCGATCCAGGGTTTCGCCGAGGTTGCGCACCACACTGATCAGGTCATTGAGCGCTGCCGGGTGGGGATTTTCCGGAGCCAGACGGTACTCCACGGAAATTACATTGCGCTTGCACGCGTCGGCAACACGGCGGCAGATTGGATCGTAAACCGAGACGCTGCCGGCCATGTGGCCGCCGCCGTGGCAGTAAATAATGGATGCTCCTTCGGCCGCATCCTCCGGCTGGTAGATGCGCACCGGCACGGAATATTCCCCACCCTTTACCACCGTATCCGCCACCGCCATTTCCGGGCCCGGCTCTACAAAATTGCGGGTCAGGTTTGCGAGGCTTTCGCGGGCGTTTACCGGGGTCGCTTCAAAGCCCGCGGCTTTCAACTGCGCAATCTGTGCATTGACCGCTTCCAGCCACTCGGCCAGTTTGGGTTCAAGCTGTCGCATTGTCCGCCTCCAGGTTTTCCATTTCGGGTTTCTTGCCACTTTCCGGCAGCAGGAAAGAAAACACAAACAGGGACGCGGAGCAGGCCACCGCGAAGTAGGCGGCGGTTGCCGGTTCGCCGGTGATATCCGCGAGCACGCCTGCGCCGTACATCAGCACGGTTTCAACGCCGTAGGAGATGGACCAGAACATGGCGAAGGTAACGGTAATTTTTGCCGGGGTCATGCCGGGCAGTTCCTGCGGCAGGGTAACCAGCGCGGTCATAGGCAGGAACATGCAGAAGCCGGCGAGGGCCGCAGCGGTGTAGGCGATGATCGGGTCGCGGCTAGTGACCATCAGGGCCGCGAAAATGACCAGGGCGAGACCGCCAAAGCGCAGTACCGGCAGGCGCAGCGGGAAGCGCTTGGTGACGATAATACCGGCCACTGTGCCGAGCATGCCGGCGGCGATCATGACCGCAGACAGGTGGTGGCTCGCCACCGCGAAGCCGTCGATCAGCGGGAAGAGTGCGAATACCGCGATGTAGCAGAAAAGAACACCGCAGTAGGCCAGAGGCAGCCACCAGTTAAAGCCTTCCTTCGCGCCATGCTTGAAGCCGTATTCTTCCGCGGGCTTGTCGCCACCGCCAGACAGCGAGAAGTTCTCCGCGGTCAGCCACCACAGCACGCCCAGTGCCAGCACCATCACACCGTATAGCACCACCACCGATTGCCAGCTGCCCAGCCAGCTCAGCAGGGTGGTAGTGGTGAGCAGGGCCAGCAGGTTACCGGTATTGAATGCGGCAGCGTTGATGCCATTGATCAGCGGCCGCTCTTTGGCGGCGAAATAGTGCAGAACCACCGGTGCGAAATACACGATGGCCAGGGCGCCGCCGAGACCCAGCGCCAGACGCGACATCAGCCAGGCACCGTAGCTACCCGCCAGCGCACCGAAACCGCCGGCGGCAATCAGGATGATGGCGATGGCAAAGGCGCGCTTGGCACCGAGGCGCATCAGCAGCGCTGCCGCCGCCAGGTTGCCGACGATCTTGGCGATGGTGATGACGTTGCTACCCCAGGTGGCGTTGGCGAAGCCTTCCTCGCCAAAGGAAGACTGGATCGCCGGGGTGAGAATGGCCCCCGAAACCCAACTTGCGGCGAACAGCGCATAAGCGCTGAACATGAGTATTTCCAAAACATATTTTTTCATTTTTTACACCGCTCTTGTTCGCCTGCAGGGCAGGCTCCTACAGGCGAAATACTATTTTCATTATTCAATGACAGAGTGCTTTTCCAGCACCACCACCGCTATACGACCTTGGTCGCAGGCTCTGCCGGTTCGCGCACACGGGTTTTCTGCCGTTGCTGCAGTAGCGCACGCAGGGCCGCCGGGCGCAGGGGTTTTTGCAGGAACTGCCAGCCGGCGTTCTGCGCGCGGGTTTTCACGGTGTTGGTGTTTTCCGCAGAGATGATCACGCAGGGGATGCCGCCACCCCAGCGCGACAGCAGCTTGGCGGCGAGGTCGATGCCGTTGTCACCGTCATCCAGGTGGAAGTCCATCAACAGCAGGTCCGGCTCGTCCGCGGCCAGCGCCTCGGCGCGATTGCGCGCGCAGTGCACTGTGCAGCCCCAACCGCCGAGCAGAGCACTCATCGCCTCCAGAATCGACGGCTCGTTATCCACACACAGCACATTCAGATCCAGCCTGGCGCCGCGCCCCGGCACCGCCGCAATGGCCGAGCGCGGATTTACACGGGCGGTGGCGCGGGGCAGACGCACGCGGAATACACTGCCGCGGCCAAGTACCGAGGACAGACTGATCGGACTGTTCAACAGGCGGCACAGACGCTCCACCGTAGCCAGGCCGAGGCCGTAACCGTGCTGTCGCGCGGTATTCTCAGGATCATGAGACGTCAGCCGGCAGAACTCGCGGAAGATCGCCTGTTGCTGTTCGCGGGCAATACCCTCACCGGTATCCCACACCTCCAGAGAAATATCGGCACCGCACTTGCGCGCGGCCACCAACACCCCGCCGCGGGCGGTGTATTTGACCGCGTTGTCCAACAGGTTCTGTACCACCCGGCGCAGCATCCTCTCATCACTGTGCACCCACAGGTGACTGCGACGATAGCGCAAGCGGATACCGCGACTGCCGGCGGCAACCCTCGCCTGGGCCACCGCGTCGTCGAGAATACTGTCGAGGGAAACCGGCGCGAAGCTGGGGCGAATATCCCCCGCATCCATGCGCGCAATCTGCAGCATGTCGGTAATCAGTTGCTCGGCGGAGGCGAGCGCGCGGTCGGCGCGGGTAAGCAGTTGCCGACTGCTGTCTTCCAAAGGATGGGCGGCGAGGGCGTCGATAAACAGACGACTGGCGTTCAGGGGCTGCACCAGATCGTGACTGGCGGCCGCGAGGAAGCGGGTCTTGCCGGCACTGGCCGCCTGCAGTTCACGGTTCAACTCCTGCAGCTCATCGTTGACCGTCTCCAGTTCCGCGGTGCGGTGCGCTACTTTCTGCTCGAGGGAATTGCGGATCTCGGTGAGTTCGCCCAGCGCCCGCTGGTAATCGGAAACGTCGGTATAGGTCGTTACGAAACCACCACCGGGCAGCGGGTTGCCGCGAATTTCGAGAACCGTACCGTCGGTGCGATTGCGCTGTACCCGGTAGGCGGTGCCATTGCGCAGGTGCTCGACCCGCTTCTGCACATGCTCTTCCACATCGCCGGGCCCGCACTCGCCGCGGCTCGCGTTGTAGCGCACCAGCTCCGCCACCGGACGCCCCACATAAATCATTTCCGCCGGATAGTGGAACAACGCCAGATAGCGGCGATTCCAGGCCACCAGGTTGAGATTGGCATCCACCACCGAAATACCCTGGTCGATATTATCGATACTGCTCTGCAGCAGCCCCCGACCAAACTGGTAAATATCGGACGCCTGCTCCAGCTCATGGGAGGTGCTTTCCGGTTCGCCCAGCTGGCGCACCAGGCGCTGGGCGCTGGTGCTGCCAACGATGCCGGCAAGGATTTTCTCCACTGCTTCGCGGTAACTCTGGGAAGTATCCGCCGCGCTACTGCCGGTCGATTCACTTCCTGCACCCTGCCCCAGGGATGCCAGCGCCCGCGCCGCCGCATCTTCTCCCACAAAGCGCGCCAGCAGCTGTCGCAGCCGCGCCTTGTCCACCGGTGCGGCCTGCACCGCGGCACCGCCGGGCAGCCAGCGCCCCTGCAGCAGGGAAACGCCGATCAAAGTGAGCCCGTTGAGCCCCAGCCCAAACACACAGCTGGTGGTGAGCGCGTGCCACTCCAGTCCCAGGGTGTTGGCGATCAAATCCCATTGCCCCAGCGCCGCCGGTAGCGCAGACAGCGCCCAGATCAGGGCGCCGACTACCAGCCCGGCAATCACCCCCACCGCGCGCAGCTGCGGCCAGCGTGCCGGCCAGGTCACCGCGGCGATCATCGCCGGCGCCAACTGTGCGGCCAATGCCAGGGACAGCAGTCCGAAAGTACCCAGGCTCACGCCGGAGCCAATCAACTCGCTCACCCCGAAGGCGGCCAGCATCAGCAGGGCGATAATCACCCGCCGCACCCGCCGCAGGTCACTGCCCAGGGCAACACCTGCGGGGCGCTGCTGCAGGCGTTTCAGCCACAGGGGCACCACCATGGTGTTCGCGATCATGGTAGACAGGGCGATGGTGGCGATGATGACCATGCTGGAGCCGGCGGAAAGGCCACCAATAAACGCCAGCAGGGCAAGCCACGGCGTGCCGCTCTCAAGCGGGATGCCAAGCACGAAGCGCTCGGCATTGGTGTAGGTGTCCGGCAACCACAGCAACCCGCCGTATCCCACCACCAGCACCGCGGCAGATACCAGCGCAAGATATACCGGGATCAGCTTGCGCACCGGGCCGATATCGCGCTCGCCGTCGCTCTCGATCATCAGGATATGGAACTGCCGCGGCAGGCAGAAGATAGCCGCCATCCCCAATACCACCACGGCAAAATACCCGGTATCCGCCGGGCGGGACTCGGCAATTGCCGCCACCCGATCGCTGGCCAGGGCGCTGCGCGCCAGGTCGGCAGTGCCGTCAAAGGCGGAGTAGAGTACGAACCACGCCACCGCCACCAGCGCGCCGATCTTGACCAGTGCTTCGAACGCCACCGCCAGCAGCATGCCGTTGCGGTGCACCGAACTGTCGATATGGCGAGTGCCGAACAGCAGGGCAAACAGGCCCAGAGTGATGCCCACGACCGCAGTGACCACCGAGGCACTAGTGTCCGTTGAGCCCTCACCCGCCTGCGCCAGCAGCAGAAAACTGTCCGCCACCGCGCGCAACTGCAGGGACAGGTAGGGAACAATGGCCACCACCGCCAATAGCGCGACCGCAGCCGCCAGCCACTGGGATCCGCCGTACTGCGCGCTGATAAAATCCGCAATAGAGGTGGATCCCTGCTGCTTGGACAGGCGCACAAAACGCATCAGCAGGGGGGCGCCGAAGATCAGCATCAGGCAGGCGCCGACAAAGGTAGGGGGCAGCACCCATCCCTCGCTCACCGCCTGGGCGGGCACGCCAAAGAACATCCAGGCACTGGTATAGGTACCGGCGAGCGCGAGCAGCAGGGGTTTGACCGGGCGGATACGCCCGACCGGCAGCCGATCCCCCCAGAAGGCGATGGCAAACAGCAACAGCAGGTAGCTCAGGCCCACGGCGGCCAGCAGGGTAAGGCTGAACAATTGGCGCCTCATTCATTATTTTGTTTATTATGCACAGAGTAACTGATCGTGCGTTTTTTGTCCTGCTCTGCGCGCAGAACCATCGTCATACCTTGGTCTAGCAGGCAACAGCACCGTCAGCCGATACAGTGCAGATCCGTAACTTAGATAAAAACCATAAACCGGTGATCGGAGAGAGCCATGCGCAATCCAATGAAATTCAACCCCCTAGCCGCAGGCATCATGTTCGCCTGCGGAGCGTCCCTCGCCTACGCAGACCCCCAACTGGAAGAAGTGACCGTGACCGCGCAGAAGCGCGAGCAGTCCATGCAGGAAGTACCGGTTGCCGTGACTGCAATTGGCGCTGACCAACTGATGCAAAACGGTATCAGCGACCTGACCGACATTCAGAAACTGTCCCCCAACACCACTTTGCAAGCCAGTCGTGGCACCAACTCGACCCTGACCGCGTTTATCCGCGGTATCGGCCAGCAGGACCCGCTTTGGGGTTTTGAGCCGGGCGTAGGCATCTATATTGACGACGTTTACGTGGCACGCCCTCAAGGTGCCGTGCTCGACATCCTCGACGTAGAGCGAGTGGAAGTTCTGCGCGGCCCGCAGGGTACCCTGTACGGCAAGAACACTATTGGCGGCGCGGTGAAATATGTCACCAAGAAGATGTCTGGTGACACCGAATTGAAAATTGGTGGTGGCCTGGGCTCCTACAACCAGCGCGACCTGAAAGTCTCCGGCTCTACAGCGATTTCCGAAACCGTCAACATTGGCGGTGCCATCGCCAGCTTCCAGCGCGACGGCTACGGTGAAAACGTGGTTACTGGTAAGGATCAATACAACAAGGACATCATCAGCGGCCGCTTTGCTGTTGAGTGGAACCCCTCAGACGCTGTCTGGGTGCGGTTTGCCGGTGACAAAACCGTGGACGAGTCTGCCTCCAAACACGGCCATCGCTTCGCCCCGGGCCTCGGTGGCGAGCCCGTTCTGGACAGCATCTACGACACCGAATCAAACATGACTTCGGACAACTTGGTAGAAACCAGCGGTATGTCGCTGATTGCCGAGTGGGAAATGTCCGACAGCGTTACCGTCAAGTCCATCACCGCTTACCGCCAGGGTGAAACAGAGACGGCGATTGATTTCGACAGCGTCAGCCGTTCCGACTTTGACGTGCCGGCCTATTACGAAGACGACCAGACCACTCAGGAATTCCAGCTGATCTGGCAGGGCGATAACGCCGACCTGGTCAGTGGCCTCTATTACTACACCGGCACCGCAGCAGGCGCATTCGATGCTGTACTCGGCTATGTTGACCTGAATGACCCTGAGGAAGAGCCCACTTTGCCGGTAGGCCTGACCCAACAGGTAGCGGGCTCAGTTGATACCAAGAGCCTTTCTGCCTACGCACACTACAACTGGCAGTTTGCACCGGACTGGAATCTGAGTGTTGGCGGTCGCTACACCAGAGACGAAAAAGACGCGGAAGTATTCAAGGGTAATTTTGCCGGCCTGTATAGCCCCTTGTTTGCAGCTAAATACAACCCCGGCCAAGACCCCGCCATTTTCCTCGGCGCCCTAACCGACTATCAGAACAGCGACAGCTGGGGACAGTTCACCCCGCACCTCGGTGTGGACTTCCAGGTAAATGACGACGTATTGCTGTACGCAAAATACAGTGCGGGCTTCAAGTCCGGCGGCTTCGATATGCGCGGTGATGCAAGTAAATTGCCCTCCACAGTGGACGGTTTTAACCCAGAAACTGTGGACACCTACGAGTTTGGTGTGAAGTCTGACCTGCTGAACAATCGCTTGCGCCTGAACGCAGCAGCCTTCCGCGCCGATTACAACGATATGCAGGTGACCATTCAGCAGCTCAATCCCGGCGGTGGTTTCTCCAGTGCGGTACTGAACGCCGGCCAGGCACGCATTCAGGGTCTGGAGCTTGAAGCCACCCTGGCGATGACCGACAACCTGCTGGCCAACTTCACCCTGGGCCTGGCGGATACCGAATTCCTGGAATTCATTTCCGGTGGCGTGGATATTTCCGACGAGCGTGATATGCAGAACACGCCGGATACCACTGCCATGTTCCAGCTGAATTACTCGCTGCCCATGGGCAATGGCGGAGAGCTGGTATTCCTGCCCACGGTTTCCTACCGCGCGGATACCCAGATTTTCGAAACTCCGAGTATTCTCGACCAAGAGGCCTACACCCTGGTTGATATGACGGCGACCTACTACAGCGCCGACGGCAACTGGAACCTGGGCCTGGCCGGTAAAAACCTGACTGACGAAGAATATCGCGTTGGTGGCTACGGCTTCGGCGGCGCCTTCGACACCGGCTTCTACGGCGCACCACGCACTATCGCACTCACAGGTAGCTACAACTTCTAAATACAGTCACTGTCATCTTCGCAAATATGTGCAACGCATGATTCATGCTTAGTCATCGCACGTTCCACTTGGGGCCCACTGGGCCCCTTTTTTGTTTTTGGCGCCGAATTAGCGCGCCCGTTCAGGCCCCGAACCAAGCCCCTATTCAGGCCATTATCTGTCGTGGATTTCTCTATCCGGCGCGGGAATTATTAAATTGGCGCGCAAATTCACACTTTGGCGGCAACCTCTTCTAATCTGAAAGTGAGGGCGGCAGTGACGCCGCTACTTGAATCAGCCATCGAGGTATCCGCGTGCAGAAATTGAGTAGTATTCTGCTGACGGCGGTCATAGCGACAGGACTTGTTGCCGGTTGTACTACAACCGCGCCCACGGAAAATCATACAAATCGCGCCTTCAGCAGCGCCGTCCCCCCACATATGGACCCAGCCCATTTTTCCGTGCGGTCCTCAGACCGAAGGCCGCGCACCAGCAGTCGCGAGGCGCCGCGCTCGCTCAACGTCAACGGCACCCGCTTTCGCTGCTTCGAACAGGAGCTCGACTCCAAGGTGGTGGTGCGTTGCGTGCGCCAGTCGTGACGCCAAATTGAATTCCCTGCGGGCCCTGGCGCCCGCATTCTCCACACGCTGTGACCATTTCCGCCACAAGCTGTCGCCCAATTCCACTCGCATGGACGTTGGCTGACTAAGCTTGATCTATCTACACGGACGTAGCACAGGAAGGAGATTCGAGAATGAAAAAACTGCTACCGATATGGCTATTTGGGCTCGCGCTGGTGATTGCGGGGTGTATGAATATGGGCGGCAAGGATTCAGGCCCCAGCCAGACTCCCGGCAGCGTCAGTAGTGTCTGTGGCGACAAATGGGAAATGCGCCTGTTGCGCATCAACGGCCAGGCCGTCCCCGTCGACCAGCCGCAGGAATTTACCTTCCTGTGCAACAGCGGCGGTGAAGCCATGGGCAAGAGCGGTATCAATACCTACCGCGGCGCCATGCAGATTACGGCGAACGGCCAGATCCTGTGGGATACCGGTAGTTTTGCCTCGACAAAAATGGCCGGACCGCCACAGGTGATGGAGCAGGAATCCCAGTACCTGGGTGCACTGGCGGGCACGACACAGGCGTTCGTCAAAAGCGGCGGTGGTCGCCTGATCCTGCGCGACGCCTCAGGTGACCGGTATATCGAATACATCAAGGCGGGTAACTGAGCGTCATTAAGCGCTACTAAATAGCCCGCCTGGGTCACAGACGTTGCGCGGGCTTTGCGGTTTAATACTGCAAACGGCTACCGGACAGACCCGATGGACTTCTCACACCGCTCGCGCCCGCAATTCTCACCGGTTTCCGGGTCACACCTGGCACTCTGCGCGACACTGGCCGGGCTATTGCTGGCCTCACTGTTCTTTTCCGGCTGTTCGTCCCACCCGCAGCAGCTGTCAGCCACCGAGCCCATGGCCCCGGGCGACATCTGCAATTACCAGTGGATACTGCACGGCATAAACGTGGACGGACGCGAGCAGAAGTCGCGACTTTTCTGGCAGAAAATGGTCCGCGACCGCCCCTACCTCACCTGCGACAAACTGGGCTTTGTACGCGGCAACGCCGGTTCCAACCCCTATCTCGGCAAGTTCGACCTGGCCGACGATGGCTCGATCGAGTGGATCAAGGCCCCGAAAATCTCCCGTATGGTGGGTCGCAAAGACAGCAGCGAACTGGAGAAGGACTTTCTGAAAGCGCTACCGCGTATTGATCGCGCCAGCGTCGCGGGCGACATACTGACGCTGCAGGGCGGCGAAGGTACTCGAATAGAGTTCAAACAGACCGGCGAATTGCCGAGCCCTTCCCCTTAAATTCGCATCATCAGAAATCGTAGCGAGCGGGTGGCTGATGGTGGCCGCCGCAGCGCAGCAAGCGGAGTGTACTTTAGTACATGAGCATTGTGAGCAGCGCCGGACGCCGTCAGGCGCACGCGCAGTAGATTTCCGGTGATGCGACGAAAAAAGGCGGCCATAGGGCCGCCTGAAGAACCATTCAAGAAGGGTCTCGATTCGCAACTGCGAGCTCGAGTCCAATCCTCCAAGTGGAGGCACTTCCAAACTCGGAAGCAAAAATCACCAATAAAGATTGGTGCGATGCAAAGAGAGAAGAACAACGAAAACAAGTCAGTTGCGCGATGAAACAACCGGACAAGCAAAATTTCGTTGTGGGAGTAATGTAATCGGCGCCCGTTACAAACAAATTACGAAACAGGAAAATTTCCCATCTCCGGGTAACTTTTTGCAGCGCGATCTTAACGGCCGGGGTCAGGGGCGGGAGCGCCGCTGATGCTGCTCCAGATTCTGCTGGCGCTTGCGCTCACTTTTCTTCAACAGAAGGTAAGTCGCCCCGAGACCGCCATGCTGTTTCTGCGCACTGTGAAACGCGAGCACTTCCTCCAACTGGGGTAGCCAGGCATTCACACAGCTTTTCAACATGGCCGGGGTTTTGCGCCCTTCGCCTTTGCCGTGGGTTACCAGTGCGCAGCGCACATCGGCTTCCACACAGTCCCGCACAAATTGATACAGCGCGCTGCGAGCCATTTCCACGGTGTGATTGTGCAGGTCGAGCCGCGCATCCACGGTGTATTTGCCCAGGCGCAGGTTGCGGTAAACACCGTTCTGCACGCCGTCGCGCTTGAATTCTATAGGGTCGAAGGGCTCCACCGGCTCCACATACTCGCCGCCGAGGGGATTGAGTTCGCGGTAGGTCTGCGCGGTGGCGGCCTCGCGGCGGGCGCGCTGATTGAGGGGATCTCTGGTCTCTTTCTTCAGCGCGCTCTGTCGCTGACCGGACGGCAGCGGCTTTACATCGCCCAGGGCACCCATAGCACCGCGAAAATCGTCCTGTTCACTCTTGTCCACAACATCTCCCCACTTCGAGTACCGGCCTGAACAGCGCCGCTGCCGGTACCCTCAGGGATCGAGGAACAGATCCACTGCCAGATCGCCGGCCTTGGCGGGATTGTGCGCATATTGGGTGAAATCTTCCACCCCCCGTTCGTGCAGCAGGGTTTCGTCGATCAGCTGGGCGCCGTTGAGCCCCTGGTTTTCGGTAATCAGCACTTCGTAGGCGGCATCGGCCATGACCATGGGCTTGCGGCTCTGCTCGAACATTTCGCGGCTGCCCACGGCAAACTCGATGGCAGCAGTGGCGACCAGGGTCCGCGGCCACAGGGTGGCCACACTAATACTGGTTTTGCTCAGTTCTTCTGCCAGCCCCATGCTGAGGATGGTCATGCCGAATTTGGACAGGGCGTAGGGGGCAAACGGACCCAGCCAGCGGGGCTCGATGTTCAGTGGTGGCGACAGGCTGAGGATATGCCCGCAGTCCGATTGCTTGAGGTAGGGAATGGCCAGGTGCGCGGTCAGGTACACGCCGCGGGCATTAACATCCATCATCAGGTCGTAGCGCTTGGGCGGGGTGGCTTCAACGCTGGTGAGGTTGATGGCGCCGGCGTTGTTGATCACGGCGTCGATACCGCCAAAGGTGTCGGCGGTTTTCTTGAGGGCTTCCGCCACCTGCTCTTCGTCGCGCACGTCGACCTGCATGGGCAGGGCCTTGCCACCGGCGGCTTCGATCTCCTCGGCAACGGAGTAGATGGTGCCGGGAAGTTTGGGGTGGGGCTCGGCGGACTTGGCGGCGATGGCTATGTTGGCGCCGTCGGCGGCGCACTTGAGCGCAATGGCGCGGCCGATGCCGCGGCTGGCACCGGTGATAAAGATGGTTTTGCCCTTGAGGGCGCCGGTGTTCTTGGTGAGGGTGATCGGGTCGGTCATGGGCGCTCCTCGGTCTCGGGTGATTTCCAGCCTAGGGATTGCGGGGGTCTTCGACCACCGCGGGGCAATAGATGTCTTTGAAGGTTTGCGGCATGCGCTTGGGTTTGCCGCTGGAGAGTTCGATACACACCATTTGCCAGGTGGCCCGCAGGATCAGGGCCTGGTCACCGGTGCGGTGGATCTGGAACTTTCGGGTCATGTTGAGGCGGCCGTCCACCATGGTGAGCCAGGTGCCGATCAGCAGCTCGTCGCCTTCCTTTGCCGCCAGTATATAGTCGTACTCGGCCTGGCGAATGGCCATTCCCCGGTCCATGGCTTGATAATTGGTGACATCAAGACCCAGCTCGACACTGTGCGACCAGGCGGCGCGCTCACACCAGCGCACGTATTCGGCGTTGTTGGCGTGGTGCAGGCCATCGACGTGCTCTGCATTGACGCGGACTTTGTAGGTATAGGGTTGGGGCAAGTCCCACTGCATATCTTTTCCAATTCATTGGCGGCGCTACTGCCGGGTGCATGTTTGCGAGACACGAGCTAGGCGCCCCC
This sequence comes from Microbulbifer sp. ABE4_465, assembly GCF_056160765.1. Taxonomy (NCBI): domain Bacteria; kingdom Pseudomonadati; phylum Pseudomonadota; class Gammaproteobacteria; order Cellvibrionales; family Microbulbiferaceae; genus Microbulbifer; species Microbulbifer sp. ABE4_465. Next base: position 86,897 of record NZ_JBSWXV010000009.1, read on the forward strand.
CCCTCAACCCATCCCTGGGGGCTCTGCAAAAAGTGTCCAGCCGCTTCAGCGCGGCGCCTTCGGCCCTGTTTTTGAAGGTCTCGCACAGTTGCACCCGGCAGCAGCGCCTTCGCATCAAAGTTCGCGTAACTTAACAAGCTCAGCATCCGTGAAACATTACGTCAGATACAAAAAAGGCTCCCTCGGTCGAAACCAAGGGAGCCTTTTTCAGTATCACTGAAGCTTAGGCGTCAGCTTTCTCACCACCTTGCTCGGCGGCTTGCTGTTGCGCCTGCTGCAGAGCGGCGGCGAACAGAGCGTCGAAGTTGATCGGCGGCAGCATCAGGGCGGGGAAAGAGCCCTTGGTGACGACGTTGTCGACGACTTCGCGCGCGTAGGGGAACAGGATGTTCGGGCAGGCGGTGTTCAGCGCTTGAGCCAGCTGCTGACCTTCCAGGCCTTTGATGCCGAACAGGCCGGCCTGTTGTACTTCTACCAGGAAAGCGGTCTCGCCTTCAACCTTGACGGTGATGGTCAGGGTCAGGGCCACTTCGTACAGATCTTCGTCGATCTTGGCGGTTTTGGTGTTCAGTTCCTGAGAGACTTCCGGTTTCCACTGCTTTTTGAAAATCTCGGCGCCCATCGGGGTCTCGAAGGACAGGTCTTTCAGGTAGATGCGCTGCATCGCGAATTGTACTTGTTGTTGATCTTCGCCGTTAACCGCAGCGCCGTTTTGTTCTTCAGCCATGTTACAAGCCTGTTCACTCAATAATGTTTGTAATTGCCTTCCCTGATAGAAGACTCCCTGTATGGAATCTTCTAATGGGGGCCTCGAAAAGCCCTTTCAAGGCACATTCTAGAAAATACTCGGTAAATTCTTTGACCGCGCGGGGGCTGTTACGCCAGTAAGGATTCCAGCTCGCCGCTGCGCTCGATGGCCATCAACTCGTCGCAGCCGCCCACGTGGTGATCGCCGATCCAGATCTGCGGCACGGTGTGGCGGCCGGCTTTGGCGGTCATTTCGGCGCGCAGGGCCCGATCTCCGTCCACAGAAATCTCCGTGTAAGGGACATTCTTGTTGTCCAGGAGATACTTGGCGCGGATGCAGAAGGGGCAGTAGCGGGTGGTGTAGATAACAACTTCTTTCACGACCAGATAACCTCTTTGCGTCACTCGATTCCTGTTAACACTCTACAGCCGCGGCAATCAGCCTTTGCCTTTTACCAGCGGCAGCTTCTGATTTGCCCACTCGGACATGCCACCTTCCAGGCGGCGCACGGTGTAGCCCGCTTTCTTCAGCATACGACCGGCGGGGCCTGCGTGCTGACCCATTTTGTCCGCGAGGATAATGGTCTTCTCTTTATAGGGTGCCAGCTCTCCCATACGCCCCTCCATCTCACCGTGAGGGATGTGGATGGCGTCCACAATGTGCCCGGCGGTGAAGTCGGAGCGGTCGCGCAGGTCTACGACCTTGGCGCCGTCGCTGTTGATCAGCTGGGTGGCCGCGTGGGCCGATGCGGGTTTGCCCGCCTTGATACGCTCGGTGATGGCCAATGTATAGATCAATGCCACCAACACACTCACCAGCAGCCACTGCTCGCTGATAAAGACGAAAAAGTCCACTTCGCCCCCGAAATTTCACAATTTGTTGTTTTGATGCGATCAAACCGCTGACTTTACGGTCGACCAGTTTGCCGCCGCCCAGAGTAAAACTCTTATAGGCGATGGCCTGAAGGCCGCGCAGTATACACGATGATGACCACTTCTTAATCAGCCATTTGGGCCGGTCAATCGCGGCCATAGCTGGGTACATACTGACCTCGGGGGCTCAAACAGGTTAAAATCCGCCACCTGCGGTAGTGCACCCCCAAAGTTTTCGCGTTCTGGCAATGACGCCGGAGGATATTCCGGTAGGTCTTTCTGCTTACGAGCGGGCCAGTTACCGGTTACGCGACCTGACACACCAGCTTTTCTCAGACATTCAACACAGGAATTCCGATCCCATGGCATCCGAGTCTTCGCCCAAGCGCCCCCTGGTACTGCTGATTCTGGACGGCTTCGGCCACAGTGAGCACAGCGAACACAACGCCATCGCCGCGGCCAAGAGCCCGGTGTGGGACCAGATCTGGGGCAATCGCCCGAAAACCCTGATCCACACCTCCGGTATGGCGGTGGGCCTGCCGGAAGGGCAGATGGGGAACTCGGAAGTGGGACATATGACCCTCGGCGCCGGCCGTGTGGTGTACCAAAACTTCACCCGTATCAACAAGGCGATCGAAGACGGCGACTTCTTCAAGAACCCGGCCTACACCTCCGCGGTGGACAAGGCCATCGCCAAAGACGGCGCCGTGCACATTATGGGCCTGGCCTCCGAAGGCGGTGTGCACAGCCACGACGACCACATTGTTGCCATGGCCACCCTGGCCGCCCAGCGCGGCGCAAAGGCGGTGTATATCCACGCCTTCACCGACGGTCGCGACACCCCACCGCGCAGTGCGGAAACCCCTCTGGCGCGCCTGACCCAGGTGTGCGATGCCCTGGGCACCGCGCGCATCGCCACCATCGCCGGCCGCTACTTCGCCATGGACCGCGACAACCGCTGGGATCGCGTGCAGCCGGTCTACGACCTGATTACCCAGGGCAAAGCCGAGCATCAGGCGGACTCCGCCCTGGCCGGTCTGGAAGCCGCCTACGCCCGCGACGAGAATGACGAATTCGTGGCCCCCACCCTGATCGGCGAACCCGCGCCGCTCAAAGATGGTGACGCACTTATCTTTATGAACTTCCGCCCGGACCGCGCGCGCCAGCTGACCCGCGCCTTTACCGAAGCGGACTTCGACGGCTTCGAGCGCGCCGTCACCCCGAAACTGGCCGACTTCGTGATGACCACCGAATACGCCAGCTCCATCGACGCCGCCTGCGCCTTCCCGCCGGAGCCGATGGTGAACTCCTTCGGCGAGTACCTGCAGAACCAGAGCAAGACCCAGCTGCGTATCGCCGAGACAGAAAAGTACGCACATGTGACCTTCTTCTTTAGCGGCGGACGCGAAGAGCCCTACAATGGCGAGGAGCGTATCCTGATCAAATCGCCGGACGTGGCCACCTACGACCTGCAGCCGGAGATGAGCGCACCGGAAGTGACCGACAAACTGGTGGCCGCCATCGAAAGCGGCAAATTCGATGCTATCGTCTGCAACTACGCCAACGGCGACATGGTGGGCCACACCGGCGTCTTCGAAGCTGCGGTTAAAGCGGTGGAAGCCCTGGACGGTTGCGTGGATCGCGTAACCAAAGCCGCTCTGGCTGCCGGGGGCGAGGTGCTGATCACCGCCGACCACGGCAATGTGGAAGAAATGTTCGACGCCGGTTCCGGCCAGGTGAGTACCCAGCACTCCACCCTGCCGGTACCCTTTGTGTACGTGGGCGAGCGCAATGTCACCATGCGTGACGGCGGCAGCCTGGCAGACGTGGCACCGACCATGCTGGCGCTGATGGGCCTGCCGCAGCCGGTGGAAATGAACGGCGAGCCGCTGGTTAAAATCAACTAATTGGAATGCGCCCGCATCGCGGGCGCAAACTACAAGCGGGAATTTGCTGACACCATGAAGCTTTCGAGCAAGAAATTTTCTGCAATTTTCTTCACTGCACTGTTGTCACTGTCTCTGGTGCCCGCTTGCTTCGCGCAGGCGGCCGACGAAGAACAGCAGGCGCGCCTGGCGGAAATCAAGCAGCGCATCGAGACCCTGCAGCAGGAGCTCAACCAGGTCAAAGGCGAGCGCGACCAGCTGCTGAAAGACCTGGAATCCAACGAGAAAGACATCTCGGAGCTGCTGCAGCGCATCGACAAGATCAAATCGGACATGCAGTCCCGCGGTGAGAAGCTGCAGGAGTTAAAGCAGGAAGAGCAACAGCTACAGGAATCCCGGCGAAGTATGCAGCGGCGGGTCGAGCAGGAAGTCGCCGCCGCTTACCGACTCGGACGCCAGGAGCAGATCAAGCTGCTCCTCAACCAGCAAGACCCCCAGCACATCGCCCGCCAACTCCGCTACCACGACTACTTCCTCAAGCAACGCAGCCGCGTTATCGAAGATTACGTTTCCACTCTCGATCAGCTCTCCACCGTCACTACCGGTATCGAACGGGAACGGGACACCCTCGCCCGCGAGCGCGACCAGCTGGAAGAAAAGCGCCGCTTACTTGTCAGTGCCCAGAACAATCGCCAGCGCACCCTCGATAAACTCGCCAAACAGCTCGCCAGCAAAGGCGGCGAACTGGATCAGCTCAATAGCGATCGCAGTCGCCTGCAAAAACTGGTGGATCATGTGGGCCGCGCCATTGCCAGCCTGATCAACCCCAGCGACGACACCCCCTTCGCAAAACAGCGCGGGCGTATGCAATGGCCCGCCAGCGGCCGTCGCGCCAACGCCTTCGGCCAGCGCCGCGCCAACGGCATTACCTGGACCGGGGTCACCCTGCGCGCCAGTGAAGGCGCACCGGTGAAAGCGATTCACCGCGGGCGTGTGGTCTTCTCCGACTACCTGCGTGGCCAGGGCATGCTGATCATCCTCGATCACGGCGACGGCTACATGAGCCTCTACGGCCACAACCAGTCCCTCACCCGCGCCATCGGGGAATGGGTAGAGCGCGGCGACACCATCGCCAAGGTCGGCAACACCGGCGGTATGAGCCAGCCCGGTCTCTATTTCGAAATCCGCCGCAACGGCAAACCCCAGGACCCCACTGCCTGGTGTAGAGGTTGACCTCCAGCGACCGCGCTCCCTGCGGTCGCCATACACCTCGTCCCTAACATAATTCCCCTTGCAGTTTTACCTCCCGGTCAGCACGCCAGTTCCAATCTCCGCCAAGTTCAGAACCCTGCGCTATCGCCGGGTCTACAATTTCTGTTGGAAAGTAACGATAAATGCCAAGGACGTGCAGATTATGTTCACCCCCAAAATGCTCGCTCGCCTGATTGGCGTCGCGGCACTCACCGCTCTGCCGCTGATGGGACTCAGCCAGGCCGGTCAGCTCGAAAGCAGCGATGACCGAATCTCGCTGGAAGCCGAATCCCGCCTGCCACTGGAAGACCTGCGCAGCTTCGCCAAGGTTTTTGAACAGATCCGCCGGGGCTACGTCGAAGAAGTCGACGACAGCACCCTGCTGGAGTTTGCCATCAAGGGCATGCTGCAGGGGCTGGATCCGCACTCCTCTTACCTCGACAGTCGCTCCTTTACCGATTTGCAGGCCAACACCACCGGTGAATTTGCCGGCCTGGGTATCGAAGTCGGTATTGAAGACGACTACATCACCATCATCACTCCCATGGATGACACCCCCGCCGAACGCGCCGGATTGCGCGCCGGTGATGTCATCCTGCGCATGTCCGGAAAATCCATGCGTGGCGTCAGCCTGGATGATGCGGTGGAGAAAATGCGCGGCCCGGTGGGCTCGCCAGTGACGCTGACCATCGGACGCAAGGGCCACAAAGAACCGTTCGACGTCACTCTCAAGCGCGACAAGGTACGCGTCTACAGCGTGCGCGGTGAAATGCTCGAAGATGGCTACGGCTATCTGCGTATCAGCCAGTTCCAGCTGGACACCGGCGGCGACCTGTTGCGCGCGATGAAAAAGCTCAAGAAACAAGGCGAGCTCAAAGGGCTGGTGATTGACCTGCGCAACAACCCCGGTGGCGTTTTGCAGTCTTCTGTGGAAGTGGTCGACGCCTTTCTCGAAGAAGGCCTGGTGGTCTACACCGAGGGCCGCAATGAATCCTCCAACCTGCGCTATTCCGCCAGCCCCGGCGACCTCAGCAAAGGTGCACCACTGGTTGTGCTGATTAACGACGGCTCCGCCTCCGCCGCCGAAATTGTTGCCGGCGCACTGCAGGATCACCGCCGCGCGGTGGTTATGGGCACCGACAGTTTTGGCAAGGGCTCGGTGCAGACGGTGATTCCGATCAACGATGACCGCGCCATCAAGCTCACAACGGCGCTGTATTTCACACCCAAGGGTCGCTCCATCCAGGCCCAGGGTATCAAGCCCGACATTACCGTAGAAAGAGTGCAGGTAACCCGAGTGGGCGGCCGTACTCGTACCACCGAAGCGGACCTCGCTGGTCACCTTGGGAATGGCAATGGCGGCAAGGAAAGTGGTTCAGAAGATCGCAAGCGGGCCAAGGCCGACCAGGACGACTGGTACAGCCGCGACAACCAGGTTTTTGAAGCGCTGAACGTGCTCAAGGGGCTGAATCTCTACGTGCGTCGCATCCCCGCCGAAAGCAGCGAGAAGCGTACGGCAGAAGCGGATGAACCCAGAGATAAAGTGGCGCGCGTACAGCCGGAAGATCTCTAACCGGTCGTCTTTGAGCCCTAAAGTCCCAACAAAAATAACAACCGGCGCCCCTGTGTTTTGAGCGAGCTACCAAGTAGCTAGACTGAATTCAGGGTCGCCGGTTTTATTTTGTCCGGCAGCAAAGTTCGTGCAGTTTTGTGATTAAGCAGTAGCGAGGGTGTCATGCAGCAGTATCGTCGTGGCGAACAGGGAAAAGCGATTCCACCTCGTTCGGATCGATTCTATAAACTCGGGGATGACTGGTATTTTACCGCCCGAGGTGGAAAAACTTTTGGGCCCTATACGTGCAAGGCGGAGGCGGAGAAAGCGGCGGCACTATTTCTCAATCCGGCTCAAAACTACACCGGCAATGTTCGCCCTTTTGGCAGCCTGCGCGCGCGCCGCTGGCGCAGTGCGAACAGGTTCTAAAAAAAATGCCAGGGAGGGAACCTGGCACTTGAGAATTTTGAAGGTACTAAAAAGTTACTGCTGGAGACAGCCTGATAAGCCCGGAATCAGCAAGTCCATTTGCCGAACAACTCACTCCAACTCCATTGAAGCGCCGGGGCAGGTAGTGCTACCGTCAATGCAAAGAAGCAAATCAAGCTGCTTATTAAGTAAAGCGCACCATGGCGCACGCCCTGATACTATTCGCTACCCGGGCAGATACTAGCCGCATATCTTTCAAGCCACTATCCCGCAGGCAATTTCGCGCCAAGCGCCCCGAGGCTGCAAACCGCACGCAATTCAGCGAGATTAACCACGTAAACCCCGCTGCCCACGCCAATCCATTGGCATTTCGCCATTTCTGAAATCGCGTGAGGTTCACAACCCCAAGGCTAGTTTGATTCAACCGAAAAAGGAATTTTCGCGCCAATACTATCCGCTGCCCGGATACATGCTATTTGCGACAATCTGTGCCCCATACGGTGCGGCTGATCATGACGAGTGCTCGGTGACTTTCTCGCGAACCTCTGACGGGGAGAGACCAAAGCGGCGTTTGAAGGCGCGGTTAAACCAGGCCAGATTACTGAAGCCTGCATGATAGGCAAGAGTAGAGATGTAGTCCCGCGCCTTGGCCGGGTTGACCAGCTGCTGGTACACCCAGTCCAGGCGAATGGCATTGAGGTAATCGGTAAAGGTGAAGTTGAATTCACCAAAAATCTTGCGCAGATACTGGGGCGAAATATTGAAGTGGCGAGCCACGACATCTACGCTTAATTCCGGGTCGAACATGCGCAACTTGATATAGTTGCGCATGGCCTGATAGCGGGCATGTCGAACACCGCGGTTGCCAGCCGCCACTTCACAATCGCTATCAACCCCGAGCACCAGAGCAGCCAGATCCATAATCTGGATTTCGGCGAGCTTCGCTGCAGAGGCTGATAAATCGTCCTTGGCGTGATACAGGTTCTTCAAATAGCCGAGAAGTAACTCGAATGCGCTGGCGTCGCAAGGCCGAAAACGCTTGCCAATCACCCGGTCCGGTGCAGCGAGCCGACTTTCCAGAAACTGTTTCGGCAGGCCAATACTGGTAACAAAGTGAGCCCCCTCATTCCGGCTCACATAAGGGTCTTCCAGTGGCAGTAAATAGAGCTCCCCTGGCGTACAGAACTGTTCGTTGGCACCACCAGAGGCAATACCCAATACGCCCTGGCGCGGAATCACCAGCATCATGGAATCGTCGCCGTCGGCAATATGGGTTTGGGTACGCCAGGCTTTGTGATCAACCAGAAAAGAGTCTGCCACTACTGTGCGCGGGAGCGACCGCACCGCGACATTGACATCCAACTGCTCACAACCGACGTCCACATCCAGGCCGCACAGTGGCGCATAGGTCTCCGCCAGCGCCGTGCGGCGCTCGCTTTCGGAGTAATCCTGCGAGTTGAATCGAAAATAGCCCATAACGAACCAGCCAGTTGCCGGACCTTTATTTATAGCACTATTTTCCGAGAATATCGGAAACCCGCAGGTCAAACTCCAGAACTGGTGAGTCAGTCACACTTCTGCGGGCAACAGTCGCGGTAATCACTTTCGGCTACAGGCGCATCTCGATACCGGCATCCTGCATAAACTGCTTGGCTTCGCCCACGGTGTATTCACCAAAGTGGAAAATACTCGCCGCGAGCACGGCATCGGCGCCGCCCTGCAATACACCATCGGCCAGGTGCTGCAGGTTACCGACACCACCGGAGGCGATCACCGGTACGGAGACCGCGTCGGAGATGGCGCGGGTCAGGGCCAGGTCAAAACCGTTTTTGGTGCCGTCGCGATCCATACTGGTCAGCAGGATTTCACCGGCGCCGTAGCTGTCCATTTTCTTCGCCCATTCCACCGCGTCGATGCCAGTTGGCTTGCGTCCGCCGTGGGTGAAGATTTCCCACTTGCCATCCGCCACCTGCTTGGCGTCGATGGCGACAACGATGCACTGGCTACCGAAACGGTCGGCGGCTTCGCGCACAAAGTCGGGATTGAATACCGCGGCCGAATTGATCGCGGTTTTATCCGCGCCGGCATTTAGCAGGTTGCGGATATCCTGGATCTCGCGCACACCGCCGCCAACGGTGAGCGGGATAAATACCTGGGAAGCCATTTTTTCCACGGTGTGCAGTGTGGTATCGCGGCCTTCGTGGGTGGCGGTGATATCGAGGAAGGTCACCTCATCGGCGCCCGCCTCGTTGTAGCGGCGGGCGATTTCCACCGGGTCACCGGCATCGCGGATATCGACAAAGTTGACGCCCTTGACCACGCGGCCGGCGTCGACGTCGAGACAGGGAATAATGCGTTTGGCGAGGCCCATGTTTGTATCCCGATTACCTGATGTCAGTTACTTGGTCCAGTTATCACACAGCTCCTGCGCTTTGCGCAGATCGAGCTTGTCTTCGTAAATGGCGCGGCCGGTGATGGCGCCGAAGATTTCGGTTTTGTCGTCGCCGGCTTCGAGCAGCTTTTCGATATCTTCGATGCAGCTGACACCGCCGGAGGCGATGATGGGGATCTGCACGGCACGGGCGAGGTCCATGGTGGATTCCAGGTTTACGCCCTGCATCATCCCGTCGCGGGCGATGTCGGTGTAGACAATGGCGCTGACACCGCAGTCCTGGAATTCCTTGGCGAGTTCGGTGGCCTGCACGTCGGAGACTTCGGCCCAGCCTTCGGTGGCGACGAGGCCGTCTTTGGCGTCGAGGCCGACGATGATGTGGCCTTCGAATTCACGGCAGGCTTCTTTGACCAATTTGGGGTTCTTTACCGCGGCGGTGCCGATAATGGTCCAGCTGACGCCGGCGGTGAGGTACCACTCGATGGTTTTCAGATCGCGGATGCCGCCGCCGATCTGAATGGGGAATTGCGGGAACTGGCGGGCGATGGCGTTGACGGCGTCGCCGTTGACGGGGTTGCCAGCGAAGGCGCCGTTGAGGTCGACGATGTGCAGGCGTTTGGCGCCCTGGCTGAGCCAGTGTTCGGCGGTGGCGACCGGGTCGTCGGAGAAGACGGTGGCGTCTTCCATTTCACCCTGGCGCAGGCGTACGCACTCGCCGTCTTTCAGATCAATGGCTGGGATTACGATCATTTTGTTTAACTTCCTGTTTCGGGGCCCTGTTTTGTTGACGCCCTGTGGCGGCAGAGCACCGGGTAGGAGTTTTCAGAACCGGGCTAGGCGCCCCCCTGCGAATACGTCCCTATACGCTGCGTCGGCAACATCCCTGTTGCCGACGCTTCTGAAAACTCCTACCCGGCACTCCGCCTTCGCATGTAGTTATTTACTTTGTTAGCCGCAGTTATTACGCCGCACCGTTCCAACCGACAAAATTCTTCAATAACTGCATACCCGCATCCGCACTCTTTTCCGGGTGGAACTGGGTGGCGAAGATATTGTTGCGGGTGACAGCCGCGGCGAATGGCACACCGTAGTCGGTCTCGCCAGCAACGGCTTCATTGCCTTCAGAAGGCACATAGTAGCTGTGCACGAAATAGAAGCGGCTGCCGCTTTCGATACCGTCCCACATGGGGTGGTCGATTTTCTGCTGCACACGGTTCCAGCCCATATGCGGGACTTTCAGCCTTTCGCCATTTTCATGCAGGTCTGTGCCGAAGAATCTCACCGGCTGCGGGAAGATACCCAGGCAGTCGACGCCACCGTTTTCTTCGCTGCTGGCCATCATGATCTGCATGCCCACGCAGATACCGAGGATGGGCATACCGGATTCGACACATTGGTTCAGCAGCGGTACGAAGCCAGGGCGAATGAAACCTTCTACGCAGTCGCGGATGGCGCCGACGCCGGGGACGATAAGGCGGTCTGCGCCTTCGGCTTCCTGCGGGGTGGTGGCGAGGACGACTTCATCACCGGGGGCGACCTTTTGCAGGGCGCTGGCGACGGAGTGGAGGTTGCCCATGCCGTAGTCGAGGACGACGATCTTTTGCATTGTCATCCCAGCCTTACAGCACGCCTTTGGTGGAGGGCATGGCGCCTTCCATGCGCGGGTCCGGGGTCAGGGCCATGCGCAGGGCGCGGCCGAACGCCTTGAATACGGTCTCGATCTGGTGGTGGGCGTTGAAGCCGCGGATGCAGTCGATGTGCAACGTTACCAAAGCGTGGTTTACGAAGCCCTGGAAGAATTCGTAGAACAGTTCGGTATCGAAGTTGCCGATACGCTTCTGGGTAAACGGCACGTTCATGGTGAGACCGGGACGCCCTGAGAAGTCGATGACGACTCGACTGAGGGCTTCGTCCAGGGGCACATAGGCGTGGCCGTAGCGGGTCATGCCTTTCTTGTCGCCGATAGCCTGGTTGATGGCCTTGCCGAGGGTGATGCCGATGTCTTCCACGGTGTGGTGGTCGTCGATATGCACGTCGCCGTCGCAGGTGATGTCCAGGTCGATCATGCCGTGGCGGGCGATCTGGTCCATCATGTGCTCGAGGAAGGGGACGCCGGTGTTGAATTTGCCGGTGCCTTTGCCGTCGAGGTTGAGGCTGACCTGGATCTTGGTTTCCAGGGTGTCGCGGTTGACGCTGGCGGTGCGCATGAGGTCTACATCCTTGATTGGAGAGCGGGACAGGCCCTTTGGCCGGTCCCTGAGACAGAAGGCGCGAATTATACGCTCAAACGCGGTGGATTTTGGACGTTAGTGACAGATGAAACTTGATTCACCGTAGAGATCAAATATCATACGCCCCATGAATATAACTCCCCGCCACAAGACCCCTGTGTGGGTCAGCTTTGTGTTGCTGTTCGCGCTGATGCTCGCGCAGCCGGCGCTGGCGGAGCATATTCATGTCGAAGAGCAGGCCCACGCCATGTGCGACCTGTCCAACAACCACACACCTGCGCCCGCAGGCAGTGTGTTCACTTTCATTTCCGCAGATAGGGCACCGCTGTATATCGAACAGCAGGCTCCTGCAGCCCTCGATTGCCAACCGGAAAGCCAGTCTGCCCGCGGCCCGCCCGCATTCCAGCCCTTCAGCTAATCGCTCTCGCTGCTAGCCCCGGCTCGCCTGCTATGGCCTGCCATTTCGGCTAGTCGCCAAATAACGCTTATGTATTCTGGCGTCGGCCTTTTGGGTGGCCGTTGCCTGTAATCTACAGGAATAACCAACAATGTACCGAGTAAACACTCTGGCGCTGGCTGTTGCCTGCGCGCTGTCTTCTGCTGTGCCTTCTGCCGTTTCCGCACAGACTGCTGACAAGAAAGAATCTATCGAAGAGGTAAACGTCACTGTTTCACCTCTGGCAAAGCCGGCCGATGTGGTCGCCGCGCCAGTGTCGGTGCTATCCGGTGAGGCCCTGCGCCAGGAGGCCGCCGGCACCCTGGGGCAGACCCTGAACAATCAGCTGGGGGTTGCCAATGCCGCGTTCGGCAGCGGTGTAGGCCTGCCAGTCATCCGCGGCCAGAGCGCCAACCGGGTGAAGGTGCTGAACGACAACCTGGACGTGGCCGACGCCTCCAATACCAGCTCCGACCACGCGGTAAGCGTTGAGCCTCTACTGGCAGAGCGCATTGAAATCCTTCGCGGCCCGGCGGCCCTGCGCTATGGCAGCGGCGCCATCGGCGGCGTGGTCAACGTACTCGACGGCCGTATCCCCACCGAAGTACCGGAGCAAATGGAAGGCGCGGTTGAAATGCGCCACGACACCGCCAACAGCCAGGACGCCGGCGTCTTTCGCCTGACCGGTGGTGCGGGCAACGTGGCCTGGTACCTGGACGGAGTCTACCGCGACAACGACGACACCCAGATTCCGGGCCTCGCCATCCGTGAACACGGTGAGCATGAAGAGCACGACCACGAAGAGCACGAAGGTGAAGAGCACCACGAAGAAGAGCACCACGAAGAAGAGCACCACGAGGAAGAGTTCAACACGGATGGCTTCGTCGGCAACACCAACGCCCGCGCCAAGAGCGCCAGCGCCGGCCTGTCCTGGGTAACCGATACGGGCTTCCTGGGCTTCTCGGTGAACCGCCTGGAAAACAACTACGGCATTCCCCTGGGCACCCACGAGCACAGCCACGAAGATGAGCACGGGGAAGACGAGCACCACGAAGACGAAGATCACGCCCTCGAGGAAGAGCACGAACACGAGCACGAAGAAGAACATGAGGAGCATGGTGAAGAGCGCGTGCGCATCGCCATGACCCAGACCCGCTACGACATCAAGGGTGAGCACCGCTTCAACAGCGAGTACTGGGACAAGCTGAGCGTGCGTCTCGGCTACAACGATTACGAGCACGTAGAGCTGGAGTCTCACGAAGACCACTTCCACGAAGGCACCCGCTTTACCAACGAAGCCTGGGAAAGCCGCGTGGAGCTGACTCACGACAACGGCGGCCTGTGGCGCGGCGCTTACGGCATGCAGCTGAGCAACAAGGATTTTGCCGCGGTTGGCGACGAGGCGTTTGTACAGCCCAGTAATACCCAGAGCATCGGTCTGTTCACCATGAAAGAGCGCGCCTGGGGCGACTGGCACCTCGATCTGGGCGGCCGTGTCGAGCAGGTCACCGTCGATCCGGAGCAGGGTGAAACCCAGGACTTCAATCTGCTGGGACTGTCCGGTTCTATCCAGTACTTCCTCGCGGAGCACCAGCACCTGAGCCTTGGACTCACCCACGCGGAGCGCGCGCCGGTCGCGGAAGAGCTGTTTGCCGATGGCGCCCACCTGGCGGAAGCCCGCTACCTGGAAGGTGAAGAGGATCTCGACAAAGAGAAGTCCTTCAATCTGGAGCTGGGTTACCACCACCACAACCAGGAGGCATCCGGCTGGCACGCGGTACAGGTCGAGACCAACCTGTTCTACAACCGGGTGACCGACTATATCTACGCCGCCAACACCGGCGAAGAAAACCACGATGAAGAGCTGGCGATTTACGGCTACACCAATCGCGACGCGGTATTCTACGGTGCCGAAGCCTCCGTGCGCTTCCCCTTCGCCGGCGGTCACTATGTGGAACTGTTCGGTGACAGCGTACGCGCCAGCTTCACCAGTGATCTCACGCTGCATCACGATGAGCACGAGCACGAAGAAGAGGCGGACCACGATGAGCACGAACATGAGCACGAGGAAGTCGCCGACTACCACCGCGCGGTTCCGCGCATGCCGCCGCTGCGTGTAGGCCTGGCACTGGGCGGTAACTACGACCAGCTGAACTGGGAACTGCGCACCACCAAAGCCGCAGCCCAGGACCGCGCCGGCGCCTTCGAGGAAACCACCGAGGGTTATACCCGCATGGACCTAACCGCGCGCTACAACCTGAACCTGGGTGGCACCGATGCGGTTCTATTCGCCAGCGCCCGCAACCTGCTGGATGAAGAGATCCGCAACTCCACTTCCCTGCTGCGCGATTTCGCGCCGGAAGCTGGGCGCAGCGTGGAAGCGGGTATCCGGTTCCAATTCTGACCGGCAACTGCTTCAATAGTCGCATCCGCGTTACCCGAAACACTCGTTTCGGGTAACGCTACGCTCTCGCCAAATTCAGATTAAGGATGCGCTCTGTATGGCCTGGATCAAACGCGGTCTTATTACCCTCGTTGTTCTCTTCGTTCTTTTTGCCGGCGTCATCGCCTGGTTCCTCTCCGGTCTCGATGCCAATCAATACAAACCCAAAATCGTAAAGCTCGCCGCCGACCAGGGTATTGCCCTGACCCTCGACGGCGATATCGGCTGGCAGATCTGGCCGAATATCGCGCTCAAGCTCGAAGGGGTAAAACTTGCGCCCCTGGCACTGCCCAGTGAATCCCTGCTTGAAGCGGACAAGGTGGCGGTCGGTGTAGCGCTGATGCCACTGCTGGACAAGCGTATCGAAGCCAAGGAAATCGTATTGCTCGGCCCGCAGGTGGCGCTCACCGTGGATAAAAACGGCAAGGGCAACTGGGAACTGATCACCGACGCGATGGAAGCCAAGGCCGAACAGGACGCCAAAACTAAGCGCGAAACCCCACCCACCCTCGACATCCCCAAACAGGAAGAATCCGCTTCAGGTAGTGGACTGGAGCTGGCGCTGGAGCAACTGCGTCTGGAAGACGGCGTTCTGCGCTACACCGACAAGCAGAGCGGCACCGAGTACGCCATCAGCAAACTGCACATCGCCGCGGATAATCTGGTCCCCGGCGGCAAACCCGGCGACGTACGCCTGCAGGCAGAACTGGCCAGCAGTGATCTACCCGAGCCAGTGAGCCTGGATATCCACAGCAGTCTCGCGATTGATGAGGGGCTGAACGGCCTGCGCCTGCAGCCGGCGAACATCAAACTCACCGGTGCCGAGGGTGCCAAGGCCGAGGTGAGCTTGCGCGGCAATGTGCGCCGCGTCGAAGCCGATTCGCCCTGGCAGATTCAGCTGAACCTGAAGGTCGATGTGGAACCAATTGCCGGCTGGCTCGCCGCGGTGGGTAGCGAGTACAAGCCGCAGAGCAGCAGTGCGCTGCAAAGCCTGCGCATCGACGCCGATATCAGCGGCACCGACACTCAGATGAACCTGCAGCCATTGGAGCTGGCACTGGACGACAATACGTTCAACGGCAGCGCCAGCTTCCAGGCCGCCACCAATGCCAAAGCCGTTCCCAGTGTTTCCCTGGACCTGAAAGGCGGTGAGCTGAATGTGGACGACTACCTGCCACCGCCAGCCACCACCTCAGAGCAGGACGAACTGAGCGCAGATGTCGCCGCTGCACAACCGGTGGCACTGCCACTGGAAGCCATGCGCGGATTCAACGCCAAGCTGGACCTGACCCTGGACAAGCTGCACGCGCTGAATTTCGATATCGACAATCCTCAGCTGGCGGTAAACATAAACAACGGCCTGTACCAGTTGAACAAGCTGGCCGCCGGTGTCTACGGCGGCACCCTGAACAGCACCGGAGTATTCAACGCCCGTGGCAATTCCGCCCGCGGCGAATTGAGCGGCGGCCTCACCGGGGTGGAAATCTCCAAGGTGCAGGAAGCCCTGTTTGCCAGCGACGAACCGGAAGCGGCCGACCAGAAAAAGGTCACCTTGTCCGGCAAAACCGACCTCACCTGGGTAGGTCAGACCAGCGGCGCCGACACCCTCGCTCTGCAGAAAAACCTGCGCGCGGCGGTGCAACTCAATTCCGGGGAACTTGCACTGGCGCCATTCAACCTGGAAAAAGGCATGTGCCAGTTGGTGAGCTATGCGGAAAAGACCCCCATGCCCGAAGTAGAGTGGCCAGCACAGACCCGCCTGCAGGATCTGCGTGCCAGCGTAAGCCTGGACGGCGATGTGGCGAAGGTGGAAGGCATCAATGCGGGTATCGAAAATATCGCACTCACCGGCGATGGCACCGTCAACCTGGAGCAACAGGATTTTGACTTCGCCCTAGGCCTCGCCCTTGTCGGCGAGCGCACCTCCGGCAACGGCTGTTCCGTACAGAACTCCCGCTGGCGCAACCGCCCGCTGCCACTGCGCTGCAACGCCAAGTTCAACGAGGCCGGCGCCACTACCTGCAAACCCGACAGCCGTCGCATCGACGACCTGATCCGCGATGAGTTGAAATACCAGGCGGAGAAAAAGTACGGGGACAAGGTGGAAGAGAAAACCGACGAGCTGAAGGACAAGCTGAAAGACAAATTCAAAGGCCTGTTCAACCGCGGCGACTGATCTTCATACCACGTACCGTCGCCCCGGCCTCTCATCTCGTCACCCCGGCGAAGGCCGGGGTCCAGCTCCACTGAACTGCCAACACTAACTGGATACCGGCATTCGCCGGTATGACGAAAACACATAACGCAGTAGCATGGGCACCCTTCGCGGTGCCCATTTTTGTTTACGTTCATGCCCAATCCCATCGAAAAGTCAGCCATCAAGCCCAAGACCCCGGGCCGATTCCAGTCCTCATTGCTGAAGTGGTTCGACCAACACGGCCGTCACGACCTGCCCTGGCAGCAGGACATCAACCCCTACCGGGTGTGGGTATCGGAAATCATGCTGCAGCAGACCCAGGTCGCGGCGGTTATCCCTTACTACCAGCGCTTTATGGAATCTTTTCCTACAGTGCAGGCCCTCGCCGCCGCCAGCCAAGATCAGGTTCTCGCCCACTGGAGTGGCCTCGGCTACTACGCCCGCGCGCGCAATCTGCACAAATGTGCGCAGACCGTGGTGAACGATCATGACGGAGAATTCCCAAGGGATGTCGAGGCACTAAGCGAGCTGCCAGGTATCGGCCGCTCCACCGCCGGCGCCATTGCCAGTATCAGCATGGGTCTGAAAGCGGCGATTCTCGATGGCAACGTCAAGCGGGTGTTGGCCCGTATCCACGCCGTTGAAGGTTGGCCGGGGCAGACCGCCGTGGCAAAGCAGATGTGGGAAATCGCCGAGCGCTACACCCCCGCGGAGCGTACCGGCGACTATACCCAGGCGATGATGGATCTCGGCGCCACCCTGTGCACCCGCGCCAAACCCGCCTGCGAGCGCTGCCCGTTCGGGAGTCACTGTATCGCCCGCGCCCAGGGCAACCCCACGGACTACCCCGGCAAGAAACCGAAAAAGGAGAAGCCCGAGCGCCAGACTACCCTGTTGCTGATCGAGCACGACGGCGAGCTGTATCTCGAACAGCGCCCCGCCAGTGGTATCTGGGGTGGCCTGTGGATACCGCCACAGCTGGAGGGCGACGACGGCGGCGAGGCCAGCGCCCAGGAATGGCTGGCAGCGCAGGATCTGGACGCCAGCGAGATTCAGGCTCTGCCGCCCATGCGCCACACCTTCAGTCACTTCCATCTGGATATCCACCCGGTGTGGATAAGTCTGCCCAGCAGGCCCTGCCAGGTGGCGGAAGGGGCCAGCGGCTGGTATAAACTGCGCCAGCTCGACCGCCCTAGATCCGGCCAGGATCTGGGCCTGCCCGCACCCATCACCAGGCTGGTCAAACAGCTGCTGGCACTGCGGGCCCCACTATTGGCACCCTGTTAGGAGAAACCATGTCCCGCACCGTCTTCTGCCGCAAATACCAGGAAGAACTCGAAGGCCTCCCCAACCCGCCGTTCCCGGGCCCCAAAGGGCAGGACATCTTCGACAACGTCTCCGCCAAGGCCTGGCAGGAGTGGATGGCCCACCAGACCATGCTGATCAACGAAAAGCGTCTCAACATGATGGAACCCTCCTCCCGCGCCTATTTAGCCGACCAGATGAGCAAATTTTTCAGCGGCGAAGACTACGACGACGCCGAAGGCTTCGTCCCCGAGCAAGACGGCGACAAGTAAGCGACCGCTCGCCAACCCCCTGATCAATCGCAAAAACTATTTATCAATCAAAGGGTTGACTCCCCCCGAGAGAGCAGGTTTAATACGCGCCTCGCTGCCGGGGACAACCCCGAATCAGCAATGCCCAGATAGCTCAGTCGGTAGAGCAGGGGATTGAAAATCCCCGTGTCGGTGGTTCGATTCCGCCTCTGGGCACCATCTACTTTTATCGGATTTTCTCCGATGTGCTCAAAAGCCAGTAACCGCAAGGTCTACTGGCTTTTTTGTTTTCTCGGAACGACTCGCATCCACTCCCTGTATACCCACAATCTGTGGTTACAGGTGTGGTTACAGCGCCTTTCTGCAATTTCGTACCCACACAATCGCCCTCCAGCCCTTATACGGCGGGGGTTAGCGCGAATTGTTACCCCGCCCCAATCGCTCCAATTCAAGTCTCCATCCTCCGATTACGCCGTAGGCGAGCGCCCCCTCTACCCCCGGTGCTCGCCACACCTGCACTGCTGGCTCCCTGCCAGCATGTACCTCTCCGTGATGGGCACCCTTGGCACCCATTGTCGCAAGGCAGCAATTCCCCGGCAGGCAAATCGAGCACAGGAGAGGCAAGCGTCATGTATTTGACAGATCCCAAATTGAAATCTCTGAAACCAGAACATAAAAAGTACAGAAAGAGCGATGGGCAGGGCCTGCTGATAGAAGTACTTCCCAGTAGCACCAAGCGCTGGCTCTTCCGCTATGTCTGGCAGGGGCAAAGGTGCGACATCGGCCTTGGTACCTACCCCGCTGTCTCCCTCAAAAAGGCCCGCGCAGTTCGCGAGCATTACCGGGAGCTATTGGCAGATGGAATCGACCCCCGCATCTGGCGTGAACAAAAAGATCGGGAGAAATTCCAAGTCCAGAATAATCGATTCGACCAGGTGGCCGAGCACTGGTACGAACTCCGTGAACCAACCTGGGCACCGTCGACGCGGAAAAAGCGGCGGGCACTACTGGATAATGACCTGATTCCGCGTTTGCGATCACGCCCGGTAACCGAGATTGAGACTTTTGAGCTCGCACAGCTCCTACAGGAGATTGCAGGCCGTGGTGCATTGGAGTCAGCACATAACGCACGCCAAGTGTTAAATCAGATACTGAGGTTTGCTGTTCAATCCGGACTCGCTCGCCACAATCCGGCTGCGGTACTTCAGGGCGTGCTGCCACCGAAACAGGTCGAGCATCATGCAGCAATTGTGGAGCCGGCCGAATTCGGGCGCCTGCTTGTCGTCATCGACAATTACCAGGGGTCTATGGTCATCCGCACCATGCTGCAGGTCGCACCACTGGTCTTTCAGCGCCCAGTCGAGCTGACCAAAATGCGTTGGGAAAATATCAATTGGGAGGAATCTCTTTGGACTATTCCTTGGCAAGATAAAAAGGAAGGAAAAGGCAATAAAATAGATCACCTAGTTCCCCTTTCACGACAGGCAATCGAACTGCTTAAGACAATCCATCCTTATACTGGTCACCTACCGTACGTGTTTCGCAGTCAACGCGACCACCGACATCACGCGAATCCAGAATCGCTAAATCGTGCCCTAGAAAAACTCGGTTACAAAGAGCGGATTAATAGCCAACACAGCCGCACCGAAAGGCCAAAACACAGCGCACATGGATTTCGAGCAAGTGCACGCACGCTACTCGATGAAGCACTGCGCGAAAGAGTAGAGATCATCGAAGCGCAACTGGCGCATCGCGTGCGTGATTCGCTCGGTCGAGCTTACAACCGCACAACATTTCTACCCGAGCGCCGCGCCTTGATGCAGCACTGGGCAGACTATCTAGACCAGCTGAAAAACATTTCGATTGAAAGCAGCTAAAGCTGCAGGGGCCGCTTAAATCAGCCTGATCTACCGTAGATGACCTTAATTACACAAAAGTACCGCTAGCGAAAGACGAATTGCTTGTGGTACTCGGTCGCCTGCCGCACATCTCAACCAGGTCGATTCTCCGACTCCAAGCAACTCGGCGACCTCAGTTCGACACTGCAGCCTACTTTAATAGATTGTTTACGGGAGCCCATCCGAACTATGTCGTCAGTACCCCACCATTGCTAGCCCCGCTACTCGCCGACGTCCTCGATGTCTATCCTGATGCTGTTCAGTCGTGACCGTGGTCCCCCGGAAGTTGTGGGCTTCGATCCAGCAATCACGACCTCAGTCGCCAAGGCCATTGGCCCCATCATCCAAGAGGATAGGGCCTACAAATACCCGCCGAGAAAAAACACGGAGAATTCTTAGCCGTACCTCCAAGCTTGGTGGTCGCCGCCCCTCTGGCGCGAGCGATCGGCTTATCGACTATTTCCATCCTGGCACAAGTGCAGCGGCGTACACGTTGAGCAATCTAAGTATTTAAACGCCCCTATAAATATCATTTCTGCCCCCAAATTGGACAAAAAACGATCTCTTGCCTGTTTTTCCACGCTTAATATGTATTAAACATAGCGGGAGAGTGTTGATACACTAACAGCCACTGTCGCCGTAATTGCTTTCAGGGCAAATGGTGTGATTAACATCCAAGAGCAATGAGGCCAATATATGTCCTGGCTGTGAAATTGGCGGGCTCTTAGAAAGAAAAATAACAAATGTCTAAACATAACGCATAAAGCTATATGGCTAGCATCATGGACAGTATATGAATTTTCAAGATCTTTTAGGAACCTTGGCTAGATCCTCTGCACAAGCAGTATCGACGCTCAAAAAATCATCAGATGAAATTGAACTGCTTCGCTCTTATCTATATGTGGAAACCGAGATTGAAAAGCGATTTTTTGAACTGCTAGATTCCTCACCTCCTTCCGATACTATTCTTTTTCTGTGCGGCTCAAGTGGTGATGGAAAGTCTGAAATTTTACGGCGCCACTACGATAACTATTCAAATAAGTATCGCTTTCATCTCGATGCTACACATAGTTTTAAACCTGATCAAAATGCTGTGGAGGCGCTTAATCAGCTCTTTGATGACCATCAGAAATCTGATCGACCGCTTGTTGTGGGCATAAACATTGGGATGATGTTCAATTTCCAGAACACAGGGGCAGAGCGTCACACTGCAATAAAAGAGGCTATTGGTCGCTTCATTAAAGGTGAGCGTAATATTGGAAATTATCGCTTTCTTAGTTTTGAGGACTATCCAAAGTTCAGTTTGAAGGAAGGTCAAGTAGGATCAGAGTTTATATCTAAACTTCTGGCCAAGGTAACAGCTAAAGACAACGCAAATCCTCTGTATGCTGCCTATCAAATTGACAAAAAAAATCATCATAGGCTCGAATTTCAAAACTACCGAATACTTCAGGAAGAGAGCGTTCAAAAGCTTATAACAAAAACATTGCTCCATGTGCGCTTGAAGTATGATCAATTTTTTTCTGCGCGCGCAATCCTAGATTTCATCCATAACCTAATTGCTGGCAAGTCCACATTGTTTGACAACCTATTTTCCTCAACCACTGGGGGGTTATCCGAGAGCTTGTCAAATTTTGATCCATGCTTGCTTCGATCCCAAAAAATAGACGAATTTGTTGTACAACGCTCGCTCGACATTGAAGATAAGAATTTTGAAGATTTCAAAACCGCGTATCAGAACCGTTATGGCGCAATAGAAATATCGCCAATGAGTTGGATACGAGCATTCTACGTTCTTCAGGGAATTGATATTGGCAACAATTATCACCATAAGTTCTCATCGGACTTTGAGAGCAGCCTGTTTGAACACTACATTAATATATGGCAGTTACATAATTCACCATCTGATCGAAAAAAATTAAGAGAGTTTTATGAAAAAACTCTGATCGCGAGCCTCATTAAATTCTCAAATCGGCTAGCCCCAAAACTAGATGGCAATGGCCTCTATCTAGCCGAACGGAATGGGGTAACCATTTCGGCAAAAATTCGTTTAAGACTAGACACAAAATCAATTCAGGAAGCAAACTCTGGGCAGGTACATTGCTTTAATGCGGCTTTAAAAGTTGAAGATCACGCTATAACACCATTCCCTATCACTGTCTCATTTCTAGAACTGACAGAACGTATTATGGCCGGCTACAGGCCTAACAGGCACGATAAAAATACGGTAGTCATTCTGGAAGAGGTTGTCGAAGAAGTTACCCGGGTGGCCTCAAAGAGTGAGGCCTTATATTTCCATAGAAAAAATGATGTCTGGGCACTGCTTCTCGAAGACGATGAATTTGTAGTGGCGGAAATTTAATGAACATCAAAGATAATCTTCAGGCAATTCCAGCGATAGAAATAAAAGACCGGAATTTCGTTAATCATTTTCTAACATTCAGACAGCAGCGTGGCGAGGCCATTTCTGACCTCGATATCATGTCTATTGCGGGACAGCTTCTTTCTATCGCTTGGCGAAAAACTCTGAAAAAAGGAAGCACCCTAGAAAAGTATATCGAATCAAGTTCCGCACGACTAAAGTCAAAAATAGCGGATGAAGGGTTTGAAGCTTTGCTCGCTCAGATGTATTTTGATGATGACGCAAAAGGGTTGTACCAAGTTTCTCCAGAATTCTTACTGTTTAAAGTTGCGGGCGCCGGAAGTAGCAACACCAAGCATGTAGCGAACGTTCTTGGCAATATGCTTTTGACTAACGGGCATTCAGCACCACCCAAGTCTCTAGATGTGAACTTCCTGGAGTCAGAGCTTATCAACGAGCTCGAAAGCTTCGTCACCGATATTGAAATTTCTGTTGGCTCTATTAATTATCTCCCGTTCCTTGCGGAGGTATTTGCTGAGGATATGACACACCTGAGCCAGCATCCGAGCTATATGATGCAGAATTGCAAAGCCTTTATTAGTTTGTACAACTTTCTCTACAGCGCGCAACTAGCTAAGAATATCCGAGGCTGGCGAGAGACACCGTGCAGCAAACCGTTATTCTTCATTCTTGATACGGAAAGGGCCAGTGTCGAACGTACTCATGTACGGGAGGCATTGCCAGAGTTGCTGGACCAAGTGCAGAGTCTCTTTCCTGTATTGTCTGCATTAGAGTATCTAAATCAATCCGACTCGAAAACATCTTGTCACTATCCGTTATGGATGCATTACCAATATGTCTCCAATTTACCAGAAATTGAGCAGCAGAAAGTTGTAGCTGACCTTCGCGGTTTTCTACATCGGTATAGGGAAAAGCGTCAGATAGAACCATGGACTGGTCTATTGGATACTGCTGAAGATGTATTCAAAGCCATTGTTCGTACAGCCATGAATATCTTCGAGCAAGCGCGTTCGAGCCAATTGACTGTGAATCGTAAAGTAGTCGGGTCGTTTGAAAATGAGGTTGCGCGGCACTTTATACAGAATCGTAAACGTGGAGGCCGAATTCTGATTATGAATCAAGATTACCTTTTGTTACTGACGAATCTGGCTATTGGCGACAACGAAAAGATGCAATACCAGCTATTGCTGGGAGAGTTTAAGCGCCGCGGGGTCTGGTTTGATCAACAATCTCAACAGGCATTAATTGAGTTTTACGAACGAGTTGGAAATCTCGATCGGATGAGTGACAGCGGAGATGCAGTATATGTCAGAAAGACAATTTGAAGCCTTTCTGGTAGAGCACCTAAAAGATTGGCTGGCAGCAAGAATTAAGCCAGGTGCTCGCTTTCAATTCCGATCAGCGGACCCCGATAACACCATTAAGTTATTGGCCGAACTACAATCTAGCTCCGACGGAATTATAAATGATGAAGAGCAACCATTAAGTTACCTCGATATCGATAGTGTGAAACTTATTATTTCAGGGCATGCTGAAGAGAGAACGGTTGAACAAGGGTGTTACACAGATAACTATCTGGCGAAGCTTCGTGACAATGTAGTTGAGCAGAATAATGCCTTGCTCATGATACATAATAGTAGTCTTGACACTATTACCAATAGCACCTTTGATCTTGCTCAGCCAGGCGCTATCTGGTCAGTCGACAAAATAAAAGATCTACTTGAAGGCCTCATTGATAACAGCATGAACAATCGTGTGACGTCGAAATGCCTTCTCGATCTCCAAAGTAAGATCGTTGCATCAGAAGGGTCTAGCATATTCGGTTTTCGTAGCCTTTATAAGTCACTCTCCGATGGTGATTTGCGTTATGACGAACTGGGTTTGTTTAATGATCCATATCTTACCGAGACCTGGTCTGGTACAGGGGCGGAGCCTAATGCTCGGCAGGTTGAGCGCCGTCTAGAGGATAACCGAAAGCTCCGTTCTGAAATTGCGTTTCAAGTAGAGCACCACGCAGCAGAGCTGGAAGAGCGGTTGAACCAATTCGGAAGTAAATTCGTCAAAGACAACTTCATCGACAGCGAGAACTGGAAAGAGCGAACATACGATGAGTATATATCTGAAATACAACGACAGAAGAAGCAGGCATTAGAGTTTCTTGACATTCAAGCGCGCGAGGGGAATCTCCAGTATCGGAGTAAGAGGGAAACTCCGGCAGGTCAGAGAGACCGAAGTGTACTTCTTCAGGTTCCTGATTCGGCTTTCAATTTTCAAGTCAAACTAACTTTTTCAGGCTCTAGAACTGAAAAGAGCGAGTTTGAGATTCAGCCAAGAAGAGTCGCAAACTTGTTAGAGGTCGAACATAAGCCCAGGCGAGAAAATACGGCATTATACATCACAGGAGAAATTAAAGATGAACCGTTATTTTTCTCGGTTCGGCTTAAGCGTGAATTGACTAGCGAGCAGTATAAGTTCCAGTTTCTGGTGTTGCCTGAAGGAAGTTTCTATTTTGACGAAATAATCAATCAGTTCTTGATTAAGTCTTCGGGTAAGTCTTCGTTGATTATTCAATCTGAAGTTCAGACATTGATCTTAAATCCAGATTCTGATGAATATTTCACACTCCAAGATAACGGGAAAGTGATAGACATCCATCAAGTAGGAGTACTTGATTATCAGCAAATCTACGATGAATCGGACGAAGTACGGTTTATTCTAAAGAGTGGCACTACGGAATTGCCTGTGCAGATTGAAGGAGAGTCCGCGAAGGAATCTCTGACGCTTCCATTAATTATGGATTCTAGCCGTATACGGCATATGTTCAACGACAACTACTATGGCATCTATAAAGCGTCAAAAGAAACAGTAGTAATCGATAATCAGGAGATAAAACAGGTTTTTTTGCGCAAACAGCTACTGGAGTCTGAGTGGTCATTTATTGACGGTGAATACGCGTTCTGGGATGCGAACAAAGAAAAGGGGCTCCCTGCCAAAGGGTTAACGGCATATGGGTTAATGGACCTGTGTGAGAAATACCTAGCCTTTTTAAGGTACTTTAAATCCAATAATCGTCGCTCTCTTCCGTCTCTCGAAGGATGGGGACCAACACTTATAGGGCTCACAAAAGACTATATTGAAGCATACCTAAACTACTTAGAATCGGTTCCGACCGGCAAAACTCTGGACTCCGGGGCTAAGTTTGTGATGAAACTTGGCACGGCAGTATTGCGTGATACGCAAGATGGCCACGTCAAAAGCTACCTAACACCATTCCATCCGTTGATTCTTTCTTACTACCTTTATCTGATCGATCGAATTAAGGCCGACGGTGACGAACTTAGTTTTAGAAGTTTACCAGACGTTACTTTAAAACGTCTAAATGCACGAGGGCTTTTGCCGCATTTGTACGACGAAACGCAGAAGTACAGTTACACACAAGCGGTTGAAGAAAATGCGTTTTGGCTTGAGATAGTTCCACGCGAGGATACTAGTTTCGAGTATGTAACAAAGCTTGTTAAAAACAAGGTTGAAGAATTCACCGAAACCTTTACCAAATTATTTGATACGGTTTCTGCAGCACCAATCTTGATCAACTCTGTAAATAATTACGAAAACAGAGAGCTTTTCAGAGGACTTCTTGCCTACTACATAGAGTATTTGGAAGACGGCCGGCACATACATGTAAATCTCTATGATGATGAAGAGGTTGAAACAGAGTTTGATGTATTTGCGGAAATGGCCACCTACGATGACATAAAAGACCGTTATCGATTAGATAAAGGTTCGGCCAAACGCAATACGGATACAATAGTGGATGTTTTGCGTACTCGTTTGACCTTCAGCAAGTTTCTAAATGTTAAAGTTTCAAAACAGAACTACGCGCATTTAACATTTTTTAAGAACAATCAAGTAGTCGATGTACGAGATAACAATATCGATGAGCATCTTTCCGGCATTGCATGTGGAGGGTTGCTTAATGGAGAGTCTTCACGCAGTGAAAATGACGCATATTTTACCGCGTTTGGTCTTAAAAGCGTTAATCGCTCAGATAAGCCACATTTAAGGATTGCTCGTTTAGTGGGTGCGATGTGGAAACCTTCGCGTCTTAGTAGCGACCAATATCACGATCACTCGGGAATCAGCTTGGCTGTGAGTGATGGAGTGCGTAGACAGCTTGAAAAGTCATACGAAAGCTCTGTCTGGGTGACGATTATTGACCCCAAAGTAACATTGGACTTCTTCGATAATACAGGTGATGTGATCCTGATTCATTACTCTGATCAGTACACGAGCTCTGCGGGATATGATGCAATTACCGTTACTAGACAGGCCCAACTTTACCGAAATGTCCTAGGTGCATCTGGTGAAAGTCTCATTAGAGAGTTCAATGCTTTCAATGGGGAATGGCTGTTGCAGATGGTAAATGACAATGGCAATGAGAAGCTTGGGAAAGCAGGTGTGATCGCTTCTTACAAAGTGGTTTCCGGCATGCTATCGCAGTCAGATATCTGCTGGGTCCCTCTTTCGGTTGCAGAGATGATCCGAGTTGCCGGTAACGTCGGGCTGGCTATGTCTGACTCTGATTTTTCACGTTATAACCTTGGTATAAAACAGGGAGCGATCTCAGACGACATCTTGTTTGCCGGGTTTAAGGACGGATACCTGTATTTATTGCCTGTAGAAGCCAAAGCAGGTAGTCGTCCAGATTACCGCAAGGCTCGAACTCAGGCAAAAGAACTGAAGACGTATATGGAATCACTGTTGGGACAGGAGAACCTGGCAGGCAATCTCTATCGGGGTTTGTTTATTCGACAGGTTTTACTACAGGTTGATAAGTACAAACTCTACGACGTGTTTGAAGAAAGTCACTTCGACTTGTTACTTAACGAGCGGGAGCAATGGCTGGAAGGTAATTATCAGATAGCGGATATTCCGAATTACCCTACCGGCATCGTGGTTGCACACCTGAACACGGATTCTTGTATCGCTGAGCGCTATGAAGAAAATGATGGGGTTCTCGAGATCGAAGTCCCCATGTCAAAGCTTAACCATTTAGTGCATACCCCATACAAGATCCTAAAAGACGAAATTCGGCAGCGTAGTCATTTAGCGGTGCCCGAAATGTATATGCTCGGCAACCTCCAGAAAGATGTATGTCGCGCTCTGACAACAACATCTCTTGCCAACGAAGAACTAGAGGAAGAAAGCCCCTCCTCTGCAGTAATGACGCCTCAAGCTGATCCTTCGGAAGAGACCGAAACTCCTGAAACTCAACACCAGGCATGCCCGCTGAATATTCAATTTGGTACTGATATCTCAACGAATCAGCCAGTGCTGTGGGAGCCAACGAATACTGAAAAACTCTTCAACACGAATACCGGCATTATTGGAACTATGGGGACAGGCAAAACCCAGTTCACTAAGTCTGTGATCACGCAATTTGTTCGTAACCAACATAATAACGTTGACGGTAAGCCAATAGGAATTTTGATATTTGATTATAAAGCCGACTATGTGAAAGACGACTTTGTCGACGCCACTTGTGCCAAGGTATACGACCTATACAAGCTACCATTTAATCCATTGGCCATATTTGGTCGCAGGCCGATGCAGCCAATGCATACAGCGAACCTCTTTAAGACAACTATCTCTAAGGCATTTGGTTTAGGGGCTAAGCAGCAAAATAAAGTTCGAACTTTGGTTATGGACGCTTACCAAGTTGCAGGTATCCGCCCTCAAGATAGTAGCACTTGGAGCAAACTGCCACCAACAATTGCTGACGTATGGGCCGAGTTTCAGGCTCAGGATAAAGTTGAGCAAGATTCACTCTATGCTGCGTTAGATGATTTGATCAGCTTCGAAATATTCGAACCAGACAGTACTAAGACCAAATCGTTATATGATCTTGTCGACGGAGTCACGGTAATCAACCTGTCGGGGTACGACCCCAGCATCCAAAATCTTGTAGTCGCTTTAACTCTTGATTTGTTTTACACCCAGATGCATCAGCAGGGTAGCTCAAAACTTGATGGAAACTTCCGCCAAATCTCCAAAATGATTCTGGTTGATGAAGCTGATAACTTTATGTCGCAGGACTTCGAAAGTCTGAAAAAGATATTAAAAGAAGGCCGGGAATTTGGTGTTGGTACGATTCTATCAACACAGGAGCTTACGCACTTTAAAACTAGCGACAACGACTATTCGTCATTGATTTTATCGTGGGTCATTCACCAGGTGTCGAACATTAAGCCGCAAGAGGTCAAAGCAATTTTTAACACCCAGACAAAGCAGGATGAAGAATATTTCATGGGACAAATTCGCAAGTTGGAAAAGCATCACAGCTTATATATAGATGGAAGGAAGAAAGTGGCCAAGATTAGAGATTTGGCTTTTTGGGAATTGTAATGAATCAGCAAAAGAATGAGTGGAAAATTTTTTCCGGCACTTTATGGGATTTAATAACTAGAGGCTTTAAAAAGCCCGCACCCTTTATATACTTTCTATCGGTTATCCTCTTAGCGGGTGGCGTTGGATTCTGGTATCCACTTCTTGACAAAGGTGAACCCAATTTAAATTCGGCAATGACTTATGTATTTGCGCTTCTTGCAGCAGTAGTTGCTGATTTTTTCACCTCATCTAGAGGTGAGAATTTTTTAGATGAATGGAACGATATTGAGAAGGATTTCACGGTCCTCGTTGTAGGCCTAGTTGTCTTTATCACGTCATTTGCAGTAATTGCCGTAGTATTAAAATGCGGCTTTTGGGCTTGGTTCTGGATGAGTGTGGCCGCAGCTTTAGTCTGGCTTCTGTGGTGGATATTGTTGGAGCCTCAAAAATTTGGCATACCTATATCTCGGGAAACAGTTGAGCAATCTACAATAGGCGATCCTATGCATTCTCAATCCTCAAATTCTAAGCCAGTGAGCTTGAGAGATCTAAAATCAAGCCAGCATAGCAATGGTGGAGAATCATGAGTGAGATCCCATTTTACGAAGGATCTGCACTTCGAGTGGAACAGCCGCTGGGAACCTTTTTTGTAATCAGTATATCAGCAGATAAACTGCTTGAAGTTTGTTATTCGGACAAAGCTGAGACCAACCAAGATGGTTTTGGGATTACTGGAACACAGAGAAAGGAAGACGAAAAAAGGCAGATCGAAATATCTGAATATATACGTAGTAAAGAAGCTGCGTTCCCAAACTCAATTATATTGGGAGCAAACTATTCAGAAGCTGGAGAATATATTGAGTCGAGCGCTGCATGGAGGATAGAAGCGTTAGAAAACGGTGCTTATAAACTTATAATTCCGAGCAAGGTAAAGCTAGCTTCCATAATCGATGGTCAGCATCGACTCAGAAGCTTCCGAAACGTTGATTTTGATGAGCGGAAGCGTTTTGAGCTCCTTTGCTCTGTCTACGTAGACCTTCCCATCCCCTACCATGCTTACTTGTTCTCAACTATTAATTTCAACCAGAAGAAAGTCGACCGCAGCCTTGCTTACAACCTGTTTGGTTTTGACATTGATGCTTCGGAGCCCGACAAGTGGGTTCCGGAAACATTAGCGGTATCACTCGCTCGTCGTTTGAATATAGAGGATACTCCCTTTAAGGGCGCGATTGTTTTAGGAGTTGTAGGCGCATCCACCAGTCACGACAGGATGAAGATATCTATGGCCACCGTAGTTGACGGCCTGCTTCGATTAATATCGCGAAAACCAAAGAAAGACCGCTCTTTAATGATGCGCTATAGTCGAAAAGATAGATCTCGAAGTCTTTTGCCTGATGATGAATCCCCGTTAAGGTTTTTGTATAAACAAG
Organism: Microbulbifer sp. ABE4_465; assembly: GCF_056160765.1. Classification (NCBI taxonomy): domain Bacteria; kingdom Pseudomonadati; phylum Pseudomonadota; class Gammaproteobacteria; order Cellvibrionales; family Microbulbiferaceae; genus Microbulbifer; species Microbulbifer sp. ABE4_465. The sequence goes on from NZ_JBSWXV010000009.1 coordinate 116,988, forward strand.
GATATGACGATGTTATATATGAAGTCGTCCTTAATTTTTTCACTGTCATTGATGAATACTTTTGGAAAGATGCTGAAGAAGGATCATATATTTATAAAACCGTAGGTGTTCAAGCATTTTTTGAAGTTCTTGATAAAATGTTAAAGAATTTTTCAGAACGACTTGACGGAGAGCTGGAAGACTTTCAAGAGAAGCTTACTCCTGCGAGAGCTGCAGACCTGGACTTTTCGGATGCCCAGGCATCAGGAATTGGGAAGACTAGCATTCGGAATAAGCTACTAGAACATATTACTTTGCCTGTGTGATTAGATAAAAGGAGCCTTTTTACTTTCCATTATTAATGCTCCATCATCCACATGGCTCGCCCAGGCCTTGTAGTAATCTTTTGCTTCGAGGTCTGGGTACTTCTGTTTCAGCAGCATCTCAACGATATCGCCGTAGTCTCCTAGCCAGGTATATTTAGTTAGCTCACGTTGTGTGAGCTGGATATCTTCGCCTTTCCAGGTGTAACCGCGCTCTATAGATGCAAAGAATGCCAAACGCGCCCCAATGTTTACGGTTAAACCGGTATTGTTCTGGAGGCGACGGAGCGAGGAAAAAGCCCTGTCTGAAATCTTCATGTTCTGCGGCAGCATGTTTGGGATCCTTATAGTTCTCTCAGATCGTTTCCGGACGGTTCGAGTTAATACCGCCAGAAGTAGCCCTCGTAATATGTAGAGCTTCCTGCATGTGAATCGTAGGCCACTTCAAAAGCATGGGAAATTTCTGGTGATAACTCCCTGTAGAAGTCCTCATCTACCTCTGTATCCGTCGACAAAAGCAATACCTGGTGGCTGGCCGTTGGGAAATAGTTCTTCACCAAATTTTCTCGATGATGAGAGTCTAGTCGGCCCAAAGGTGTATCAATAATGATTGGTAGGTTTCGACCGGAGGTACGACCGAGAGCCTCCAACATGGCGATGGCGTAGATCTGCTTCTCCCCTGCGGATAGCTTCTTCTTATCGATGACATGACCTTGGCCGTCAACAAGTGACACATTGAACGTTTCCGGGTCTATTTTAGCGGTAATCATCAAATCGTCTTTGCGTGCTAATTTGGCAAAGGACTTAATAAACTCTTGCTCAAGAGTTTGGATTCTGCTGGTTCGACTTTTACTACCAAAGCTCTCGAGTAGCCCACGGGTGCGGTCAGCCAAAGTGACTGCTTGATCCAGGCTCGTTACGCTACTGAATTCCTTTTCCTTATCTCGCAGCTTTCGCAAGCTATCCATGGCCTCACGGAGCGAGGCTTTAGCCTCCTCAGTCTTTTGCTTGATTTCAACTTTACGCTGACCGAGAGCGTTTTGAATCTCTCCCAATTCGGAGACGAAGCTGGATATCCGGCGTTCATCTGGGGCGCGTGAAATATTGAGGCCGACATTCGCCAATTCTTCTTCAACGTCTTCAAGCTCACTCGAAAGGATTTTCACTTTGGCCTGCTGGTCTGGGGCGACCTTGGTAATCAGGTGGCTTAAGCGGTTGAATTCGCTATCAGAGATATCGTGAATAATTTCGGTAACAATGGATTTTTCAGGGGCCAAGCTTTCGCCGATAGAGATTTCAATAGCCTTTTCATGTTCTTTGCCAAGTGACTTAATAAGTGCACTCTGGATTTTGGTTAGCTGCTTACGTAGCTCAACCTGGAGGACCATTTGGCGCTTAGTTTTCTGTTCGGCCGTGAGCTGCTTTAGCAGGCTGGCAATTTGCTTTTTCGCCAACGCTAGGGGCGCCGCATCTGCAATCAAGCTTTTAATTTGCGCCTGTAAATCGTCGCGTTTGCTCCGTAGATTTTGCTCTTTCGCTTCTGCCTCCCGTCTGCTGCTCGCCCAAGCACCACCCAGCTCGTTAATATTTTGGTTCAAGCGTTCTTTAGTGGCCTCAAGTTCAGTTGATTCAACTTTCAGATCTTCAATCCCTGAAAGTTGAGACTGATACTTGGCATAAAGTGACTGGTAATTACTCTCCAGTGATTCCAGCTCTTTACGAATATCAGAAGGTAGCCTATCGCGCTTCTGATCACGCAAGTAAACGCCAAGATCGGCTTTTAGCCGATCGATAATATCGAGGCCTAAAAGACGATTGATAGCATCTGAAAGTGCACTGTTGTTATCGTCTTCGGCGAGGTCTGCAATTTTCTCTCCGTCGAAAAAAAACAGGTCAGCAACGCCGATAGGAATCAGCTCATTAAGAAACGCTTGTTTCTGCTGATCAGTGAGATTCTTGAGATGGTCGCCATTTTGATAGATCTCAACATTTTCGAATACGCTCTTTCCGCGCATCGTCCACATGCGTTCAACGGTGTAGTCGATGATTTCTCCCTGACGACCAAAGTTGAAGTCTAGCTTAACGCCAGCAGTATTAGGTCCAAGTACTTTATCTTTGGGCGTATGTATAGTGCTTGCCAAAAATTGGTGATAAGCCTGTATCGAAACTGCACGCCCAAGACTCTGCTTTCCATAGAGAGCAAGGCGTACCGCAGTCAGAGTTGTTGTTTTACCGGCACCATTTAAGCCACCGAAAAGAATGATAGGTCGTTTACGGTTGTACTTTACACGCGGTTCCAGGTCGACATGATTTTTCTCAAATCCTCCCTGAAAAACACCGAAATCTTGTAAGTAGAGACTTTTTAAAATCATTCGGCCAGCGCCTTATACTCTTTTTCGAGGACCTTTAGTTGTTCGCCATAGACAGACTTCAGATATAAATCTGCGCTATCTTCTTTCAGCTGATTTTTCAATTGGTCTTTAATTTTTGAGTTGTGAGTCGCCGTAGCTTTAGCTGCTTTAATGTCATCGATAGTTCCCCAGTCATTTTTCAGCAAGCTCTCGATTTTGTTAAATAGCCCCTTTCGACGGCCAAGGCCATCCATAGAAAGTTCAAGCTCTAGTAATTTCATGACTAATTCTGCTGGCACACCGTTCTCAGTCGAAAGTGTGGCAATAAGATCAGCATCTTCTTGCGAGAACGCTCCGCTATCATGCTCAACCCAATCTAAGTCATTCTTATAGACGCTGCGATAGATTTTGGGCAGTTCATCCGACCAGTCTGGCTCATTGGGATCGAACATCCATTCTTTTCGAATGGCATGTAACTCCTCCGGATGAATAAGCTGAATCTTTCGGCCTTGGTCTATTAGGTTTTTCTCAATGGTCAGTAGCTCTTTCAGCCATTTTTTTCGATATTCGAGAAGATAAGGCCCCGGAATTGTTTTGATTTCGGCGATATTGTCATTGTCAATCGCTCCTCGAGCATACTGAATCCGTCCGGTACGACGTTTATAGTTACGGTATTTGGTTTTATTTTCTGGAAGCGTAGTTTTAAAGAGCTTGTTCCGAAAACTTTTTAGCTTCATCAGCCAATCTTCACCTGAATCAATAAGCCCTTCAATAGCTCTGTCTTTTGTGACGACCGTGCAGGTCCAGCAGCCAAAGCGAGAGTTACCACAGGATGGTGTATTGGTATCAATTACCAGTGGGCACTCTCCAGCACTGGAATCTTTGTAGAGGTCGAAGAGTTCAAAATGATCCCCCCCCCAAGGGGCGGGCGCACCTAGTAGGTACATCCAGACCTCATCAAAGGTCCAGTCCTCAATAGGCATATAGGTAAAGGCGCCTGGTAAGGATGAGTGACGCGACAGAGATGAGCCTTCGATTTTGTGTTTTGCGATTACCTGAGCTCGGGAAGAGCTTTCCTGGCTGCGAGCACCAAGGACAACAATTACTTCACCAAAGCGTGCAATTTTATCTTTGATAAATGCACTGACTGGATCGATTTTCATACGCTCTGTACACCAACGGAAGTTCTGCGTCGGTGCTGGATAGCCTTTACCCAAAAGGTTTACCCAAAAGGTTTCGTTCCATGCGGGGTATACAACGTGGGCCGAAATGGGCAACTTCTTTTCCTGCGCATTTCTGTTAATGGCCTGAATCGAGTCGTTGATCATATCGACGACCATTGGCGTCTCGACCAGAGTGTCCGACGAAATCACATAGATATGTTTGTGGCGCTTGGTTTCTGGGAGACGCGTAAGAGCCACGTAAATGAGAGATAGAACTGTTGTGCTATCTTTTCCGCCACTGAAGCCGATGACCCATGGTTTATCATTCTCTAGGTATAGGTTCTGTATTTCGCGGATTAGGTCGAGCACCGGGCGGCCGGCAAATTCAGACTCTTCCAGCATCTTATCCATGCTGGGGTACAGGGTTTTTCTCTGGCTCATGAGGTCAGCTGGTCTTCGATGTGTTGCTGTTCTGCACCCAGTGATACACCAAGTGCACGACGAATGATGTTTGCGGTTAGCACGGTACTACTGCGTGTTTTACTGAGTTTGCCATGATTATCCATGGCTCTGCCGCGCCACTGTTTGATATTTGAGCGACCCCAGTCGATCTCCGAAAGGCGTGAGAGTTTTGCTTTCCAATCGTTCGGAAATTGCCTTAGGAGGTCTGATCCCGCTTCTCCCAAGGCTCCCAATCCAATCCCGTGCGCATGGATGTATTGTTCCCGAAGTTCTGAGGTTGAAATCTTGCGATCAAGAGCATCTTGCCAGTCGCGCATGTTACTACAGACCGCTTCCCAGTACTCCGCAGCAAGCTGCATTTCGGGCTCTGATATCGGGTCTCTCCCGCGCTTATCTAGGAAAGCCTTTGACGCTTGTTTTAGAGAGCTCAAGGTAAAGAGCTTGCTGCTTCGCTTGGAGAGGCTACTGCTTTCGAGATCAGTTAAAGCGTTAAAGCAGGACACGCTCTCAAAAACATATCTTGCGAGAGCTGAGCCACCATCTCGATGGTCGTAGAGTGTACTAAGTGAGTCTGAAGGTCGCACAGCGTGCTTGTTCAAGTCGGCAAACATCTGTTGACTTCGGGCGAGGCCTTCATCAACGAAGAACAGCACAGGGATATTATCGTGCCCCAATTCGTGGGCTTCCTTTACTGCGTGCTCGATGGCTTTACGACGATGCTGCCCATCATTTACAAGAATCTGGGTGTCCATCCCGATCGAGAGCATACCCAGGTTAATGGCTGGGCCAGTGTCCGCCACCGGCTCGAAAATAACGGAGCCATCAATTGATGCTGTTATCGCAGAAAGCGTATATGAGTCAGGATTTTCGACCAGATAATGCGTGATATCAGGTACCCGGCTTTCGTTTAGGCGGCGCTGAGCGCGTAGCTCTGGGGGAACGACGTCTTCGTCAAAAACGAATAACTTGGGTATCAGGCGCATTGGGCACATCGCGATGTAGCATGGCCTGCCTGCTTGCATGCCGCGGACGGCCGGGAACTTGTGCGTATACTCGCTTAGTAAGCTAGAGACCATTTCAGACTTTACGGGTTGTTTGTTATTAATTACGAACAGCGCGTATTTTGTTCGTAGTTTATGCGTAATGCAAGCGTTACCCGTAAATGAATAGTTTTCAACCAAACCAATACGGCTTGGTCATTTCTTAACTTGGCGCTTGGCTGCAGAATCACGGTAAACGTCAAGCCTCTCACGTGACTAACAGTGACCCAGTTATAAGGCTGCAGCTTTCAAGATTTCCTAGATATCTTTGTTTCATACCCTGTGCGATTGCACTCATGCCCCCGACAATTTCGTACCCACACAATTGTTCTCCAGCCCCTATGCCGAGGGCCTCAGTTCGAATTACTGACCAGCCCAAATCACCGATGTATACGCAGCCCTATTCAAATCCCGATATAAGCGAGCGCCGCCACAGCATCCGATGCTCGCCGCACCTGCCCTACCGGTTCCCTCACATCATGCACCTCTGGCCTGCGGGCAAATTTGGCACGCGTGCCCATAAGAGAGCGAGTAGAGGAGAGGCAGGCGTCATGCATTAGTGTCATTTCCCGAGATGCAGGGTGCCGCTATCGTGTGCGCTTCGATGGCCTTTCCGAGGACGAGCTCCCGGCAATGGCGCGGCACTATGCCAGCGAGGAGCAGCTGCATGCGTATCTCGAGGGATTGGCAGTGCCCGCTGAGCTCGAATGCCTACTTGCGCGCATGGGTCGAGTCACATTGCGCATTCGCATCGGGGCTTGCCCGCTGGAACACATGTTGATACTGATGAGCCATTTTGCCGCGGCGGGTCTCAGCCTACTGTGGGAGCGTGGCTCACCTATGTCATCGGCTGCCTACCATTTCTCAGCCCGATCCTCGCCGACCTCATTTGCACTATCCAGATACAGTTCGGCATGGGCCGGGGCCTATGGCAAGACCTGGCCAGTCGCTCACGGGCAGCAAACGCCTCTCCATCGCCGAGATCTTGCGTCCGCTCACCAGCAAGGAGGACCGTGCAAATTCACGCCACACACACCGAAGGCGTTCTTTGCCAATCCGCCAAGATTTGTCTTCGCTAATCTTTTTTCATGCGCGCGCGACTGGAGCTCGGCATGACGACTTTTCCCATCCTGACGCCGATATAGCGGTTTGGACGCTAGCTGCGTCCCGACGCCTTCACAGTGCTCGGTTGCGGACTGGCATTTTGACTGCCGCACGTAATATCGCCCTCGCGGACTCCTCAGAAGTTGCTGCTATTACTTGTGCATGAATACTTAGTACAGCGCTGGGGATATCACCCTGTCTATGTGCGGTGACTGGTCCCGCCCTATTGCCTGTAAACGCCCCTTAAACACGGCAACCTTGCCGAACACCTGCGCGACATGGCAGACGATGGGCAGCCGGGATATACAAGTGCTACTCAGGAATTTTTAAGCAAGGCGTGCAGCCTGCTGGCCCAGAGCAGAGGCTACGATGAGGGCTTGCGGGAGCTGCGCTCAGGACTGGGAGGTTAGCACGGAAATGTCTGAGCTCAGCGCGCAGGAATACCGGGGATCCGCTGAGAAAGGGTCTAGGCCAACAGGGTAGCCAATTGCAATATATTTGGCACATTCCGATCCCAAGAGGAATATGCTCGATTACCAATTAGAAAATGCGATACACATACCCGAGTGCTTCATCGAAACGCAGCACCGGGCAAAGATCCGAAGTAAACTGATACTGAACAATTCAGTCGGGTAGATCGCACGAATTATCCACCATGTCATTTTTTGATCGGTCGTCGATAAACTGCAAGACGTCACGCATTGGCCATACCGAACATCTTTTTGAGAGTCGAATCGGCTGGGGCGCCCGCCCTTCCGCGACCCACCTCGACCAGGTTGACATACCGATACCAAGCAACGCAGCCACTTCAGCCCGCCGCAATAGCTGGTGCTCATCATATTCTCGCTCTCGCATGACAATGTCCTCATACTATGTCACAGGCATTCATAACACAGAAAATTTAACGACAGTGCCGTGCGCATCGAGAACGCCTCGAGCGAGGGGTAAATACCCTTCGCTGCTGTCGAACATTGCCGTGTCAGCCCATTTCCGTTCCCGCAGGTCCAACTCCTGAATGTCACGATCACTAAGCAGCCTGCAGGGAAAATACGCCCAATAACTTAGATGCAACGGCTTTCATCTTGCGAGACGAACCCAAAATACAGGAACCGGAAACTTTCTCTCAGCGGATCCAGAAGAATTATTTATCTCGATTCGTCTCAGGATTTATCACGTAGTAGGAATTTGATTTTTCTTCTAGACAGAAACGTTCTTAGGTGTAAGATGCATTTAACCCCGCTGCCATAAGGCCGGGCTGGGAGAGAACGCGAATCAAATTACGTTAAATTTTGTTAAACACAGCGTTGCTGTGTTTTGCTAGCTCGGCGTTGTTGAGCATCAATCCAGTCACTCCTGCTGAGTGATCAGGTTCATACCTCAGGGGATGCCAGGTCTGACCAACCTCCGTGTAGCGCACCTCCATATCAAAATCATGCTACCTGCCAAAGCACATGGCAGTTCCGCATGTTCATTCGCCTATCTTTTATGGCGATTTTTCTCACATGTAAATTCGGCAGCCGTTAATCAGCGGCGAAATCGCTAAACACATTGGCCGATACACATGTCGAGTCCGCTATACATCCCGAAATAACAGATTAGGTAGCAGCGTATGAGCACAGGCAGAAACTATGGCTGGGGTCAATCGCCAGTCAAATCGGCACTAAAGAACCGCGTCAGAAAAGGTGAAATTGGCGATAGGACAACTGAGTGCTACATCCGAGCATTCAAAAATTTTGCGCAGTATATGCGCACAGAGCATCGAATCTATGATATCGGGCGGTACGAAGAGAAGCACCTGGAACAGTTTGCACAGTCTGTCGCGCATGATTACACCGCGTCAACTTTCCAGAAGCAAATTTCGGCCATTAACTCGCTGATGAGAACAATCACGTACGGCGAATGGCAAAGCGTTTCCCCATCCAAGACCACGCGGAGCCAGCGTCGCAATGTCCGAGTGGACCCACATCTGTACCTTGAACCTGAGGCAATAGTAGAAGCACTTAGAGAACATCTAAGTCCGCAGGCGCATGCGGTTATTGGCCTGATCGCGCACTTCGGTATCCGGCTCGAGGAAGCTGCTAGCCTAGATGTTGTTGCCGCCCTCAAGGAGCATTCGGCAACGGGCACTATCGACATCATCTACGGAACAAAAGGTGGGCGCGGGAGAGAATGCGAGAGACTACTACCTGTCAATGACGCTGCGTACAACTGGCTTAGGTATTGTCGAAAACTGACCGGACCAATGTTCTCACTCATACCAAAAGGCATGAAACGGGAAGCCTTCAAAAAAATGGTTAAACATGAAGCACTCCCGGCTCTCAACGAGAGGTACGGGCTAGGTATCCATGGGTTGAGGCATGAGTACGCTGCCCGGCGTTATCGAGAACTGACTGGCCACCACACCCCAGTTAATTGCATTGCATTTGGCCACCCACTGGCAGATAGAGATCTTGATCGAATGGCTCGCGAAATCATTAGCCATGAGCTCGGTCATGGGCGGGTGCAGATTGTTTCAGTCTATATCGGCAGCTACCGGGTGCAACAGCGATGAGCAAACGAACAAGTAAACAGCATGTAAGGCGGGACATTGAGACCATTATTCGGCATCGCAGAGGGAAGCGGCGCAGCACAAATGAAAGACGGAAGAAAAGGATGATAAGTATCGCCGAAAAAATACTCAATAAATACCATGTTCGACCAAGCGCGTGGACTTTAGACCACATGAAATGGCTTTGGGAAGAGCTTGATAACGCGTACAGTGAACAGACCGCCTATGTATACAAAACAATCGCCCGCGAAATTGCTGAATTTTACGGTCAGTGGAGCTATATCGGTGGAGATCTAGAGTTCTCGGCACCGGAAAAAACGGCGTCTCGAGTCGCCATTGAGAATGCGTAACCGTCCATTGTGAGGCGTTATTTGGATTAGTTCAGACATGTATGGCTGGGGTAATGTGTAGTAGTTCAGACTTGATCTGACAGTTACCGGTTTTTTCAGAAGGTGCTCTGTCAGATCAAGTCTGAACTACTACATATGAACCAGTGAGGGATCCGCATTTTCTAGACAGTCAATTCGATTGAGAAAGTCCCGCTTATATTCCGATAACGTTCTCTTTTTATTCCCCAGCTCCAGAACCTCCAAGTACAAACGAGACGCCAGCGACCTTCGCCATAGAAGAGTACGAGCCACTACTTCTACATTTGGTTCGGTCAGTGAAGCTCCGTCTGACCAGGCCTTATCTAGCTGACTCAGAAGTGTTTTTACCGTATCCCAGTTGCTATCGGGGACATCTGCATGAACAAGCCCCACCCGGGCATCAGCCACATCTATCTCAATTGCCCAAGGCCAGCGCCTCACCTTATCAACAATCGCCTGTTGCTTACTTGTGGGTAACTCATAGAACCATCCGCCACCATTCGAATGGTGCATTTGAATACAAGCGGAATCCTCAAAGCCCGCAATCGTCATTGCTTCATGATTCCCAAGAATACTGATGTAAGTACTTTGATCAATGAGATCAATCATGGCCAGGCTGTCTGGCCCACGATCAACAATATCACCAAGAAAAAATAGACGGTCGACGCTAGGATCGAAATTGATATTTTCTAGCTGGCTTTTCAGTTGCCCTAGGTGCCCATGGACGTCGCCAACAATGTAGTCGCGCCCGCCAAAATTATGGGACAGCTTCCATAGGCAGCCGCTTTTATTCGAAGGTACCAAAATCTACTCCATTCGCCATATGCTTACCTATTCAAAATTAGGGCCCATCACCTGGAGCTAGCTTCCCTTGGGAAAGGGCACACAGTGGTTTTCAAATACCATGAAATCGCGCGCCGATCACTCACACTCTGTAGGGATAAACTGGTAGGTACAAGCTAACCGCGGATGTGCTCAGGGTAGACCTCCAGCTTGATCATGGTGTCTTCCGGAAAATTTCCGACCGAATTGGGGTTTTGATCCTTGCCGACATGCAGTTCATCGCCTTTCACGGTGATTTGGCCAGAATACCGATCCCCGAGATGAATGACCCCCAAGCGCTTGATCACCCAGCGCTCACGCTCCAGATTCATGGATTTCTGGGGGTAGTGGTAGGGCTCAAATGCGTGCTCGACGACGGTGGTGACCAACATCACACTTCGGAAACGACCGGAGCCACCGCCAAATTCGGTGGTCAGCAGGGCATGAATCCCGGATGTGGTGGTGCCGAGGTATTGGTAGCCAAAGTACGGCGCACCCCTGGAGCAGGAGTATTGCTCACACGACTTCTTATCCTCGTGAAAAACAAAAGGAAGCCCATCTCCGCGCACCTGTATGTCACCAAAGTAACGTTTGCTATTAACCGAATCCAGAATATTGATCGATACAACCTGCTCTCCGCCATCACTAAGCCAAGTGGAAAGATCTTCTATCATTCTCGGATGGATAAATGGTTCTTTGTCGAAATAGTAACCGCTTTCATTTTCATGGGCGCGCCCCGGAACGGATACCAATGCAGACAATAGAATCCATATCAATGAGTCATATCGTGCTATTTTCACGTACCACCAACTTCTTCTTTTGAGGCCAGATCCAATTCTGGATTGAATCCGGATTATTGAGATCTGCGAGTATAGAGGTTATTCAAAGCCCAAGAGACTGAATCATTTCCTTCTCACTCACGGCCTCTGGTGTGACGACAGCGTCCTTGAGCATAAGTTTCCCACGCAACAGTCGGTCTAGGTGAACGTCAAAGGAATCAAACTGTGGGTGCGTCACTGCGGGAAGATGGATGAATACCTCTTTGTCCTGACCAATACGATATACCCGATCTGACGCTTGGGCTTCCTTGGCCGGATTCCAGTGTCGCTCCAAGTGCACAACATGGTTGGCGCCAATTACGGTCAACCCTACACCTGCGGCAACCGGCGACATGATCAGCACATTAAAGCCCTCTTTGGCTTCAAACTGTGTGATCAGTTTCTTGCGCGTCATGTCTTCCGATTTTGCGGCTACCGCCTTGGTATCACCGTTGATGATTGAAACATCCAAGCCGTAGATTTGATCCAACCACAGCTTCAACAGTCGCTGCAGCTTTTTGGTCATCATAAAAAGGATGACCTTCTGCCCACTCGCCTGGATTCCATCCAAAAGCTTGAGCAATACTGCCAACTTGCCCGATTCCATCATCAGCTCGCGCGCATGCTTTCCGTCGCGGCTATACAACGAGGCCTCATCGGCGAGCCTGGGGTGAAGGGAGATCGAGCGGAGCTGACTCAATGCGGCCAGTGCAGTGCCGCGCATGTCTTCATCGTTTGCACGACGGGAGCGGTAATCCCCCAGCACATCGTCATAGACCTGCAGCTGCACACCCCGCATGGACACCCCGAGCTCTGCGACATACTGCTGCGAGGCGTGGGATGCCTGCTCCACACCACTACGTATGGTCTTGGGCGGCAACCCTTTTAGCTGGTCTTCCTTTACCCGGCGTAGCATGAAGATCCCCACGGCCTTTCGCAGCTGGTCGCCAAGACGTGCTCGGACCTCATCGCGCTCATCTTCACTGGCAGCCAGAATTGGCTTGATCCAGCTATCACGGAAGGTCTGCCAGTCTCCCAGCAATCCGGGCTGCGCAGTATCCAGCAGGCACCAGAAGTCACCCAGGCTGTTTTCAACCGGTGTTCCGGTGGCAAGCAGTTTGAAATCAGCCTTCAGCCCTTTTGCTGCACTGGTTTGCAGGGCATTGGGGTTCTTAATATTCTGCGCCTCGTCGAAAATGACCATGCCCCAGTCGATGCGGCAGAGAGAAAACTGATAATCCCGCAATGTCTGGTATGTGGTCAGCACCAAACGGCGATCCATATCCAGGCGATTTACGCCGGACTCCGGCCCAATCGCCAATGCATATCGGATGCTTTGCTCATCCATCATGCCGTCCTCATCGGCTAAAGAGGCCAGCTGAACAGATTCGCGCTCCGCCCCTTTGATCCTGAACTCTTTGAGGTCACGCCCCGATTGCAGGACCACCACATCGCGGAAAGGAACACTCTTGAAAGTTTTTCCGACTTCATCCTCCCAGTTTTCCAAGAGGCTAAGTGGTGCAACCACCAGTATCGGCTTTTGTGGCTTTTCGGCTGTTCGCTGACTGGAAAGATACTCACCCGCTGCAACCAATGACATATAGGTTTTACCCAACCCCATATCATCCGCGAGCAGACTCCCCTGCAGGCGATACAGGTTGTCATGGTCATCCTTAAGTGCTGCACCCAGAAGTTTGAGCATCCACTGAATTCCCTCGCGCTGATGCGGGAATGGCTGTCGGGCATATTGCTGCCAATCTGGCTCGTTTAATAACGTGCCGCCAGCTGCCTTGTTAAGTAGCGCGGAATTGATCTCGTCCGCATCCTTAAGGATCACCCCGACTTTTTCTTTAGCTTCGTCAATATATGCAGCTGAAGAAGCTTCCGGCACTGCCGGATCTATTGGATCTGCTGGCTGCGGGCATTCGAAAGTTTCTTTCGCTTTGGTTAGCTGTTTCTCAACAACCGCGGCATCCGATATGTCGATCGTCTCACCGGCAAACGATATGCTTTCTGCGCCCTGCTCGCGTGCGGCCTGTAATACCTCTTCGAATCGCTGCAGCTCCTCCGGCGACTGAATGACCTTGCTCAACACTTCCGGAGGGGATGGAGTCTTGTCCAGTGCAAACCAGTCATTTCGGTCGGTATCGAGACCGCCAAAGTCCATATGCTGTAGTTTGCCAATGCCGGCCACCCGGGCAGAGAAGCCGACTTCCAGGTTTACGAGTGCGGCATCGAGGAAGGCAGTGGGCGTGGCAATAAACTCGGCGACTTTGTCTGCGGGGATACGTTTGTTTCCCATCACATCTCGAATGCCGTTCATTCTGTCCTGGTCCAGCAGCACCACCCTGTTATCTATGCGCAGAACTCCGCCATCTGCGGACATATCCAGCGTTCCCCAGCGTTTTTCCAACTGGTCCGGAGTGGAACCATCGCCGAGGCAGGGGCAGAGCTGAAGGCTGCCATCGGGCAGGCGTGTAGCGGTCACGCCGATATTGTCGGGCACCACCACGTCAAGCCGCTCAAAATGGCTCAGATCGATTGGCATATCGCTACGGGCGGCAGTCTGCAGTTCGGCCATCAAACGCAAGTTCGCTGCCTCCCCGCGTTGCTCTGGAGCCAGGGATTGGTGCCGCTCCCAGGCCGCCAACCCCATAAGCTCGGAGGGTGATAACCGGTAACACTCGGTACTGGTCAAATACAGGTAAGGACCTTTTCGATTGAATGTAGCCGGGCCATCGGGCATCTCCACCGAGAGGCCTACCCGAAATCCACTATTGCCGGTGCGACCACTTATCGACGTCAGGAATCGACCGGGAAAACGGCCAGGCAACCGCAGCAATTCGGCCTGCTCATGATCCATAGCGGCAATATCTTCAGCACCAATATGGAAGCCATTGGCCATCGGTTCCGCGATGCCCTGTTCCGCAAGCATATTGAATACGGTCAACTGGACTCTTTCCAGGGTGTTGCCGAGCCCGTTATGTAAGGATTCAAAATGCTCGATCGGGAGATAGAAATTTACGCCATTGGAGTCGGCGGAAGACTGAAAGCCTTCCATAGCTTTCATGTCTTCGTCATTCTCTCCCAGGAGGGAGCGCAGCAAATCCATAACACCCATTTATTGACTCCGCTTTTTTTCGTGGTTGTATGCATCAATTGCTGCTATAGCTGTACTCGTCAAACGCCAGCCACCTTGATAGTCCTGAAAACACAGCTTGCTTAGAGCACCATTTAGAACCTGTTTGATTTCTGTTGGTTCACCGCCAATCACTTTGGCCGCAAAGCGAACATAATCACCGGGCTTATCATGAAAATAATTCAATACTTTCAATTCAAAAGGACTTAGATTGGATATTTGGTAGCCATCGCTAGCGGATAAAGTTGGCTTTAAGCTGGGTTTGCGTAGCGATTTTGCATCAATCTCAGACGCTCTCGTGGGCTTGAGTGATTCAGGAACGGGCCAGCCTGAAGTTGAACCATAATCGGCCACCCCTGCGCGACGGGTACGGGGCTCTATCGATTTACTCGAAGTGCTTTGCTCCACATACAGCGGCTCTGGTATGACCGTGCGCATAGGGTTAACTGAAGGAATACCAAATCTCTGTAATTGCTCCTGATAATCTTCGGGAGTCAACATCTGCTCTAAATCGAGCGCAATACCGTGCTCTGCAAGAAACGTAAATACGTTGTTCTGCCAAGTAACCGGAGGATGATGCCTGAAGGAAGCATAAGGTAGCGAAGGGTAGACTTTCTTGTAGTTCCTTGGAGCAGTTGTGGCCAGTTCGTAATGGCTAAAAATTTCATGCTCATACGACCTAAGTGCATCCCATGGGGAAGTTAGATAAATCCAGATCTTGAATTGATGCGACCCCTCTACCAAGTGAAAATCGCCACAATCTAAGTAAATCACCGCTTTGTCATTCATCTGCCCGTCCATTCGGGCAAAACTAGTTTTAACGTCTTCACCAAGTATACGCCTAACGGCCTCTTGAGCCTTGCCACCTAACAGCAAACGTGTACTGCGAATCAGCTTTTGCTCAAACAGCCCTTCAAGGAAAAGCTTCCTTGACGGGAACATCCGTTGCAGGTCTTTCTTTTTCTCATCGATTCCGAATTGTTCTACTGCCTGCAAGAATAGTCGTAGGTCTTCCTTCGACAACCATCCACGTACTTTCTCAATGCGTTTCTCTCCGAGCGGCTGCCACCATTCTCGGTAATTACGAGCATGACTGGCAATACGTGGATCCCCCGCCAGGTTAATTATGAAGTTTTGCCAAACCTCTCCGGGCTCCTGTCCGGTTCTATCAATGAGTATTTCAAGTGCTGCATGACCAATTCGCCTCACACCCTCGAAAGGTGCCTGGGCTACGGATGGTTTGAGTAATTCATCGAGTACCGGATCTGACTCACCAATGGGTAGATGGCGCAGAGTTTCCAGGTAGAAATGGGCCCGACATATATCTCCATATCGACCATTATCAAACCCCTGCAACCCCATTTGGGCAAAGGTTTCACCGAGTTCACGTCCTTCCTGCTTAACTCGCTCTGCGAGCTGACCAGGGCCATTTGAAGCGAGAAGCCAATGACCTTCATATTTCAGGGTTACCAATGGGTCTGCCCAGGTACTTTCAATCCTGGGAGGCGGCATCTCTTTCAACTGCTGCAGCAGCACCTGCTCTAACAGAGCACGTAATCCGCCCCACTTATCCAACTCATCGAATCGCCGAAAATACAACTGAGCCAGCTGTTGCAGAGTAATGCGTGTGAACCTGGGCTTCTGCATCTCTGTCAGCGCGGACAGAAGATGCTGATTTAGCAGTTGCTTACCTATTACTTCATCATTCAGCCAAAGCCAGGTAAGCGCCCGTGCGCCTATACGCCGCCGCAGAAGTTTCGGAATATCTTCAAACTTTTTGGTGCTGACTATTTTCCGCAAAGTAGCCAACATGCTCTCAAATGCATCGCTATTCCCATTGGCCGCTTCCAGCTTTTCCGCTTTGCTGACCAATGCACCCCAACGATCGATTTGTTGGCTATTCCAATCACTACTGGGTAACGCAGCAGGTGGCAACTTCACTGGGTGAGCTCCCCAAGTCGTTGCCTGACTTGCTCGTATTGAGCACTGCCCGGTCGGCGAATCGTGAAGCGGATGTCGATACGTCGATTTTTCTTAAAATCTTCCTCTGTAAGCTGATTCTCGACGACGGGACGAGTTTCTGCGTATCCACTTACAGAAAATAACGGCTTGTCGTCCTTATTTTTCAGGCGTGACAATTGCTCTTCATCTGAAAGCTCACTCTCCCAGAACTGCCAGAGCGAGATGGCTCGAAAAGTGGAAAGCGCCCAATTACCTTTGCCCATAAGACCATTTAGCGGCCGATTATCGGTATGTCCTTCGATGAATATCGTATCCAAAAATTCAACTCTGTTATCCCGAGAAACGACCTCATTAATGACCTTCCCAATCTCTAAAGCTTGCTGTTGATAGTCGGCGTTGATCTCGTACGCAGCGGAGCCGAAACCCAGCAGTTCATTGGGAATGCTGAGCACGGTATGATTTTCACTCACCTCAACCTTAATACCGCGATTGCGCAAAGCCTCAGCTGCTTCGTCAAGAATACTTCGACGCACTAGCTCGGCTTCTTTCAGCCTATCTATATCCTCTTCAAACTGGACCTGACGCTCCTCCAACTCTTGCTGCAGTTCCATTAGCTGCAAAATCAATATCACCGATGCCAGAATAAAGATCACCAATAGCGCCGACATGATGTCTGAGAACGACATCCAATAAGGGTTGTCTTCGTCGACCCTCACATCTTTGTACTTACCTAGGCGCATCAGCGGGCCTCCAGCTCATCCAGAATGCCACTCATTGCCTGGGCAGTTCTGTGCATCTGGTCCGCGTATGAAAGTGACACCTCGTTCCATTTGTTCATACGGTCATCAATCTGGGTATGCACCGCTCCGGCATAGCTGCGCAGCCATTCTTCCGCCTGCTTTTCGATACCTTCGACCTGATCGCGTAGCGTCTCGCCCAAACTGTTGAATTCATGACGGATGCCACTGAGGAACTGTTGCTGTGCAGCCTGCATTCCACTGAAGCCACTATTGGCCTCGCTTGCTGCCAGCTCCAAACGCTGCGCTCCCTCAAGTAGGGTGTCCTGTAGTCTCGACAACGCAGAAGCCTGGCTTTGTAGCTGTGCTGCCACATCGGCATTCTGCTGCCCAACCCTTTCAACACCTTGAGTGACGGCTTCAATTTGCTGACCCAGCGCATCAGATGCCTGACGCAAGTTCGCCGATAACAGGCCCAATTGATTCGCCGTGCTATCCATATGCTTGCTACTTTTCTCCGTAGCAAGCGTTACTTCTTTCAATTGCCCCAGTAATTGCTGGTGCTGCTCTGCCATTTCTCGACTCTGGCGCTGCCCGGCAGTCACAGCTGAAGCGATTTCGGACATGAGCTTTTCTTGCTGAGTAGCCATCGCTTCAAGTTGGGTGTTGAATCGCTGCTGGCGCCCTTCCTCACGCTGTTCGGCGGCCTCAGCGTGAGAAGTATTCTGTGCGTCAAGATTTTCAACCAAGCGGCTGAAAGTGTTTTCCAGTTCTTGTTGGCGCGCGTTTGCTGCGTCTGTTGATGATTTAATTTGCTCGTTCGCGTTGGCAGTAACTTGCTCAAGTAAAGCTTTTTGATTTCGGGCAGAAAGATCCAGCAACTCCTCGAACTTAGCCTGCCTCTCTCCATCCCGGTGCTCGGCAGCACCGAATTGATTTTGAAGTTGGTTAGTCAGGCCAGACATCAGCTCAGTGAAGCGTTTTTCCATCTGTTCCTGACGCACCTCGGCGGAACCACTAATACGCTGCAGCTGCGCCTCAAATTGGGAGGTTTGATTTTGAGCAGCTTCCAACTGCTGACTCTGCTGGTCATTCAGGCTGGTAAATAGCTGATTCAAGCGCGTACTCATATCGCTGACGGCAGTGTTAACATCAGCAGCGGCTTTCTGCATTTGCTGCCCCTGCTCCTTGCCAACCGATGTCATACCTTCCATGAAATTCCCAACTAGCTGCTCCAACACTTGAGTGGACTGCTGGCTAGTGGTGTTTACCAACGATTGAATTGCGGGCGCCATGATATTATTCAAACTGTCGGTCAGTGCCGACTGCATCGCTTCACTCACACCGGTGAGTGTTTCCTGTAATCGCTCGCCGATACGCTCATGGAGCTCCTGTAGGGCTTCCTTGCTTTCTTTGCCATACTCAGCGATATGAACCAGCGACTGTTCTGCCGGAATACGGGGATAGAGGAAATCGATCTGATGTTGCAAGCTCTGGATTGAGCTCAGAGCACTCCGCTCGAACATTTTCTCGAAAAAATTGAGCATCAAACTGAACGCAACGCCCCAAACGGATGTAGTGAACGCTACGGCAGCCCCCTGAATCATCCAGTCTATACCTTCTCGCATTTGATCAACACTGGCGTGACTGTCGATGTTGAGCTTGGTCAAACCGATCGTGAGTCCGACAAAAGTACCCAGTACACCGAGAGCTACAAGGAAGCTTGGAGCAGCCGCCAGTAGTCGGCTTCCAGTTAGTCCGCCCGCCAGGGTGCGCGAATTGAAGAAGTGATCCGCATCAAGTGTATTGAATAGGTGCTTTTGATCGGGCGACTGCACGAGGCTTTCATCGAACTCACGCCAAAGCATGCCAATATTTGGAGCCCTAAGTGCCCTGGCCTTTTCCAGTATCTCACGCCGTGTGTCCGCCAATGACTCTTTGGTCTGCCCTTCAAGGAGTGAGTACAGGGCGGACATGGATTGCTTGAATCTCTGGTAATGCACGAACACCATAACCATGGAGATCGCAAAAATTGCAGCGGTGATAACCCAGAACCAAGCGCTGACCCCACTCGTGTCTGCGCTGAAGAGAAGGGAAAAATCCGGCCAGAGAAGTTTCAGAAGATCCAGCATTTCAAAGAATCCAAGACATATTGGCAATTAATTTGGCGCAAATGGCGCAATTCAGTATCGACCGGCGGCTACGATTGAGTGCAAATGTGCTTACGAAAACACATGAACCACTTTATAAGTCCACCCAAAACCGATTAATTAGTCGAATCACCCAATCCTTCGAGGGTTCGTGCAACTTTAATCACTACGCGTGATGCGATTTTGAAGCTAGTCTTAATGGCCAAGCACCAGCTCACCAATCTGTGGCGAACAGAACCACTGAAATGCACTCCAACACCCATCCCGGCAGAGTGGTCTAGTCCTAGTCCTGCTCGCGGTCGATTTGCAGCCACGAATATCACCGCAAGGGATAAGCCACTGTGCGTTTTGTGATCAGCATCACAGAATACCCGTTTAATTTGACGCCTACCAGATGCTCCCAGATACCGGCTTGCGCATTTCGGTCATTTTGCTAATTAATTAAGTGATTTAGAAAGGAGACCACCTTCTTAGGGCAGGACAATGCAGCTGGCCGGATTTATATGGGAAATGAAATGCTGGCCAATAATAGCCAAAAACTATCATGCCTTGGAGAGAAGTTCGCCCGGCCAAGGGGGGGGGGGACTGAATTCGGCTAGCCGATGCTTGAAGCCAAAGTTAGACTTTTCAGTACTACTGACGTTAACTTTTAGCTCTCTCTCAGTAAGGTTGCTGACCGATCAACCACTCAGCAGGAAACGGCTAGCGCAGGTGGGAAAGTGATGATTTTAAGGGGTTTATTATGGCGAAGGCTGAGCTCAGATAAAGATGAAGTCCAATGAAGCGTTCGACCCCAGGCAAGTGTTCGATGCGGTAGATCTGGCAAGGGACAGTGGCGAATTGGCTTGCGTCGTTACAAGGGCCGCTGTTCGATATCAGGCCTCCAAGGCGCACCCGGGCAAGCTGGAACGTATTGATGAACATGGGATAGTGACCATTGGCACGTTCGAGAAAGGCGAATTCGTGCCAATTACTGGCGAGGATTAAGGAAGAGCATTGCAGAAAAACCGAGGCGTTCGAAACCACGAATTCAAACTCTGCCAAACTGTGTCAGCGTCCCTCCACCAATGCTTGAACTATTGCTACATCACCACCCGCAGCGAGCCAGTCAGCGACGGAGGCAGCTCTATCAACACCGATCTGTATATCCGGATCAGGAACTGTAAAAAAACGGATAATTGTCAGTGGGTGCCACCCCTGCGTTGCCGATAGTAACTCGTCTAAATGCGGCAGGATCCCTTCTGATGTGAACTGGAAGCTCGGAAATCGACATTCTTCATTAGAGCCAATTACAAAAAGCTTTCCCGCATCTACCAGCCTCTGCACCTTTGAGTCGCTTAGCTTTAGTTTTTCTGCGACTTCCCGAGCAGTCAGCCCCTCAGTTAATACTTGCTGATATCGGTTCTGCTGCGCTGCGCGGGCATCTGCGATCTCTTGCTCTGAGGCCAGCGGTAATACCTCTCCACCACCTAGCGTCAGGAGCTCATCATGGCTGAGCGCGGTTTGAGCCATCTCAACTTCACCCAATTCAGACAAAGCGCTTTCGAGAATGCTAGCCGGATCCAGCCCGTGCGCATTGAGCCGTCTTGCCGCCCTGAGAAGCCGCCGCAAACGATGACTCTGAATTATATGGGCCGAGTTTTCAATCAGCGCCGAAAGCTGGTCGTCAAGAGTCTCATCACGCCTACTGACCACTAAGCCCTTGCTGGTCAAATCACTCATATTTTACAAGTACCTAAAAGAATCCGCATTTTTGAGCCTAGATACCACTGCTCCTCACCGTAACTTTTAGGAGTCCTACAGTGACATCACAACTTGTAATCAACATTTCGCCATGGATCGGCCGCTTCAGCGGGCTCTGCAGCCGTATGTATTCTTGAACACGCCAGTGTGTCATTACACCGTGCCGTCATCTAGACAGACTATTGGAAGCCGGATAAACTTTCTTCTTAGGTGCCCACCTTACTTGCACACGAGTAAAAAAAGGCGTTGCTTTCGCTGCCACTTTAAACCTCTCTATAAGCCTCGTCGCCGGGGACTTAAACGTGTGCGTCTGACCCGAATTTGGCGTGGCGTTTTGGAAAGGTTTTTGCCATGACTATCAAAGAACTTGCGCACGCTGCGCAAAAGCACCTTCAATCCAGCATTGGTTTTTCTTTTAAGAAAGCGCATACCTACGAGCTACTTGCCGCTTCGTTTGGTTTCAAATCTTATGCTGCATTCAAAGCCGATACCGTTTTCACCACGTTCAGGGAAGCTGAAAACCCCATTCTTCCGAATACCACGGGTCAGTCACAGCGGTATATCGAACTTGGTTACCCATCAAACACTGCCACCCTGGCACTATCTGCACTTCAGTTTTTTTTAGCGGAGCAGCGAATAGGAGCTGTGAAGATTTCCGGTCTCATAGATTCGATCCGAGAGGAGTTTTCGGTACATTTAGAAGGCCTCAATGTTTCCGATGCGCCGCCATTCGACTTTTGCGATCCAGACTGGGCTAACACGCTGCTACTAGATGGGTTGAAAAACGCCTCCGACAAAGGTAATGCCAACGCACACTATGCGCTCGCGCTGATCTATTGGCCAGACGATGAATATGATCAAGACAGTGGTATAAATTCATACTGGTATGAGCAGGCCCAAAAAGGTCGAACTTTAGGTCCGACTGAGAAGCAATGGGCCGATGAGTATGAAGCTAGCCTCAACCAGGCAAGGAAACATGAATTTCATCTCAGGGAAGCTGGTCAACGCGGTAATCCTCTAGCACTGCTGGGCATGGCGGAACACTATGGCGATATGACATTTTTCGAGCTTGGATTAAGCGAAATTGATGCGGAACCAATCGACGTTGCAGCGATCGCCGAGCAAATTGGGCATACTGTTGGTACAAAACATTGGCTTACGATAGCTGCTGAGCAGGGAAATACAGATGCCATGCTACAGCTCATTGAAGATTATGATGGAAGTGATCTAAACAGGTGCTGGACATGGATGTACCTCTCGCAGCTGCTTGGCACTGACTTGTCACAAAGCGGCCACTACGCGATCCACGAGGACGGGTCACTCTATGACGATGATGTTGGAGGACCAATGTTTGTTGGTGGCCGGGACGCTGTCACGCTTGATCCGATTAGTTCAGAGCAAGCATCCCATGCCAGGCTTTCCGCGCAAAACCTATTTGAAAGGATACAGCGCCAGGGCCACTAGATCTGTCTCTGGTGCTGTGATGGAGCCATAGGCCGGAGCGACTACACTTCTGGGACTGAGCTTGCTAGGGTGTTGCAAAACAGACTTGCAATATTGAGGATATCGCTAATCTGTGGTTATAGCTGTGGTTACCCACCGATTCGCACCACTTGCACCTAGACAACACAAGAGCGTCAGACGATGTTTCGATTCCGCCTCTGGGCACCATACCAAAAAAGGCCGCTCCCGATAGGGTGCGGCCTTTTTTGTATGTACCGGAAAGCACAATGCCCGGGGATGACCCCGGGCGCTTATACGAAGCTTTTCAATACGGTAAATTCAGTGCTCCACACTACCGGGCCAGATAATCACCCGCCCGTCTGGCTCCCGGAATACCCGTACCGGCAGCGACTGCTCGAGCATGGCCACCAAGGTTTCGGCCTGATCAGCGGTAAATGCGGTGGTCACACGTAAATCTTCGAGTTCCGGAGTACCGATCACGATACGCTGTTTGCGGTAGCGATTGGCATCGGCGACAATTTCCGCAAGGGGGGCATCCCGGTAGCTGAATTTGCCCTGGCGCCAACCGGCGACCTGTGCGGCGTCAACTTTACTGATGCGACTCACCTGATCCTCGCGCACCTTGACCTGCTGGCCCGCGGTCAGCCGCACTTTGCTGCCTGCGGTTGCGCCAGACTGACCCTGCGGCCTGGCTGCCACATCGACGATCCCCTCTTCCACCGTCACTTTTACCGCCGGGTTCATTTTGTTGCCGGCGTTGACGTCAAAGCGGGTACCGATCACGCGCACCTCAGCGCCCTGGGCGCGCACAATAAACGGGCGACTGGAATCTTTGCGCACGGCGAAAAATGCCTGGCCGCGCAGCAGTTTGACCTTGCGCGCGGCGGCTCCAAACTCCGTTTCAATGGCGGAGTCACCACCAAGGGTTACCAGGGTACCATCGGGCAGGGTGACCTGGCGGGTTTGCGCGAGCTCCGATGCATAGCCATGTGCAGAATCACTCTCGCTCTGCCAGGGCGCCAGAAACACAACGCCGACGGCGAGAATCAGAGTGCAGGCAAACGCGAGGCCACTCAGGGGGCTGACGCCCAAGTAGCTTCTGAGGTTCTGTAACAGACTGATAAAAGCGCCGGGCCGACGCAGTCGAGCGCCTTCGTCACTAGCGGCGAGAACAGCGAGACTGCGGTCAATCTGCTCCAGCTGCTGGTAGGCGTCTCGGTTGCCCCCCTGTTGCAGCCAGGTGTCGAATGCGTCCTGCTCAGCGGCGTATAGCGGACGTTCAGCTCGCAGCATGAACCACTCGCGGGCTTCCGCTTCGATCCGCCGGATATCGGTTTGCGGATGACTGTTACCAGTCGCCATCATATTTCTCCACCGTACTTACCACCATTGACCCGCAGGGCTTCCTGACATCCTGCGAGGGCTTTGGCCACGTGTTTTTTCACTACCGTGGCGGAGAGCCCTTCTCGACGCGCGATTTCCGCGTAGGAGAGCCCGTCGACACGGTTCATCAATAACAGCCGCCGGCGCTTGTGGGGCATGCTCCACAGGGCGCGACTGATCAGGCCGAGAAACTGCCGGCCAGCCGCTACCCGCTCGGGGCTGCGACTATCCTGTTCACGGTCGGGGTCGCCCTGCACGGATTGCGCGTAACTTTCCCGCACCTGCCCTTTGCGCAACGCATCGATGGTTGCATTGTGGACGGAGCGGTAAAGAAAGGCGCGAACATGCTCGATATCGCCCTGTTGCAGTTGCGGTGCCATCCGGGCAAATGCCTCTTGCACCAGATCCTCGGCCTCGCTGTAGGACAAACCGAACTTACTCACCGCATATCGACACAGTTCCTGCTGATACTCGCGGTAGTAGAAATCCAGGTCCCTTTCGATCTCGGGCACCCTCCGGTCGTCACTATCGGGCGTCATCGGGCTCGCCAACGCTGTCGCCATGGATTCTCTTCACCATTCTTTTTGTTATCGGATACTACTCTCGTCGTTAGAACGGGTGGGCGGGAAAGAACGTCCCCCCTGCGGGGAGGTTTTTTTGCGATTCAGTCAAAATGTAGTCCCAGGCGCACGCCAAAGGTGCGCGGCGGGTTGTAGTAGTAGGCGGGAGTGGCCACATCGGCTTCGTGCACATCGCTCGCCAGCAGGGTGTTTGTGAGATTGTCCCCGTAGAGATCTAACCACCAGTTGCCATCTACGGGCTGCAGCTTCAACCCGACGTTCAGCAGGGTGGCTGCACCGCGGCGGTCAATATTGCGGGTGGCACCGGCGGGATCCTCTACCCAGTCGCCGCTGTCGTTCTCCAGGAGCCAACCGGTCCGGTTACCCCGATTGGCCTCGTCAAAGTACATACTGGTTGTGTAGCGCAGGCCCCCGCGGGCGGTGGCCCGCAGGCGGTCGGTGAGGGTGAAGCCGTGCCGGTAGTTGAGCCCGAGACTGAGACCGGGTACCTGCTTTAGGCGATTGCCACTGAAGTCCACCAGGTTGGTAATTTCCGGATTGTCGGCACCGGGGTTCCAGGTTCGGCCATGGTCCGGGTACTCGTTGTCCACGGCCAGGAAATGGTCGTAGCGCGCGTCCAGCCAGGACAGGAATCCACTGACCCGACCATTGTGACTGGACGCCCAGTTGAGCTCCAGCTCGAGGCCGCGGATGGTGGCACTGGGGGCATTGGTGCTGCGAATCAGCTCGGTGCCGTCCTCCTCTACCGCAATCCCCGACACCTGCAGGTCCCGGTAGCAGGTGTCAAAGAGGGCGCCGTTCAGGGTCATGGCGCCATCCAGCAAACCCAGCTTGAACCCCAGCTCCACATTGGCACTGGTCTCCGGCCCGACGTAGGCGGCGCCACTGTTATTGCGGCGAATCAGTGCCGCCAGTGCAGATTGATAGGCCGGATCGCCCGCGCCGTCGTACTCCCCTTGCAGGCTCGCACCATCCTGCACGATTCCGGGTTTGAACCCTTCGGCATAAAGTAAATACAGCAGCAGGTCATCACTGGGTTGATAGCTGACGCGTGTCATCACGGTCGTGCTGCGCCACGCGCGATCCACATCGTTGTAGTTGGCCACATAGCACTGATCGGCCGATGCGGAGGCATCGTTTACCGCAATGTCGCCAAGTACACCGCCGCGATCGGTGCGGATCAGATCAGGGCAGGCAATATTGCGCCCACCTCGGTCGTACCGCTGATCGCGTCCGCTCCGGGCACCGGCACTGACCTGCCAGTTGTCGGTAATATCGTAATCCAGCTGCCCGTAAACCGCGCTCATGCGTGTGCCGCGATCCGGCTGTTG
Organism: Microbulbifer sp. ABE4_465; assembly: GCF_056160765.1. Classification (NCBI taxonomy): domain Bacteria; kingdom Pseudomonadati; phylum Pseudomonadota; class Gammaproteobacteria; order Cellvibrionales; family Microbulbiferaceae; genus Microbulbifer; species Microbulbifer sp. ABE4_465. The sequence goes on from NZ_JBSWXV010000009.1 coordinate 142,456, forward strand.
AAAACTGTGCGCCGGCGCTCCCCCCCAGCCACTGCCATTGGCCAGCTGGTGCTCGAGATCGAAGCGGATTGCATTTTTTTCCGCGAAGTGAAAATACGCCAGCAACCAACGCAACTGCTGGTCATCGCTGTTTTTCAACTGCACTTCGTGCTGGCGCGCGCGATACCGCGACCAGATGGTGCGATTACTCTGGTGATACAGCGCGGGATCGGTCTCACTGCCCACCGGGCCGGTGCGGTCCGCATCCCAGTCCTGGCTGCGACGGGTAATCCCGTAGCCACTGATGTACGTGAGGGTGTGCGCAGATGGCAACTGCAGCTCCAAGCGGCTGCGCCAGGCATCCTGGTCCAGCTCGGTGCGCCCGGGGGTGTCGATGACTACCGGCGTGTCGTAATCCACTATGGGCAGACTGCCCGCCCCGCGGTCTTCAAAGCGCTCGTAGCTCAGCCACCAATTGAACAGGCCTTCACGCTGCCAGGCGGAGCTGAGGCGATAACTGTACAGGTCGGTATTGTTATAGCGGTCACCGGCTCTGGCATAGACGGAGTCATCGCTGTATTCGATGGGACTGTCCGCCAGGTGCTTGACCGCAGCCCAGCGCAGCGACCAGTCCTCGTTCAGCGGTGCGTTGGCGACCGCGGCCAGCTTCTGCTCCTGAAAACTGCCCATGGACGTGCTGAGTTCCGCCGACCACTCGCGCTCCGGGCGCGCTGTGTGATAGTTGATGACACCGCCCGTGGAGTTGCGCCCGAACAGGGTACCCTGGGGGCCGCGCAAGACTTCGACCCGATCTAGGTCATACAGCAGTACCGCAGTGCCCTGCACCCGGCTGCTAAAGATGCCGTCCACATGGGTCGCCACGCCGGAGTCTCCCGCCTCGGTGTGGTTGTCAGAGCCGACACCCCGCAGATACAGCATGGATGCGGTGTGGTCCCCATTGCGGGTGACCTGCAGACTCGGCACCTCCGCAGCCAGCGCCTCGAGACTGTCGATGTTGCGCTCCTGCAACAGACCACCGTGCAGCGCGGTCACCGTCATCGGTGTGCGCTGCAGGTTTGTACGACGCTTACTGGCGACCACCTCGATTTCTTCCAGCAACGGGCGGACGTCTTCGGGAATTCGGGTTTCTATTTCCGGTTCGGCAGACTCCTCAGGGGAAGGCAGTATCACGATGCCCTGCCCGTCCACCCGACGATACTGTAACCCGGACTCGGCAAGCAGCAGGCGCATCGCCTCGTCGATACTGAACATTCCGGTCAGTGGGGGCGCATCGAGGTGGGCGTGCCCTTGCGCGCCAACCATAACTGCGAGGCCGGTTTCGCGGGAGAACGCCAGCAGTGACTGCTCCAGGGACTGGGCCGGGAGCTGGAAACTGTAGAGTGCGGATCCAGAAAGCGTCGGATCCTGGACTTTCGATTCGGCAACAGCAATGCCGGCCGGAATGGCACTCAGCTGCGTCGCCAGGATCCGGGCGCACATTGACCTGAGGTAGGTCTTGAGCATAGGCAGTTCGTCATCGCTGATGCCCGCGGGGGCGGGGTCGGGCGTGCGACGGCAGCTTGCTGGCGGTACTAGATCACAACCACCACGGCTTTCGGCTCACACCCGATCACTTATTCTGTTGTGTGGAAAACATACAACAATAGTCAGCGGGGTGACAAGATAAGACGCGCCGCAGCGGGAGAACCAATCCCCCAATCTGCGGACCTCGTCTGGTTTCGAACAATTAAAACCACATGGACCAGAACGCACGTACTACGTGGGCATTGAAACTATAGGCAGGCTCTTCACCGGGCAGGTAGCTGCCATCGCCATCGTGCACACGAACATCGTGGAAGTTCTCGTAATCGAACAGGATGTAGTCCCAGTAGAGGTTCAGTGTATTTTTACGATTGAACAGTGCCCAGCGCTCGGGCATCTGGTAGGAAACCCCGAAGCCGATCGCGGTACTGCTGAAATCGCTCAGTTCTTTATCCCGAGCGCGGAAATTGGTCGCGTTTGCGTAGGGGAACAGGTCACTGTAGAAGTCCGCACCGTCCTGCTTGTAAAAGCGCAGCTTGCCTTCGAGGATCAGGTTTTCACTCTCCAGCGGGTGGGTGTAGCGGAACTCCAGGTTATCTGCCTCGATTCCCCAGCTGTCCGCGTAGCGGCGGTATTCGGTTTTTATCGCGGCGCGATAGGGCAGGCGGTATTTAGCGCGCAGGGCTACCGCGTCGCTGTTGCGGGTAGTCGGGTAGAGCTCCGCCTGGTAACTGAACCCGGTTCCGGAATTGGAGTCCAGGTAGCGCACGCTGCGGTAGGGATTATTCAGAAACCCTTCATCCGCTACGGTTTCCACACTCAGCTCGGCGATCAGTTTGGTGGTGAGAATCTGACTCCAGCCCAGGGAGTAGCGGCGGTGCTCCGCGTGCTCAAGAAAGTTCTCGTCGCCATTGCGCATCACATCGTCGCTGCCGTAAGTGGCACGCATGGACAGGGTGCTGAGGTCGCCGAAAAAATCCTGTGAGATACCGAAGCCAACCGTCTCCGCCTGGTAGTCGTTTTCGCTGGAATTGGTGTAACTCAGGCTCATGGTGGTTTTATCCACCAGGTAATCCGCCCCCACAGAAAATTCATCCCGCTGCTCTGTGTAACGACTGGCGGTGGCCTCCACGTCAATGGACGCGCCGGAAATCATATCCACGTAATAGTTGGCCGACAGGGATACCGTATTGCCAATATTTTTACGCACCAGGATCGAAGGGCCATCAATGGTGACACCACCGCCGCTATAGCTGTGATACAGGGTATCCGCGCGCTCTTCCGACAATACCGCGGCATTCACCACTGGCGACACCACGAAAACCAAACAGAGTAAAAATCGCTTGAGAGCGTCGCGAGCGAACGCGATTTGGTGAGCGCCGGAGCACAGCGCCCGCAGCGCACTTTTTGTGCGTGAGGAGACGCCCGGGCTGGCGCTCCAGCACCGCCGACCGCCAAAGCGTGGAGCGCAGTAGCTCTCAAGTGATTTTTTAGTTGCAGCCACAACCGCCTCCAGACCCACCTTCGGCGCCGCGGGCGGCTTCACGCGCTTCATAGACGTGGTTCATAAAACCGGCCGCCACGGGATCCCGCTCAAAACTCATGATCGGGTCGGCGAGGTAGTGCCGCTCGTACGGCTTTACCCAGGGCTCGGGCATGATGGTTTCGCAACCACCCAACAACAGTAGAGCCGGCAATAACAGAAGCGCGCGCATGGTCATGGCTTATTCCCGAATCAATTCCTTGATGATTTTTTTGTATTCGGCTTCGTCGCCAGTGCGATAGCCCTTGTGCACATAACGCACGTTGCCGTCCCGGTCGATAAAAACGGAGCTCGGCATGGCTTCCACACCAAACAACTTGCTCACATCACTTTGGGAATCGAAAAGCACCGGGAAATCTACCGGAATCTTATTCAGCATCGCCTGGGCATCCTGCGGATTTGCATCCACATTCACACCCCACACCTGAAAACCCACAGGTTCGTAACGGGCGTGAAGGTCGTTCAGCAGTGGCATTTCCTCGCGACAGGGACCGCACCAGGAGGCCCAGAAGTTCAGCATGATCACTTCGCCGCGCTGTTCGCTCAGCTTGAGGTTGCCATCTTTGAGGGAAGCCAGGGTGAAATCACTGGCTGGCACCTTGGCAATGGCGGGGGCTCCCGCGAGAAGAGCGGCGCTGGTGCAGAGGGCGGCTATCAGTTTACGCATGGAATAACTCCAATGGTTTTCTTTGTTGTGATTAGAAGTAAATCGACACGCCCAGCTGGGCGGACAGGTTATTGGTATTCAATGGCTCGCCAAAAATCTCGTGCTCGAAAATATGGTCGCGCACGTCCAGGCGCAGTGCGAGCCAGTCCTGGGCCAGCATGCGCACACCGGCGCCGATGTTGTAGGTGAAGTGTTCCTCACCGGCAAAATTGGTATTGCCGGCGCCGCCGATCAGGTACAGGTTGCTGTTGAGGGCAAACTTGTCGAGGATAAAAATCTCCCCGGGCAGGAAATTCCAGGCCAGGGACAGGTTGTACATGCTGAGGTCGCGCTCGTCCTCGGTCAGCAGCGGCGCCGAACCACTCAGCCGCTCGTAACTGGACTCCCCGAGCGTGGACTGGGCGTAGGCCGCCTCCATAAAGAAATCTTCATTAATGTGGTAAGCGAGGCTGCCGCCGATCATGCGGCTGGTACCGAAGTCTTCCACACTGAGAATGCCACCCAGGTACAGGGTGAACTCGAAGTCCTCACTGTCGATTTTGGCCTCGCGGATTTCGCGACGCTCCAGGTCCGGGGAAATAATATCGTCGATTTCCTGCCCCGCTTGTGCGAGTGCGGCAGAGGAAAAGGGGACCGCCGCGGCGCCCGCCAGCAGCAGGCCCGCGAGTTTTACATAAATACGTCGAATCCGAGTTTCCATTCGACTATCTCCTGGTTTTCGTCCCGCGAAGTGAGCAGGTAATGATTGGCAACTTCCGCGCGCAGGGCAAAGCGACGGGATAAATAGGTAGTAACACCGAGACCCGCGAGCATGGCGGTATCCTTGCGGTCTTCGGTCGCAACAATGGTGGCGTTGGGAGAGGTGATGTTTACCCCGGTACCCAGCAGAAAGTACGGGGACAGACGCCAGCGCGGAAACGGCTGATGTACTACCGCTATCTGATAGGTCTGGCTATCGGAATAGGCGCCGATGGTCTGCGCCGCGCGCACTTCTGCAGAAATATTGCCGGTAAAGCGGTAACCCAGTGAAAGTCCCATGGAGTTGGCACCGGCAAAGTCACCGTAGGCAAACCCCATACGCAAGCTCTGCTCGTGATAGTCGTCAATTCCGGGCGTGGGTACTGCGACCTGCTCACCTTGCGGGGTGTAGATTTCGTCCAGCTCGGCAATCTTGGCCCAACCCGTCTTGCCGCTGCGGGTCATCACCTTGACCCAGTCGGTGCGACGCTTGAGTAACCACAGCGGCTCACCGTACTCGACCACGTGATCAATCACGTAACCGCGACCAGGGCCGGTGTAAAGGTTCAGGAATTCCGCCCCGACAATGACCTGCTCGCTGTCGAATGACAGTGTTTGCGGCTGACGCTCGTCGAACTGGTGTGCGGAGAAGCTGTCGGTGACCAGTTCATCACTGGCAGTATCCGACTGTGCGTGAACGGGAGGCGCAATGCTCCCCAGCACCCCCAGGATAAAAAGGGCCGTGCTCACTGCCACGCCCCCATGTGCTCTGAAACCGAGCTGCCTGTTCATTTTTTAGTTAACCGGCGCTTCAAATGGATTGTTGTAATACTGCGCACCGATATCCAACCATTCGGAAATCAAACGCAACTCCGCAGCGGATAATTCTCCCTCATGTACGCCCCCGGCTTCAAACACATTGAAGAAGCGGCTGGCGTTGGCGCCGTTGGTGTCCATGATCCGCTGAATATTGACGGTAACCATAACAGGAATCGGGTTGCCATCGGCATCCAGAATTAATTCGCCATCTTCATCGGTCTCGAACAGAGGATTGCCGTTGTCGTCCGTATCCTGCACCAGCACATTCTGCACAGCGCCATCGCGCAGCTCCTGTGTCGGGTTATCGAAGATCAGCTCCACATAGGAGGTACTGTAATTGGTATTGACCCCGGACTGATCACCGCGCAGGTCAAGCTGGCCCGGCGGCACCTGCGCCATGCCGTCGGCATCGCGATTGCTGTGACAGGCGGTGCAGGTGCGATCTTCCAGCACCACACCCATCTCGTCGGTAATTTCCCGGGGCAGATCCCAGATTGGCTGGATGTGGTCCGGGTAGTGGATGATGGTGCGACAATCCGTGCTCCATCCGCTCTGGCAGGCCACGCTGGTAGGCGCCGGGGTCGGCAGATCACTCATCAGCAATTCGCTGGCAGGGTCCTTGTCGCGCAGCGCCGGATCGGTCCAGTGATCGACAAACTTGAGGTCTCCTTCCAGTTCCGGATGGCCGGCGATACGCGCCAGTACCTGCGCCATGGTTTCGCCCATGTCGGCAATCAGCGCAGGTTCGGTGTTGGGGAAGGGTGCGGCGCTGGTGGCTGCGCCGGCCCAGGCCGCAGCCGGTTCTTTGTCCGTGCGTCCGTGGGGCACTTCACTATCGCGGGTGTGGCAGCCCTGACACTTGCGCACCTCCCCGGCACGGAACTGCAGCCAGTTGTTGTGGCGCCCTACGATCCGGCGGCCATTGGCATCCACAACGGAAATCGCCAGGGGCATATCCGCAGGCACCTTGACCCGCACCGAGCCGTCCGGCTGCACCGGGGTGTAACCGATAATTTCACGCATCAGCTGGCTGCGATTGCGGCCAAATGCGGAGCGGTCAAAATCCAGCGTGTCGCGGTCGGGTATACCGACCGCTTTGACCACCCGCAGAAAACGTGCCGGGCGCTCGGCGGCAGTGGTTTGCAGTGGATCGGCGAGCACATCAATATCCAGTACTGCGCTGCCGTCAAAGTCGTAAACACTGCGAATATCCAGTACCGCCATACCCTCTTCGTAGAGGTCACGGTCGATATCGATACCGGGAATCGGCTGGGGAATAAATTCCGCTACCGGGCGGGTATCGGCAGTAACCGCTTCGCTGATCATCATGCCTTCCTCCGGCTGTATGATCGGGCGCTGGGTGCCTTCGCCGTAGTCGTATATCCACAGTCCGTAGAGCGGGTCGGCGGGGACAATATCCGGTGTCGCCAGCCACTCGTCGGTACAGGGCTGCGGGGTTTCGGTTTCCGGGTCGATCACCCGGCATTCACTCCAGCTCACCAGCAGGCGGCTGGTGCCATCGTGAAACGCCCAGGCATTGGCAAACAGTCCATGGGGCGACAGGCCACCATCGGTAATCACCTGCTCGACGGACAGGGATTCCTGCCCTTCCAACACGCCTTCCTGTTCCGGCTCACTGTAGGCCTCGGTGTAATTCTCCCCGTCGATAACCACCATATCGCCGCCGTAGGTAATACCCTCCGGGGCCCGCAGGGTGACGAGAATTCGACCATCCGGCATCTGCTGGGGTTTGCTGAAGGTTGCCGGGATCGGGTCTTCACCGCTGCCAGCGCCTGTCGCCTGGCTGTGGTAACCGTAATAAAACTGAAGATCCGTACCGTCAGGTTTTACGGTGTAGAGACTGAGGCGATCCACCCCGCCCATATTATCCCAGCGGTTGAACAGGATGCGGCCACTGGACAGCACTGTTGGCGACAGGTCGTGGCTCTGGTTGTAGGAGATCTGCTGGATATCGCTACCGTCGGACTCCATCACATGCAGAACAAACGCAGCTTCATCCAGGTTTTCAGCCAGGGCGGAAAACTGCGGCTTGTTGTCGTCGAGCAGTAACGCGCGGGAGCGGCGCTGGCGGGTAGAGGTAAACACCAGGCGACCGTCAGGCAAAAAAGCCGGGGATATATCATCCCCTTCCTCGGCGATCAGGTCAGACTGAATAACCCGCTTGAGTTGCGCCGTGTCGAATTCATACAGCCAGATATTCCAGCTGGGCTGTTCATCGTCGTCCAGGCCATCGATATCCGGCGCGCGCATGGAAAATGCCAGCTGGCTACCATCGGCTGACACCGCCAGATCTTTTACGTCGTAGCCGCCTTCATAAACAATGCCCGCTTCTTCGTCACTGACAAACAGCCCTTCCGTCAGAGAGCGCTCCGGCGCACTCGCAGTGGCGCGGTCGCGCAACAACAGCTCGGCACCGGGATTAAACGCGGAGGGCATATAGATGCTGTCACCCATCAGCGCGTCATCTTCATCGCGATTGAGTGCGCGACGCACGTACACCACGGGGTAATCCACCACCACCGGGTCTTCCGCCTGGTCGCCACCGCCGAGACTGGACCCGTCACCAGACCCGCCACCGCACCCTACCAGGGCAACTGCGGAAAAAATCGACAGTAGTGACAATTTCCGGCCAACCGCCGCAGCCCGCGTGCAAAAAATGTTCAAGAGTCCACCTCTTTTATCGCCACCCCTGTGCGCGGCGTTGTATTTTTCAACAATTTTTGTGAATTTTTAGCGACAGCTCACCCGTGCCACGTAGTACTCACTCACCGCAGCAGCCGCAGAATAGCTGGATATTCGCCAGCCAATGACGCCAGAATAATTTCTGATTCTCCCGTTTGGTCTGGGTAATCTCAAGTTGTGCACAAGTAATTTGCCAACCAGAACACGCTTTATATTTTTGCCGCTGGCGTATCCCTCCGCATTCTTTACTATCTGGCGAGGTTACAACGCATACAGTCCCCACGGTCAGACCCAGATGGCAAAACCCCTTTGGCGAAACCCGGGCACGAGAACCAGACGCGAACAAATCCAATCATGAAAATAAATTCGCCCGCCGCGCGCGCACTGCTCGCGGCGACCGCCTGCTTCGGCGCCTCGCTCCCCATGTCTGCCGTCGCCGGCCCGGAAGAGCAGGCGGCGCAAATGCACAGCCGGCTGACCGGGGTAAAACCCAGCATCGAAGTGCTCACCGCCATGGCAGAAGACATCGCCAGTGGCGATGCCAACGCCGCGGCTGAGCGGGCGATGGAAAATGATGCGTTCTACAACGTCACCCTGAAAAACCTGGTGACGCCGTGGACCAACCGCGATGGCGACAACTTTGCACCGCTGAACGATTACACCGCAACAGTCATTGGTATGGTGCGCGACGACGTGGATTTTCGCGAGATTCTCTCCGGCGATATTATCTACACTGGCGCTTCCGGGTTGGGCCTTCCCGCTTACAGCAGTGCCAACAACGACCATTACGAGTCACTGGAAGCCGCAGGATATCCACTGCAGACGACACTGGAGCGAAAGACACAATCTTCCGTTACCGGCCTTCCCAGTGATGCCACCGCCGGCGTGATGACCACACGCGGCGGCGCCAAGGCGTTTTTCTATGCCGGCACCAACCGTGCCATGTTCCGCTTTACCCTGATGAACCATCTGTGCCGTGATCTGGAACAGGTGCACGATACCTCGAGACCGCCGGATCGTATCCGCCAGGATGTAAGCCGCAGTCCCGGCGGCGACAGTCGCGTATTCCAGAACAATTGCGTGGGTTGCCACAGTGGCATGGACCCCATGGCCCAGGCCTTCGCGTACTACAACTTCGAGTACGACGTGGACAATGATCCCACCGGCGAAAATGGCCGACTCGACTACAACCGCGCCGGTGAAACCGACCCGACCACCGGAACACGCGTGCAAGCGAAAAACCATATCAACAGTGCCACCTTCCCCTACGGCTTTGTCATTCCCGATGACAAATGGGACAACTACTGGCGCGAGGGGCCCAACCTCCATCTTGGGTGGAGCGAAGCGCTGCCCGGCTCTGGCAACGGTGCAAAATCCATGGGGCGGGAACTTGCCAACAGTGAAGCCTTTGCCCAGTGCCAGGTCACCAAAGTATTCGAACAGGTGTGCCTGCGCGCACCGGAAGACAGCAGCGACCGCAATCGTATCGACAGCATCACCGACAATTTCACCAGCAATGGCTACAAACTGAAGCAGGTATATGCCGATACTGCTGCTTACTGTGCGGGGGAATAAATTCATGAAACACCAAACCGCACTCAGTGATTCTTTTGTTACCAAAACCCCGCTGCAAGCCATATTCGATCTGTGTCAGGTCATGACACCGCCGCGTCTGCGCCGCGCCGCACTACTGGCGACCGTGTTCAGCTCCGCCGTACTCGTCGCCTGCTCCGGCGGCAGCGGCCAGTCCACCGAGGAATTGCCAAACACCAATCCGGACTCCGGTGATACCAGTTATTCCGGCCCCGCACCGGAAAGCGAGGACGTGCAGAATTACAAGCGCTATATCTGGGACAACCTGGCGGCAGAAAACCGCTGCGGCAGCTGTCATGTCGAAGGCAACCAGAGCCCGCGTTTTGTGCGCAGTGACGATATCAACCTGGCCCATGGCGAAGGCCGCGAGCTGGTGAACCTCAGCGCACCGGAAGAATCCCGCCTGGTTACCAAAGTGGCCAGCGGCCACAATTGCTGGCTCGCCAGCGCCGACGCCTGTGCGGAAATCATCACCAATTACATTGAGGACTGGGCATCTGCGGCGGGCTCCGAGGCCAGCACCATCACCCTGACTCCACCCACCGAGCGCGAAGTCGGCGCGAGCAAAAGTTTCCCCGCCGCCAGCGGCAATTTTGCCACCACCGTCTACCCACTGCTCGAAGAGTACTGCGCGAGCTGCCACAGCGAAGATGCTGACACGGCGCAACAGCCGTACTTTGCCAGTAGCGATGTCGACCAGGCCTACGAGGCCTCAAAAGCGCGGATCGATCTGGACAACCCGGAGAAATCCCGCTTCGTGGTACGCCTGGGTAGCGACTTCCACAACTGCTGGGGTGACTGTTCAGAAAACGCCGACACCATGGCAGCGGCCATTCGCAATTTCGCCGATGGTATTTCCCTCACCGAAGTGGATCCCAACTGGGTAATCAGTAAAGCGCTGTTTCTTACCGACGGCGTGGTGAGCAGTGGCGGCGGACGTATCGAGAACAATGCCATTGCCCTGTACGAGTTCAAATCCGGCAGCGGCACCACCGCATACGACACCTCGGGCATCAACCCTGCCATCGATCTGAACCTGTCCGGGGACGTGGAGTGGCTGGGCTCCTGGGGTATCCAGCTGGCCGGCGGCAAGGCCCAGGCTGCCACCGCCACCAGCAAACGCCTGTTCGACACCCTGAGCGGTACCGGTGAATACACCATCGAAGCCTGGGTCGCCCCGGCCAACGTGGTGCAGGAAGGCCCGGCGCGGATCGTCAGCTATTCCGGTGGCAACGACATTCGCAACTTCACCCTCGGCCAGGCGATGTACAACTACACCTTCCAGAATCGCAACGATGCCAGCACCGATGCCAACGGCATGCCGGCGCTGATCACTGAGGATATGGCGGAGCGGGTGCAGGCCACCCTGCAACATGTGGTAGCAACCTTTGACCCGATCAACGGCCGCCGCCTGTATGTGAATGGCGAATTTACCGGCGACGCCGACCCGGTAGAACCGGGCCTGTTGTCCACCTGGGATGACACCTTCGCCCTGGCACTGGGCAGCGAGGTATCCAATGCAAACCAGTGGCACGGCTCCATCCGCCTGCTGGCGATCCATTCCCGCGCCCTGACCCAAGATGACATCCTCACCAACTACGAAGCAGGAGTAGGTGAAAAATACCTGCTGCTGTTCAAGGTGGAAGAGGAAACCGGCGTGCCCCAGGGCTACGTAATGTTTGAAGTACAGCAATACGACAACCACGGTTACCTGTTCAGCGAACCCAAATTCATCACTCTCGAAGATGGCGTCACACCTGACGGTATCGAAATTGAAGGTATGCGCATCGGCATCAACGGCCGCGAAGCGGTGGTTGGTCAGGCGTGGGCGAATCTCGACACAACCGTAACCGCGGCGGATTACGATCCGGCAACCGGTCAGAAGCTGTCTCCCCTGGGTACCATCATCACCCTGGAAAAAGGCCCGACTTCTGACGAATTTTTCCTGACCTTCGAGCGCCTGGGCAACGAAGAGTTTGTGCGTGTGGAAGCCACCCCGGCGGCGCCGGCCATGCCTTCAGATCTCACTCCGCAACCGCGTATCGGTATCCGCCGCTTCGAACAGATCCACGCGGCGCTATCTGCAGCCACCGGCATCTCCAGCGCGCACCCGGCGGTGGTCGACACCTGGGAAAAGGTGAAACAGCAGTTACCGGTTGAATCCGATGTGCGCGGCTTCCTCGCCGCTCAGCAGATGGGCATCACCCAGCTGGCGGTGAAGTACTGCAGCACACTGGTGGACGACGAGACCGCACGCGCCAGCTACTTCCCGGGCTTCGACTTCTCTGCCGGGGCGAACAGCGCCTTCGACGATGACACCAAGCGCGCCCAGATCATCGATCCACTGCTGGAAAAGCTGTTGGGCCGCCCAATCACCTGGTCTGCCGCCATGGGTGGGCACACCGCCCAGCTGGCCAGCGCTCCGGATGAGAGCGCGGTGCGCGCGGAGCTGGACGGATTGATCGATACCATGACGGAGTGCGGCGGAAGCTGTAGCGCGGATCGCACCACGACCACTGTGAAGGCTACCTGTGCGGCGGCTATGGGTAGTGCGATGATTTTGATTCACTGATTTCAATACAACGGACTACCTCGATAAACGGGGACCCCGGAAGAGCCATGAGCAAGAAAAAATATTTTGAACTGGACCAACCACTGCGCCACCCGGACCACCACCGGCCGGTGAGCCGACGGGACTTTCTCGGCCAGGGCTTTCGCGCGGGTATGGCGACGGTGCTGGGCGGTTCGGTCTTCAGCCTGTTTGCCAATCCGCGTTCAGCCCAGGCCGCGCTGTCTTCAGACCTGGAAGCCATGCGCGCAACCTGCGGCGTCAGCGCCAACGGCGCTGGCAAGATCCCGTTTATCTGTTTCGACCTGGCTGGCGGCGCCAATATTGCCGGCTCCAACGTACTTGTCGGCAAACAGGGCGGACAGTTCGATTTTCTCAGCACCGCCGGCTACAGCAAACAGGGCCTGCCCGGTGACATGGTGCCATCGCTCACCGATGGCCTCGGCAACCCGCTGTACAACACCGACCTCGGCCTCGCCTTCCACAGCGACAGCCAGATGCTGCGCGGTATTCTGGAAAAAGTCGGGCCCGGCACCTCCGGCGCCATCAACGGCGCAGTGATTCCGGCACGCTCCGAAAACGATACCGGCAACAATCCCCACAACCCCATGTACGGCATCAATCGCGCCGGAGCCAACGGCTCACTGCTGGCACTGATCGGTTCACAAACCAGTGAATCCGGCGGCAACTCCATGGCACCCATGGACCTGATCAACGCGGAAGTGCGCCCCACCAAAATCGACCGTCCCTCCGACGTCACCGGCCTGGTGGACGTGGGTGACCTTGTGGGCCTGCTCAGCCAGGAAGATACCGTCGCAGTCATGGAATCCATGTACCGTATCTCCAACGCCAAACTGGGCAAGGTAAATACTCAGGTCAGTAATGATGCGGTCATCAAGGATCTGGTGAAATGCGGGTATATGAAGAGTGCAGATCTGGCGGATCGTTTCGGCAACCCCAGCGCACTCGACCCTGCGCTGGACCCGGACATCGTCGGCCCCGGTGGTATTTTCTCTTCCGATGAATTCTTCGGTGATCGGGAGTTCCAGAAAGCCGCCTCCACCATGAAACTGGTGGTCAACGGCTACGCCGGCGCAGGCACCATTACCATGGGTGGCTACGACTATCACACCGGTGACCGCGCAACCGGCGAGATTCGCGATCTGCGCGCCGGCCGCTGTATCGGCGCCTGCCTGGAATACGCCGCGCGGGTTGGCCAGCCACTGATGGTGTACGTATTCAGTGATGGCTCCGTATTCAGTAACGGTATGATCGACGATTCCGCGGAAGGTCGCGGCAAGGGTGTGTGGACCGGAGACAACCAGCAAACCGCGGCGTCTTACTTCCTGGTTTACAATCCCGCGGGCCGCCCGCAGCTGTTAGGTGGCAGCACCGATGAGCAGGCGCGGCACCAGCAACTTGGCTATATGCGCCCCTCCGGCGATGTGGAAACCGCGGGCAGTCCGGCCGCCAACAACGTCAACCAGCTGGTACAGACCGTGGTGCTCAATTACATGGCACTGCACGGAGAGCAGGGCAGTTTTGCCAGCCTGTTCCCCAATCACGGCCTCGGCAATGCCAGCCTGATGGACAGTCTCACGGCATTTGCACCAATCCGGTGATTCCGTACTTAACGCACTGACACAGCAAATATAAAACGATGTACCCAATGCGCCTGCTTCTGATTGCCTGCACCCTGCTGGGGTCCGCCACCACACACGCCGAGTGGCACTACGACAAGCAGGCAATCATGGGTACCGAGATACACCTGCAGTTCTGGCACGAAGACGACAAAAAAGCGCAGCAGATTAACCGCGCGGTGATGGACGAGTTCCGCCGTCTGGACGCAGCCCTATCCCCCTATAAAGAAGACAGCGAGCTCTCCCGGGTCAACCGGGAGGCGGGGCAGGGCCCCGTGCAGATATCCGACGAGCTGGCACGGATTGTGGATAAGTCCCTGTTTTACAGTAAACAGACCCACGGGGCTTTCGACATCACTTTTGCCACCCTGGGCAGCCTGTACAATTTCCGCGAAGGCAAACAGGTGGACAGGGAAACTACCGAAAGTCTGCGCGACGCCATCGGCTATCACCACCTGCAGCTGAACCGTAGCGCCGGTACGCTTCGCTATGGCGACAGCCGCACCAAAATTGATCTCGGTGGTATTGCCAAGGGTTACGCGGTAGACCGCGCAGTGAATATTCTGAAACAATACGGTGTCACCAATGCCAATGTGAGCGCCGGAGGCGATGCACGGCTACTGGGAGACAAACGGGGTAAACCCTGGCTGGTGGGCATTCGCCACCCCAGGGATAAAAGCAAAAATGCGGCGGTGATACCGCTGGAAAATACCGCGATCTCCACTTCCGGAGATTACGAGCGGTTTTTTATCGATGACGACGATCACCGGGTACACCATATCTTCAACCCGGCCACCGGCAAGCCAGCAGACACCGACAGCGGATCAAAAAGCGAGGGAACCGAAAGTGACCCTGCGGAAGAAAAACTGATCAGCGTCAGCGTCATTGGCCCCGCCGGGTTCGATACCGATCCTCTGTCCACCAGTGTCTTTGTACTGGGTAAAAGTAAAGGGCTGGCACTGATCGATAAGATGGACGGATATGAAGCGATAGTCATTGATGCCAATCGACGCATGTTTTTTTCCCGCGGCCTGGCGGACCGGTAGCTCGATGCACCGTTGGGGGAGCTGCCCAAATCTGTCACCACCGTGAAATACCCTGCGTGCCGCAACGCAAACGTGAACTGCGTCACAACCAAAATGTGACACCCGGGCATAATCGCGCGTCCAATTGTGCGAATAATTAAACGACAACCGATCACACTATTTTTCAGGTTCCAGCATGTTTTCCCTGCGCTCCGCTTTCACCATCCGCAACAGTCTCAAAACCCATATTTTCGTACTGTTCGCTGCATTTACTCTTGCGGTCGCAGCTCAGGCAGGAGCGCAGAACGCCGACTTCCCCACCGACGACCTGGAATCGCTAAAAAAAGAAGTGCTCAAACTGAACCGCGATCTGCTGGTACTGGAAGAGGACCTTCTGTTTCCCGCACAGAGCCAGGTTGCCGTATACGTCTCCATGGATGTCGGTCACTTTTTTGATCTGGACTCGGTAAAGCTACATATCAACAACAAACTGGTGGAAACCCACCTGTACACCGAACATCAGAAAGACGCGCTGTTCCGCGGCGGCATCCAGCCCCTGTTCAAGGGCAACCTGAAATCCGGCGAGCACACGATTACCGCGTTCTTCAATGGCATCGGTCCCGAGCAGCGCGAGTTCAAGCGCGCAGCCACCCTGGAACTCAGCAAGACCGATGAACCCGCGGTAATTGAACTGCGCATCTCCGACGCCGGTGGCAAGCAGCAACCGGAATTTACCGTCGTCCAATGGCCGGCTCCCTGAGTTCCCCGTGGGGTCTGTTGTGCTCAAACCTGTCGCGTTCAAAAAAGCTTCCCTCGCGCTCGCACTGACCGGATTGATTGCCGGTACCTTCTCCTATGCGGCGGAGGATGTACAAATCGATGAGGCGGGCCCTGGCACTGCTTCCGCAAAAGCCGGGGGTGAGAAATTCCAGCAGGCGCAGGACATGCGCTACGGAGCCGCCCTGTACCACTACTTCCAGGGCAATACCTTCGATGCCCTGAGTACCCTGATGGTGTCTGACCTGCGCGGTGGAATTTCTTATCATGCCGACAATGCGGAACTGATTCGCGGCGGTATCAGCCTCGCGTTTGGACTCGAGCGCCAGGCGGCAGAACTGTTTGAGCAACAGTTACAAAAAGCCGCTGACGAAGAAAACCAGCAGCGCATCGAGCATTTTCGCGAAATCGCCTGGCTGAAGCTGGCGGAACTCAATTACCGTCACCAGAACTGGGACACTGCGGCCCTGCAGCTGGAAAAGTCCGGAGCGATTCACCAGACCACCCTTACCCTGAATCTCGCGATCCGCAATGGCGACCTGAGCCAGGCCGCGCAACTTTTGCGCATGGCAGATCTGCCGGTCGCGGAGCGCGCGCTTGGACACAATAACCTGGCCGCGGCCTTCGCCCGGGGCGAATATTTTCCCGCGGCGGCAGAAGAGTACCAGCGCGCTGCGGATCTGGTTGATGCCGTCACTCAAGACAAAGAACTGGCATCAGATCTGCGCGAGGAGCTCTATATCCTGCGCGACAAGGCGCGTATCGGCGCCGGTTATGCCCTCACTCTGCAAGGCGATTACACCGCGGCGGCAGACGAATTCCGCCGGGTAAGGCTGGATACACCCTGGTCTCCGGATGCGCTACTGGGTCTTGGCTGGGCCTCGGTCAATGGTGCCGAACACAGCCAGGCGGTCGATGCGCTGGGCTACCTGATTCGCCAGAACCGGCTTTTACCCCAGGTTCAGGAAGCCCTGCTGGCCCTGCCCTATACCTACGAAGCACTGGACCGCCCGAAGCTGGCACTGCGCAGCTATCAAAATGCCGAGCAACAGTATCAGCGTGCACTCGACGACCTGATCAAGCTGACCGATGCCGCCGGTCAGCTACAGTTTGCGGAAATTGACGGTGACGAGCGCATCGACCTGCAGCGTTATGGCTGGCTGGAAGACGCTGAGACTCCCGCGCTTATCCGTATGAACCAGCATTACCTGCTGCAAATGATGCAGAGCGACCGGCTTCAATTACAGCTGTCGGAGCTGCGCGATCTGCAGCAATTACGCCGGGTACTGGAGCGCTGGCAGCAGCGACTGCCAGAATTCCACACCCTGATCAATGAGCGCGAGCAACGACGCGTCAATATCATACGTGAGCACGACAGCGCCCAATACGACCAGCAGGTACAGATTGCCGAGCAGCAACTGGAAAAATTGCAGGCATCCCTGGCACGAGTAGAAGCGAAAAAAGATGCTCTGGCAATGTTCGCAACTTCAAGCAGTAGCCAAGGCGCTGAGTACCTGCAGATGCTGCGCGATGCAGAAGCCCGCTACGAGTACCTGACCGGTGCCGGTAAAACCAGCAACTACCAGCAGCAGACCCTGGCGCGCGCTCGCGGTATTCTGCAGTGGCAGGCCTCGGAGGAATACCACCAGAACCTGTGGCAGAAGCGCAAAGCCATTACTGCGCTGGAAGCCGAGTTGGTTGACGCAGCGCGCAGTCAGCGCAAGGTGGCTCGCATTTCTGCCGACGCGCCGCAACTAAACCTGCTTGCCGGCAGTGTGGAAGATGCCAGCCTGCGGATCGACCAGCAGCGCAGCGCGATAGACCGCGCCAGTGCCATCATCGAAAAACAGATTCGCAACGACCTGCAAACCGCATTAAGCGGAGCGCGCGAGCGCGTCGAGCAGTATATGGCCCACACCCGCCTGGCTATCGCACGTATTCAGGACGCGGCAATGCAGGGACACTTTGATCCCCCCGCTAGCACACCCGCAACCTCTCCCGCAGCTGCCCCCACGGATCTTGCCGGCAGCCCCCCCGCGGATCAGCTAGACAGTATTCCCGAAGAGCCGCCGCTAGACCTTCCACAAGAACCGCAATCAGCCCAGCAGGGAGAGCCGGAATCGTGAGCGTTATTTTTTCACGTCCACCCCGCAAACACCTGCTGGCGCTCGCGGTGAGTGCCAGTTTCGCGCTCGGCGGTTGCGCCGGTTATGTGGATAAAAGCAAGACTCTCGCGGATCTACCGCCTGCAGTGCTGCCGCCGGAACCACTGGTGGAAATGCCAAAGCTGGTGCTGCCGGCGCTGATCGACAGCTATGAGCGCGCCCTGGCCGCACAACAGAATCCGCAGACCCGCCGCCAGATACAACTGCGCCTCGCCGATCTGGAAATGGAGCGGCTGGAACAGTTACAGGCGGACAATCCGGAAATAGCGGTGGCCTATGCGGAAGCTGTGCGCCACTACGAGGCGCTGCTGCAGACCTCTGCCGACGACGATTACCTGGCCTATCGATTGGCGCGCGCCCGCTCCCTGGACGGTAACAACCCCGGCGCGCTGGATGCGCTGGAAAATATCGTACAGCGCAACCCGGACTCCCCGTTTATCGCCGAGGCGCTGTTCCGCCGCGGTGAAGCAGCATTCGGTCGCAAACAGTATCGCGCCGCCGAGCGCGATTTCAGCGACGTCCTGGCGCAGGGCGATTCTCCCTTTGCACGTAACGCCCGCTATATGCTCGGCTGGAGCCAGTTCAAGGACGCCCGCTACAAGGCGGCCAGTGAAACGTTCCTGGCTCTGATGGATGATCTGCTGGGCGAAACCCACGGGCAGCAGCGCTTCCTTGGCGAGCTGGAAAAAGGCGAGCGTCGTCTCGCTGACGATACCCTGCGGGTGCTGGCACTGGGGTTCAATTACCTGGGTGGTGCCGAGGTCATCGAATCGTTTGTCGTCGACGAACGCCCACGCACTTATCACCATTTACTGTACCGCGCGCTTGGCGACTGGTACGCAGAGAGCGAGCGCTACCGCGACGGTGCGGAAACGTTCCTGGCCTATGCAGAGCAATACCCGCAAAGCTTCAAGGCACCGGGCATGCACGTGCGCGCGGTGGAAATTCTGCAGCAAGGCAATTTCCCCAGCGAGGTAATTCCGGCCAAGCGCGAATTCGTCACCCGTTACGGCAGTCGCGGTGGCTACTGGGAAAGTGCCGACGATCAGCAGCGCGGCCTGCTCAAGATTCAGCTGAAACCCTGGCTGGAGGAGCTGGCGCGCTTCGACCACGCCCGAGCGCAGGCGCTGGCCAAGGAAGCTTCCGACCCGCGCAACCGCGGCAAGGCCGCGGCGCACGCGCAACAGCAGTCTCGCGAGGCGTTTATTGCTGCGGCTGCGCTCTATGGCGAATTTATCGATACCTTCCCGGGCGATGACAAGGCCCCGGAACTCACCTTCCTGATGGCGGAAAGCCTTAACGAATCCGGCCAATACGCCCAGGCGTTCAACGCGTATCGTCGGGTTGCCTGGGGCTTCGCGGCGGAAACAGGCCCATCGCCTAAACCGACATCGCGCCAGGCCACCGAGGCCGGCTACGCCGCGATCCTGATGGCCGGGCGCATGCACGACGCCGAGAAAAAGATTGCGGACAACGAGGAACAGGCCAACCTGTGGCTGGATCTCAAAACCGAAACCAGCCTGCGCTTTGCCGACAGCTGGTCACAGGACCCGCGCGCGCTTCCGGTGCAACTGGATGCCGCACACAACCTGTTTGCCCAGTACCGCCACCAGGAGACCATCGACGCCGCCATCAAGGCCGCCGCCTGGCAACCACCGCCCAACGCGAAACAGCGACGCAGTATCCTGTTGCTGCTGGGGCACAGCCAGTTTGAAACAGAAAACTACCCGGCCGCGGAGCTAGCCTACAACCAGCTGCTGGCGGGGATGGGCTCTGACGACCCGGAGTATCTGAATACCCGCGATCGCCTGCAGTCCTCCATTTACAAACAGGCCGAGGTCATTCTCAAGCAGGTCCACCTGACCACCGACAGCATGGAATTTGTGGCACCCACCGAGGAAGCCATCGCCCTGTTGTTGCGGGTGCGTGATAGTGGCCGCTCGCCCATTGCCGCCACCGCCCAGTACGATGCCATCAATCAGTTGGTTCGCCTGCAGCGCTGGCCGCAGGCACAGGCCGAACTGGCGGACTTCCGCAAGTTTTATCCACAGCACAAGCTGACCCCGACCCTCACCGCAAAAGCAGTGGTGATTTACCAGGGTATGGATATGCCGGAGGCGGCGGCCAGTGAACTGATGGCTCTGGCCCAGAACGATCCGAATCCGAATGTGCGCCGGGACTCCCTGTATCTGGCCGCAGAACAGTTCGAACAGGCCGGCAACCGCGACCGCGCCATCAGCGCCTACCGCCAGTACGCGCGTGACTGGCGCGAGCCCGCACTGCAAAACCTGGAAGCACAGAACCAGCTGGTTTCACTGTATGAAAAATCCGGCAACCAGCGCGAACGCAACCAGTGGTTGAAGAGCCTGGCGAATAACAAGGTATCGGAACCCCGCGGCCGCTATCTCGCCGCCTTCGCCCAGAACGACCTGGCCGGCCAGAGCTTCGCCCGCTTTGAACGCCTGGCACTGACCCTTCCGCTGAAGCAAAGCCTGCGCAATAAGAAACAGGCGATGGAAACCACGGTGGCGGATTACAAAAAGGTGCTCGACTTCGGCATTGCCGAATTCACTACTGCGGCGAACTTCCGTCTCGCGGAAATCTATCGCCAGTTGAGCCGCGACCTGATGGACTCCCAACGACCCAACGGGCTCAACCCACTGGAACTGGAGCAGTACGAAATCCTGCTGGAAGAACAGGCTTACCCCTTCGAGGAAAAAGCCATCGAACTGCACGAGGCCAACGTAAAGCGCACCGCCGATGGCGTCTACGACGAGTGGATCAAGAACAGCTTCTCCTCCCTGGAAAATCTGTTGCCCGCCCGTTACCGCAAACCGGAATCAACTGTGGAGTGGAGCGATGCGGCCTACTGATCTGAAAGCCCTGAAAGGCTTCGCCCTGCTCGCGGCAGGCGCACTGCTGCTGAGCGCCTGCGCCAGCAATCCTACCGGCTCCGGCGCAACAGAAACCGAAACGGTCGGTATTGCCGAGGGCGAAATCGTACAGCGCGTCGCCACACCCAATCCCTATCTGGCGGAAGCGGCAAGCGTGCCCAGTGCGGCGCAACAGGCGCTGGCCAATGCCCGCAGCTATTTCGAGCAGCAACAATTTGGTGCGGCGGAAACCGAGCTGCAACAGGTAATCACCCAGTGGCCGGAGCTATCCGGTGCCTGGCTGAACCTGGCCAAGGTTCAGCTGAAACTGGAACAACCCGAGCAGGCGGAAAAAAGCCTGCAACAGGCCGTGGCTGCCAACCCGAAAAATGTCTTCGCGTGGAATTCCCTCGGCGTATTGCTGCGCGACCAGGGCCGTTTTGATGAGGCCCGCAAAGCCTATGAAAGCGCCCTCAAGCAGTGGCCGGATTTCGCCGTGGGCCACCGCAACCTGGGTATTCTGTTTGATCTTTACCTGCACCAACCGGAACAGGCTTTGCATCACTACCGCGAAGCCAGGGCACTTGAGTCCGAGGAAGACCGAGCATTATTGGGCTGGATTATGGATCTGGAGCGGAGACTGTAAATGAAAAGTGCAAAACTGACTGCCGCTTTTCTTTTTAACTTGATTGCTCTCTTCCTGAGCGCGAGCGCGTCTGCACAGGAAGACGGTGGCGAGGTCATCACCCTGGAATCCACGATCATTGGCAGCCAGGAACAACCCAAGGTGCTTTACATCATCCCCTGGAAGCAGGCCGCGAGCCTGGAAAAAATTGAAAGCACTTTGCCCAACGCTATTACCCACAGTTTCCAGCACCAGGAATACTCGGAACTGCACCGAGAAATAAAACTACTCAAGGCGGAAGACGCCGAAGAGTAAATTCGACAAAAAATCTTTAAGTCCCGGAGATTTGACCATGGAGTTTTTCAACACACTGCTGCGCTTCTTTCAGAACGGCGGCACTTTTATGTATCCCATCGCACTGGTACTGGTGATCGGTGTGGTGTTGGTTGTAGAGCGTTGGGTGTTCCTGTCCCGCGCCAAGCTTGCCAATCGCCGCGCCTACGGCCAGATTCTGCCAATGATGCAGCAGCGCAACTTTGCCGCAGCGCTGAAGTTCGCCCAGAACGAACAGGCCCCCATGGGCCAGCTCGTTGCCGCCGGCATTAGCACCGCACAGCACGCGCGCAAGGACGAGAATATCGCCATGGCCATTGAGGAGAGCATCCTCGAAGCCGTGCCGCGCCTGGAAAAACGCACCAACTACCTCGCCACCCTGGCCAACATAGCCACACTGCTGGGCCTGCTGGGTACCATCATCGGTCTGATCGCGGCGTTTACCGCGGTTGCCAATGCGGATCCTTCTGAGAAAGCCAGCATGCTGTCTTCCAGTATTTCTGTCGCGATGAACACCACCGCCTTCGGTCTGATCTCCGCGATCCCACTGCTGCTGGCGTACTCCATGCTGCAGAACAAGACCAACGAGATCATCGACAGCCTGGAAATGGCCGGAGTGAAGTTTCTTAACCTGATTACCCTGACCCGCGGTCAGAAAGCGGAAGCATCCGCAGCGCGTCCCGCCGCCAAATCCGGCGCACCGGCCTAACGCGACCGCAGACGCAACAATCGTAAACGTTAAGAACTAGAACAAGAGAGAGCCATGGCTATCCGACGCAGGCTGGAAACCGATCCGGATCTGGACATCACCTCGTTTATGAGTCTGATGACCGTTCTGGTCCCGGTATTGCTTCTGAATATGGTGTTTTCCCATATCTCCGTGCTGAACCTCAACCTTCCGGGATTGAGCGATGCCAGTGTGGAAGAGCAGAAAGAAAACCGGCAACTGGAAATGGTGCTGCGCGCCGAGTACATCGACATCAACTATCCGGCGGGAATTCGCGTAAAACGCATTCCCAACCGGGACGGCAAGCCGGACTTGAAGCTGGTGTCGGATGTACTGCAGGAAATCAAGCGCGCCCTGCGGGATAAGGATATCGACAAGAAAGACCTGGTGATTCTCTCGGAACCCGGCACCCCCTACCGCACCCTGGTGAGCGCCATGGATACCGCGCGCTCCTTCCGCGCGGTGGTGGCGGCGTCCGTGGTGGATGCGGAACTGTTCCCGCAGATCTCCCTGGGGGATGCGCCCCAAGGAGATTCATCACAGCAGGACGACGTGGCCCAGAGTGGCCAGGGGCAAGATGAACAGCTGGCAGGCAACGGACTATGAAAGCGACGATCGGCGGCAAGCTGAAAGGGCGCAAGACGCGTCGGCATAAAGAAACGAAACTGAACCTGGTTTCACTGATGGATATCTTCACCATTCTGGTATTTTTCCTGCTGGTGAACTCCTCGGATGTGGAAGTACTGCAGACAGACAAAACCATTACCCTGCCGGAATCCACTTCCACCCAGAAACCGGAAACCACCACCGTGGTGCGGGTCAATGGCGACCAGCTGATAGTGGGCAACCGCATGATCGCCAAGGTCGCGGACATCCCCAACGGGCAGGATCAGATCGAACCGCTGCTGAACGAGTTGAAATACCTCGCCAGCCGCGCCGAGCCCCTGCCGGAAGACAAGGTCGCAGTGGGCCGTCCGGTGACCATTCTCGGCGACGAGGAGGTGCCCTACGCGCTGCTCAAGCAGATCATGAACACCTGCGCCGCAGCGGACTACCGGGATATCGACCTGGCCGTGACACAGACATCCGCACAAGACCCGGCCGCTCCGGCCGCCGGTCAATAACGGGAGGCAGAGAATGACTACCGTCTCCCCCAGCACAAACCGCCCGGCCCTGATGCCGTGGCACTACTACAACTCGGTTTTGCCCTGGGCCTCTACGGAAGAAGAGGACCAGCGCTTTATCAAGTTCCTCAAATCCGGCTTTGCCGCGTTTGTGGTGCTCGGTGCGCTGTTTACGTTTATTCCGGCTCCGGAACTCACCCGCGAGCAGAAAGAACAGCTGCCGCCGCAACTGGCGCGTGTGATTCTGGAGAAAAAAGAACTGCCGAAGCCGGTGGAAAAACCCAAGCCAAAGCCGGTTGAGAAGAAAATCGAAAAACCCAAAGAGGTTAAAAAGGAAGAGCCCAAGCCGATCGAAAAGCCCAAACCCAAGCCGATCAAGACCGTCAAGCCCAAACCGCTGACGGAAAAGGCCCCGGCCGAAGAAGTGGCCAAGGCGCGGGAAAAGGCAGCCAACAGCGGCCTAATGCAGCTGCAGGACGACCTGATGGATATGCGCGATAGTCTCGACGTATCCCAGGTGGCCAATGCCAATTCCCTGGCCAGCGGCGCTGCCAATGCACAGAAGATCGACCGCTCACTGATTACGGATAAATCCAAGGCAGCCAGTGGCGGCATCAACACCGGGCAGCTGAGCCGCAACACCGGTGGTTCCGCCCTGTCTGGCCGTCAAACCACCCAGGTGGAAGTGGCGGAAGCGGAAGTGGCCGCGAAGTCCAGCAGCAGGCAAGCCCGCCGTGAACGCGGTACCCGCGGTGAGGAATCCATCCGTCAGGTTATGGAAGCCAACAAGGGCGCTATCTTCGCGATTTATAACCGCGCCCTGCGCCGTGATCCGACCCTGGCCGGCAAGGTGACAGTAAAGCTGGTGATCGAGCCCAACGGGGTTATCTCCGGGGTGAGCCTGGTCAGCAGTGAGCTGGGTGACGAGGATCTGGAACGCAAGCTGCTCGCGCGCATCCGCCTGATCAACTTTGGCACGGCCAATGTGGAAAAATCGACCCTCAATTACTCGATCGATTTCCTGCCATCCTGATAATGACACCTCCTGTAGCAGCCATCGCGGCGTGGTGGCTGCTACAGCACACTCTCCATTTTCCGCTCGCGCAAAGCCTCACTCACATTCCGCCTGGCCCAGCGCCCTATTGCACCCGCACCCTATTACCCACACAACCTTTCATGTCTATCCTGTATTGCGCAGACTTATTTAGGGGGCACCAGATAAATACATTTGCGCCATACGACAACTTTCTGGTACAAGTGTCTCATGATAAATGAGACACACATCACAAAGGACGCGCCCTAGTGGCCAGTGAAACTAAACAAGAGAAGCCGAACAGCGACATGTTGACCAGCGTATGGAACCAGCGCAACGAGCTGTTTGCGAAAAACAAAACCGAGCTGGCCAAACTGCAGGTAGATGAAATGGTCAGCCGGGTATTCAGTAACGGCCCGCACTACCACTACATTTTTGACCTGTTCGACCTGGAACTGCTGTACATCAGCCCACAGGTAGAACAGATTCACGATCTCAATCTTGCCACAATGACCTTCCAGGATATTCTTGCGCTGATTCATCCGGATGACATGGCATTTGTTTCCAACGCAGAAGCCACCGCGATACGTGTCATGCAACAGCGTATCGGGATGGACAAGATTACCGATTACAAATTTTCCTACTGTTTTCGCTTTCGGGTAAAAACCGGCGAGTACCGCCTGTTTAATCATCAGTCCATTGTGCTCAATACCGATGACAAAGGTGGAATCGGCAAAGCACTGAATGTGCACACGGATATCTCACATCTCACTTCGGAAAATAACTACCGTCTGTCGTTGATCGGCATGAACGGTCAACCTTCCTACCTCAATATTGAAGTCGACAATCACGCGGAAAAAACCAGCCCGAGCAAACCGGTATTTACCGAACGCGAGATATCTGTCATTCAACTGGTATCCAAGGGGTTGACCAGCGCACAGATCGGTGAAGCTCTATCGCTGTCCGAATACACCATCAAAAACCATCGCAAACGTATTTTGAAAAAGGCTGGCTGCCAGAACATGAGTCAGCTTCTGGCAAGCTGCGCTATCGACGGACTGATCTAGGACATAAGCGACCTAAGCTGTATTACCTGAATTAAGTTGCAAACTGGAAACTAATCCGGCCGCTCAGCCACAGATTCCTAGAGCCAGCCCCGAACGGAATCTGTGCCGCTACCCACTTATTTGGTATAAAGATGAGCATCTCGTGATGCAGATCACAACTTCCATGCGTGACCGTCCAGGCTGATGATAAACAGGGAATTCTCCATGGACCTCGAGACCATCGAAGCAGACAACAACCTGATTTATCGGGCCTGGCACAATATCCCGGGGTTTTTCGCCAAACGGGGTGTTGCGCAGCAACGCTATGAACTCGATCAGTTTATTGCCACCACTTTCAGCAGCGGCCCCTGTTATTACTACGTCCTCGATTTTCTGAATCTCGACAAGCCGATGCTGGTGAGTCCATCCATCGAAGCGATTTTGGGCGTTGACCCCAAGATTGCCACGGTGCAGTCGCTAATCGAGCGAGGGCACCCTGATGACGTTCCCTTCGCCGCCAAAGCCGAAGAGACTGCACTGTCGATCCTGAAGAACCACATCGGTATGGATCAGGTGAAAAACTACAAGATTTCCTATAGCGGGCGTATGCGCGTGGCCGATGGCAGCTACCGGCTGTTCAACCACCAGGCGATTATTCTGGATACCGACGAGCAATTTGGCGTGGCGCGCACTCTGGGTATTCACACCGATATCACCCATCTCACCAGCGCCAGCAACTACAAGCTCTCGCTACTGAATCTGTTTGGCGGCGAGAGCTACCTGAATATCGATGTCATGAACAATCCGCAGAATTGTATTGCGGCACCCTCGCTGTTTACCCAGCGTGAAATGGAAATCGTGCGCCTGCTGGCTGATGGAAAAACAAGTGCGGACGTGGGAAGGCTGCTGAACATTTCTCCGCACACAGTAAAGAATCACCGGAAAAATATTCTAAAAAAATCCGGATGCAAGACAACCGGCCAACTGGTTTCAAAAAGTATCAGTGAGGGTCTGATTTAAGGGAAGGTGTGCAAGGGTAGATAGCCCTCTGTCATTTGGCCCGAATGGGCTATTGCTCACTAACCTCGCGAGGCGCATTCTATCCACTGAGCAGGGCGGAATCTTAACGACATCCGCACCAGATATGGACTTCGCGCTCACCAACAAATTTTCATCCTGTGAGTTGGTTGCGGCCGCAAGGCTGGCTCTGGGTAAGCCTGGACGGCTTACTTCAGAGCACTTTTCACTGCCCGCGTAATACTTCCCTTCTAACCATTTCCCGACCAATCAAACGCTGTGAGTCAGTTTAAATCGGCCGCGTATTGGCGCAGTATTTCCAGTGGCACAATTTCCAGCGCACGCACGTGAGTGCGCTGTAAGAATACCCGCGGCGCCATTTCCACTTTCTGCGCCTCCAGCCAGCGCGCCGCGCACAGGCACCAGCGATCGCCGGGGTTCAATCCGGGAAAGCCAAACTCTTCCACCGGTGTGCTGAGGTCATTGCCGCGCTCTGCGGAAAACTTCAGGAAATCCCGGGTTACTTCCACACACACGGTGTGTGAGCCGATATCCTGATCGTTGGTATTGCAACAACCGTCGCGGAAAAAACCGGTCAGGGGGTCTGTACTACAGGGAATCAGCGGGTCTCCAAACACGTTCAGTGACTCGTGCATTTGCAGGGTTAGGGCCATGTTTATTCTTCCCCGGAAAGTTCGTCTAACTGTCGGATATCCACCAGCTGCCAGCGCAGGCCTTTGCGCTGCAACCGCAGTTGTACCAGCTCTTTATCTTCACGGTTGCCACACATAACTTCCACTGTACTGTGACCGACAAAGTACCAGTGCTCAAGCTGCCAGTGATGATCGTGATCGGTGCCACTTCCACTTTCGGAGTTCGCGTCCCCGGAGTGCCGCGAGGTGTCATTTTCGTCAGGGCCCTGACGCCGCTGCCCGGTTCCGAGATTACTTAACTCTCGCTCTAACTCCCGCCAATCTCGCTGCCCCTGAATCAACTGGGTAATCCCCTGCGGGCTGATCAGGCGCTCCAGTAATGGGCCGAGAAACAGGTCGGCACCCGCATTGAACAAGTCTCCGAGCTCCGGAGGTAAATCACCACCCATGGAACGGTGCATTTCTTCCTGAAGACGCCGGCGAATATTACTGCGCAGCTGGGGGAAATCCACGTAGCGCTCCAGCCTGGCGGCATCGTTGTGCTGGGCAGCCTCAATGAGCTGGCGGGCGGAATACCACGGCAGTGCCGCGTATGCCATGATCAGGAGGAGCAGTACCAACCCGAACCGCAGTAACCATTTTGCGCTCATGAGTACATCTCTTTTCCGGTATCTATTCTCGGTCACGGGTGAGCGCGATACGCTCTTCAAGATGGGGATGCGTACTGAGGTATTTTAACCAGTTGGCTTCCTGATCCCTTGCAGTGTCGGCATTGCCACCTGCGGTTTCGTCATCAGTAATGTCACAGGTGCTATCGGTTTCGCAGTGCTTACTGAGATAGAGCTTGGTCAGCATATCCGCGAGGGCGTCGGCGGAGTGACCACGCTCACGCAGCATACGTACCGCGTAATCATCTGACTCCAGCTCAAACTGTCGCGAGTAGGATAGCTGGCTAAATACCACCGGTGCGGTCAATAGCAAGTCACCCAGTGCGGAGACCTCTCCGGTAATCAGGGCCAGCGTCAGGGAAAGGGCCGACCCCTGTATCACATGGCGCAGTGAATGACGGTGCGCAACATGGCCAAGTTCATGGCCGAATACCGCCAGCAACTCTTCATCGGTATCTGCCAGTGCGATAATTTCATCGGTAAAAATAATCGTGCCATCCGGCAAGGCAAAAGCATTCGCCCCCTGGTCTCCACCGCGATAGAAGCGCAGTTTCTCAATCTGGTATTCCGGCGCAAACGCCTGGAAAGTGTCACGGATTTCCTGCTGCCGCTCGAGGCTTAACGCGGTTTCCTCGAATTGAAATTTCTCGAGGAATAACAGGGTTTCCTGTGCGGATCGATCCAGCAGATCCGCAGGCATCCGCTCGGCCAGTACCTTGCTGCCGACCGGCACGCCCCAGACAAAATAGCCCCAGATCAGTGCCGCCACCACCACCGTGGCCATGAGCACCATGCCGAGACTGTTTTCCAGACGGTGAATAAGTGCAAATCCACGGCCACCCAGGTCACCGCTCAGGCGGTCAAGGTGTTCATGGTCATCGCTTTCAAACTGGCCGGCTTGATCGGCAAAATGAAGGTATCGCGGTGTGCGCCCGAGCCTGGCGGACAACTTCAGCTGGCTGTGGGGTGCGCGCAGGATTTCCCGCCCATCCACACACAGGTATACCCGTCCTTCCAGGCAACGCAACTCTGCAGGCACAACGGCGCTGGTCGCGCCGTCCTGCCATTTTCCTTTGATGATGTATTGCATGGTATACGGATTTCTTAGATGCCCACTTCCATATCAAACACATCACCGAACTCTTCACCAAAGGCGGATTCATCCGGCTGGCTGATCGCTGCGAACTTATCCAGGTCCTGAGCTACATCCACTGCGGTGTGCTCGGCGGCATAATGTGCAACACGCACCTTGGCCCAGGGAATAAACAGCCCGAGAGTGACCACGGTCAACAGGAAGTTGGTCACCATCAGCAATCCGAAAGACTTCATCTGGTAACGGGCCTTGAAATCGTTATCCGCCAGGCTGGTGTTGTTGAAAATCAGGTTCTGCATGTTGGTGACGAAGTACAGGATACCCGCCGCGTAACCAGCCAGGGCAGCAACACCGGAAAGAACACCCAGCGGCGTATAGATCAGCGCCAAGACCACCCCCACCAAGGAACCGGCAATCAGCCCTGCCAGACCAATGCCGATAGCGATAAACACCAGTCCGTAGAAATCTCCGACCTTGGCACGGAACGCAAAGCTCTTGTTGCCGTAGCGGTGGTTATCAATCACATACTGCTTCTGTTTATAGAGCATAAACGGTGACAGCAGACCGAGGCTCAGCGAAGCCAGGATTGGCCAGCCGAGAAAATTTATTAGCGCATCGGTGTAGCGGCCCACAAACCGGAAGCGGATATTGCGGTAGGTACTGTTGCGGGCATAGAACGCAAAGGTGCGATTCAACACCCAGGGGAAAACAAAAATCAAACCAATGCTCAACAGAATACCCGTCATTGGCGAGAAGTTATAAATCGCCGTTAAAGCCAGCAACAACCCAAGGGCAATCAGGCGGCCGATAAGCATTTTCTTTGGATCCGCGGTAAACGCGAAGCTGGCGTTGTCCAGGCTGGTGTTGCCATAAAAATACTGCGCATTTCGCACCTTGGCCCAGGGTGCATAGAGGCCCAGGGTCACGATGGTCAACAGGATATTCACAATCCAGATCTTGAAGTATTCGTACCCGTTTCCGGAAAACACAAATCCGATATGACGCTTGCCTTCCGTTTCGCCACCCGCGCTGCCACCGCCGGGTGGTACCTGGCTGGCCTGTGGTGACGGAGCATCCACGGACTGGCGCTCTGTAGGGGTCGATGATGCCGCACTGGTTACCTCTTCGGACGAATCTTCGCCGGCTTCCATCGGCTCCAGTGCCAATGCCTCTTCGCGCACACTGGCAACGGCACGCCGCGCACCGATACCGAGATCCGCCAGCTTGCGCTCGTAGCGCTGGGCGAGGTCTTCGGGAATATCGCGCTTCACCACGGTTGGCGCACTGGCAAACATCTGCTGCGCGCGCTCTTCACTAATGCCCGCGTAACGGGCCAGCGCCGCAACGGCTTCGTGCTGGCTTTTCCCCCCAACCGCTTCACCGGTAATTTCAATATTGTATTTATCGTTCACTGATCATTCCTTGTTCGATTCTTTTGTTTTCTGCATTCGCCCTTCAATGATGCCACAAGTGATCAGGGTCACCTATTGGGCGGCGGTGTGAGGGTCATCCTTCGGCCCAAGCCTGCCGCGGCCGGAGAGGGTGGGGCATTTCGTCGCACTCGCTTTCGTCTGTTTGGGGCACTGGTAGCCTGTGCTACTGGGTACTGGGTACTGGGTACTGGGTACTGGGTACTGGGCAGAACCGCTAATACGACCATCAACGCCCGCTCGGTCTGTCGACCGCGTGGCAAAGCTTGCATAACAAGGAATCAGCAATGAATCGCCATGGGAAGCTTCTCACTTACTCTGCACCACTAGTTCTCGCGCTCGCCAGCGGGAGTATGCCTGCACTGAGCCATGACACGGCGACACCAGCGTACCTGCCTGAAAGCCACGCGCCGGCGGGGGTAATGGCAGATCACCTGCACCAGCAGGGGGAGTGGATGTTCGGGTACCGCTACATGCGCGAGGACTACTCCGATCTGTATTCCGGCTCCCAAAAAACCACTGCCGCGGCGGCAGGCCACGCAGGCTACTCCATGGTGCCCACCGGCATGGCGATGGAAATGCATATGCTCGACATCATGTATGCGGTCAGCGATAACCTGACCCTGATGTTTATGCCCCAGACCATGTCTATGGATATGACCATGTCGATGACCGGTGCAGGCCACGACCATCATATGGGCGGCATGGGTGAAATGAGTGGGATGGATGGAGATGGCATGGGCCACGACATGGGCATGCACGGCAGTCACAGCCACGGAACCAGCGGTACCGGAGACACGGTGGTCGCGGGTCTGTTCCGCCTTGTGGATAACCGCGGCTACAAGCTTCACGGTACGCTGGGGGTCAGCGCGCCCACCGGCGATGTCGATCTGAAAAACGCCGACGGCACCTTTGTACACTACGGTATGCAACTGGGTACCGGCACCTGGGACCTGATGCCCTCGGTAACGTACACCAGTGGGCACGAGCAGCTCAGCTGGGGGGCTCAGGCCACTGCACGCCTGCCCATGCAGGACGAAAACGATTCCGGCTTCAGCTTCGGCGAACGCTATGGCGCTACCGCCTGGGGGGCCTATCGTGTAGCTGACTGGGTGAGCGTATCCGCGCGACTGGGTTACACCAAACAGCACGACATCAACGGCCACTACAACGGCCCCCACAATCACGCCAGTCCGTCGGACTTGCAGGAAAATTACGGGGGAGAGTTTGTGGATGCGGCCGTGGGCGCAAACCTGGTGCCACAGTCAGGGCCATTTGCCGGTGTGCGACTGGGGCTGGAATGGACCAGCAGTGTATCCGCGCACTACAACGGATACCAGCTGGGACGCGATGACGGTCTCAATATGAGCCTGTCTTACGCACTTTAAAGATTTGAGAAGGGGCTGCCCGATGCTCTTGCCATCGGGCCCGCTTTCAGATGATTGCGCTCAGAAGCGATAACTGAAGTTGACCGTGAGTGTGCGCAGGTGCCCGAGATCAAAGCGCACATCGTCGACACCATCGTAATAATAAAACTTGGTGTCGACATCGTTGTAGTTGTACTCGATGGATGTATCGAAGTCCTTGGTCCAGTTGTAGCGGTATCCAACACCGGCATTCCAGTAGTTATCGTCGGCGCTACCGTCGAGGTCGTAGATCAATCCGCGGCGCTCGATGGTATCCACATCAAATTCACCGTAGTTCCAGCCGACCATCCAGTAGAGACACTGCACATCGCAGCTTACGGTGAAATCTACCTTGGCGCCGATACCCCACTGATCCACCGAAACGCTGCCGTCATCAAAGCCCGTATAGCGCAGCTCCACCTGCCAGATACCCGCGTCCGGGGTTACACCGATACTGGCGTACCCGGCAAAGTCCTGCTCATCGTTGATTTGCAGTTCACCCACACCAAGACCCACGGTGCCAACAATGTGGTATTCACCGTTACAGTATCCATCGATGGGATTGTTCCACTGCGCCAGCGCACTGCTGGAGGCCAGAGCGGAGGCGAACAAAGCGAGAGCAAATACCAGTGCTTTCATTATTTGACTTCCCTGTTTAACCGCGCAGAAACCGGTTTGCCAACGGTATCAGCGCATGCTTACTAAAATCCGTGTTTTGATTGCTTGCGTTTCAGGAACGGGGGCTGAAGGCGTTCTGTTCGATATCGATAATGGCCCATACGCCACCGGCGAAGGCAGGATTATTCCGCAGCTTTTCCAGGTCACCGGGTTCCGGTGGCGTGCCACCCGCGTCCTGAATTTCGTCGAGCCGGCCGGCAATCGTTTCCGCCATTTTCTGCAGTGCGGCTTCCAGTGTTTCTCCGTGGCAGTGGCAGTGGGGCAGGTCGGGCGCAATGGCACCGTAACCGGCAAATTCAATATTGTGTACCACAACCGGATAACGCATGGGCTTTCTCTTTTAAGTTAACTTTTATCCCACCAAGCGTAGACCCAATTGTTCGAACGTGAAAAAAATTCTCGGCAAAGAAAAAAATGCGCGACGCACGCGTCAAAAATTGCGGAAATAATCACCGCAATAGAAATATTTTCCTGCGGAAAACGAAATTAACGAGGTATGCGCCCAAGAAGCGCTCGACGGGAAAAGATCATTTCCCGGTAGGTTTGTCGCAGCGAATGGTCTGGCAACTGGTCTGAACCGTGCAGGTCCTGCATCTGGCGCGACAGCCAGGTAATCTCTACTTGCAGACGCTGACGCAAATAGCGGGTTTCGGTTTCATTGATGTTCACATGGGCAGCGCGGGCACTGGTCATAGCTTTACCTCCCTATCCCCGTTTCGAATGAAGCAGACGGATGGAGCAGGTGGATGGAGCCGGCCACCGCCAGTTGCTGACGTTAAAAGCAACGGCGACGGGCGGGTATACGGTAAAGCCTAGACCAGTTTTGCAGATTTCACCGGAGCAACTATCTGCGGGGCAATTTAGCCCAAAAAAGAGAGCCTTAGCCCAGCAGAAGCGCCTTCCAGTCAAAGGACCGGTCGCCAATCACATAAAAGAACGGGTTCAGCAGCTCATCTTTCTGGTTGTAGCGCAGCAACTCGAACTTGTCGTCCACCACTACACCCCCAGCGGCTTCCACCACCGCCTGCGCCGCCGCCGTATCCCACTCGCAGGTCAGCGCCAGACGCGGATACAGATCCGCCGCACCTTCTGCCACCAGACAAAGCTTCAGCGAGCTGCCCATATTCTTAAGCCCGGTCTCACCCAAGGTGCCCTCAATACGCTCCAACAGCGCATCCACCGCACCAGCACCGTGACTGCGGCTCGCCACCACCTCGATCGGCTGCTTCGCTTCCAGACGCGGCTGCATCGCCCGCACAGAAATCGTCTTCTCACCAGACGCATCGCGCTTGATCGCCCCCAGGGACTTCGCGCCCGCATAGGTAATATCCAGCACCGGCACATGCACCACCCCCAGCACCGGCTCACCGTTCTCAATCAGCGCCACATTCACCGTGAACTCACCGTTGCGGCGGATAAACTCCTTGGTGCCATCCAGTGGGTCGATAATCCAGTAGCGATCCCACTGACCGCGCACATCGTAAGAAGGCATTTCGCCCTCCTCAGACAGCACTGGCACCCCGTCCAGCAGCTTCGCCAGCGCCGGCTCCAGAATCTTGTGCGCCGCCAGGTCCGCGGCGGTTACCGGAGAATCATCGGACTTGGTATCCACCTCCAGCTCACCACTGGCGTTGTACACCTCCAGAATCGCCTCGCCCGCCTCCGCTGAAATGGCGATGACCTGATCCAGCAGTTCCCTGCTTACTACGTTTTCCATGATTCCCCCGATACAGTTTTATTCGAATACAACTTGGGTCGACGAGAAGGTGGTGATACCGGGTACAGCCTTGCGAGACCTTCTGCGAGAGGGACCTCGCAGAAGAGCCCCCATGGATGGATTCACGGGGGGGCCGCCTAGGTCGTGTATCGCAAGGCTGTACCCGGTAGCGCCACCGCCACTCAAGTGGCCGACGACCCGAAAAAAAGAAAGGCGAGATTATACGCAGGCCCGGGCGGGATTTGGGGATTGATCCCGCCAGGCCAGAAGGGAGGGTAATTTACGCGGAAAAGAGGTCTTCGATAGACAGGTAGCGCTCACCGGTATCATAGCTGAACACAAGTACCCGGCTGCCCGGGGCCAACTCCTGCTCCTTCTGCTTCAACGCCGCCAGCGACGCCCCGGAAGAAATCCCGATAAAGATACCCTCCTTCAACGCACACTGACGCGCCATCTCAAAACTGTCTTCTTCAGACACCGGAATCGTCCCATCCAGCATCGCCTTGTTCAGCACCTCCGGCACAAAGCCCGCACCAATGCCTTGCAGCCGGTGCATACCTTTCTCCTTGCCCGCAATCACCTGCGACTTCTCCGGCTCCACCGCCAGCACCTGCAGATTCGGCATCGACTCTTTCAACACCTCACCACAACCCGTGATATGCCCACCGGTACCCACACCGGTAATCAGATAGTCCAGCCCCTCCGAAAAGTCCGCCAGAATCTCTTGGGCCGTCGTGTTCTTGTGCGCCGTCACATTCGCCGGATTGATAAACTGCTGCGGCATCCAGCTGTTCTCGTGCTGCGCCAGAATCTCCTCTGCCTTCGCGATCGCCCCCGGCATGCCGTTCTCTTTCGGGGTAAGCACCAACTCCGCCCCCAGTGCCTTCATGATCTTGCGCCGCTCCACCGACATCGACTCCGGCATGGTCAGGATCAGGCGGTAACCCTTCACCGCCGCCACCATAGCCAGACCGATACCCGTATTGCCGGAGGTCGGCTCAACAATCACCCCGCCGGGCTTCAGCGCGCCCGATTTCTCCGCATCCTCAATCATCCCCAGAGCAATCCGGTCCTTGATACTGCTGCCCGGATTGAAACGCTCCACCTTCATCCACACCTCGATATCGTCGCGGAAGAGGTTGTTGATACGTACGTGGGGCGTATTGCCGATGGTTTCGAGGATGTTATTGGCCTTCATCTGTCGCTCCTTGAATGGACAAAAGGGATGGCGTGTTTAAAACCTGATATCAGGATACGGAATGGGTGGTCGAAAATGTCACCCGGCGCGCAATTGTACGGCGCGGCACTTTCGCGAATACTCGGGCAAGAATACCCCCCAAAGCAGCAAATATAAAAAGATGGATAAAAACATGACGACGTTAGCGATGGAAACCCGCCCCGTAAACCGCTCGCAGCAGGCACCGCTGGCCCTGCTTGCCCTCGGTGCCCTGGTGTATATGACCCTGGATGCACTGGGCACAAGCGCCCTGTGGATGGCGGCACTGAAAATCGTGCCCATTGGCGCGCTCTTCTGGTTGGCTGCGACCTCGCTCGGCGGCACGACCCGATTGCTCGCACTGGTCGCTCTTGGCCTGTCCGCCACCGGGGATGTACTGCTGGCCATTCCCTTCCACAACCACTTCGTGTTCGGCCTGGGCGCCTTCCTGCTGGCCCAGCTCACCTACGCCGGCAACTTCCTGCGCAACCTCCAACTGGGTAGCCGCCGCTTCGCCCTGCGCGGCACTGCGATTGTGATCGCGGCGCTGCTGCTGGCCCGACAGGTACTGCCCAGTGCCGGCGCACTGGCGTTGCCGGTCGCGTTTTACATTGTGGCGATCGTGTTTATGGCGCTGTCTGCCGCAGCCCATCGCAGCGGTTCCTCGCTGCTGTTTGCCGGCGCGGTCACCTTTATGGTCTCCGATGCGTTGATCGCGCTGAACCGCTTTGTGGACCCGATTCCGCTGTCTGGCACCTGGATCATGCTGACCTACTATGCCGCTCAGGCGCTGCTGGTGATCGGCCTGATTCGCGCGGATTTGGCGGCCAGAGAGGCTTGAGGGCATAATGGGCGACCATTTTTTGTGCAACTGCGGGCCAGGGCCCGCGGAATAGGTAGTTATGCTGGACTGGAGCCGGATCGATACGGTGCTGCTGGATATGGACGGCACCCTGCTGGATCTGCATTACGACAATCACTTCTGGATGGAACATTTGCCCCTGCGCTATGCGGCGGCAAACGGTATCTCTGTGGTTGAGGCGCAGCAGCTGGTGATCCGTATGACCGATGAGTTACGCGGCACCCTGGACTGGTATTGCCTGCGGTATTGGTCGGATGTGTTGAAGCTGGATGTGCCGGCGATCTACCGGGAGATCGAGGACCGCATTGCGCTGCGCCCGCACACGGACAATTTCCTGCGCAGCCTGAGAGAAATGAAAAAACGCGCGCTGCTGGTGACCAATGCGCACCCAGATGGGTTGAGCCACAAGCTGGAAATTACCGGGATTGATCAGTGGCTGGATGAGATTGTTTCCTCCCACGATCTGGGCCACGCGAAGGAGAGCACGCTGTTCTGGCATTCGCTCCAGGAGCGCCAGCCGTTTGACCCGGCGCGTACGCTGTTTGTGGATGACAATCTGCATGTGTTGGGTGCGGCGCAGGAATATGGCATCGAACATCTGCTGTGTATCCGCCAGCCCGATAGCAAGAGCCCGGTCCGGGAAATTACCGAGTTTCCGGCGATTCATGATTTTGATGAAATTTTAGTGGCCCGCTGAATCTTCGTGACAGCTCCGTCTTGACCTTTTGTGGCGGCGGAACATCGGGTGCGGGTTTTCAGGACCGCTACAAGTACATCCCTGTAAGCTGCGTGAGCGACGTCCCTGTCGCTCACGCTCCTGAAAACCCGCACCCGACGCTCCGCCTTCAATCGAATATTTTTACTTCGTAGCGTTATTCGCTCTGAATGGGTTCAGTTTTAGCCTGATGGAAAAAGTACGTATCGATAAGTGGCTCTGGGCCGCGCGATTTTTTAAGACCCGCAGTATTGCCAAACAGGCCATCGAAGGCGGCAAGGTGCATGCGGAAGGGCAGCGGGTGAAAGCCAGTAAGGAAATTACTACCGGCACACTGCTGACCATTCGCCAAGGTTGGGATGAAAAAGTGGTGGAAGTGCTTGTACTTTCCGACCAGCGCCGTGGTGCGGATATCGCACAGACGTTGTATCGGGAAACCGAAGACAGTATTGCCAAGCGCGAGCAGTTCGCAGCGGATCGCAAGGCGAGCAACGCAAATATTTCCCACGAGCGACCGAACAAGAAACAGCGTCGGCAGATTCATCGATTCCTGCGAGAGTCGCAAGACTAATACACTCCCTGCCACCCCCACTGGATGCCGGGTCAAGCCCGGCATGACGATGAAGATTTCACCATACGCCGTCATCCCGGACTCGATCCGGGATCCAGCGCTACGAAGTGCAGAAGCTAAATGCTAAGGCCAGGTGCCGGGTGACCCTTTTCAGGAGCGTCGGCGGCATGGACGCCGCCGACGCAACGTACAGGGATGTATTCCCAGCGGTCCTGAAACCGTCTCTTCTACCCACCTCCCAGCCCACAAGACCCACCCCACAATC